>CACXVS010000041.1 GCA_902771155.1 uncultured Prevotellaceae bacterium
GAACGGTGCCGTTGCTTACGAGAATCCTTGGAAGTAAGCGAGTAAGCGAGAGCAGAGTGGAGCTTGCTCCAACTCTGCCGAGCGCGAGCGAACTCGATGTGAAGCATCAAATGAGCGATTAAGCGAGAACATCGCCATATATGCAAAGACTCTTTTGCTGACACAAAAGCAAAAGAGTTTTTTATGCCTGCATTTTTTCGTTTCAAAGTTTGAAACGTACGTACCAAAGTTTGAAACGTACATACCAAACTTTGAAATGTACATACCAAACTTTGAAACGGAAAATTCAACCAATGGTGAGCAAAAAAGCATAAGGTCATTCGATGCGAAGCATCAAGTAAGTTGGATGTTGGAGCACAAATAATGAAAAATCCCGCCAGTTAGCGGGGTTTTTATTTTGTCCTATCAGATATTATTCGTACTTTTGCAACAGATAAATAACATCATTCATCAATAACTTAAAAAACTTATGAAAAAGTATTTGGCAATAGCTGCACTGATGATGGCAAGTGTATGTGCCTCAGCACAAAGTAAACCTGAACCCTATTTCTCATTTAGAGAGTTGCCCAACATGCTCAAGTGGTGCCCTGCTCCCCCCGACACTGCTGGAGCAGCTTTTACATACGACATTATGCAATATATGTGGGGTAAGGAGATGCGCCACAACAAGGAGCGCGCAGACATAGCCGTTCGTGATGCAGTCTATAGTCTCGAATGTATTGCTCAGGAGTTCAGTGAGCCATTCGGTCTGAAAATTTCAGAAGACGAAACGCCCGAGATATGGAAGTTGCTTCGTGACGCAAAGGCCACCTGCGAGAATATCAGCGGTTTCCCAAAATTCTATTATAAGCGCAAGCGGCCGTTCGTACGCTTTCAGGAGCCCACGGCCACACCCGAATTCGAGCCAGAGCTTCGCAGAAATTTCTCTTATCCCTCCGGCCATACCATCCTCGGTTGGGCTTCTGCACTACTGCTCACTGAGATCAACCCAGAGCGTGCCGATACCATTCTGGCACGTGGCATGATGTATGGTGAAAGCCGTGTGATTGTGGGTGCCCATTGGCAAAGCGATGTGGATGCCGGTCGCCTGGCAGCAGCTGCCGCCTATGCACGAATGCATACCAGTGAACGCTTTCTGGAACAGATGCGATTGGCACGCCAGGAGTTCCGCGTAAAGACAGGCTTAGCCACCATCATCGAGATGAAGGCTTATCGAAAATCCAGGTCGAAGTAACCAGTGGGACGGGTTCACTAATCCTTACTTTAGCTTTCTCCAATCGGGAAACATATCAACGGGCTTTCCCAAGGACTCTACGAGGCGATTACCCTCGTGGGCATAGACAACCTCTCGACCATCAAGTGAATAATGGTCCACCATTTCGTCTTTCTCGAAATTATACTCCTGCTGGTTCTCGAGATGGCGCTTCGGACGACTATTCTCGAGCAGAGTCCAGTCGATATAGAAGCAGCCTGTACCACAGCCTCCAGAACTGCCCACAGCCTTGGGAGGATAGAAATTGAGAGAGCGCTTGTAATCCTTGGCAGCAATCATCTCATACTTTCCGTCATACAGAGCGAAGACAGCCTGATAGTCCTCACTGTCAGAGCGTAGCATCAGTTCAGGAGAATTATCACCATCGATATCGATAATGGCATACTGAGTCACAGGATTCTCGCCATCCATCATGGCCTGATTCTCATATTCAGTCCACATCTTGTCGATATTCTCAATCTCGACGCGCTCCCGCCCCGGTTTCATGCCGTCCCAGGGATAGACATGTGTGATGGCAAACATGGCATTGATATAATACTCCGTAATCTTCATGTCCTTACCATGCTGAGGCAGACTGACGTGCACGATACCCTGGGGCTTGTTGGGGATAAAAAGCTTGGCAAGACTCTTCTCTGGCTTCAGGATGCCCGTGGCAGGGTCGAGGTCGTAGAAAGCCGTAAAGGCCTTTACTTTCGAGGATTGCTGCTCGAACGCGATGGCAAAGAGTTTATGACCATTGCTACGCTTCCACACACAGGCCTGCATCGACTCGCTCGAAGCATCGTCGCTACCCTCGGCAAAACTGACGTAGCCATTGGGACGGTCGAGCGTGATAATCCACTGCCGCTCGCTCTCTGGGCGATCCACATCTTTCAGGAACTCGCTACCGCTATAGGTGGGATATTGAAGGTTAAATGCACCTACGAGGTCGAGAATACCTCCGCTCTTAGAGGCAGGCACATTCCTTAATTGCCATTCACTATATAGATCGTCGATGGAAATGCGGGTCTGGGCATCTGCTATCGTCAGGCAGACAAGTGCCACTATCACCAAAAATACCTTTTTCATATTTACCATTATATTACTCTTCAATATTCAAAAAATAAACATACGGATCGCGAACCTCAGGCAATGACTTGATATAAGCCGCCCCTTCCTCCTTTGAGGCATTCTTGCCATCGAAACTACACTCATCGATCTCACCATAGATCTCCAATGACTTATAACAGCGCACCACCTGACTATTCTTAATCTCGAACACCTCCGTGTAATACGAAGGTCCGCCTGCCGATCCACCAATCAGCACATAGCCCTTTCCGTCACGAACCTGACGGAATGAGGGTTTCATGCGCTCATTCTCCACACCAATCAGGTTGGCCTTACCATCCTTCAGGGTAAAGAGTGCGCCATGCTTGTCGTCCTTGTCGCGCAGCCAGAACTCTTCAATGCCGTCATCGTCGATGTCGATGGCCCTATAGCGCGTCAGATTGTAGTATTTATTCTCGTGGGAATCGTCTTCCAAGTAGAGTTTTCGCATCTGGGCCAGGTCTTTTTTCCATAGAGGCGTATTCTCATCAATCATCGAGTGATAGCACTCATATTCTATGCGTTCGAGTTTGTTGTTGCGAATAAGGAATATGCCAACCGTACAACTCTCTGGAGCCCAATGAGTGAAGCAGAGTTCTGGACCGTTAGGACCCTCGAAGGCTGCAGGAATGTTGCTGGCGATAAACTGTCCATCGTCGTCAACATTCCATGTAGGACCATACTGATCGTCATAATAGCCCTCCATGGGGTAGGAATAGACCTTGTCGCCATCGATGAGCACTTCAAGGGCCAGGGCAACCTTGCGATCATTTCCATACTCCTTCACCGTCTTATAGACACCCTTGAACTGCATGACTCCATAGGTATAGCGATCGTCGAAACTCAAGACAGAGGTCGATGACTCAACCTTCATGCCATACTCCTGTTCCAGTTGACTCACCACAGCCTTGGGCAGTGGCTTTTCCTTATCAAAGGGCGAGAGCATCTTCGACTTCATCAGCTTTCGTGTCTGGAGATAGCCCTCAGTCACTACAATGTCCATACCCTTCCAGTCTGTCTTCTTCAGTTGAGGGTCGTTGGGATTGACAAAGGCATAGCGCAGACCTGGCGACGGGATGGAAGCACGACTATGGAGTTCGCCTACATACATCTCCTTACCATCAGGATTCTTGAGGAGTTCGTCCATATACTTGATATCGATGGTTTTACCATCCTCACACAACATCTTCGTATAGAGAGCCGCATTCCGACGGAACCCCTCCTGAAGTACCCAAGGACGATGCACATCCTCGAAGTACTCGGCGTTGTCTTTGTCCTTCTTAGGTTCTTCGACATCTGACCAGTACACCATCTGCATGTAGTCCTTGTCCAGGCAGTAGAGGAACATAGGCAGGGGTGTGGTATCCTGCTGCTCAACAATTTCTGCACTATCAGCAACGACAGAGTCACTCTCCGACTCCGCACCCTGCGCTTTTTTGCCTTTACAACCTGCCATCATGACAATACCGCAGATGGCGATAACGATCAGTTTCTTCATATCTTCCTACCTTAACTTAAAGGCTTTCAACACATCCTGTATTTTCTGGTCAATCTCTTTGGCCAGTGCTTTATTTGTCTCGTCAGAGGTCTGGATCGACAATATATCACCCGATGCTGCGAGGATGGAACTTGCCTCGATGTTATCGGCATCGAGTTCATCCTTCAGACAAGTGAAGAGCTGGTGAACCTCCTCGTCAGTAACATTGTAATTCCATTTCAGGGCATCCTCGATGCTCACACGATGAACTCCTTGGTTATTAGAGCAATCCACAGGTATGATCTCTACATCAGGACAGCTCTTGATGATCTGTTCCAACTGGCCGATGTTGCCACGATAAGAGTTCACAAGGTAGTCGAGAGCTGTATAGCGCCAGGTGGTACGTCCTCGATTCAGACAATTCTTGTAACTGGTGAGCACATCGTTATAGACGGGTACGATGGTGATTTTTTCCATACCCAGGGCCTTTGCCTTCTTAATGACACTCTCCAAACGATTACCACCCGTAAGAGACGCATCATAGACCAAGCCCGCCTTCTTCAGATTCAGTTGGCGCACAGCAGTGCTCTTACCACTGGCAGGAGGACCCGTCACAATAGCGAGGTCGTTCTTGCCTGAACGCAGAGCTTTCTGGATCATACGCTCGAAGATAGCATCGACCACCAGTTGTTCTGCCTCCTGATAATCCAGGGCATTAGGACCTGAGTAACCCAACGGACGGAACAACATGCGTACTTCGTCAGGATCGAGGGTGTTGCCTGCAGAACCCATATATTTATCCACCAACTGGTTCATACGGGGCTTTACCCACTCTGCTGCAGCCTTATTTATCAACTGGGGCTGAGGAGCCTCAATGGTAAAGGGAGCCGGATAACGGTTGATGCGGTTATGCTTGCGGATATCCATCAGCTTGTCTTCAGCGAAATAGGTGTCACCAGGCAACTGGTAACGGGCATTTCCCTGGGGGTCGGGGGTAAACAGCATCAACGACTCCTCACCCTTATCCACAAACTTCACCCATCCACGAGGCGACATATGATAAGCCTTATCGCCCTGCACAGCATTCACCAGGCAGTTGGTATCCCACATACGCTGACCTGTATCACAGGTATAATTGGTATAAACAGCCTTGATGGGGTTCATCTCTGTGGCAGAGAGATCGACAAGCACATCCTGAGGCAGATAGTTCATCATGTCACCAATATTACTGGGCGACATAATCAGATCCACATTCTTTGGTAACTTATCATAGAAGATAGCCGACTGCTTTGAGGCTGCACGCATATTGTAGCCACTCAGGCTGTCGCCACTCTCAAAACGCCCAGACTGGATATACACCGACTTCACCTTCTGACCAAACAAGTCGAGACCGCTCAACTGAGAATACTCGTCAGGACCTGATTCAAACAATTCAGCAATTGTCGTCACAAAACCGATGGCCACAATAACGATAGATTTATCCTCAGCCTTGCTCAGCAACTGGCGATACAGTTTATAGCCCTCAGGACAATTGGCCATGTCCTTCGAACGCTTAAAGAGAGGGGCGCCATGAGCATCCTTCAGATCACAGACACCATTATATGGGATAAAACAACGAGGGTTCTTCACGCCATTGCGCTCCAAGCCTACGGGGATGTCAGGATGTCCGTAATAGGTATTAAAGACATCTACCAATTCGGCGTTTTTCACGCCCTCACGGTCAACAACGATACCTTTCAGATCCACAAGACCCTCTTCCATGTAGTCATAAATCATCATCAAGGCAAAAAGGTCATCGGTAGAACTACCGAAATCTGTATCCAGAATCATCTGGATGGGCTGGTGTTTCTCAATGACAGACTGTTCTGCCACTGTCTGCGTCTTACAACCTACCAGCCACACTGCTGCACAAGCAACACAAATAGTATTAACGAATCTCTTCATATTATAAAAATCACCCAAATTACATAAATAATATACGGAATGCCATAACATAAGGCATCCTGCCAATCGGCAGTACCAGGACAGAGACTCATGGCCTGTAGGAGTTCGGATACCACTCCTATCATAGGGATGAGAGCCCCCCAGGCCAGTCTCAACACTTTAGATTGTCTGGCAAAGACAACATCTGCCAATAGTACATACGATGCAGACCACAATCCACCTGGCAGACTGAAGACAATAAACTCAGGCCATTGCATGACGGAGGAACGCCAGGAAGCAACGACATCCGTCAATCCCAAAAAATCAATGATCCTGAACATCAGAAGTCCTGTCGTACGCTGTAGCAGATAGATACATCCGCCAATACTGACAAGGATGATGCTCAGGATCACTTTCATCATACGTTCTCAGGAGTCTGAGAAGGAGCAGGCACCGGCTCTCCGTTCTTGTTCTTTGCCTTTGAAGCCAGTTCCTTCAGCTTATCCTTGCCCTTGAAGGCGAATACCCAGATCAGGAAGCCAGCCAGTACCAGCAGACTGATACCCAGCAACGGACGATAGAACAGCCATGCGATGGCGATGACAATGAGCGACCAGGCAATACCCACAACGGTGCAAACCACACCGATACCCCAGCCAAAGATACCTGCAAGGAAGGGAACCACCTTGAGGATTGTGGTGAGGAATCCGAAGATACCCTTCAATCCGCCGATTACCATCATTATACCAACAATGCGCAAGAACCAAAGCCACATATTATTGGCCTCCTTCTCGGCATCGATAATCTCGTCACCACTCTTCTTGCCCATCACGAGGGTCTGGAAGCGCTTGCCGTTCTTAGCCTTGTAAGGTTTGAAGCTGTCGCCATCGACAACGGCCATGATGGTACACTTGGCAGGAACCACCTTCTCGAAGGTCACTCGTACGTCACCCACCTCAGGAGATCCAGGTACACGTCCGAAATACAGCACATTGCTGGCCTGGTGGATATATTGCAGATCCTTCTTGTTCTCAGCATTCTCCATCGACTTGTTGATAGAGTCGTTCACTGCCTGCAGTGAGTCGAGTGCAGCCTTGACAGAATCAGGGAGCAGAGCCCTTATTGAATCGGGAATGGCAGGCTGCGGCTGAGCAGGCTGCTGGGTAGGCTGCTGAGTGTTCTTCTGCACACCATAGAAGCGTTCGTAGGCAGTCTGAGTGCTCTTGTCCAACTGCTTCAGCAGGTCCTCTGCCATGGCCAGTTCCATACCCTCACGAGAAGAGATGCTGTGAATCAGGCTCTCCGTCAACTTATAGGCGCCCCACGTTACATTCTCCGCATACTGTTCAAAATCCTCATAGGTCGTCAGCACCATGTTCTTGTTCTGATAGGCAGGATCCTTAAAACTAGCCGACTCAACTGGGCGCCTCACCCACTCCTTGCTATAGGTGTAGGTTGTCGTTGTGACTTGCTTGCCACCCAGTTTATCTTCGCTCGTCGACTGCTCGTGCTCTACCCACTGGTAGTACTCCACGGTACGCCTGAGAGCAATAGCCTTGGCACCCACGCCAAACTGAGCGTCGGAAAGTGAATCCTCTGTTGTAGCCAGAGCGGTACCACAGATCAGTTCACCCTCAAGAGAGGCATCCTTCTTGCTGGGATTCTCCATCTCTACGTAGGCACTTCCTGCCTCGTCGAGCATCTTTTCAGTCTTCACGGCACGACCTTCGTTCCACCACAAGAGTGCTGTACCTGCAATAAACAGCAAGAAACCACTGCCTATTGCCTTAAATGAGTTTCCTACTCGGGTTCCATAACCCGTCGTTGTTACTTCTTGATAAGCCATAATGATTAATTATATGATTAATAAAATATTTAGGTATCGGTTTAAAATGACTTTCGGTTGCAAAGATACGACATTTTTTTGATATAAACCATGCAATTTATACCAAAAAGTTGTCATTTTCTTACAAAGTGTTTTATTCAGGCTTACTACTCCTCTTCCTCCTCTCCGAAGAGCATATCCACGATAGGCAGTTGGCGGTTGATAGCTGCATTAAAGGATATCAGTGTCTGACTACTGGCCAATCCTAAAGGCTGCAACTTATCATGGATAATCGTCAGCAAGTGATGGTTATTCACAGCATAGAGTTTGATAAACATGTCGAAATTACCTGTAGTATAGTGGCACTCCACCACCTCGGGAATCTCCTTCAGTTTCTCCACCACTGCGTCGAAGCTGCTGGGGTCCTTCAGATTCAGTCCTATATAGGCACAGGTTTCGTAGCCTATCCGCTCAGGGTCGATCACGAACTGCGATCCCTTCAGCACACCCATAGCCGTCAGTTTCTGAATACGCTGATGTATAGCCGCACCGCTGACGTTACAAAGTCGTGCTACCTCCAGAAAGGGAATACGTGCATCTTCGGCAATCAGGCGAAGAATCTGCCTGTCTAATTGGTCTATCTTACTCATGATGGTCTTGTTTGAATTCTGTTCCACTATAATTAATGCGCAAGGCATAACTCTTCTGCAGGGCCTGCTTCACATCGCTAATCAGTCCCATAGGCGTCTTGCGGTCTGCTCTCAGACTAACCGTCAGGTGTTCCTGATTCTCTGGCGACATGGTTCCTTTGAGTTGTTCGATACGCCCTGGGATATCCTCTACCTTCACGATGTCACCATTCAACTGCACATGCCAATCATTACCTGCACGTCCTATATAGATGTTTACCACAGAAGATTTGTTGGCCAGTTTCTTCATCTCCACCCCCTGAGGTACTTGGTAGCGCACCTTCACCTCGTCGCTTCGCATGTGGGTGACGATCATGAAGAAAAACAATACCGTGAATATCAGGTCGGGCATCGAAGCCATATTCAGCGACGGCACATTCTGCCGCTTCCTGCGAAACATGCTTTGCATGGGTCTCATTTTGCACCTCCTTCCTCAATGGGCAGTTCACTGATGCGCTGGGGATAATAGTCATTAATATCGGCCCTTTCATCACCCGCACAACGCAGATAGCTCTTCCCATAGTGTTCCTGTGCATAACGCTCACGGAAAGTCATATAAGTATTCACGATAGTGTTCTGCACTTGGAAATAAGTCTCGTAACTCGTAGCGCGATCAGCCTGAACGGACACCACATGCGCCGTACGGTTGACATTGATCATCGCTGCCACAGCATCCGAAAGTTCCTGTAGAGTGACTTGCTTCCCATCACAAGTCAGACGGTTCTCTGCATCAATTTCCACCTTCACTACGAGGTCCTTGTTGATATCTGTAGGCTGTTGTTGTTCCATGGGCGGTGGAGCCATCTGGCGCAACAAGCCCTTCTCTGTGTCCATCGACGATGTCACCAGAAAGAAGATCAACAGCATAAACGAGATATCTGCCGTCGATGTTGTGTTCAGCTCCGGAATCTGCCTATGATAGCGCTTACGAAACATCCGATGATCAGTAGGATTGAGGTATAGATAAACATATCCGTCGTCTTCAGCCAGAACACGTCGGTAAAGAGGGTGCCATTGGTAACGACGGGAGAGGATGAGCCAAATAGGAAGGTTACTATCAGGCAGACAACAAATGCGATGGCCACGCACCAGCCTATTCTGCCTGCAGGCACACCGTTAATAATATCGTCGCCCTTTCGTCTGTTGCGCATCCCATGCCACACGCTATAGGCAGTCACGCCCAAGGCAGCGACAATCATTACATACATCAGCCACAGGGCGATGTCAGCGATAGCAGGAGATACGAAACTGTTCATTTACTTATTTCTCAGTTTATAGTCGGTAATCATGTCGAGCAGCGAGATGGCGCTCTCTTCCATCTGAGCCGTCAGTCGCTCAATCTTCGAGAGGATATAGCTATAGAAGAGTTGCAGTATCAGGGCGACAACGATACCGAAGATGGTGGTTATCAGTGCCACCTTCATACCCTGAGCCACAATAGTGGGGCCTATGTCTCCTGCTTGTTGTATCTTGTCGAAAGCCATCACCATACCGATGACCGTACCCAGGAATCCCAGTGAGGGTGCCATGGCAATGAAGAGTTTGATCCACGAACAGCCTTTCTCCAGATTGGCCGCCTGCAAACCTCCGTAATTGGCAATGCTGCGCTCAATGGCATCGATAGGCTGTTTGATATGGAGCAGACCCTGATAACAGACTGAGGCCACTGGCCCCCGAGTGTTCTTGCAGAGCTGTTTGGCTCCCTCCACATCGTCTTCCTTCAGCTTATTCTCAATGTCGTCCATCAACTTGTAGGCCTTAATCTCCGACAGCGTCAAATAGATGATACGCTCAATACAGAAGGCCAGTCCCAACACCAGTGCCAAGGCCACCAACGACATAAAGCCCACGTTTCCATCAATAAACTTAGTCTTCAACTGCTTGTGCAGTCCGCCTTCAGCCTCTTCAACTTCGATATCGGCATCATCCACCAGCATGGCGTCAGCAACTATAGAGTCGGCACTGGCCAAAGAGTCCACCATGGCCACACTGTCCTTGACTAAGTTTGTTTGCGATTCGACGGCTTGCGGAATAGCGAGCAAGCCTATCATCGAGAACAGAATAATCAGTCTTTTCATAAACTTTGTTTTTGAGAAAACAAACTTTCAAAGCTCTTTCCTAAATCGCTTTGAATCCTTTTCGCGGAGAGAACAGGAAACTCCTTATGGAGCTTTGAACCTGTTCATCCTGCGGAGAGAACAGGATTCGAACCTGCGAGCCAGTTTTGCCGGCTACACGCTTTCCAGGCGTGCCTCTTCAACCACTCGAGCACCTCTCCTTTTAAGTTAAGCGGATGCAATGCTGCAATTAAGCGAAAGCCATCAAACGTGCTTGAATGGCCAGGCGTGAGCAGTATCGCAAATTCAGTTTGCAAAGTTAGTGCTTTTACCCCACATTCCGCTGATTACACACGTATATTTAATATTTTTTCGCAGTTTGCATTCGTCTGCCTCTCCACTTCCTGCTCGCTCACGCCATAGACTTCAGCCAGTCGTTTCATCACATAAGCCACGAAAGCAGGTTCGTTGCGCTCACCTCTTTTTGGCACAGGGGCCATATAGGGAGCATCGGTCTCGAGCACAATCCTGTTCAGAGGCACATGCTCTGCGAGCACTTCGGGCAGATGCGACTTTTTAAACGTCAGCACACCTCCTATGCCCAGTGCAAACCCCTCAAACTGAAGCAGTTCCTTCGCCTCCTGGGCATTACCTGTAAAGCAGTGGAAGATACCTCCATGGAGCTGGTCTTTGTAGCGTTTCAAGATTGTCACCAACTCATTTTGTGCCTTCCTGCAGTGAATCATCAAGGGCAACTTATACTCCACGGCCCACTTCACTTGTTCCTCAAATGCCTCCATTTGTTCCTTCTCGAACTCACGACTCCAGTAGAAATCGAGTCCTACCTCACCAATAGCCACAGGATTACACGACAACACACCCAGTCTGATGCCAGCACACTCTGCCTTCCAATTCTCCTTCACCTCTTCTGGATGCAGACCATACATGGGATAGCAGAAGTTGGGATACTTTTCACAGAGCAAAAACGCCTCGACGGTTGATTTCAGATCGATGGCTGGTATGCCAATAGCCTGCACCCCAGCCTCCTTGGCTCTGGTTACGACGGCTTCGAGATCCTCCTTAAACTCTTCGCCATTCAAGTGGCAGTGTGTATCTATCATGACTGTCTTTTCATCATGGCTGCGGCATAGGCTTTCAACTCCGCCTTGCGCTCCTCAGCGACATTCACCTTATCCATATATTCCTGAGCCAGGGCATAGCAGGCCTCCATCTTCTGTTCGCAGAGTTCCCTGATACCTATCTCGTCGTAGAGTCTTGTCACGGCCTTCACCTTTTCCTCGCGGTCAAACTCAGCAGCCTCGATCCACCTGGTCAGTTCCTCGCGCTGAGCGGGATTAGCCCTGTTTACAGCGTTAATCAGCATATAGGTCTTCTTGTTCGAGGTAATGTCACCTCCGATGTTCTTGCCGAACACCTTCGGATCGCCATACACGTCGAGCAGGTCGTCCTGCAGTTGGAAGGCCAGACCTATCTGCTCGCCAAACATATACAAGTTGTCCTGATCCTCCTTCGAGGCCCCAGCCAGGATAGCGCCAATCTTGACGGCACAAGCCAGCAGCACACTGGTCTTCAGGCGGATCATCTCCACATACTCGTCTTCCGTCACGTCATTACGCGTCTCAAACTCCACGTCCAGCTGCTGCCCCTCGTCGATCTCCAGGGTGGTCTCCGTAAAGAGGTTTATCACAGCCTGCAACTTATCCGCCTCGCACTGTCCCATTCTCTGGAAAGCCTGAAGCAGCATCGTGTCGCCCGAGAGGATGGCTTGGTTGGGGTTCCATTTCCTGTGTACTGTCTCGTGTCCGCGCCGCATGTCGGCATTGTCCATCAAGTCATCGTGCAATAATGTAAAGTTGTGATAAGTCTCCAGAGCGATGGCCTGCGTCATAATGCGCTCCGGATCGTCCTTATAGAGGTTATAGGCCAAGAGCATCAACACCGGCCTTACGCGCTTGCCCCCCAGACTCAGCACATACTGAATAGGGGCATAGAGAGTAGAGGGCTTGCGATCATAGACAATCGACTCCAGCGCCTCGTTCACCTTCTTCAATAATTCCTCAGCTCGATACATTTCTTTCATTATTTCTTTTCCACATTATTTCGTTGTCTTATTTCCTAAAAGTCCCTGAACACGATGGGAATACACACCTTGGTCCTGCAGGGTTTGGCATTCATCATACCCGCCTGCCAATTGGGCATCATCCTCAGCACGCGCATCACTTCCGCATCGCATGTGGGGTCGAGTTTCTCAGTCAGTTCCAGGTCGCTCACGCTTCCGTCCTTATTCACGATAAACTGGGCCACCACTTTCCCCTTCACCTTCCGTTTGGCGGCTGATTCAGGATACTTCAGGTTCTTTGTGAGCCACTTCACAAACTCAGCGGCACCACCAGGAAACTGCGGCAGATCCTCCACCACCCTGAAATCCACGGGCTCGTTATACATATCCACCACCTCGGGCTTCGCTTCCTCCTCTACTTTCTCGGCCTTCTCCAGTTCCTGAGGTTCAGGCTGTTCCTGAGGCAGTTCCACGTCCTCATCCACCAGATGCAGTTCCTCCGACTTAGGCAGTTCCTCCACCTTTTCCTGTGGCAGCATCATCGGTATTTCGTCCTTATCGCGCTTCAGGGGTTGCAGATCCATCTCTGCCTCCAGATCCTCATCACTGTCGAAGAAAGTCCAGCCTGCGTCAGAGCTGTTCCACTCCAGGGCAACAAACAGCATAGCCAGCGCCACCACCAGTCCCAACAGGAACCTTTGCGCCTGGCGCCCTTCCAGATCTGCCTCCTGACTTTTCCTCGATTCCATAATAAAAGCGCGATTATTACGTTATTTGATTGCAAAGGTAATAAAAAGGTAAAAAAGTAAAAAGGTTAAAAAGTAAAAAGCAAAAGAAATTAAGAATAATTTTATAACTTTGCAGCGAATTTAGAAAAGAAGTGAGATGAGAAAAAGCTTTTTCGCAGTTGTTTTCCTCTTCTTGGCCCTCTTGTCCGACGCACAGGAGAGTCAGACGGCCTACAACTTCCTGAGGCTGCCTGTCAGTGCCCATGTGGCTGCGCTCGGAGGCGAGAACATATCCCTCATCGACGACGACGCCACCCTCATCTTCCACAACCCCGCCCTCATCAACGATGTGAGCGACAAGACCATCAACCTCAACTTCATGACCTACATGCAGGGCGCGAAGACGGCCAGTGCCTCGTTTCTGAAAGCCGCTGGCGATCGTGGCACCTGGGGCGTCACCGCCCAATACATGGACTATGGTTCCATGAAGGAAACCACGGCCGACCATCAGGAGCTCGGCACCTTCTCTGCACGCGACATCGGCCTCGGAGGTACCTTTGCCTATGCCCTCACCAACCAGATCAGCGGAGGCGTCACCGCCAAGGTCGTTTCCTCACATATCGCAGGCTATAGCTCTCTGGCCGTTGGCATCGACCTAGGTGTCGATTACTTCAACGAAGACCTCGACCTCAGCATCGCTGCCGTAGCCCGCAACCTCGGTGGACAGGTCAAGGCCTACGACGACGACTTCGAGCGCATTCCCTTCGACCTCCAGTTGGGCGCCACCAAGCGCCTTGGCCACTCCCCCCTTCGCTTCTCAGCCACGCTCTCGCGCCTCCACGACTGGAGCCAGGCCTTCGGCCGTCATCTCGCTGTGGGTGCCGATGTGCTGTTAGGCTATAACATCTACCTCGCAGCAGGCTATAACTTCCGTCGTGCCAGTGAGATGAAGATCAGCGAGGGCGAGAGCAGCTCCTCCCACGGTGCCGGTCTCTCGCTGGGAGCCGGTCTCTCACTCGAACGCTTCAAACTCCATGTGGCTTACGGCAAGTACCACGTCAGTGCATCATCAATCATTATTAATATATCTTACGCATTATGAAACGAATTACCATTGCCATCGACGGCCACAGCTCTTGCGGAAAGAGCACCATGGCCAAGGATCTGGCCCGCGAGGTGGGCTACGTCTATGTTGACACGGGCGCCATGTACCGCTCAGTGACCCTCTACGCCCTCCGTCATGGACTCTTCAACGACGACGGTAGCGTGAAGACCGCCGAGCTCGAGGCCGCCATGCCCGACATTCAGATTACATTCCGTTTCAACAAGGAGACCGAGCGCCCCGATGCCTATCTCAACGGCAATCGTGTAGAAGACGAGATCCGCTCGCTCGAGGTATCCAACCATGTCAGCCTCATCGCTGCCGTACCCTTCGTACGTACCGCCATGGTGGCCCAGCAACAGCGGATGGGCAAGGACAAGGGCGTGGTGATGGATGGGCGCGATATCGGCACCACCGTCTTCCCCGATGCCGAACTCAAGGTGTTTGTCACAGCCAGTGCCGAGGTACGGGCCCAACGCCGTTTCGACGAGCTCAAGGCCAAGGGCATGCCTGCCGACTACGACGACATCCTGAAGAACGTACAGGAGCGCGACTATCTCGACTCCCACCGCGAGGTGTCACCCCTGCGCAAGGCCGATGACGCCATCCTGCTCGACAACTCCCACATGACCATCGCAGAGCAGAAGGAGTGGCTACTTGAGAGATTTACAGAAAAGACTTTATAAACCAGCCCTTAACCATTATGATTAAAAAATTACTCCTTACGGCCTTCTGGGCCTCGACCGTCATCTCGGCCTCAGCAGGAGGACTGATGACCAACACGAACTATCACATCGCTTTCGACCGCATGTTCGCACGCGGTGCTACCACTGAAATCGATGCAGTCTTCTCTAACCCCGCAGGTCTTGCCTGGACCCACGAGGGCTTCCAGCTCTCGCTCAACTTTCAGAAGCCCTGGCAGAATCGTGACATCGAGGCCAAAGATTATCTGGGCTCCAGCTTCGACAAGAAGTACAACGGTGTCGCCTCGGCACCCATCGTGCCCGCCCTCTTTGCCTCGTACAAGAAAGGATCGTGGGCCCTCTCTACGATGATCGGCATCGTGGGTAGTGGCGGTTTCGTCGAGTACGACGAGGGCATCCCCATGTTCGAGGTACCCATCCGTGCCAAACTCGCTGAAGGCGGAATCATGCCCAATCAATACGCCTACCTCTCCAACATCAAGGGCAAGCAGTACATCTACGGCGGACAGATCAACATCACCCGTAAGATCAACGACAACTTCTCTGCCGCCTTTGGTATCCGAGCCAACTACTACGACGGCTACAACCGCGGTTACGTCGAGGCTATTAGTCCGTCCAGTGCAACCAATTCCATCGACCTCGTCAACCTGCGCCTCAACTGCATACAGCGCGCCTGGGGCTTCACCCCCCTCTTCAGCTTCGCCTACCACGACGACCGCCTCACCATCAGTGCCCGCTACGAACTGCGCACGAAGATCAACACCAAGAACGACACCGAAGAGCTGTCGATCTACCAGATTGGACAAGAGCGCCCCACCGATGTAAAAGCCCTGGCCGAGCAGATGGGCAACGACAAGACCGTCGCCGCCCTCTCCCAAGCCGTTGGCGAGGATATGGCCCATAAGGTCAAGGCCTTCCTGCCCGACGAGGAGGTGCGTTACGACATGCCCTCACTGCTCTCCGTCGCTGTGGGCTATAACTTCACCCCCCAGTTGCGCGCCGCCCTCGAGTATCACTTCTTCGACGACAAGCATGCTGTGATGTATGGCAATCGCCAGAAAGAGCTCACCCACGGCACCCACGAGATCCTGGCAGGTGTAGAATACGACATCAACGAGAAGTTCACCGTCAGCTGTGGTGGTCAGCGCACCGACTACGGCCTCTCCGACGGTTACCAGCAGAACACCTCGTTTGCCTGCGACAGCTACAGCCTCGGCCTCGGTGGCGCCTGGAACATCAACGAGAAGATGCGCCTCAACGTCAGCTACTTCTGCTCGCTCTACAGCGACTACGAGAAGGGTCCCATCCAGAAATACCAGGGCACGCCCTTTACCGGCATCGAGACCTATAGCCGCACCAACCACGTCATTGGCGTCGGTCTTGACTACAAGTTCTAACATCTAAATATAATAAGGTATGAAGACAAAGAGAATCCTTTTAACAGTGATGATGGTCGCTGCCAGCGTGGGCGCCGCCAATGCCCAGACCGCTCAGCGACAAGTAGTGGAAGAAGGCGGCACAGGTCCGTTCAAGTCCGAGGTGGTGGGCGATGCCTCCTGTCCCCGGTTCACGGTGTATCGCCCCCAGAACCTGAAGGAGGTGGTGGCCAAGCAGGGAGCCCTGCCCGTCATCGTCTATGCCAACGGCGCCTGCTTCAACAACAATGTCGAGATGCGCCTGCTGTTGAGCGAGGTAGCCTCTTACGGCTACGTAGCCGCAGCCATCGGTCCCTACGACGAGGAAGACGTGATGGCCCAGTGGCGCGGTGTGCTCCGCTCAGCCTATCCCGAGACCAAGGGCGAGGTCATCATGGCCAATGGCGAGAAGATCCTGCCCCTGACACCCGAGGAGATCAAGGCCCGTCAGGAAGCCCAGGCCAAGCAGATAGAGCAGGCCAAGAAGAATGCCAAGAAGAACCCTAAGAACACCAAGAGCACGCAGGAGCTTCAGCCCTTCCGCACCTATCCCAAGATGCTGCTCGAAGTGCTCGACTGGCTCACCGAGCAGAACGCCACCCAGGGCTCAGAATACTACCACTGCCTCGCCCTCGACCATGTGGCCGCTATGGGTCAGTCGTGCGGAGGAGCCCAGGTACTGGGTGTCGCCTACGATCCCCGCATCAAGACCTGCGTCATGCTCAACACCGGTATCGGCGACATGGAGATGATGGGCGCCACGAAGGAGTCGCTGAAGAACCTCCACACCCCCATGTTCTACATGATTGGAGGCCCTGCCGACATCGCCTATGCTAATGCCCAGAAAGACTACGAGCGCATTGCCGACAACATCCCCGTGGTGATGCTCAACTCGAAAGACGGCCATAGCGGCACCTACTACGAGAGCCATGGCGGCAACTACGCCAAGGCCGTCGTGAAGTGGCTCGACTGGCAACTGAAAGGCCAGGTAGGCCAGTCAGCCCTCTTCCTCGACGACGAATACCTCAAGATGAAGTTCCCCGAGTGGCAAGGCGTCCGCAAGAACTTCTAAGTCTGCAAAAACCTTATTTTGTGTCGATTATCCTTCGGGCGCACCGCGAAGTGGAGCCAATACGTTCCCTTCCGGCTGCGCTCGATGAGTAATTCATCAAACTCTTGCTTGTATTTGGCTGAGATATCAAGCAATATGCTGGCATAATGGATGGCCTGCTCCATGCCTGTAACGTGAATATCCACGGCGCATCCCGTCAGGTGGTTCGAGCCCTTCACGCCCCCAATGGCCTTATTCACCGCCTCTGAGCGGTAACCTGAGTTAATGATAATCGGGCCCTGAGCCTGTCGGAGGGGCTCCAACCAGTTCTCGCAGAGGTTCTTCAGGTTCTCAATATGTACGTGCGAAGGAATATTCCCATCCGCAGTCTTCGCACTCGTCTTGCAGAGCTCTCCGAGCGTAAAATGCCCGGAAAGCTTAGCATCTTTATTAATTGTTACTTCGTTCATTTTTCTTTCTTCTTTTCTTGTTAATATTAATGGATGTACTTTTCGGGAAAGCTTTGCTGTAGGCAGCATCGAGGTCTTTAAGCTTTACATGGCGCAAACCGATACCCAGCCGAACGGCTACGACGGCGCGCAGGAACTCCCGATGTTGGTGCGGATAGAGCGAGGGCAGCGGCAGTTCGTTCCAACCTTCCTGCTCACTCTGCGTACACACCTCCCAGATCATACGGTCATTGGCCTCGCCACCAAACCACGACTTCAACACGTTGCGGATGCAGAACCGCTTACACTGACATCCGAGGAGGCGCCTCGTGCGCTCCAGCCTCAGCCAGAGCTCCACGAAGCAAGCATGATTGTTTTCGATTTTCATCAAATCTTTCCTCCATATTTCTGCTTATACGCCTCGGTCTTGCAGTAGCGGCCGCTCACCTCGTCGAAGGCGATGTAGTTTCGGCTCGCCCAGGTGCGAAGTGTGGATTCACCGTCACCGCTACGCCCCTGACTCTTCCGCATCTGGTAATACTGCTCCTTGGTAAACTCGTCGGGCAGCAGTTCCAGCAGGTTCTGAGGACCCGACTGGCGCTGAATCTCCAACTCCTCGCGCAGTTCCCTTTCCAACTGCTGACCGAAGTAGAGCATCTTGCACCACAGGTTGTACTGCTCTGTCCAGCGCACGAAATCGGCAATCGTTTTGTCCCACTTATAGCCGTGAGCCACGTAGAGCACCATTCCCTTCAGCCAGGCAATCACGTTGGCGCGGTAAGAAAAGACTCTGTAGGCCTCGCTTTCGAAGAGCTTCGCCGCGTCGCGGTTCTCCTGCTTCATCTCCAGCGCCAGCTTCTTGGCCTGAGGGCACTCAATGAGTCCGCTGGCAGCTTCGAGCCTGTCGATATAGGGTTTCAGCTCGGCGGCAAACCTGTGGTCGTAGATACCCAAGATGGGGTCGGCATCCTCGTCATCTTCTGCCCGGATGATGGTCGAGATATCCAGTCGGCTCACCGTACCGTCGTTCACCATCTTATAGAAGAACTTGCGGGCGATGGGCGGCGTGGTCGAGGCATTGAAGTTCCAGCGCAGCGGGGCGATGCCCGACACCGAGTCGGCACCTACGCGCTCCTGACCAGCCAGTGAATTGTCGAAGGCCTTGCGGATCAGCAGCCCCACCTCGTCGGCCGAACCTTTCGACGTCACCTTCTTCAGCGCATCGATCTCATCGACACTGGTGTAGATAAACCGCTCGCCGTTGTTGTTGGCATCCACAATGCGCTGGTTAAACACCGCGTCGGTCAGGTTGTCGATCAGCATCTGGATGCAGATATCCGTAGGCCGCGGATCCTTCTTCTGTCTGTTCCCTGGGTTCTTCTGCTTCCAGTCGGCCTCGCGCTGGCGGTTGGGCTGATCGCGCTGGCGGATATCCTCCATGATGTACTCGATGGGCTTCTTGATCGAGCCCTTACCGATCGACTGGCGGCCGACGAGCACATTCATAAAGGTGGCCTCGTGATCCACGTTGTCCCAATAGCGGAACTTCACCCCGTGCAGATGAGCACCCAGCGCAGGGAACACCGCGTTGGCCACAGCGGGCTTGTAGAACCAGGGCACGTTGCTCGTGAGCAGTTTGATGAGCGGAGGCAGTTTCTTGGGCATCGGTGGCGGTGTGGTCAGCGTACCGCCGCAGGCCTTCACGCCCGCCGTCGATTTCAGTGCCTGCAGCACCTGCTTCAACCTGTAGGGCATCCCCTTGCGTGGCTCCTTCAGCGCGTTCTCAATGGTCTTGCGCCACTCGGCCTCACCCGCCTTGCGCTCCTCGGGCGTGTCCTCCTTCTTAGCCCAGTAGTTCGGCACGATCTGCATCATCCGTTCCAACGAGTAGCCGCAGATACTGCGTATCGTAACGGCCAACTCGAACGTCAGCGCATTGCGATCGCCCTCCACGGGGATCTTCCCGTCGTTAAACAGTTCCCAGTACTTCGTGATGATGTCCGTGAACAACACCCCGTTATACTTAGCCTCAGGATCATGGGCAACGCTCAACACCGCTTCGGCTTCTTCGCATTCCGAACTGTAGCACTGTAGCGGCGTAGCATCGAAGACCGCATCATCCAGATAAACCAATTCTGCTTCGGTCGTGGTAAAGAACACGCGGGTGATATCCTTCGCCTTGTTATCATACTCCACATCCAGCACACCGCTGGCCCATTTCAGGTTTTCCACCTGCGTGAGTGCGGGGTTGCGCCTGAATACCAGATGATAGCCCTCGCCCCGTGCACTCTCTTCCATCATCAGCAGACCCAGTTTCTCTTTCATGCTGAGCACGCGCTGCTTCACGTTTTCCATTTCCGCGGCAGGTATGTGGTCGATGTCCATACCAACGGAGTTACTCATCTTGGCAGAACCTTTCAGCGAGCCGTCCTCGTTAGGCAGGCACGAGTAGTTCATCTGCACAAGGTCAAACTTCAGGTTCTCCTCGCCCTTGCGTATCCGCTCGAGATAAGATTGTTGGTAACCGCCGTTTCGCAAGGCCAGATAGTCCTCCCGGTTAAGGACGGGGCGCATCATCTTGGCCCCATCCTTCAGATAAATCGTATATACACTCATGGTCGTTTAGAAATTAGGATAACCGAGTTTGGAATTAAGGTATCGCAGGCCGTCCATCGTCCATGTCATATAGACATTTATCTTCTTCTTGCCTTTCAGCGAGTAGCTGACGTAGGTGCGCTGGCGCACATAGTTGCGGTCGGCGAGGTCGTCGCTGATGTTCCAGTGCCCGCCTCGGCGATACTGGATGCCCATGTCGCGCAGCACGGCGTTGAAGTCATTGACCGTCATGTTGAACGTCTTGGCCACCTGGGTAGCCGTCAGCGTGTCCTCGGCTGATTCGTTCACCAGTCGCAAACCCTCTCCCACTATCTCGTCGGCCAATGCCAGAATCTTCTTCGGGCTGGGGAGGCACAGCTGCTGTTTGCGCTCCTGCTCCTGAAGTTCCAACTCCTGCCAGCGCAATACCAATCTTGCTCGCGCCTCATCGTTAAACTTAGTAGCGATGTAAAGACACTCGGTCTTGGTAAGGACGTAACAAGGGACTTCCTTCGTTCCACCATTCGGCAACTGGTAGGTTCTGGACAAGAGCGCAAATTTGCGCCCTTGCACTTTTTCCCACGCTGGCTCCATCTTTCTGATAGCCTTCATTACGTCTTTGTGTTGCTTACCTGTCAGCTCGGCAATTTCGAGCGACGTCATAGTCTGTTCTTGATAAATACTAACTTCTAACATTTGTTTGTTGAAATTTACGAGCCTTGGAAAAGCGAAGATTGTTTGAGCTCATTTCATCCGGATACTTCTCCGCTCGTCTTTCAACTCTGGGTTAATACCTTATTTATTAACTTTTACGATGTCAGTGGCAAGAATCTCTTGGAATGTCTGCCCCTGATATTCGTGGGTAGAGAAACGAAGCGTGGCCAACACCACGTCACCTTCGTAGAACCTGCACGCCGCCAGATTGCCCAGCATGGCGCACACATACTCGTTTTCAAACTTGGAACCGCCCAGCTCGCGCAGCACGATGTTGCACTTCTGAACTTGTCCCGTTTCAGCTTTCGCCGATTGTACGCTGAAGGCCTCGCCTTGGCGTACCACTTTTAAAATTTTAGTTTCCATAATACCTTAATTATATATGGGTTTATTTGTACATTATTTCAAAGAGCGCGCGAGCCGAATGCAAAGCGAAAGCACGCTTTCTGGCTTTGCTGAGGCGAAGCCGCTTTTCGAGGCGCAGCCTCAACGAACACTGTCTTCAGGCGTTTTGTTCTTTCGACGGTGCAAAGGTAGAATTCAGTTCATTCAGTTGAAAATCATTTTCTCAACTGAACTTTCAACTGAACGCCAAAACAGCCCGCAAACCCTTTGTTTATCGGGGAAATAAAAAAAACAAAAAAAAATCAGCTGACATCCCAACTGAACGCCAACTGAATTTTAAACTGAATAATCAGCCCTATTTTACTGCTTCACGTAATCACATATCCATTCATAATATCCCTTCTCTCGGCCCTCGCTGAAATAACTGTGAAATGCCTTGGGTATGTTTTTCTTTCCATCGAAATCAGCAAACGGCACAACGGCAGAAGCAATGGATAAGCCAGAACCTTTCAGTACCCCAGCCGATTTCAAACCAGCCAAAATAAAGGCTAATACCTTCTTTTTCATATTCGGCTTTCGCCAATCGGCCAAAATCTCATCGCGCCACTCCGACTTCATCAGGTCTTCCAGGAACTTCTTCACCCACTCCAGATCGTACTTCCTGTCAGAACGGCACTTCGCGAACCAAGGCTTCTCAAACACCTTATACAGATGGATGAAAACTGCGAAATACTCAGTGCCCTCCAGCGACTCGTCACCCGTCTTCGGCAGATGTTTGCATAACTCGGGATTCTGCTCCGCCATATCCTGATGAATCAGGTTGAGCACGATGTAGAGTTCAAACAGCGCCACCTTCTGGCCCTCTGAAACGACGCAGATATTATCAAAGATGTATTTGCCGTATTCCTTGAGATTGAGGATCAGCATGCCGTCTTTCCGCGTGGCATACTGCATCAACTTGGTGTAGGACTCCTTATAGTCGATGCTGTCATCAAAATCATGGGCCAGCCGTCTGACGTGATAATCGTAATCCACGTTTTCCATCTTGATCTTCGACGGGGTTGCGGCTTGGCACATAATCTCGCGCTCCAGGGCTTCCCTGATCACCTCTTCCTGTTTCTCCTCCAGCATCTCCATCGTCACCTTGGTGAACTTTCTCTTCCACTTCTTGTAGATTCTCTCCACGTCAGTCCAATTGTGGTCGCGGATGTGGTTGATGAAATAATCCTCAAACAGCGCAGGGTCAGCATTCTTCACACCCTTATGGATCTGCTTGATCATCTCCGCCATCTGACGGACGGAATCAAAGATGAAGTTGTGCATCTCCGAGGGCGTCTTGTCTAAATGCGCCCCGAAGAGTTCTTCCAAGAGTTGCCTGATGGTCATATTCCCCAAAGCCTCCATATCGACTTTCAGTTTCTTGCTCATAATCTTCAAGGCGTCAGTCATAATGTCGTAGTCGATATCAGGTATTTCCCGACATACATTATTAGCCAAATCTGATAGAAACATCCTCAACTGATCCAAAATGGTGGTAATGGTCACTGTGAAGCTTAACGCAAAAGGGAGATGAATGGCCTTCTCGTCTTCCAGAAGACAATCGTACACACGCATCCCCTCATAGAATTTCTTGATCTTCGTACTGAAATTCATAATCTTTTTACCTTTAAATTTAACATAAATACTAACTAAAATGTGTTATCCTCCTTTCAAAAGGGCTGCAAAGGTACAAAAAAATTCCCGTACCTCAAAAAAGTACGGGAAAATTCTAATAATCTCGATTTCTTGTTAACCCTTTGTTATCACTCTAAAAGATAAACGATAAAATCATCCATGTATTGGGAAATAACTGACAAAATGGTATTATTTAGAAACCATATTCTACAGTGATGTCTATTCCTGTATTTGTGGATTTTTAAACGATACTACAACAGCCCATCTTTCCGTCCTAAGTAAACCTTCTGTACTTCTATTTATTTCAGTTGCTTTTACCCCTTCGAGAGTTTCGAGGACGTGAAGCATTGCCGCCTCGTCGTGCAGCGGCAGCGCAAGCAGAAGGGAGAGCAACTTGACCTCTTCGACGGCGAGTACACATACCGCTGTATATTGACCAACGACTGGGACATGACCGATGAGGAGATCATACAACACTACAACAAGCGAGGAACT
>CACXVS010000042.1 GCA_902771155.1 uncultured Prevotellaceae bacterium
GATTTAAAGGATACAACAATGAAATAGGAGACAAGGAGACAAGGAGACAAGGAGTCCAAGACAAATGTCTCACCCTATGAAGTAATGTCCTGAACTCCTTGAACTCCCTGACTCCTTGAACTCCCAAAACCAATATTAATATGAAGAAGGAAATAATTATCAGTGGTTTTGGAGGTCAGGGCGTGCTCTCGATGGGTAAGATTCTGGCCTATAGTGGACTGATGGAGGATAAAGAGGTGACTTGGATGCCTGCCTACGGTCCCGAGCAGCGTGGTGGTACGGCCAACGTGACGGTTATCGTCAGCGACGAGCGTATCTCTTCACCCATCCTCAGCAAGTACGACATCGCTGTGGTGCTGAACCAGCCTTCGCTCGAGAAGTTCGAGCCGAAGATCAAGCCCGGCGGCATTCTGATCTACGACGGCTTTGGTATCATCAACAAGCCTACGCGTAAGGACATCACCATCTACGAGATCAACGCCATGGACAAGGCTGCAGAGATGAAGAACGGCAAGGTGTTCAATATGATCGTCCTCGGCGGTCTGCTGAAGGTGGCCCCCGTGGTCAGCGACAAGGGCGTGGAGAAGGCTCTGAAGAAGACCCTCCCCGAGCGCCATCACGACCTCATCCCCCTCAACATGGAGGCTCTGAAGGAAGGTGCCAAGATTATTGAGCAGAAATAAAAAAACATCAACGCAGAAATAAGTATTAGAGGTATGTCTAACAACAACACAATCGTAGGACACAAGATTAAAGGCATCCGCGAGTCGAAGAACCTCTCTGTCGAGGAGATTGCAGAGAGCAGTGGTCTGTCGGTAGAGCAGATTACCAGTATCGAGAACGATCAG
Source organism: uncultured Prevotellaceae bacterium (assembly GCA_902771155.1). Next base: position 849 of record CACXVS010000042.1, read on the forward strand.
AACCTGCCCTCCCTGGGCCCGCTGATCAAGATAGCCCGCGCACTGGGTGTGCGCCTGGGCACTTTCATGGACGACAACGACTCGCTGGGTCCTGTGGTTACCCGTGCCGAGGATCGTGAGCGCGACAGCAGCATCAGTTTCTCCAACGGTGCCACCGATGCCCGCAAGCACATGGAGTATCACCCCCTGGCCCAGCAGAAGGCTGGTCGCCACATGGAGCCGTTTATCATCGACATCAATCCCACGGAGAATCTCGACTACAAGCTCTCGGCCCACGAGGGCGAGGAGTTTATCTACGTGATGAACGGAGAGGTGGAGATCGAGTACGGCAAGGAGAAGTACACCCTGAAAGAGGGCGACAGCATCTTCTACGACTCTATCGTGAAGCACCATGTGCATGGCGCACCTGGTAAGAGTGCCAAGATCTTAGCAGTCGTCTATATTCCATTTTGATTGAGGATTGAATATTGAATATTGAAGATGAGCAATGTTAGATTAGATATGGCAGGCCGTCCGTTGCCTGACAGGACATATCCTGCAGAGACAGGTTCAGAGGGCTATCAGTTACACGAGCGCACACTCGGCCAGTGGCTCGAGCATTGGGCTGAGACCACGCCCGACAAGGAGTATATCGTCTATAGCGATCGCGACCTGCGCTTTACGTGGAGCAAGTTCAACGAGCGCGTCGATAACCTCGCCAAGGGTCTGATAGCCATTGGCGTGGAGCGAGGCTCTAATGTAGGTATCTGGGCTACGAACGTGCCCGACTGGCTCACCTTCCTCTACGCCACCGCTAAGATCGGTGCCGTGCTGGTGACTGTGAATACCAACTACAAGCAGAACGAGCTCGAGTATCTGTGCAAGGACTCCGACATGCACACCCTCTGTATCACCGACGGTACGTGGGACTGTAACTATGTCGATATGACCTACACCATGCTGCCCGAACTGAAGAACTGCGAGCGTGGCCACCTGAACAGCGAGCGCTTCCCCCACATGAAGAACGTGGTGTTCATCGGTATGGAGAAGTATCGCGGCATGTTCAACACAGCCGAGCTCCTGCTCCTTGGCCAGAACGTCGAGGACGAGCAGCTTAACGAGATGAAGAGCAAGGTGACCTGCCACGACGTGTGCAACATGCAATACACCTCTGGCACCACGGGTTTCCCCAAGGGCGTGATGCTGACGCACTATGGCATCGCCAACGACGGTTACTTTACGGGCGAGAATATGGGCTTTACGCAGGACGATAAGCTTTGCGTCTGCGTGCCCCTGTTCCACTGCTTCGGCGTGGTGCTCGCCACGATGAACTGCCTGACGCATGGCTGTACCGAGGTGATGGTCGAGAAGTTCGATCCGCTGGTGGTGCTCGCCTCTATCCATAAAGAGCGCTGTACGGCCGTCTATGGTGTGCCCACCATGTTCATCGCCGAGCTTAATCACCCCATGTTCAATATGTTCGACCTCACCAGTCTCCGCACAGGTATCATGGCTGGCTCACTCTGTCCTGTGGAGTTGATGAAGCAGGTCAGCGAGAAGATGTATATGACCATCACCAGCGTGTATGGCCTCACGGAGTCGTCGCCCGGTATGACGCAGACCTGTCTGAACGATACCTTTGAGCAGCGCTGCACCACCGTAGGGCGCGACTATCCCTTTGTCGATGTGAAGGTGCTCGACCCCGAGACGGGCGAGGAGTGCCCCGTTGGCGTGCAGGGTGAGATGTGCTGTAAGGGCTTCAACGTGATGAAGGGCTATTACAAGAATCCTACTGCCACCGCTGAGGTGATCGACAAGAACGGCTATCTGCACTCAGGCGACCTGGGTGTGAAGGACGAGCAGGGCTTCTATAAGATTACAGGCCGCATCAAGGATATGATTATCCGTGGTGGTGAGAACATCTATCCCCGCGAGATCGAGGAGTTCCTCTACCACATGCCTGGCATCCGCGATGTACAGGTGGCCGCAGTGCCCTCGAAGAAATACGGTGAGGCCGTGGGCGCCTTCATCATCCTCGAGGAGGGTGTCAAGATGACGCCCGAGGACGTGCAGCTGTTCTGTCGTGGCAAGATAGCCCGCTACAAGATTCCCAAGTACGTGTTCTTCATCGACCAGTTCCCGCTTACGGGTTCAGGCAAGATCCAGAAGTTCAAACTCAAGGAGATGAGTCTTGAACTCTGCGAGAAGTTCGGATACGAAGTGGTATAACCCCATACATAAAAACAATCATTAGGCAATGAAAAAATCTGTCATTCTGGCATCCCTGATGATGCTCGCCATCCCAGTAATGGCCCTCACCCCTTGGAAGAAGGGCGCGTTTGAGACCGGTCAGTATCGTAACCTCTTTGAGGAGATGGGCTACGACGCAGGCGAAGTTGATGCAAAGCTCCTTGAAGTGTTCGACGACGTGTTTCGTGGTCCCAACAAGGTCTATTTCGAGGTAGGCGACTCGATGGGCTATGTCTCCGACGTCAAGAACCACGACGCCCGTACCGAGGGCATGTCGTATGGCATGATGATAGCCGTGCAGTTTGGCGAGAAGGACATCTTCGACCGTCTGTGGCGCTGGAGCAAGAAGTACATGCAGCATCAGGACGGCATCCGCAAGGGCTATTTCGCCTGGAGCTGCAAGACCGACGGCACCCGCAATGCCCAGGGCGCAGCCAGCGATGGCGAACTCTATTTCATTACCTCTCTTATCTTCGCCTCTAACCGTTGGGGCAACGATACCGGCATCAACTATCTGGCTGAGGCCCAGAATATCCTGAACTGCATCCAGCCTAAGGAGTACGAGCCCGAGCCCCGTCAGGGAGGCTTCCCCGGCTTCGGTCCTCAGCAGCAGGGCCCTCAGAAGATGTTCCTCATCGATCCTGAGACACAGCTCATCACGTTCACGCCCGACGGCTTTGGCCAGCGCTATACCGATCCCTCTTACCACATTCCCGCTTTTTATGAGGTATGGGCTAAGTGGGCCAACGATGGCCGTTCCGACTATTGGAACGAGTGCGCCAGGAAGAGCCGTGAGTTCCTCCACAAGGCCATCAACCAGCAGACGGGTTTGAATGCCGACATGTGCCAATACGACGGATCTGAGATGCAGATGCCCCGTTGGCCGGGTATGCCTCAGCCCAAGCCCGGCGATAAGCCCCGTCGCAATGGCAGCAACAACTTCCGTTACGACTCCTGGCGCGTGCCCATGAACATCACGCTCGACTACGAGTGGAGTTGTGCCGACGGCGAGTGGCAGCGCTGGTATGGTGAGACCATTCAGAATTTCCTTTACTCTCAGGGCGTCAATACCTTTGTCGATCAGTATCGCACCGATGGTACATTGCCCGAGGGCGACGAGATTCTCCAGGCAGGCGGTTTTAAGAAGCTTCGCCACAGCATCGGTCTGGTAGCCACCTCTGCAGCAGCCTCCTTGCTCTGCTCTCACGACAAGAGCAAAGAGTTTGTCGATGGCCTGTGGAATGCCAAGCACGAACCCTTCGACGATGGTTACTTCGATGCCTACTATGACGGTCTGCTGCGCCTTTTCGCATTCATGCACCTCAGCGGCCACTACCGCATCATTCCCCCTGCGAAGTAATCACTCGACAGAAATATTAATCGATTGAGAGAGCTGGCGCTGAGAGTCTTCGACTTTCAGCGTCAGTTTTCCTTTTTCCTTGGCGCTGCGGACGATGACTACAAGTTGGCCGTGGAAGAGGCGCATGGTGGGCGCCTTGAAGCTCTCGAGACTGGTGGCATCGCCATTGCAGACGGCCTCGAAGGTGCCGGCTCCTGACACGTCGAACGTGAGCTGGTCGCTGGCATCGGGGATGAGGTTGCCCTCGGCATCGGTGAGCGACACGGTGACAAAGGCAAGGTCGTCGCCATCGGCGAGGAGGCGGTGAGTGTTTAGGGTTGAGTGTTTAGTGTTTAGGGTGGAGTGTTGGGTCCAGACTTTGAGATGGAGGCGGGCGGGGGCACCAGCGGTCTTCACGGTCTGTTCGCCGGCGGGGTTGCCATCGGCGTCATAGACGACCACGCGGATTTCGCCTGGCTCGTATCTCACATCGTTCCAACGCAGACGATAGCGGTCGAGGCGCTCTGCGGGGTTCTTTGATATCTTACCCTGACTCTTGCCGTTGACGAAGAGTTCGGCAGAGGGGTAGTCGGTGTAGCAATATACGGGCGTGACCTGGCCGATGCGCTCGGGTCCGAACGTCCAGTGGGGCACGAGGTGGATGGTATGGGCTTCCTTGTTCCAACGGGAGCGGTAGAGCCAGTAGCGGTCCTTAGGCAGACCTGCGAGGTCGCAGATGCCGAAATAGCTGGAGCGCGAGGGCCAGTACTCGTCGTAGGGGGTGGGCTCCCCCAGATAGTCGTAGCCGGTCCACACAAACTCACCGATGACGTAGGGGGCATCGTCTTGCCACACCCAGTCGTCGTCGGGCAGATTGCTCCACGAGCAGTACTCGACATCGTAGCTGGAGCACTGGCCGTCGGCATTGAGGATGGCCTTGGGATCGTAGGTGGGTGCCCACGAGGCGTACTGCGAATTGTCGGTGACCTGGACGGGGAACTTATAGACACCGCGAGAGGAGACGGTAGAGGCGGTCTCGGAGCCGAGCAGGAAACCCTGAGGCAGCTGCTCGATGTTCTTGGGATATTTATGCACGCGGTAGTTGAAGCCGGGCACATCCATCACTTGGGCGAAGCCGTGGGAGAGGGCGTCCTCAGCGCGGTCCATGCCCTGGGTGACGGGGCGCGAGGGGTCGAGCAGGTGGCAGATGTCCTGTAGCATCGCGGCCATCTCAGGACCCTCGGGACTGCCCTGTTCGGGAATCTCGTTGCCGATGCTCCACATGATGATGGAGGGGTGGTTGCGGTGGGCGAGCACGAGGTTGGTGATGTCGCGCGGGGCCCACTCGTTGAAGAAGCGGGCGTAGCCGTTCTTGCACTTGGGATAGACCCACATGTCGAAGCTCTCGGCCATGACCATCATGCCCAGCGAGTCGCAGAGGTCCATCTGCAGTTGGGAGGGCATGTTATGGGAGGTGCGGATGGCGTCGCAGCCCATCTCTTTCATCGTCTTGATCTGACGGATGAGGGCGGCTTTGTTGATGGCGGCGCCCAAAGGTCCGAGGTCGTGGTGCAGGCAGACGCCCTTGATCTTACGCGACACACCGTTGAGCTGGAAACCGCCTTCCTTCGACACCTTGACGGTGCGGATGCCGAAGGTCTGGGTGATGGTGTCCTCGACATGGCAGAAACGGGCTTTGTAGAGGTTGGGCGTCTCGGGTGTCCACAGCTTGGGGTTCTTGATGGTGAAGGCGCCGAGGCTGCCGTGGGCGATGTTCTGGCCGTCGGGGTCGTATATGTCGATGCGCACGTCGGGGGTGCCCGAGGTGATGTCGATGGTGGCCTCCGTGGGCGTGATGCTCAGTGTGCGGATATAGGTCTGCCAGGGGTCGATCCAGTCGGGACCCGTGGTGATGAGCGTGACAGGGCGGTAGAGGCCTGCTCCGGGGTACCAGCGCGAGCTCTCCTCGACATTCTGGAGGTGGACTTCGAGCAGGTTGTCGCCAGCCTGCATGAAGGGAGTGATATCTACGCGGAAGGTGTTGTAGCCGTAGGCCCAGTAGCCAGCCTTCTGACCGTTGAGATAGACGGTGGGCTCGGCCATGGCACCGTCGAAGAGGAGTTCGGCATGGGCACAGTTGGCGGGTATCTGGATGATGCGACGGTAGTAGCCCTTGCCAATCCAGGGCAGGGCACCCGAGCGTCCGCTCTTCTCGGTGGCCTCAGTCTCGCCATTCTGTTCGATAGCCACGCGCTGGAGGTCCCACTTCTTGTCGAAGGGTCCGGCGATGGCCCAGTCGTGGGGCACGCTGACCGATGTCCAGTTTTCGAGGTCGTGGGAGAAGCGCCATCCCTCTTTGAGGACGGTCTGCTGACGGGGTTGGGCACAAACGCACGAGGCGACGGAAAGGGCCAGTGTTAGTAGTTTGAATCTCATATCGCATAAAGTTTGGGGGCAAAGTTACGAAATATTTTCGATAATTTGCACATTCGTCCGATTTTTATTACTTTTGCAGCGCATAGAAAATAAGAACGTATGAGAAGAATCTGTATGACTTTCGCTGTGCTGCTGGCGACGCTCTTTGTCCAGGCACAGACGGGTGAGCCCTTCTGGTTGGGGGCTGATATCAGTGGAACCACCCAGCTCGAGGCCTTTGGTGTTGAACTGATGAATGCCAAGGGGGAGCCTCGGGAGAATACGGCTCTGATGAAGGAACTGGGGCTCAACGCTGTGAGACTGCGTGTGTGGGTGAATCCCATGAGGGGTTTCTCGAGCAAGGACGATGTGCTGGTGATGGCGAAGCGTGCCAAGGCCCTCGGCATGGCGCTGATGATCGATTTCCACTACAGCGACGGGTGGGCCGATCCGGGTAAGCAGAACATTCCCGAGGCATGGAAGGACTGTGACTACGAACAGATGAAGGCGGCACTGGCCCAGCATACCCGTGAGACGCTGCAGTTGCTGAAGAACTTCGACATCGACGTGAAGTGGGTGCAGGTGGGCAACGAGACCACGCACGGATTCCTGTGGCCTATGGGCAACGCCCACGAGAACATGGCTCAGTATGCCGGACTGACGAAGGCGGGCTATGAGGCCGTGAAAGCCGTATATCCCGATGCCCAGGTGATCATCCATCTCGACGGAGGGTGCGATCCGAAGCGCTACCATTTCATCTTCGACGGTCTGAAGGCCAACGGATGCCCGTGGGATATGATCGGACTGAGCGTGTATCCCTATTGGGATCAGGATGCCGGACTGGAGACGGAGTGGCAGGGTACCATTCGTGACTTTACGGCCAACGCGAGGGCGCTCTGGGCGAAATACCAGACACCGCTGATGGTGGTGGAAACGGGTGTAGAGGCCAAGAAGCCCGTGGAGGGCAAACAGATCATGGCCGAGATTATCAGGGCCACGCGAGAGGACTGCGATGGTCACTGCGGAGGCGTGTTCTACTGGGCACCCGAGGCTGAGGGTCATTACCCCTTAGGGGCCTTCGAAGGGCATAGGCCAACGGCTATCATGGAGGCCTTTACAGAGGCTTCTGAGACTGAAAAGTGAAGAAAAACGACGTTTTTGTTGGTTATTTGCGGGAATTGGTGTATTTTTGCACCGCTTTTTAATGGTAAAAAAGTAAAAAGGTAAAATAGGAAAATGAAACACCAGTTGAGAAGTGCTGTATGCACTGAAGGAAGAAGAATGGCAGGCGCCCGTGCATTGTGGGTGGCTACGGGTATGAAGCGCGAGCAGTTTGGTAAGCCCATTATCGCCGTGGTCAACTCGTTTACCCAGTTTGTGCCCGGACATACGCATCTGCATGAGATAGGACAGATTGTGAAGGAAGAAATCGAGAAGATGGGCTGTTTTGCAGCCGAGTTCAACACGATAGCCATCGACGACGGCATCGCCATGGGCCACGACGGTATGCTCTACTCGTTGCCCTCGCGCGACATTATTGCCGACTCGGTGGAATACATGGTGAACGCCCATAAGGCCGATGCCATGATCTGCATATCGAACTGTGACAAGGTGACACCGGGTATGCTGATGGCCTCGATGAGACTGAACATACCAACGGTGTTCTGCAGTGGTGGACCTATGGAGGCAGGGCACTGGCGTGGTGAGAACGCCGACCTGATAACGGCCATGGTGAAGGGTGCCGACAAGAGCGTGAGCGATGAGGAGATGGCTGAGATTGAGGCCTGTGCCTGTCCGGGGTGCGGCTCGTGCTCGGGTATGTTTACGGCCAACTCGATGAACTCGCTGACGGAGGCCATCGGACTCTCTCTGCCTGGCAACGGCACCATTCTGGCTACGCACACTGAGCGCATTGAACTGTTCAAAAGGGCTGCACGCCAGGTGGTGAAGAACGCCTTTGCATACTACGAGGACGGCGACGAGAGCGTGCTGCCTCGCAGTGTCGCCACCCGCAAGGCTTTTATGAACGCCATGGCTCTGGATATCGCCATGGGCGGATCGACCAATACGGTGCTCCATCTGCTGGCTGTGGCTCAGGAGGCCGGCACCGACTTCACGATGAAGGATATCGACGAGCTGTCGCGCCGTGTGCCCTGTCTGTGCAAGCTGGCTCCCAACACCCAGAAGTACTCGGTGCAGGAGTGTGGTAGGGCAGGGGGTATCCTGGGTATCCTCAACGAACTGTCGAAGGGTGGACTCATCGACGGCTCTGCCATTCGTGTGGATGGTATGACGCTGGCTGAGGCCATGAAGAAATACGCAGCCTCCACCGACCCATCCAAAGGGAGGGGAGATGCGAATGATCCTCGTCATATTTATTTCTCAGCACCAGGAAACCGTTTCTCGACAAAGATGGGTTCTCAGAGTGAGCTTTATCCGTCACTCGATACCGATCGTGCCAACGGTTGTATCCGTGACCTCGAGCATGCCTATACCAAGGACGGAGGACTGGCTGTGCTGTTTGGTAATATTGCCCAGGACGGTTGTGTGGTGAAGACCGCTGGTGTCGATGAGGCGCTCTGGCACTTCGAGGGACCGGCTGTGGTGTTCGACTCCCAGGAAGACGCCTGCGAGGGCATCCTTGGCGGCAAGGTGAAGAGTGGCGACTGCGTGGTGATCACCCACGAGGGGCCGAAGGGAGGTCCCGGTATGCAGGAGATGCTGTATCCCACCTCATATATTAAGAGTATGCACCTGGGTAAAGAGTGCGCCCTGATTACCGATGGACGTTTCTCGGGTGGAACCAGTGGCCTGAGCATCGGACATATCTCGCCCGAGGCTGCCAATGGTGGAAATATCGGAAAGATCAAGGACGGCGACATCATCGTGATCGACATCCCCAGTCGTTCTATCAGCGTGAAACTGAGCGACGAGGAGCTCGCAGCGCGTCCTCAGCAACCCTTGAAGCGCAACCGCACGGTGTCGAAGGCTCTCAGAGCCTATGCCCAGAGCGTATCGAGTGCCGATAAGGGAGGAGTGAGGATCATCGATTAGATAATCCTAGATTAAAAGACAATTATGGAGAAACAACATATCACAGGAAGTGAGGCGTTGATGCAGGCGCTGAAGGCCGAGGGGGTGAAGACCATCTTCGGATACCCCGGAGGCTCGATCATGCCCGTTTACGACGCTCTCTACGATTACACACGAGGCAACAAGAAGGCTTTCGACCATATTCTGGTGCGCCACGAACAGGCTGCGACCCATGCTGCGGAAGGTTTTGCGAGGGTTTCCGGTCAGGTGGGCGTGGCACTGGTAACAAGTGGCCCAGGGGCCACCAACACGCTGACGGGTGTGGCAGATGCCATGCTCGACTCTACGCCCATCGTGGTCATTGCCGGTCAGGTGCCCATCGGGGCCCTGGGTACTGATGCCTTCCAGGAGGTGGACCTCGTGGGTGTGGCCCAACCCATCTCGAAATGGAGTTACCAGATACGTCATGCCGAGGATATCGCCTGGGCCGTGAGCCGTGCGTTCTATATCGCCCGTAGCGGGCGCCCAGGCCCCGTGGTGCTCGATTTCCCCAAGAACGCCCAAGTGGAGATGGTGGAGTTTGAGCCCGAGAAGGTGAACTTCATCCGTTCGTATGTGGCCTATCCGAAACTCGACGAGAATGCCGTAAAAGAGGCTGCAGAACTGATAAACAATGCTAAGAAGCCCCTGGCACTCGTGGGACAGGGTGTGGAACTGGGTAATGCACAGAGCGAGTTGAAGGCTTTCCTCGAGAAAGCTGATATCCCTGCAGGGCGCACCATGCTGGGTCTCTCGGCACTGCCTTCCACCCATCCGTTGAATGTGGGTATGCTGGGCATGCACGGCAACTATGCGCCAAACATCAAGGAGCAGGAGTGCGACGTGCTGATTGCCATCGGTATGCGTTTCTCGGATCGCGTGACGGGTAACACGAAGACCTATGCCAAACAGGCGAAGATTATCCACCTCGACATAGACCACAGCGAGATTGATAAGAACGTGAAAACCGACGTGGCTGTGATTGCTGATTGTAAGGAATCGTTACCGGCCATTACGGCACTTGTCAAGAAAGGTAATCATCAGGAATGGCGCGACTCGTTTAAGCCCCTGATGGAGAAGGAACTGAAGAAGGTGGTCGAACCTGCCATCCATCCGAAGAGCGGTCCGCTGCTGATGGGTGAGGTGGTGAATGCTGTAGCTGAAGCTACTCAGGGTGATGCTGTTCTGGTGACGGATGTCGGTCAGAACCAGTTGTTTGCAACACGTTACTTTAAGTACCCCAACAAGCGCAGCATCTGCACGAGCGGTGGTCTGGGTACGATGGGCTACGGTATGCCTGCAGCCATCGGAGCCACCTTTGGCGCCCCAGGCAGAACGGTGGTGAGTTTCTCGGGCGACGGTGGATTCCAGATGTGTATCGAGGAACTTGGCACCATCATGGAACAGCAGGCGCCTGTCAAGATGATTCTTATGAATAACAACTATCTGGGCAACGTGCGCCAGTGGCAGGATATGTTCTGGAAACGCCGTAAGTCGTTCACCCGTATGCTGAATCCAAACTATGCGCTGATAGCCCAGGGCTATGGCATTCCCTACGAGGCTGTGGTAGATCGCAAGGACCTCGCCGCAGCAGTGGAGAAGATGCTGAAGACCGAGGGCCCGTACATTCTGGAGTGCGCCATTCTTGAGGACGACGACGTGTTGCCCATGACGCCTCCGGGCATGAATGTCGATGACATGATGTTGGAAATTCATAATTGAGAATTGTATGGAAGAGAAGAAACTATATACCTTGCTGGTTTATTCAGAGAATATCGCCGGTATTCTGAACCAGATAACGGCTGTGTTTACACGTCGTCAGGTGAATATCGAGAGTCTGAACGTGTCGGCCTCGAGTATTCCCGGTGTGCATAAATACACCATCACCGCCTGGAGCGACGAAGACCAGATCTTGAAGATTACGCGTCAGATAGAGAAGAAGATTGATGTGGTGAAGGCCAACTATTTCACCGACGATCAGTTGTTTATCCGTGAGTCGGGACTCTATAAGCTCTCTACGCCCATGGTGCTCGAGAATGCAGAGATCTCACGAACCATCCGGCGATTCCAGGCCAGCATCATCGAGGTGAATCCCACCTATACCATCGTGCAGATGCACGGTGTGACGGAGGATATCGTGTCGCTCTATCGGGCACTCGACACCTTTGGCTGTGTGCTGCAATACACGCGCAGTGGGCGCATCGCTGTCACGCGTGGCATGGTGGAGCAGGTGAGCGAGTTCCTCGAGCAGCGCGAGCAGACGATCTAACGGGAGGACGGTCTTCGCAGTAAGGCCTCCTCTCACATTATAAACTAACTTTAAAACATTTAAATTTAACATTATGAAGAACAGATTCTTCAACCCTTATGGGGTCTTAGTGTGTGGAGTGATGCTCTGTGTGGCATCGTGTGAGAAAATGGTAGTGTCCGACGATGCCGGGGCATCGCTCAGTGCTGTAACGCGTACGGAGGCAGGCGCCTACAACCGTCTGAACTTTGTGGTCTTCGATACCGATGGCGAACGGGTGGACCAGAAAAACCAGGAGGCAGGTGACGATGATTTTGGCGAGGCTCAGTTCACGTTGCCTGTTGGTACCTATCGACTGGCCATCGTGGCCCATAGCGCCAAGGGCAATCCCACGGTGAACAAGGCCACATTCAATGAGGATGGCACCAGGAAGAAAAACGAGTCGATATCGTTCTCGAACGACAAGGGCTATACCGACACCTTCTTCGGCTCCCAACAGGTGGAAGTGGGCGAGGAGGCCATACAAGTGCCTTTCGACTTAAAGCGCATTGTCTCGATGGTGAGATTCTTACCCACCGACGTCATCCCAGAGAAGGCCGACAGCATCCGCATCTACTACGAGGGAGGCTCGGGCTCGATCGATGCCGTCACCGGCTATGGTAATGTGCACTCCAAACAGGTGATGTGGTTCGACAAGGCTGTAGCCCTTGAAATCTACACCATTCCCTGGCAGGACGAAGACTATCTCGACGTGACCATAGGCGCCTATCATGGCTCCGACCTGCTGACATCGACGGAGATAGAGAACATACCCATTCGCAGAAACACCATCACCACTTGTAAGGGAAATCTCTTCGACGGAAAGGTCACCAACGTGTCGTTCTCCTTCACCGTAGAGACGTCGTGGGGCAATCCCATTGACTACATCATCCCCGGGAAATAAAGATTTTGCGTGCAAAATTTTGTGGTTTCGTGCAAATTGCCTACTTTTGCACGCATAAACGTGACTAAAATGGACAAGAAGACAAAGAATGACGCAGTGAGGCGCAACGTGGAACTGCTGTCTAAACAATCCGAGAAAGAGGTCAGCATGATGCCTCAGGTAGAGGCACCACTGCCCTCAGTAGAAGTCGTCAAACAGATTGTGACACTGGTGAAGAACATCATCTTCCCTGACTATTTCCAGAAGCGCCAGCCCGACGAGACGATTCGTTCCTACTATATCGGTGTGCACATGGATGAGTTGCTCACGCTGCTCACCAAACAGATAGCCCACGGCCTGCAGTTCTGTGAGGAGTGCGAGCAGAATCGCACCAAGGCCCAGGTTTATGACGAGGCTGAGAAGCTGGCCACGCAGTTCCTCGACGAGCTGCCAGAGATCAAGCGCCTGCTCTATACCGATGTGCAGGCCATGTTCGACAACGATCCAGCTGCGCCCAACTACGGCGAGGTCATCTTCTGCTATCCCAGCATGAACGCCATGACCCACTATCGCATTGCCCATAAACTCCACAATCTTCAAGTGCCTGTGATACCACGTATCATTACCGAACTGGCTCATTCCAAGACAGGTATCGATATCCATCCGGGAGCCAAGATTGGTGAGTATTTCTCCATCGACCACGGTACGGGTGTGGTGATTGGCGAGACAGCCATCATAGGCAATCATGTGGCCCTCTATCAGGGTGTCACACTGGGCGCCAAGAGCTTTAAGTACGACGAACAGGGCAATATGCTCAATGTGCCTCGCCACCCGATCATCGAAGACAATGTCACCGTCTATTCCAATGCCTCTATCCTGGGTCGCATCACCATTGGTCATGACTCTGTCATCGGTGGTAACATCTGGCTCACGCACAGCGTCCCCCCATACTCCCGCATCCTCCAGTCGAAGGCCATCGATGTTGGTTTTCAAGACGGCGCCGGAATATAACTCATTTCAGCAATTACAAAGGCAGAAGGAATCAGGAAACAGTATTTTGAGAATAAAAACAAATAGTTATGAGAAAGGTAGGAGACATGAAGCTGTATAGCTTTGAGGAAATGCTGGAAGAGGATTACGGCAAAGTCGGAACGCCAGAGCGTGACGCATTTGAACATAGCGTGGACGAGGCAGTTCAGGCCTATCGTGTGGGAGAGGCTATTAAGCAAGCACGTGAGGCTCAGAATCTTACCCAAGCAGAATTGGGCGAAAAAATGGGCGTGCAGAGGTCGCAAGTCTGCCGTTTAGAGAGTGGGAAGAGCATAACGCTTGCTTCTATGATGCGTGCGTTCCGTGCCCTGGGTGTACAAGTAGCATTGGAGATGAAAGGGATTGGTAAAGTAGCTCTCTAATCTCAACCTTGTCAAGGTAGTCACATTTTGCAACCACCTCCTTGGACTGATCACATTTTGTGATAAGTTCAGCAGGTTCTGCTATTATAAGCATCAAATACAAGAATCACACATTCATAAACCACACAGGGCCCGCATCCCTGCGAGCCCTGTGTGATCATTAATAACCAATTAACCTAAACCAAAATAGCAATATGAAAAAGAAAAAACTAACTTCTGTATGAATCTTAAATCTGATGCAAAGTTACGATGAAAAACGCCCCATTCCAAATAAATAGCCATAATCTTCCCTAACTTGTTGCGACTCCCATTCCAATTTGCGACATCTTTGGGGCAAGTCATGGAAATCTGTCGCATATATAAGAAAAGAACTTTTGAAAACAACCTTTTGTTGAATTGTTGAAATGTTGAATTGTTGAGCTTTGGTTTTTGGCTGTATCACGGCGCCTTCCAAAGAAAAATCCCCAATTTCTTGCAAGTTTGGGGATTTCTTTTTATCTTTGTCATCAGCTTTATGACTGACAGACTATATGCAAAATATATGTGGTTGATTTCCACGATCTATGATGCAGGTAAGATTTCGTTTGAGGATATTGCCCGCAAATGGGATAATGCATATATCAATGATCTGCACCAACCTTTGAAACTGCGAACTTTCCATAATCATAGAAATGCGATATTGATGCAGTTCGGTGTTGTGATAGAATGTCATAGGGGCTCTAACCTATATTATATAGACAATCTTGATGCGCTGGAGAACGATTCTATCAACCAATGGTTGCTTGATTCCTTTGCTGTTAGCAATCTTTTGATGGATAACCGCTCTATCAGTGATAGGATCATGTTGGAGGATGTGCCATCTGGAAGGTATTATCTCGAAAATATTACGTCTGCGATGCATGATAATCTCCAAATAGTGGTTGATTATGAGGATTTCTTTGGAAATATTATTCAGGGACTAAAGGTTAACCCTTACTTCGTCCGATTGTTCAAACGTCGTTGGTATGTGATGGCACTTGTATTACCAGGAAAAGAGATTCACCGCTTTGGCCTTGATCGTATCAAACGCATAGAAGTCTTGGACTCTAAGTTCAACTATCCAAAGGATTTCTCGCCCCGAAATTATTACACTGATTATTATGGCGTATTCCATGATGCGAAACCTATGACTATACAATTGAAGGCCTATCGTGAGAAACCACACTATCTGCGTTCACTTCCTCTTCATCATAGCCAGCGTGAGATAGAGTCAAATGCGGATTATACTATTTTCGAGTATAAGATAGCACCAACCTACGATTTTATTCAGGAGATTCTGAGTCATGGTAACCAGCTGGAAGTACTATTGCCAGACACCTTCCGTCTGCAAATCAAGGCCATTATTCAAGAAATGTACGATTTCTATGAATAATTTCTTCTAATATGCAATTATGTTGCATATTGCCCCCATAACTTTGCCATCAAAAATGAAAGAGTTATGGCAAATCATGATGAACTTAAAAGATTGGGTGAAAGGTTCCCCAATAAGAATGTTGGTTGTGGCAATCCTAATGCGAAAATTTTGGTTGTCACGCAGAGAGTAGGAAACGAGGATGTAGATTTTAAATATCTAAATAGACTATTTAGAGACTTCCCTGGTCCGCCCAAGAGTAAGATTATGGATGTTCTATTATATTGTTATTATGTTGTCTATGACGAGGATTTACTGAAGGATCCATTCTTTGAGCGTTTCCAAGTTATTCAATATATATTCCCTGATGGCAACCATTTGCAGGAACACGACCCTGCGAAGTTGTTTGGAATGAAATGGATTTCTGAATGTACTGTTGAGGACAATTTGCAGCGAATGTTTGTTGCGCAAGGTTTTTCTAATAAATGGCAGATAGAACGAGTGTTGTTATGTACATATCCATTAGATATAGTTTCAAGCCCAGTATTCTGTAGCAATAAGCTGCTATTAAATTGGTTCTTGCGTGATACGGTACTTATTTTTTGAAAAATGATTTGTTTTATCCAAAATATTCATTATATTTGCAAGCAAATAACTAAATACTGATGATTATGAATAGAGATAAAAATTTTGAAGAGTTCTTGGAGAAATGCAAGAATCGTAGAGAATGGAGTGGACAAGGAAATCCTAATGCTGATATTCTGATTGTTGGTAAAGAACCTTACAACAAAGTTTTGATTACGGATACTGAAAAAATAGAAAAATTGAAGAAACAAGAAGATAGATGCAGAAGTGGAATTTTTGGGACTGCAACACTAGACCCCAAAAATAAAACTTGGTGCAATTACCAAATGTTGATTGAAAAAGTCTATCGTCCAGAAAGAGAATTTAAACCTGGACTGTTTGATTTTGAAAATTACGCCTTTACTACAGAACTGAATACAATTTTTCGTCCAAAAGCTATTCTTGATGTTGAAACTAGAAATAACATAAAAGAACGACTTAGTTTCTTCAAAGATTCGGAGTTTATAAATAGTTTCCCTGTTATAGTGTTAGCATGTAATAACTTTATTTCAAACGATCCCAAAAGAGGCTTCTTTATAAATAATACCTTCGATGTGACATATGATGGTGACCCAAGGGGAAAGCATAAAGATTATGTATCTGGACATTGGTTTTATACGCATCATAGTGATGATGGGGAAAAATTGGTAATACACACCCGTCAGCTGAGTTTCCTTTTTGATAATTCTTTTATTAAGGATATGGCTTCAATTATCAAAGATCATTTAAAAAAACTTGGATTAATATGATACAGCGAAGATTTAAAATCAAGGACGGAGTTCTTTTTGAAACAACAGAGGTAAGAATAGTAGACCGTACTAAGCTTTTTAAGTACAATCCGAATCTGAGGATGCTGGCAGAAGATATCAGGCGTTCGAGAAACGACAAACACTTTGAGAGCTTTCTGTTGAAGGCTGAAGAACTATTTGCTGAAGATGTAGAGAAGGCAAGAATTGTAAAAAATCCAGTGCTTGGTAATCATTCTATATTCTATTATATGTATGGACATATGAATGACTGGGTCCGCTATGCGGAAAAGGAAGTCATTTGCGCAAAGGCGATGTTAGTTCAGGCAATTCATATTGAAGAAACTATAAAAGTAATAAGAAATAGCAGAACTTTCGATGACGCAATTGAAGAACTTATGGATTTATTGGGGCTTGATGAGATTGGAGCAAGATATGTTGCTGAACGTAGGCTATCACAATTGACTGGTATTAGACCCGATATGCAGAAAGAAGATATAGATTATACAGAAAAACGCCTTGCTGCAGTAAAGGAATTGGCTAAATACGACAAAATAAGTACATGAGTTGTTGATCTACTTTGCATACTGAACAATGGATAGATTAAGAAAAGATCAGTTTTCACATTAATCCCATCTGGCATAATCGACGAGGGATTAAAACGGGCGCTCTTAAAAAATGTAAATCGGCCTTTTGCTGCTATATAATTATTATATTTTTAACAGGGGTAAACCCCTGTATATTTATATACAAAATTTATATTTAAATAATTGGTAATCAACGTGTTAATGATTGTTAGAGGGGCATAATTTTTTGCTCCCAAAATTTGGTTCGACAGCAAATCCGTTCTATCTTTGCACTCGAAATCGTAAATACGTTGATATATGGAAAAGTACATTTTAGACCCTAAAGCTCCAGGAGCATTTTCTTCTGATGTGATGCACAAAGTGGTTCGTCATCTTAAAGAGTTATTGCCAAGTTTATCTGGTGTTCCTGTCGATAACTTTAATGATACCATGACGAATTTCGTGTATATCTCCGATAAATTGAAAGATTTCTATCCAAGAACCTATTCACGGCTTACCAAACTATTTAATGAGATGGATATCGAATGGGGTGAGATCGAGGGGACTAAAGATATCTGGATTCGTGATTATATGCCCATTCAGATATATGATGACCGCTTCATTGTTTACAATTACAATCCTGACTACCTGAAAGATTCAGGAAAAGACTATCTCACGGATTCACATGCCATAGCTGGGGGGATCCTTAATCATTGTAATAAGGAACACTATGATATTACGCTTGATGGAGGAAACATTGTAACATGTGCAGGGCATATGGTGCTCACGGATAAGGTGTTCCAAGAAAACGGAAAGAAGAAATATGACCCGGATTTCTGTAATTACATCAGTAACGTTCTAAATTCCAGGGTTATTTTCCTGCCTTGGCATTGTGATAATCCACAGGAGCCTAATGCTGATGTTTATGGACATGCAGACGGTCTTGTGCATTGGGCTGGCGATAATAGAGTCTTAATGAGTAATCATCGGGATTCTTTCCCGGAAGAGGCAGAGGAAATCAAATACCGCTTGGAGGCTGTAGGATTCGAGGTGATTGAAATGCTTTTTGATGTACCAAATCCGAACAAAGATTTCAATTGGGCTTATGTCAATTATCTACAAGTGGGCAAAAAGATTATCGTGCCAACATTTGGCATCCCTGAGGACAAACAAGCCTTGAAATATATCAGAGAGGCGAACCCAGACTGCATCGTAAGAGGATTCCGTATGAGGGATATTGCTAAAGAAGGAGGAGCCCTTCATTGTATTACTTGGAACATTAAAAAATAAAAGTGTATGAAAATTAATATCATAGATAATGTCGCAATAAAAGATGGCCGTCTTCGAGTAATTAACAGTTTGGGGCGTGAGATAAGAGTTTTTCTTGAGCAAGGTAGTCTTGAAGGGGCGTGTGCTGTATATAGTCTAATGATGATGCTTATTGTTCATAAGATAATTGACGATATTGATTTGAGAATGGATAATAGCAGGGTTTCTGCAAATGTGAAACAACTTAGAAAGCAGTTTCTATATAATAGAAGGGTACGTGGCTATAGCTTAGAAGTACTGCAGAAAAAACTCCTCAAGGCCTTTGGTGATAAAATCTCCGTAAAAATATATACGACCAATCCCAATAAAGATGAACATTTATGCTGTGGCAATCTATACTTGAAGATAAAAAAGCATTTAGATTCGGGGTGGCCCGTTCAAATAGGTTTCTGTATCCCCAATTCAAAGAGCGGGCATTCTGTAGTAGTTGTTGGATATGCAGAATACGCCAAATATATCAGATTGTTCTGTCTGGATCCTTCTTGGGGTATGTCTTGTTCTGCTTTTTGGAATAATATCATCGATATCAATTTGGATAATAGTGCTGAAATAATGATGGATTATGAACACATGGCAGAGCGATATGTATTAGTTACAGAAATATTATTGATTAACGAAGAATTAGACATAGTTGATTCACCTTTGCCGTTTTAAATTTGGAAGTTATTAAAAATCTTATTATATTTGCAACATGAAGTACAAAGTGATTATTACATTATTAATGGTTTTGTTCGTTGGGAGCGTTGGTAATGCCCAGGCTTTCCGCGACAACAACAACATGCTGCTTGGCAAGGTAGAGTCAGACGGCACAGTTCGAAACGCCAATAACATGCGCCTTGGCAAAATCTTCGATGATGGAACCATCAGAGACAACAACAACCGTAGGGTGGGTACTATCGAGAAGGATGGTACTATCAGAAACAATAATAACGTGCGACTGGGTACTGTTAGTTCTGACGGAACAGTACGAGATAACAACAATGTTCGTCTTGGTACTATCAGCTCTGATGGCGCAGTACGTAACAATAACAATATGAGGATAGGAACTGCCACTGGCATCAATCCCAAATATGCTGCAGTGTTGTTCTTCTTTGACTTGCTTTAACTCATAATCATTTAATTGCTTATTTGTATGAATATCGAAAGTTTTATAAAAGAATTGCAGGGAATTAAAGAAATGAATCAAAATACCATTCAGAAGTATTTTGATGACCTGGCTAAGATATTGTTCAATCATATGAAAATATGTGCAGGGGATGATACATATACTTTCCTTGAGATAGAATTCTATTATCATAATAAAACAGAATTTGATGATATAATCTACAACTGCACATATCCAAGAACTCGTAACGCAGGACAATTCTTTTGGCATAATAGTGGAGTTGATGTTTGTTTTGAAAGCAAAGAGGATGAGGGCTACTTTGGTGGAATTCTTATAAGGAGTCTAAAGAAAAATGGGAAAGAAGTGATAGCTGGTCCTATGCGCTGTGCTAATGAGTTGAAGAATAGCTGTAATGAGACGATATCTGCGCCATACTTGTCAGATAGTAGTGAAACTACAGATACAATATATTCAACAATACGATATGGAGTGGGCGATGAAAATCAGACGAAGGATAAAGCCAAATTTTTTTGTTATTATATTGATCCGGGATCATGGACTAGAATAAGAAATAACGTTTTAGTGATTGATACAAAAAACAAAAAATACAAGTTGCTTGAGAAAAGAATAGATTCTTACAATGCTCAACCCACTAAAAGGTTATTCCCACCAAAAGAAGTAAAATAATAAGCCTATGATTACCGATAATCAAACTAACAAGATATATATGACTACAGCTGAATTTACGAGGAGATGTCGCGAGTTACAGGGCCGTTATCGCGAGAGGATGGGGGAGGCTATGGGGTACGGACCTAGACCAAAGTCACCTAATAAACAGATAAATATGCTGGTGAATGGCGAAAAGACTGGTAAGAACTTCGTTAACGAGTTTACCTTTAACTATGCCAAACGAAGGGTGGAGAAAATAAAGCCTAACGAGACCATCGACGAATATCGTCTATTCAACAATATGCTGTCGAGCCAGCCCATGGCTTTCAATCTATTCTGCCCTTTTATTCAGATGCTTGAAGAGGGCAAGGTGGAGATTGTAACCACCATATTTAAATCTATATTCCCTGATAAATATATTGGAGAGGTAACGGAAGTGGGATTGGAATTCCTACATACTAAAATCGAAAACTACCTGAATGACTGTACTGCGATGGATGCTATCGTAAGATATAAGGATACTGATGGCAAACCAGCGTTTATCGCAATAGAAACGAAATACACTGATGTACTTGGCGAGAATACCAGTGGAAGAAAAAATGTGAAGTACGACTATTGGATTGAGAAAATAGGAATGTTTAAACCTGATACGGAAGCTGAATTGATACGTAGTGCGAAAGCTGCAAAAACGGCTGAGAATAGAAAGGAATTAAAAAAACTTCTAAAAGGCATGAAGGTGGTTACTCAGATATATCGCAACTTCTTGTTGACAGAGTGTTATGGCATTAAAGAGGGAGCTGGTAGGTGTTATTCTGTGGTACTTGCACCAGCTCAACATCCTACAACAGAAAAGGAGGTAGCTTCATTGAAAAATGAACTATTGCCTGAATATCAGTACAAGATTTCTGCGGTATCGTTAGAGGATTTCATAGAGAAAACGCTAAAGGCCTGTCCAAAGGAAGATAACGAACCATTCTTGTATTTTAAAGACAGGTATATACCTAATATATAGATGAAGGTTGGGATTAACTAATCGAGTAGGAAGAAAACTACTTCGTTTTCCTCCTACCCGATTTTTGCTCAAATCTAAGCATGAAAATTACGATATCAGCCTTTTTCGTTCATTTACAGATAGATACAAATTAAGGGAGCCTTGCGACTCCCTTATTTAGATTCCGGGTGTGTAACCCATGCACGATGTAGTGCCAAGTGCGGTCAGTATCGCACTGATCACTGACGCGATGATTTGCAGCGTCCACTTGATAGTTTCCTTCTTTGTCATAGCTTACCTCCTTTCAATTCTTCAAAATAATTTCCAACTTCAATTCTTCAATTCTTCAATTCTTCAATTCTTTAATTCTTACCTTGGTCGTCTTCCTCGGGGTCGGTACCTCCACCGCCGCCCTGGTTGCCACCCTGATCACCAGAGGTTGAGCCGCCCTGGCCGTTGTTCTCACCACCCTGATTCTGGTTCTCCTGCTCGGGATCCTCGATGTCACCGCTGTCGCCAGAGGTCACACGCTTCAGCACGTTGCCGTCCTCGTCGAGGCAGGTGATCTGGATCGAGGTGTTCTGCAGCTCGTCCTTCACTTCCACGCTGGGAGTGAACACGATGCGACGGGTGGTGATCAGACCAGTCTTCACGTCCTCCAGTTTCTCCACTGCCTTCGAACGCACACCGAAGCGCATCGTTCCCAGTCCGGGGATGGGGATGGAGTGACCTTCCGTAGCCCATGTGCGAATCACTTCGCCAGCAGCGTCCCAAGCCGCCTTGATCACACCTGCAGAGATACCGCTGTGGGTAGAGGCCTCTGCGAACACCTTCTTCTCTTGGATAGGGATGTACAGGTCAGGACGCATCACAAACCTCTTTGCTCCCGGATTCTTGCCGATCTTCAGCACT
>CACXVS010000043.1 GCA_902771155.1 uncultured Prevotellaceae bacterium
CTCTATATTTATATATAAATATAGAAGTATTTTTAGGGTATGGGAATGGCTATAAGAGAACTGCAACACTGCAACAACTGCAACGGTTTTGTGTCAACTTGAAAAAAATCGAAGTAAAATGAAAAATTTTCGGCAAAGTATTCGTGAACTGCAATCAGAAGGTATTACCTTTGCAGCGTCGAATTGAAAAGCGGAGAGACGGGGCTTGAGGATGAGAATTGCGAACTTTGAATCTGGAAATTGCGCGCGCTGAATGTAGCAATTGATTCCTTAATTATTGTAGAACTTCATCACGACACAGTTGACACCGTTGCGGTAGTTGTAGTCGATATCGTCGCAGAGTTTGTTGACAAGCAGGAGGGAGAGGTCGTTGCCCTTCGACAGAGTGGTGGGGTTGAGGGAGATGTCCCTGACGGGATTGGACGACTTGCCGCCCGTCTTGACGAAGACTTGGATGCCGCGAGACTGCCTGTCATCATCGTCCATTATCTCCATCACTCGGATATCGAAGTAATGCTTGTCCTGATGGCCGTCATTCACCTTAGCACCCACAATGACGTTCATGATATCCTCTACACAGATGGCCACTCGGGTACTCAGCATCTTGGGCATCTCGCAGATCTTGAGGAACTGGAGGATGTGGAGGAAGGCAGCATAGGAGTCGGACTGGTCGTAGGTGACGGAGAAATCGACACAAGGGACATTGATGCCTTTGGGGACAAGGGTGAAACGATCGAGCAGACTGTTATGGCGCGTGATGAGCCAGGACGTCAACAGGCAGCCTGCCAGAGCGATAACGACGCCAATGGTGAAGAACCACCAGAACTGACTGGGGAAACAGTGCTCCATGATCCACAGGGAGAGCAGGATGAAGACAGGCTCGGAGAGGATGACGCCTAGAGACAGGTCAACTCGCCCACGGGTGACATAGACGGAGCAGAAATAGAACAGGAGGGCATAGGGCAACTGGGCGGTGGTGAGAAGTCAGCTCTGAGTAGGCGAGGAAAGGCTTCCGAACATGATAATTCTCGACCATCTTACTTTAGACTGAAAGCCAGGGCGTAGGCGCGTATCTGTTTCACCATCGCCACCAGACCGTTGCTGCGCGTGGGCGAGAGGTGCTCCTTCAGACCGATCTCATCGATGAAGTAGAGGTCGGCATCGAGGATCTCCTGGGGTGTATGGCCGGAGAGTACACGGATGAGCAGGGCCACGATGCCCTTCACGATGAGGGCGTCGCTCTCGGCGGTAAACCTGACCTTTCCGCCTTCATAATCGGCCTGCAACCACACCCGGCTCTGACATCCGTCGATAAGGTTCTGCTCGGTCTTGTACCGCTCGTCGAGGGGCGGCTGTTCGTTGCCCAGGTCGATGAGCAGTTGATACTTGTCCATCCAGTCGTCGAAACCGGAGAACTCCTCAATAATCTCGTCTTGTATCTCGTTGATCGTCATTTCTCTTCTGATTTTTCTAATTTGAACAGTTTATCGCTGGGGCGCACCTTCTCGGGTACTGCGATGGAGACGCGCGTGCCTTGCTGGGCCACTTCCACAGGACCGTTGTCGTCGTGGATCTCATCGGCGGTGACATAGATGACACCCGTAGTAGGACCCGTGATGAGCATCTTGTCGCCCACCTTAAACGTGTCGGCCTCTACAGTGAATTCGGCCACGCCCAACTTCGAGTAGTACTTCGTGCCCTTGCCGATATAAACCTTACGCTCGGTGGCGTTAGAGCCGTAGTGCTTGTTCCACTCGCCCATCAGCTGACCTTGATAGTAGCCATCCCAGAACCCTCGGTTGAAGACAGTGGCGAGGCGCTCGTCCCAAGCATCCTTTCTCTCCTCGGTAAAATCACCGTCGAGCACGGCCTGGATAGCCTCCTTATAGCACTTTACCACAGTATAGACATACTCGGGTCCGCGGGCACGACCCTCGATTTTAAACACACGCACACCTGCGTTCATCATCCGGTCGATGAAACGCACGGTCTTCAGGTCCTTGGGCGACATGATGTATTTATTGTCGATGGCGAGCTGATAACCCGTCTCGTTGTCGGTAGCCGTATAACTACGACGGCATATCTGGATGCACTCGCCTCGGTTGGCTGACCGATTGGCAGCATGCAGACTCATGTAGCACTTGCCACTGATGGCCATGCAGAGGGCACCGTGACAGAACATCTCGATGCGGATCTGCTGACCTGAAGGACCGCAGATATGCTCGGCCTCGACCTGACGATAGATGTCAGCCACCTGGTCCATGTTCAGTTCGCGGGCCAACACCACGACATCGGCAAACTGGGCATAGAAGCGCAGGGCCTCGATGTTCGAGATATTAAGCTGGGTGGAGAGGTGCACCTCCTGACCCACCTTGTTGCAATAGGTCATCACCGCCACATCCGAGGCGATGACGGCAGAAATACCGGCCTCCTTGGCGGCATCGATGATCTCGTGCATCAGGGGGATATCTTCACCATAGATGATGGTATTCACGGTGAGATAGCTCTTAATGCCGTGCTCATTGCAGGTGAGGGCCATCTCCTTCAGGTCGTCGATGGTGAACACCGAGGCTGAGTGGGCCCGCATGTTCAGCTTTTCGATGCCGAAGTAGATGCTGTCAGCACCTGCCTGAATGGCTGCGGCCAGCGACTCGCGCGAGCCAACTGGCGCCATAATTTCGTAATCCTTGATATTTTTACTCATTACGGTTGCAAAATTACGAAAAATCTGCGTAACTTTGCACGCAATGAAGAGATTTTTCTATTTCATGGCCGTTTTGCTACTGTTGAACTGTGCCAAACAGCAGCCTCAGCACTTCACACACGAAGTGCTGAACCGCATGACACCCGTGAAGGATCAGGGCGAGAGTGAGACCTGTTGGATCTATGCTATGCTTGCCGCCATAGAGACCGAGCATCTGGCTTGGGGCGACTCGGTGAACCTCTCACCTTATTTCATAGAGAAGATGATGGAACAAGAGCCTGATGCACCAGAGAACAAGCGGGGCATGGGAGCCACCCTGTTGCAACTGATACAGAAATACGGCATTGTGGGCTACGACGCCATGCGCAACATCGACACACCAGCCCCCAAGTGGGTGTTCATGTTGGGAGCCACCTACACCACCCAGGAGTTTGCCCGTAGTGTGTGCGCCCCCCACGAATACATGGCCCTGACGAGCAACAACAACGAGCCCTACTACCAGATGACAGATATCGACGTGCCCGACAACTGGTTGCACAACCGATTCTATAACATCCCCATGGACTCTCTGCTCGCCAAGACCGAGCGCGCCATCCGACAGCATCACGGGGTGTGCTGGGAAAGCAAAAATCACGCTATGGCCATCGTAGGCATCGCCCACGACAGCATCGGGCAGAAGTACTTCATTATGAAGAACTCATGGGGCAGCGACCGACCTCACAGCGGTCTCGACTACCTCTCGTTCGATGACTTCAGGCGCACCACCTTAGCCGTCGAGATGAACAAGGCCGCTTATCAGAATAAAACAATAAACCAAAATACCTCACGATGATGAAAAAGATCTTAATGATGGCTTTCGCCTGGTGCTTCGCCCTGACGATGGGAGCCCAACAGCCGACCTCGCCTAATGGCAGACTCAGTGTATCAACAGCTGACAAAGGACTCTCAGTGTGTTACCGCCAACAGCAAGTGCTGACGATTGCCGAACTGGGTTATGAAGGGCTCTCACAGCATCTGGAACTGCAATATGCCGGAGAAGTAAAGACCGACTACCAGATGATAGCCGGTAAGAAACTGCACTGTATCAACGAGGCCCGTGAGTATAGGGCAGAACTGGCTGAAGGTCTGCAACTCGTGTTGCGACTCTATGACGATGGTATGGCCTTCCGCTATGAACTGAAAGGCAGGAAGGGACAACCACAACCTAAGGAACTGACCACCTATGTCATTCCCGAAGGAACCAAGCGCTGGATGATGCAGTGGAGCGACGCCTACGAAGGATTCTTCCCCCTGACCACCACCGCAAAGGTAAAGGCCGTACCCAGCTTCTCAGCCCGTACCCTCTCATCCGAGGGCTATAACCTGCGATGGGGCTATCCCTTGCTCATGGAGCCTGAAGACGGGGTGTTCGTACTGCTATCAGAGGCCAACATCGAGCGCCAGCATAGTGCCTCGTGCCTGTTTAACGGCGAGGGTGACGCCTGTGAGCGCTTCAAGGTAACCCCTGATACCAACGAGGTACCTCTGACAGACTTTTGGCAGAGTCCCTGGCGCGTAGCCATCATCGGTGAGGCCTCCGACCTCATCACCTCGACACTGATCACCGATGTCAGCGAACCTTGCAGACTAAAGGATACCAGTTGGATCAAACCCGGTGTGGTGTCGTGGATCTACTGGGCCTATAACCACGGCTCCAACGATTACGAGATCATCAGGAAATACGTGGATATGGCCGTCGCCCTGAAACTGCCTTACGTGCTGATCGATGCCGAGTGGGACGAGATGAAAGACGGCAAGACCATCGAGGACGCCATTGCCTATGCCAACAGCAAGGGCATACGCCCGCTGATATGGTACAACTCTAGCGTGGGTTGGATCGACGGGGCACCCACACCGAAGTTCCGTCTGAACAAATCCGAAGACAGGGAGAAGGAGTTCGCCTGGTGCGAGAAACTGGGTGTGGCCGGTGTGAAGATTGATTTCTTCTCGGGCGATACCGAACTGAATATGACCTACTGCATCAATCTACTGGAGTGTGCAGCAAAGCACCACCTGCTCGTCAACTTCCACGGGGCAACGATTCCCAGAGGATGGCAACGCACCTACCCCAACCTGCTCTCTACCGAGGGTGTCTATGGGGCGGAGTGGTACAACAATGTGCCCACCTTCACCAATCAGGCTGCAAGACATAACGCCACCCTACCCTTTACCCGTAATGTCGTAGGACCTATGGACTATACACCCTGTACATTCAGCGACTCACAACACCCGCATATCACGACAAACGGTCATGAACTGGCTCTCACCGTACTCTATGAGAGTGGTCTGCAGCATCTGGCCGACAAGCCAGAGAGCTATTTCGCCCAACCTCAGGAGGTACAGGACTTCCTCTCTGCCCTACCCGCTGTTTGGGACGAGACGCGCTTCGTGAGTGGCTATCCGGGAGAGAGCGTCGTCCTGGCTCGCAGAAGTGGCAACACATGGTATGTGGCTGGCATCAACGGCACCGACCAGGTAAAGACACTACAGACGAACCTGAGTTTCGCAGGAAAGACAGGCTGCATCAGACTATTTACCGACACCGCCACCAAACCCTGGGATATAACGACCACCGACGTATGGCCTACATCCGTGGTATGCCAACCCCGCGGCGGGTTTGTCATCGTGATTTGTCCAACCAACAGTAACCCCTAAAACTAACATAAATGAAATCAGGATACTGGCTTGCGCTACTGGCACTCACCATCGCCACAACGGCTGATGGTCAAACTAACAATAACGACTCTACAACGGTAAGAATCGGATACTCGAAAGGCGACAAGACTACCGTAGCCGGTGCTATTGACCAGGTGACGGAAGCCCGCATGAACAAGGGTCTGATCATCTCGTCGCTCGATGCGTTAAGTGGACAGGCCGCCGGTGTGCAGGTGACACCCGCAGGTAGTCAGGAGGCGATGGTATCGGCCGTACGCGTGAGAGGCACCACCTCACTGACGGGAAAGAACGACCCGTTGGTGATCATCGACGGTGTGACCGCCGACATCTCTATCCTTTCGACCATCTATCCCGCCGACATCGAGAGCTTCACCATCCTGAAGGATGCCTCGGAGACAGCACAGTACGGCTCGCGTGGTGCGGCTGGTGTAATCGAGGTAGCCACAAAGAGAGGTAAGAGTCAGCCTTTCCACATCTCGTACGACGGCAGCATCGGCTTCGAGTCGGTGTACAAGCGTATGGAGATGCTCGACGCCAACGCGTTCAGGCAGGTAAACCAGCACCTCGGCAGGAATTTTATCGACAAAGGATACGACTCGAACTTCAACAAGGAGATTGAGCGCACGGGATTCGTGCAGAACCACCATGTGGCCTTCGGCGGTGGTACGGAAACAGCTAACTACCGTGCATCGGTAGGTATGATGGAACACGAGACGGTGATCAAGACACAGGGAAACCGTAACCTCATTGCCAAACTCGATATCACACAAGTGGCCTTCGACAATCATCTGACGGTCGATCTTGGTATGGTGGGGTCGCTACAGAAGATCAATTATCTGCCATACATGCAGAAGCTGCTCTATTCCGCGGCTACCTTCAACCCTACCTTCCCCACCACGAAGAATCAGGACGGGAAATACGACCAGGTCACGGAGGCCATCTGGATCAGCAATCCCCTCGCACTGCTCGACATGGACAACAATGAGGATAACGGACACCTCAACGTGCACATGAAGGCGAAGATCATCCTGTCGGAGAATCTGACCTTCCGCGCCTTCGGTTCCTACTCGTATAACTCGGTGGAGGACAGCCACTACTACCCCACCAGCGTATGGAACAGAGGAGAAGCCTACCGCAGTCATGAGAAGAACGAGAACATGCGCGGTAATGCCTCGCTGACCTATATCCTGAATACAAAGCACACCACACTGAACCTCATGGCCCTCGCCGAAGCTGAGTTCCTGCGCTCCACAGGATTCTTTACCACCGCCACAGGATTCTCGACAGATGCCTTCTCTTACGACAAACTCTCAGCAGGAGCCAACCGTCCATGGGACGGAACAGACTCCTACTACATCGACTCACACATGGAGTCGTTTCTGATGCGTGTCCAGTACACGCTCTTCAACCGTTACACGATAACAGCCAACGCCCGAGGCGATGCATCCTCGAAGTTCGGTAAGAACCACCGCTGGGGTTTCTTTCCCTCTATCAGTGGTGCATGGGTCATCAGCCAAGAGCCCTGGATGAAAAAACTCGGCATCATCAACAATGCCAAGTTGCGTGTGGGCTACGGACTCTCGGGAAGTCAGGCAGGTATCGACTCGTACAACTCGATGCAGAACGTGCACCCCAATGGCGTCGTGCCCTACAACGGCTCTATCGCCACCACTCTCGGCATTATCCGCAATGCAAATCCTGACCTGAAATGGGAGGTGAAGAAGACCTTCAACATCGGTTTCGACCTGACCATGTGGGAAAACCGTCTGGCACTAACCTTCGACTACTATATGTCGAAAACTAAAGACATGCTCTATGTGTACGACGTTCCCGTACCACCATTTATCTACAACAAGCTTTTGGCAAACCTCGGCTCGATGGAGAGCAGCGGTATAGAGATAGGCTTCGGCATCACCCCGCTGCACACCAAGGAGATGGAACTGAGCTTCAACATGAACTGGTCGTTCCAGCGTACCAAACTGCTCTCGCTCAACGGATGGTATAACGGACAGTACCTCACTGCACCTCAGTCGCAGGCTATCTCCGCCCTCTGGGGAGCAGGTTTCCACGGTCCCAGCGACATCGTAAAACAGATTGTGGGCGAGCAGATAGGCATCTTCCAACTGCCTCACTGCAAAGGGCTTAAGACACTCGAAGACGGCACACAATACTACGACGTCACCGAGGAGAGTTACAACTGCGGACAAGCCATACCCAAGGCCACCATGGGTTCGAACATCGCCTTCCGCTACCGCAACTGCGACGTGACCCTTCACCTGAGCGGTGCCTTCGGACACAAGATCTATAACGGTACGGCACTGACCTACTCCAACTTACTTTCGCTACCTAACTATAACCTGATGAAGGGGGCACCGGAAAAGAACCTCGTATCGCAGGTCATCAGCGACTACTGGCTTGAGGATGGCGACTACCTGAACTTCGACTATGTCACCATAGGCTGGAACGTGCCTCTGCACTTGAAATATGTGCAGGGACTGCGACTCTCCGTCTCTGTGAACAACCTGGCTACTATTACAGGCTACAGTGGTCTTACGCCGATGATCAACTCGAGCGTCATCAACGGCACACTGGGCATCGATGACAAGAATGTTTTACCCGTCTATCGCTCCTATACCATGGGCGTCAGCATCAAATTCTGAACATTATGAGAAAGTGTTTCCTACCCCTTTACCTCATCACACTCCTGTTTGTAGGGTGTTCACTCAACGAGAATCCACGTGACCAGATACCTGAGGAGGAGGCCTACAGCGATGCCGAGGACCTCTTCATGAACACGGTTGCCACATTATATAATTATATAGGTGGTAGCGAAGACGGACAAGGGCTGCAAGGCACCGGTCGCGGTGTCTATGACCTCCAGACCTTCGGCTCTGACGAGGCCATGCTTCCCACACGAGGCGGCGACTGGTTCGACGGCGGCATCTGGGAAGACATGTATATGCACTCGTGGGACGCAGGACTGGAACTGGAAAATAATGCGTGGCTATATCTCTATAAAGTGATTACCCTCTGTAACCACTCGATGGAAGTGTTGAGCCACCACAAGGACTTGTTATCGTCCGAAAAGTTCGAGGAATATACTGCTGAGGTGCGTGCACTAAGAGCCATCTACTACTGGTATCTGCTCGACCTCTTCGGAAGGGTGCCTATCATCACCAGCAGCGAGACACCGATGAGTCAAGTGCTGC
This sequence comes from uncultured Prevotellaceae bacterium, assembly GCA_902771155.1. Next base: position 8,629 of record CACXVS010000043.1, read on the forward strand.
AGTCAGAACGCAGTCAGGTGTTCAGGTTCGTCACTACGGAACTGATCCAAGCCAGTGAACGCCTCGTTCCAGAGAACAGTGTGAAACCCGGTGACTACTATGGTAGAGTAACGATGCCCGTTGCCTTCTTCGTCTTAGCCAAACTCATGCTCAATGCCGAGGTGTATCTCGACGACAACTGGACAGACAAGGAACACCCCGACGGATCGAAGATGCAATTCCAGATCCAGGAAAAGGTGATGAACGCCTGGGAGGCCACCGTCCACTACTGCGAACTGATCAGGAACTTCAGTTTCGTCCTTGAGGACTCATACATGACCAATTTCCTTGTGCGCAACGAACAGTCGGATGAGAACATCTGGGTGATTCCCATGGACAAGGACCTTTACAGAACCCAACAGCAGAACCTGGTCCGCTCCTATCACTACCGACATGCGGCAGCTTTCGGGTTTACGGGCGAGAACGGTACTTGTGCCACCAAGCGCGTACTCGAGGTCTTCGGCTACAACACGGACGAAGAAGATAAGCGATTCTTTGACTTCTACTGGGCAGGAGAGCCAACCGACCTCAACGGCTGCACCATTCTGGACCGCACAGGGCAACCTCTGATCTATTATCCTGAAGAAGTGAAGAAAGACCTCAGCGGCAGTCCTTATGTGGAGACCGCAGGCGCCAGGATGAAGAAATACGAGATTGACAAGAACTCCACGAAAGATGGCAAACTAATGGATAACGACATCGTACTGTTCCGCTTTGCCGACGTATTGCTGATGGAGGCAGAGGCCAAATTGCGAAATGGAGAGGACGGACAGAAGGAATACAGTGATGTGCGCACCCGTGCTGGCATGGACGAAAGACCAATCACGCTGCAGAACCTGCTTGACGAACGACTGATGGAACTCTGCTGGGAAGGATGGCGCCGACAAGACCTGATACGTTTCGGACAATATAAGAGTCTTTACAACGGTGAAGACATCGACCCGGTGATTGATGAGTCAGACGGTCATACCACCGTCTTCCCCATCCCCGGTGACATCTTGAAACTAAACGGGAACCTCTCCCAGAACCCAGGCTACTGATGTGACGCCTATTTGTTCAGTTTCCAGGTAACACCATCCTTGGTGTCCTTCACTTCGAAGCCAGCAGCGGCGAGTTCATCGCGGATCTTGTCGCTGGTAGCCCAGTCTTTGTCGGCCTTGGCCTTGGCACGCAGCTCGAGCACCATGTCAACCACTTTGCCGAAGGCTTCCTCACGGGCAGCATTACCACCAGTTGAGAGTTGAGAGTTGACCGGTGAGAGTCCAAGGATATCGAAGGCGAACAAACTCATCACCTCCTTCAGTTCCTTCAAACAATCAGCACAGATCGTACCCTTGTGGTCAACAAGTTTATTAATGGTGGTACAAGCCTCAAAGAGATAGCTGATCACCTGTGGAGTGGCGAAGTCGTCGTTCATGGCGTCGTAGCACTTCTGGCGCAGGGCCTTCACGACCTTCTCCGTCTCTGCATCACACTTGTCTGAAGCTTGTACACGCTCCAAGTCTGCTATCGCATTCAACAGTTTCTCCAACCCCTTCTCTGCAGCTGCAAGTGCCTCATTCGAGAAGTCCACAGTTCCACGATAGTGGGCCGAGAGCACGAAGAAACGGATGGTCATAGGTGAGTAGGCCTTCTCAAGCAGGGGATGGTTACCCGTAAAGAACTGTTCGAGAGTGATGAAGTTATTATACGACTTACCCATCTTCTGTCCGTTGATGGTCAGCATATTGTTGTGCATCCAGTATTTCACGGCCTGATGACCCATCGAACCAACAGCCTGGGCAATCTCACACTCATGGTGAGGGAAAACCAGGTCCATACCACCGCCATGGATATCAAACTCCTCACCGAGATACTTTCGGCCCATGGCTGTACACTCACAGTGCCAACCCGGGAATCCGTCGCTCCAGGGTGATGGCCAGCGCATGATATGCTCGGGCTGTGCCTTCTTCCACAGGGCGAAGTCGGCCTGATTCTTCTTCTCACCGACACCGTCGAGGTTATCGCGACTGGCATCCTTGATATTCTCAAGACTACGACCTGAGAGGATGCCGTACTTATACTTCTTGTTGTAAGCCTCGATATCAAAGTAGATGGAACCATTGCTCTCGTAGGCAAAGCCATTGTCGAGAATCTGCTGCACCAGCTGTTGCTGTTCGATGATATGACCTGAGGCGTGAGGCTCTATAGAGGGGCGCAACACGTTCAGCGCGTCCATCGCCTGATGGTAGCGATTGGTGTAGTACTGGGCAATCTCCATCGGCTCCAACTGCTCCAGTCGGGCTTTCTTGGCGATCTTGTCCTCACCTTCGTCGGCATCGTGCTCCAAGTGACCGACATCCGTGATGTTACGCACATACCTGACCTTATAACCTAAGTGTTTCAGATAACGGAACACCAGGTCGAAAGTAATGGCAGGACGGGCATGGCCCAAATGGGGATCACCATAGACGGTTGGTCCACAGACATACATACCCACGTTGGGGGCATGCAACGGTTCGAAGCGCTCCTTCTGTCGCGTCAACGTATTGTAAACAACTAACTTTGATTCCATATTCTCAATGATTTGGGCGACAAAGGTACAAATTTACGAGCGGAATACAAAACTTTTCACGATATATTTTACGATATTTTGTGGTAATAAAAAAAAAGCTTACTTTTGCATGCAGAATAAACGATCATTAAAAAACTAACAATATGAACATCAAAAATCTGACCATCTGCCTGTTCGCAACCTGTTCATTACAGACGAACGCCCAGTACCTGGAACATCTCTATGATTATATTGAGAACACCTCTGTCTTTGAGGAGAACCAGGAGGAGGGACATGCTTACTACCTCGCCCCCAACCATCTGTCGCTCAATGGAGACTGGCGGTTCTTCTTCGCCAACACACCGGAGGAGGTACCACAGAATTTCTTTGAGACGAACTTTAAGGACGGCAAGTGGCACACCATCCATGTGCCGAGCAACTGGGAGATGCAGGGCTTCAGCGACCCACAGTTCCGTAATGTGCCTGCACCGTTCAAGGCCAATCCACCCTTCGTGCCCAGGGACTACAATCCTACGGGAGCTTATCGGAAGACCTTTACCCTGCCTTCTGCTTGGAAGGGGCAGCAGGTCTTCTTGCGCTTGGAGAAGACACAGAGCGGTTCGTTCGTATGGTTGAACGGCCAACAGGTGGGCTATAACGAGGGTGGTCAGGAGCCTGCTGAATATGACGTGACACCCTACCTGCGACCAGGCAAGAACGTGCTGGCCGTCTGTGTGGTGAAATACTGCGACGGCTACTACCTGGAAGGACAGGACTACTGGCGTCTGGCAGGCATCTGCGACGATGTGACACTCTATGCCACACCAAAGACACGATTGTTCGACTGGTTTGTTACCACCGACCTTGACGACCAATATAAGGATGCTACCCTCAAGGTGGCAGTCGATGTGAAGAAATATGAGGATACCAGTGGCACATTTGCAGTCCGCGCTACCTTGAAAGACGTGAAAGGCAACCAAGTGAAGGAGATGCTGTCCGACCGTTTCACGATGAAAGGCAAAGGAAAGAAGTCGCTTACACTCTCATCACAGGTCCCCAACCCCGACAAGTGGACTTGTGAGACACCCGTCCTCTACCAACTGACCCTCGAACTATTGAACGAGTCAGGTGATGTGCTGCAACAGATCTGCAGCAAAATGGGATTCAAGGAGACCGAGATCCGCCATCAGACATTCTTCCTGAACGGACAGCCCATCAAGGTAAATGCCACCAATACCCACATGCAGCACCCTGAACTGGGACATGCCATGAACGAAGAAACCATCCGCAAGGATATGGAGATCTTGAAGCAGCATAACTTCAATGCCGTGCGCACCTCGCACTATCCTCCTGTGAACAAGTATCTGGAACTGGCCGACGAATATGGCTTGTATATCATCGACGAGACAGGTGATGAGGCACATGCCAGCGAATACATCTCCAACGACCAGCGATTCCGTGAGATGTACGTGGAACGCGTGCAGAAACTGGTATTGCGCGACCGCAACCACGCCTGTGTACTATTCTGGAGTGCAGGCAACGAGAGTGGCGAAGGTCCGCTGATTACGGAGGTGGTAAAGGAGGGAAAACGCCTCGACCCCACACGTTACTTCATGTATGGCGGCAATGCCTATGCTCATCCTGCCGAGGACATCATCGGTCCACGCTATCCGACTCCCTACGAGTTAGAGATGAATACGGCAATGGTGCCCGAAGAGGAAGATCCCCGTCCGTCGTTTATGGACGAATACCTGTCGGTAGCCGGTAATGCCGGCGGCGGCATGGACGAGTTCTGGACTGTCATCCGTCGTCATCCCCGACTGATGGGTGGCGCACTCTGGGACTTCGTCAGCCCTGGTCTCACAGAGCATATCCGTCCTTTGACCGACAGCTCACCCTATAACACCCCAGTCCACCTGATGGGCAATGCCAAGGTAGAGAAGGGTGTGCTACGACTCAATGGCCACGACGAGTGGGTAGAGGTGTATCGCAGCAACAACGTGGAACTGTCGGGAAAGGCTCTGACCATCAGTTTCGATGTCAAACCAGGCAAACTGAGCGGGACGTACGAGGGAGCACCTTATATCACGAAGGGTAACACGCAGTTCGGAGTGGTTCAGAAAGGAAACGAGAAGCTGCAGTTCTATCTGCACTCTGGCGTCAAACATACTCTTGACGTCGATCTGCCGGCCAACTGGATAGACAACTGGCATCATGTGACGGCCTCGTGGGACAGCAAGGAGATGAAGCTCTTCATCGACGGTCAACTGAAAGGTACGGAGAAGATCGCTGCACCAGAGCCCACCAATAACTTCCGCTGGGGCAATAGAGGACCCAGTGAGCGCGGCGTGCTGAGTAATTTCCCTTATCCGATCAATATCGGGCGTATTGCAGGCAACCATGCCCAGGATCCTCAGACCACCTACACGGCTGATGCCGAGATGGACAATGTGGCCATCTACAACCAGTGTCTGGCCGATGGTGAGGGGCGTCCTGAGGAGGCTGTACTCTACCTCACCTTCGATGGCAATGGCGACACCGGCACCTTCTATACCATCGGCGGCAACATGCGCACCTATGGCAGTATCTGGCCCGACCGTACCGTTCAGCCCGAGATGAAACAGATGAAGTGGACCACCCAGCCTGTCAGTATCCGTCTGCTCAATGCCGAGACAGGTGAGGCAGAGGTGGCCAACCGACTGTTCTTCACCGATCTCTCGCAATATGCCTCTCACTGGAAACTGATGGCCGATGGCGACGTGTTGGAAGAAGGCGACATCCAGTTCACCACTGCCCCACAACAGTCACAAGTCGTCCGCATTCCTTATCACAAGCCCAACATCATTCCAGGAAAGGAATATCGTGTCACAATCACCTCTTCGCTGAAGAAAGATGAACTGTGGGCAAAGACGGGCCATGAGGTGGCTTGGGACCAGTTGGAGCTCACCTCGTGGAATCTCCCCGCACCCCAAGACCTCCAACCTCTGACCTCTGACCTCAACACTTCAGAGAATGAGAAACAGATCACTATCAGCGGTCAAGGTTTCTGCTATGTCATCAGCAAGGAGACTGGCAATCTGGAGCAGATAGAGGTCGATGGCAAGGCAGTACTCAAGGCCCCTCTCACCTTCAACCTCTGGCGCGCTCCGATTGCCAATGAGTTCGATGAATGGGATGCCTTCCGTGTCAACGGTGGTTATGCCGAGGGCTTTGGCAACATGATATCAACATTGTGGTACTCAAAGGGCGTGAACCAACTGCGCATCCGTCCGGCTGCAGTACGGCTGAACCGCAACGACTATGAAACGACAGTCACCGTCAGCCAATTGGTACAGGTCGGAGCTTCATCCTATGGTGCTCTCGACCTCTATATCTCTGGGGTACAGTTGTGCGGATTCACGCTCGACTACACCTATCGTTTCTATAACGATGGAACGGTCAAGATCGAGAACCACCTGAGTCCACAGGGCCGTCTGCCGGAAATGCTCCCACGCATCGGCTTCACCACCTCAGTAGCCAATGAGTTCGACCATATCACATGGTATGGCCGAGGACCGGAAGAGAACTATCCTGACCGTAAGACAGGCTATCAGGTAGGTATCTGGAACAAGACGGTAGCCGATATGTACGAGCCCTACCTCCTGCCTCAGGATCATGCCCTGCGTACCGACAACCGATACGTCCAACTGTTGAACAAGGAAGGTCAGGGTTTACAGATCTCAATGGACGAACACTTCAACTTCAATGCCTATCAGTTCTCCACCGACAACCTGACGAAGAGTCAGTTCACTTATCAGTTGCAACCGCAGAAGGATTGCTACACCTTCAACCTCGACTATGCCACCACCGGTGTAGGTTGCACCTGCGTCTATGTTCTCGATGAATACAGGGTGAAGCCTGCTGCCTACGACAGGGTAGTCACCATCAAACCTAAGAAATAAACAAAAAACAATGCGAGTCTGCCCGAGGTTTCAGGCAGACTCGCACCTATCTCGAATAAGAGGATTACTTTACATATTCCGCAAAGTCCGTCAGTTTCATGTCGCCCTTGCGAGCCAGCGTGTCGTGCATAGCGAAAGCAGCAGGCAGGTTATGACGGGTCTGACCCATCTTGGCAATCTTCAGGTAATCCCACAGCAACTGCTTATAGTCAGGATGTGCACAGTTCTCGATGATGGTCTCTGCACGCTGGATGGGACCCTTACCACGCAGGTCGGCAATACCCTGTTCGGTCACGATGATGTTCACATCGTGCTCTGAACTGTCCTGATGGCTGACGAAAGGAACGATTGAAGAAATCACACCACCCTTGGCCACAGAAGGACAGGTGAAGATACTCAGGTAGGCATTACGGATAAAGTCACCGCTACCACCGATACCATTCATCATCTTCGTACCGCTGATATGCGTAGAGTTCACGTTACCATAAAGGTCGGCCTCGATGGCGGTATTGATGGCAATCACACCCAATCGACGGATAATCTCAGGAGAGTTAGAGATCTCACTCTGACGCAGGGTCAGATGATCCTTGAAGTAGTCCATGTGGTCATACACCTGCATCAGACACTCGTTAGAGACAGTCAGCGAACAAGCTGAGGCATCCTTCACACGCCCATTCAACATCATAGCAACCACACTGTCCTGCAGCACCTCGGTATAGATATTGAAGTCGGGCACGTGCTTATCCTCACCCAGTGCGCCGAGGATGGCATTGGCGGTTGAACCCACACCACTCTGCAAGGGCAGGAACTCCTTGGGAATACGGCCCTTGTGCATCTCCTCTACAAGGAACTCAGCGGTCAGGAATCCGATCTTATCCGTCACAGGGTCACTGTCTTTGAAAGCACGGGCCTCGTCGGGGATGTTACACTCCACGACACCGACCACCTTCTCCTTGGGAATGCTAACGAAAGGCTGACCAATACGATCGCCTACATGCTCGATGGGGATAGCCTTGCGGTAAGGGGGATCGAGTGGCTCATACACGTCGTGGATGTACTTGGCATTGGGATTGTGGAAGCTGTTCAGCTCCAGAATCACATGTTTAGCCAGACGCGCAGCTGTGGGCGAGATACCACCAGCAGCAGTCAGATAAACATGATAGTCGTTGCCCACCTCTTCGATGTCGCAAACCTCGAGGATAGCCCAATCCAGAGGACCGTAGAAACCATAGCGCAACTCCTGTGCCATGTGACTCAGGTGCAGGTCGTTGTAGGGGATCTCACCCAGATTCACGTGCTTGCGGAAATCGGGGTTCGTGGTGTAAGGTGCACGATAGAGGATAGCCTGTGCATTAGCCAGGTCACCATCCGTACTCTGTCCTGTAGAAGCACCTGTGAAGATAGCCACCTTAAACTCGCGACCAGCCTCATGCTCAGCCACAGCGAACTTTGCTAACTCTTTGGTTGTTGCCTTGGCCACACCAGCAGGTGTAAAGCCACTCATGGCGATATGATCGCCATTCTTAATCAGTGCCGCAGCCTCTGCGGCAGTCATACGTGTATAAGCCATAATTCTTATTAAATTTGCAAATTTGTGGCTGCAAAATTACAAAATATCGCTCAAACCGCCAAAGAAATCCTTTACCTTTTTACTTTTTAACCTTTTTACCTTTTTTACAAGTATTCCATCAACACGTCCCAAACGGCGATGATGTGACACACAGAACCGGCCAACACAAAGAAATGGAAGACGGAATGCATGTATTTCCTCTTGTTCAGACTATAGAATACCGCACCTGTGATATAGCTGACCCCTTCTGCAATCAGCCAGATGATGGCGGCCTCCGACACACTGTCCATCAACGGTTTAAAAGCCACCAGCACACTCAGCCCCATACCGACAAAACAAATCGTCTCGAGGTTTGAATGCTCCTTTAAGTGGACAAAACTGGTGATGGTACCCGCTATCGCACAGGCCCACACGAAGACAAAGAGACTCCACCCCCAATACCCCTGACTGCGAAGTGCCACGAGCGTCAGCGGGGAATACGAACCGGCGATATGCCAGTAGATAGCGGCATGGTCCCATCGGCGCAAACGCTCCTTCCACTTCGAGTGGTGCTTCATCGAGTGGTAGAGGGTAGAGGCCACATACGAGCCCAGCATACCAAAGAGATAGAGGATCACCCCTACCCTTGCCCAGTTGTTGTCAGCCTGAAAGCACCATACGAGGAAGATGATGCCAAACACCACCCCCAACAGGATGCCTCCGCCATGCGACGCAGCATTCCAGATCTCCTCTTTCTTGGTATATCTAATCATCGTTTGCAGCTATAACGGTTTATGGTGCTGCAAAGGTAAGAACTTTTTCTAAAACATCCTAACTATTTCGACATTTTTTAGTTTTTGCTTACATAGTTTTGAAAAGAGCCGTTTACTTAACCCAATATTTCCTGCCGTTACGGATATTGACACCTTTGCGCGGAGCATCGAGTCGATGACCCTTCAGGTTGTACCACACATCTGTTCCTTTCTGGTCCTTAGAGCGGACAGTCCGAATATCTGTATGTCCATCCTGTTCTGGAAATAGGCCGCGTACATAGACACGATAGCCCTTGGCATCAAGGGGGAATGTATGAGTTGCATCTAGCATTTCTTGTTTGCGACTGGTGCCCTGGGCGATGGTCTCGCTGTTAAGCCATAGGCTCCAATCACCAGCTGTGATACCCTCGACGGTAGCAGCACTTGTTGATGTACCCATATTCAGCACTACCAGGACCTCACTATCGCCCATTGAGCGTGTATAGGCCAGTACACTGGTATTGTTGACGGAGAGCATATTGGCAGCACTTGAGTCGTAGAGTGCTGGCACCGCGTGTTTCAAGGCAAAGAGTGTGCGCAGCGTGTTGCGCATCTTATCGTCGTTCACAGTCCAGTCAATCTTTGTATCTTTGAAATAGTCGAGTACCTGGTTACCACCTGTTTCCTGACCATTATATATAAGAGGCATGCCATAGACAGTATAGGCCAGCACCGTGAGTGCATAGCGGTTTTCGCCATATTTCTGGGTCAACGTCTTCTTAGACTCGTTGTAGTTCTGATCATGGTTGGTGACGTAGAGCATACGGTCAAACGAGATTCCAGAGGATTTGTCGAGCAGCGTATTGACAAAAGCTCTGAGACGTGCAGCGGCATCACCATTGCCATAATTGGCCAGACTCGACTGGAACTGCCAGGCATAATCATAATCGAAGCCTACGGCCTTCAGACGAGTCGCATCAGAGGCGATATCAGCCTCACCCAGGAAGGTGATGGTCTTACCTTCCTGATATGATTTGATCATGGGTATGGTGGTCTGCCAATAACTGGCAGGAATCTGGGGACTGCTGATGTAGTCGCAACGATAGCCATCGATGTCGGCTTCGTCGATCCAGAATTTCAGGCAGTCATTCATCGCATTCACCAGGTCAGCATTGTTATAGTCGAGCTGCCAAACATCGCCATAGTTGTTGGGATGGATCATCTGGCCGTTTTTCATAGCATAGTATTCTGGATGCGTTGTAACCCAGTCTGCATCTGTGGCCGTGTGATTAGGAACCCAGTCGAGCCACACCTCCATCTGTAGTTCGTGGGCACGGTCAACGAATGCCTTCAGGTCTGCAATGGTACCATAATGGGGATTGGTCTGCTGGAAGTTGGTAGCGGCATAGGGGCTGTTTATACCTCCACCACGCGGATAGACGGGCATCAGCCAAACGATATCGACACCCAGTGTCTTGAGATCCTGTAGTCTGTCTTGGGCAGCAACAAAAGTACCTGCCGAAGTGAATGAACCTACATTCATCTCATAGATGACGCGATGGCCTTCTTCACGTTTTACCATTGAGTTGTTGATCTCATCGACGTAATCAGCGGCATAGCAGTTTGAAACAAAACAAACGGCCACAATCAAAAACCTTTTCAATACCTTTGTAATCATAACTATCAACTGTAAACTATAAACTAAAAACGGGGCGACTATTCTTCGCAGAGTAGCCTGCCCCCATGAGTACTCAAATATCAGTAAAACCTTATGATGAAGCAGGTTTTTACTGTTTAACATAAACTGCATAACCATTCGCCTCAAGGGAGATAGAGGACGAAGCATCAAGAGAGCGTGTTGTCATACTCGGGCCATTGAGCACTGTCTGACTGTTAAGCCATTGCTGGTAGCTGCCAGCCTCGAGTCCTTCGATGGTCGTCACGGCATCATAGCCGCCATAGTTGACAACAGCCACCACATTACCACGTCGCCATGCCAGCACATTGCTATCACTGGTGGTGAGGAACTCTACTGGTGCATTGTCTGCCAACGAAGGCTGCTGGTGATGAAGAGCGATGAGCGTACGAACGGTATTGAGCATCTTACGGTCCACTTGCTGCCACTTCACCTTGGCATCGGTGAAGTAGTTCAGCGTATCAGGGTCACCGATCTCCTGTCCGTTATAGATGAGGGGCATACCATAGAAGGTGAACTCCATCACTGTGAGACCATAACGATGTTCACCATAGAACTTACGCAACGTATGTCCGCCGTCGTTGTAGTTCTGGTCGTGGTTTGTAAGATACACCATGCGATGGTTCTTCACCTTTGATGACTTGTCGAGGAAACGTACATAGATCTGTTTCAGACTATCAGCATTAAAGCCTCTTTTGCACAGACGGGCAATGGAGCCCTGCAGATTCCAGGCATAGTCGTAATCGAAACCACAGGAATCAATACGCTGATTCGCACGATCGGTAATATCTGTCTCACTCATCATCTCAATCTTCTTGCCAGGAACCAAGGCCTTCAGTTGGGCGATAATGTCTTGCCAGTAAGATACAGGAATGGTCGGGCTCGATACGTAGTCGCAACGATAACCGTCGATATCACACGTCTCTATCCAGAATTTCAAGGCAGAATTTACCTCGTTGACCAGTTCCGGATTCTGATAGTTCAATTCCAGTACATCACCCCAGCCATGCGGATGGATCATCTGTCCCTTTGCATCTTTGGTGAAATAATCAGGATGAGTCTCCACCCAAGGATTCTCCTGGGCTACATGATTGGGCACCCAGTCAAGCCATACCTTGATACCCAGTTCGTGGGCACGTGCCACAAAGGCTTTCAGGTCATCGACTGTTCCATAGGCAGGATTCACCGCCTTGTAATCCATCGCCGCATAAGGGCTGTTCATCTTTGCACCACGCGGATAGATAGGCATCAGCCAGATAATATCGACACCCAGGGTATCAAGACGGTCAAGCTGCTTCATGGCAGCCTGAAACGTTCCTTCAGAAGTGAAAGCACCAACATTCATCTGATAGATGACGCGGTTGCCATCACCGACTGGTTGTGTATTATCGACAGAGAGGCTGGAGGAAGTCCCGCCGCAGGCTGCCAATAGCAGCGCTGCGGTAAGGACCCATATAGATATAGTTTTGTGTTTCATACCAACGGTTTTATTTCGCAGTGAACGAATAACTCTGATCAGCTATAACGGTATCAATATCCTGCTGTACACCGTCGCCCTCACCATTGAGGATGAGATTGTAGGTACCGCCATCGTTGGGCAGCGGGAACACCAGCGTACCATTCTCGTTGCTGCTAGGCCTGATGCCACGCCAGCCGCCGTAGATCTCACCATCGCCCCAAGCATAGAGACGTGGATCGGTATAGCCCGCCTCGTTCTGGATGGTTACGGTGTTGGCCGACTCTGTCCACTCCGTATTCACATCGAAGAAGTGACTGCCGCTGGTAAACACCTCCGGACCGTCAACCTGAGGACTGCCGTTATCATTGAGAATCAGGTTGAACGTGCCGTCTGCTGGCAGTTCGAAGAGGTACCACCCATTATCAGTTATCTTAACAGGAGCAGCACCAGGCCATCCACCACAGGCTTCACTGTCACCCCATACGTAGAGATGAGGATCGACATAGCCAGCACTGTTCTTCACAGCAATGAGGACAGTCTCTCCAGCAGGCTGGGGTTCTGGCTCCGGCTCTGGCTCTGGTGTGTCACCGCCAGGCTGGAAGGTGGCAGGATCGATCTCTGTGACACCTGAGATGGTGATGTGCAGATAGACATCATGATCGATGGTATAGGCAAAATCAGCCAACTGGCTCGAACCTGCATTGCTGAAGATAAGGTTCTCACCCAGACCGGTATTACCTTCGCCCATATCAAAATATTTATAAGTAACACCATTGACCGTCTGCTCACCCGTTACCTCCATACCTGGCCACTCGCCATTCAGGTTGTTCTCGTCGCCCCACATATAGAGATTAAGGATTTCCCAACCTGTCTCGTCGTAAACAAAGACGGCATAGCCATCATGCCTGACTTGGGGTTCTGCCCCAATCTCCTCCACACCATCAGCAGTGATGCGCAGATAGATGTTTCGGTCGATAGTGAAGTTGAAGTCGGGCAGCTGTACACCATTACCAGCATTATTGAAGATAAGGTTCTCTACCAGTCCTGTATTGGCAGCACCCATATCAAAGTATTTCCAGGTGATACCATCGTGGTTCCAGGTTCCGGTCACGTTCATGCCAGGCCAGTCACCATTCAGGTTGTTGATGTCACCCCACATATAGAGGGTCAGGGCATCCCATCCCGTCTGGTCGTCTACATAGACGGCGAAACCGTCGTGCTCTGGTTCGGGTTGCTCACCTCCACTCCAGTAATAGCTCTCCCAACGCTGTCCCCAGATATTGGTAAAGGAGCCTACACTGGGATTGTCCGTATGGTTAGCCTCCTCACCGGTAGTAGTGAACTCCTTGCCCTGATTTCTTGAATAGAAGCGGAAACCATCGGCCAGTGATTTACCACCGACGAAAGTGCTGGGATCGAGGTAGATGCCCCACTTCACGTTACTGTTGGGAGCCTTAGTCAACAGGTACTGTGTATCACCGATAGCCTCATCGTCACCATTGAAGGCACCGGTAATATATATATCCTCATCGGCTGTGGTGCCGAAGGGTGCGATGAACTCCAGCAGGATACGGTCGGCCCGTGTCTCAAACTGCTGACGCTCGTGGTCAAACACGATATCCTCTTTGCTCGAACAACTGCTCATCAAGCCCGTAAAAGCCAGCAGTGTCAGCATCTCATAAACTTCAATTCTTTAATGTTTCAATTTTACAATTCTTCAACTTTAATAGTTGGGATTCTGAATCAGTCCGGGATTAACGGAGATAGCCGTCTGAGGCAGCGGATACCACTCATACTTGCGATCACGCTGAGCAGGCAGACTGATGCCATCCTCTGTAGCACGACCCCAGAACCACCACTGGCCCTGTGTGAACTTATCGAAACGACGCAGGTCTGTACGGCGACGGTTACCCTCACCAAGATATTCCTTACCCCACTCAGAGAGCATCCAGTCCATATCGAACTGCGTAAAGCCAGGACCGGGTACACTCAGGGCAGAAGCACGGTCAGAATCCTTATAATAGCGCTGACGCACGGCATCCACATAGTTCTTTGCCTCATTGCTGTTACCCTTACGCATCTCACATTCTGCTACATTATAGTAAGCCTCTGCCAGACGGAACTGCACATCATCGATGCTCTTGAAACCGCCCTGCTCATCATTTGGATAGAGCGGATACTTCACCAGACGAACGCCAGAGTTGGTCTCACCCCAACGGGGACTCATCACAGTTTCCAGTTCACGCCCCTGATTCAGGAATGTACCCAACTGATCTACATAGACCAGGTCCTGACCATCGCGATCAGCATCAGCCTTCAGCACATCACCTGTACCGAAGTTAGCACGCATCACACCCTTCAGGAACATACCCGGACCATGAGTCTTGGTGGCTGCGTCGTAGGTATAGTTCTGCTTGCGGATATCACGATCGTCGAAACGCTCGTAGGGTGCTCCCAACTTATCGCCGTAGTCGAGGAAGCACTTGGCACCCACGGAACCACCAGTAGGCTGAACTGTACCGGCGTTATCGAACGAAGGAACCAGACATACGCAGTTCCAGGCACCGATGCCATCATAGCTCTGTCCGAAATAGTCGGCATAGCCATACCACATGCCTACCATCGTACGTACATTGGAAATAGCGTTGGCAGCACCCTGACCATCCTCGGCAGCAAGGGCAAAAATCACCTCCGGACTCTTGACATTGTCTATCGAATAGAGGTTGCGGTAGTTATCGTCGATTGCATAACTGCCGTAAGTGCCGTTGATGATTTCCTTAGAGAGAGCCTCGCATTCGTCGAAATGAGCCTCACCGATAAACACCTCGGCATTGAGCAGCAGACGGGCCTTGAGCAGACGGTTCATGGCCTGATTGGCACGATTCACCATCGTATGGTTGGCATCGTCCTTTGCCAAGGCATTAACGGTCTCGTCAAGTTCCGTCGCAATGAAATCATAGATCTTCTTGCACGATGTATTCCAGTCAGGATCAGCTGTGCCGGGCACCTCACTGCTGGCAGAAGTATTCAGAGGCAGTGCACCGCCCCAGAGTTCGAAGATACAATAGTAATTCCAGGCACGGATAGTGCGTACCTCGGCCACATACTGTGACAGTCGTGCTTCCGTCATACCCAGATTTTCTGCGCTCAGGCCCTCCAGGTCGCTAAGCAGCAGGTTGGCCAGTCCGATGGCAGTCCAGGCGCCATTCCAGGCATTATTGATGATGGTCGACTCTGAAGTCCAGTTATGCCAGGAAAGCACAGTCTTCATGGCCTCATCCCATCCCCAGAGTCCGCCATTCCATACACGCCAGGTAATCTGGTCGGAAGGATATTCAGAAAGATGGAAGAAATTCTCACCAGCCAGGGTCTGTGAGGTCTGTCCGTAGATGGCAGCCACAGCACCTTTCACACTGGACTCATTCTGGTAATAGACACCGGCGTCGATACGGTCATACACCTTCTCATCTAGATCAGTACAAGCGGTGAGTCCAGCCATAAGGCAGACTGCGCCAAATATTTTATGTTTAAAAGTAATCATAATTATCAATTTTCTAATCGTTTCTTTAGTACGCTTGCTTAGCAAGAATTATCAATTTTCAATTAGTGAAAACGCAGTGTTACACCCAGACTGACCTGAGTAGCCTGTGGATAGGCACTGTTGGAGTCGATGCCCGGGGTAATGCCGGTAGAGGTGACAATCGAGGGATCGTTGCCTTCATAGGCTGTCAGCGTGAAGACGTTCTTTGCCGTCAGATAGACACGCAGGCTCTCAATGAGCTGACGGTTCTTGGGCACATAATTGTAGCCGATGGTGACATTGTCGAGCTTGAAGTAGTTTCCGTTCTCCAGGAAATAGCTCGAGATGATACCACCGCTCGAATTGACATCGGCATATTTGGTATAGGCAGTACGCAGCACGTTGTCGGTACCTGC
>CACXVS010000044.1 GCA_902771155.1 uncultured Prevotellaceae bacterium
CTTTAAAAAACCTAAATGTCCAAAGTGAATAAGTGAATAAGTGAATAACTTCACAGCAAGATGCATGCATAAAAGTATCCTCAAATGATGTGCCAATTAAATGAGAAAGAGTGATATTAAAAAATATCAAGCAATTATTGTGTATTCTCAATAATTTTTATTAACTTTGCACCATATAAACTTATCATTACTAAATGGTATAAATACAATATCAGAAAACTATAATGAAATACGAAAATACATTCAAAGCAATAGACCAGATCCCGTGGAAAGAGCAGGGATGCGGTAGTGAACTGGACTATCTGGAGCAGAAATCATGGAGATGGTGAAATAAACGAAACGAAAATAGTATGGAAGATCATATAACACCGCTGCTTGCTACCCTCCGTGAGCAGAAAGAGATGAAGATGAAAGGCGGTATCTATCACAAAACGCAAATAGACCTAACCTATTACTCGAACCATATCGAGGGTAGCCGTCTGACACATGACCAAACGCGTTATATCTTTGAGACGAATACTATTGGTGTGACAGCCGACGAGGCTGTGAACGTGAATGATATCGTGGAGACGGTGAACCATTTCCGTTGCATCGATCTGATTATCGATAAGGCAGAAGAACCGCTTTCGGAAGAACTGGTGAAGACGCTGCATGGCATCCTGAAATCAAGCACATCCGACAGCCGCAAGGACTGGTTTGCCGTAGGCGACTACAAACGACTGCCCAACGAAGTGGATGGTGAGGCAACGTGTGAGCCAGAACGTGTGCATGAAAGTATGCAACGACTGATAGAAATCTACAATGCTAAGCAGTA
This sequence comes from uncultured Prevotellaceae bacterium, assembly GCA_902771155.1. The sequence continues at coordinate 815 of CACXVS010000044.1, forward strand.
GCACTCGTTAGAAGATATCCTCGATTATCATGTCCGTTTCGAGAAGATTCACCCGTTCCAAGACGGTAATGGGCGTGTAGGTCGTCTCGTCATGTTTAAAGAGTGCCTGCGTAGTGGTGTCGTTCCCTTCATCATCACCGACGAATTGAAGATGTTCTATTATCGTAATCTGTAGAATTACCAGTGCCAGAAGATTTCTCAGGAGTGCTATGCCTTGAAACAAGCCATAGCAGTACTTGAAGTCATCAATGCTCATCGTGGTTTTAATGCTGCCGAAATAGGTAAGCAAGTTGGTCTGTCGGAACGCCAGATCAAGACTTAATAGAGAATCCCCGGCAGACTGGTGCCGGGGATTCGTGGATTGTTAGTAGTGTTACCCTCCTGATTACTTCTTTTTCTTGTTTTTGCGTGCTTCGAGCTTGGCTTTGCGGGCTGCTGCTTTCTCAGCCTTCTTAGCCTCTTTCTCGGCCTTCTTAGCTTCTTTGTCGGCTTTAGCTTTTGCTTTCTTGTCGTCGTTGTCGGCCTTGGCTGAGTTCTTGTCTTTCTTTGACTTTGAAGACTTGCTCTTGGCTTCTTTCTTGGCCTTGGCCTCGGCCTTCTTATCCTTCTTGCTCTTTGCGGCAGGAGTTACGGCAGCGGGCTCGGGGGCTGCCTTGCGGGCCACCTTGGGCACCTTGAGCTTCATGCCTACATAGAGTACGCCTCGACCCTTGGGGTTCATGTCTAAGAGCTGTTTCTCGGTAATGCCGTATTTGGCGGCTATCGTGGCGAAGTCCTCGCCAATCTTCACGACGTGTTCCTGAGTGTCTTGTGCCATGCAGGGCAGGCCAAGCAGGAGCATGAACAGGATGGATATGAACTGTTTCATAGGGCTCAAGGGGTTTTAGTATCTGATAACAAGAATCTTGGAAACACTCCAGAAGGCAGCGGGATCGGTGATGGTGAGCACGCTGGTCTTCTTGTCGATCTTCTCGAGGGTGTATGAGTTGGCAGGAGCCTGAGTCAGGATCTCGGGCTTCTTGCTGGGGATGGTGAACTGCTTGGTCTGGCGGATGTCGATCTTCGTGAACTGCGACATATCGACGTCGCTCATATTGAGTTTGCCGCGCTTGAGCAGGTCGGCGCCCTTGAGTTCCTTCTTGGTGCCGATGAAGACGTATGCCTCGTTGAGCAGGTTGGTCTGCACGTTGAGGGCCTCGTCTTTCACCTTAGCGTCTTCCTCGAGGTCGGTGACGCGGGTGGTGAGCTGGGCTACGTTGGTCTTGAGGTTGTTGATGTCGAAGTTGCGCTGCTCGAGTTCGCTGCGGAGGTCGGCGATGGCCTTGTCCTTCTCGTCGATCTGGGCTTTCAGGCTCTCGATGGTCTTCAGCAACTTGGCATTGGAGCCTGAGCTGTTCTTCAGCTTCTGCTCGAGCTCGGAAATACGGTCGCGCTGGCGCTGCAGCACTTCCTTGTAGGCGTCGATGTTCTGCAGGATCTGGTCTTTCTTGGAGAGTTTGCTCTCGCGGTCGGTGCGCAGAATGCTGCCATCAAGTTTCACGACGCTGTCCATGCTGGCGTTTACGGCATCGAGGAACAGGTCCATCTCACTCATTTCTACCAGGCGGCTGTTCAGTTCGCTGCGGAGCGAGTCGGCCTCTGGGTTACTCTTCGAACCGTCTCCACAGGCATAGAAGCAGAGGGCTGCGGGGAGGATCAGTGCGAAATAAAATAGTTTTCTCATAATCTATAAAATGGTTAGTTTTAATATAACTGCTGCAAAGGTATGCAAAAATGCGCTTACGACCAAATATTTTTCCTTATTTTTTCGTGCGGCGACGGAATTCGGAGCAGGTGATGGCGGTGGCGATGGCCACATTGAGGCTGTCGGCTGTGGCGCCCTGATGGAAGTCGGGGATGAGCAGGCGGTGGCCTACTCGCTGGCGCACGGCGTCGGAAATGCCGTTGCCCTCGTTGCCCATGATGATGAGGGCAGAGGCGGGGAGTGGCTGGGTGTAGATGTCGTCGCCGTCGAGGAAGGTGCCATAGACGGGGAAGTCGCTTGGCAGCGAATCGAGCAGGGCGGGGAGGTCATTATAATATATGTTTACGCGCGCGATGCTGCCCATCGTGGCTTGTACCACCTTGGGGTTCCAGGCGTCGGCAGTGTCGGGGCTGCAGATGAGGGTGGAGATGCCGAACCAGTCGGCGATGCGGATGATGGTGCCGAGGTTGCCGGGGTCCTGTATGCCGTCGAGGGCGAGGGTGAGGCCTTCGACGGTGGGCGTAGCGACGGGCTCGGGCATGGGAAACAGGGCGAGCACCTGTTGGGGGTGCTGCTGGAAGGAGAGGCGCTGCAGCTCGTCGGGGGTGACGGTCTGCGGCATGATGCCCTCGGGGGCCTGCCAGTCGGGGGTGGCAAAGACGGCTTGGGGCTTGAAGCGCTCAAGGAGGTCGCCTACCACCTTGGTGCCCTCGGCTACGAAGAGGCCTTCGCGACGACGGTATTTCTTCTGTTCGAGCAGTCGGACAAGTTTCAGTTGGTTTTTACTGATCATTTTCAAAAAAGTCGTTAATTAGGCCACAAAGTTAAGAATAATTTCGTAATTTTGCAAATCGAATGGGATTTTTGATGAAGATAAGGGAAGATAGAGGGGCTTGCAGCGCCGGATGTCGCACCGTGAGATCATGGTGGGCAGTGGTGGGGCTGTTACTGATGATTCCCGTCCTCATGCTCTCCAGCTGTTCGGTAACCGAAGACCTGCCCGAGGATTCGTATATGCTGCGACGGGTGAAGGTGGTGACCGACAGGGAGTACCGCGACATCACCCCCTCGCAGATGAAGACCTATGTGCGCCAGAAGACCAATACGCGCTGGTTTTCAGCCATCAAGATCCCTCTGGGCGTGTATGCGATGGCGGGAAAAGACAGTTCGTGGGTGAACCGCCTGCTGAGACAGATGGGCGAGCCGCCAGTGGTTTACGACTCGCTGTTGGCGCAGAAGACCTGCGACGACCTGAAGCTGGCCTTGCAGAACAAGGGCTATCTCGATGCTGAGGTGTCGCTCTATGTCGAGGCTGACGGCCCCAAACTCGATGCCATCTATGCCCTGCAGCCCAATAAGCCATACTTTGTGAGGGGACTGAACCGTGAGATCAAGGACTCGGTGATAGCCGGGATGCTGAAGGACTACCGCTCTGTGTTGAGGGATGGTATGCGGTTCAGTACCGATGCCCTGAACTCGGAGCGCCAGCAGATGACGCAGTTCCTGCAGGACAGGGGCTACTTCAGGTTCCATAAGGAGTTTATCACCTACAGGGCGCGTAAGGACGAGGCCAGGCACGAGGTGGCGCTGACACTGGTGCTCCACCCGTATCGCAGCAACGAGGAGGCCAACGACACGCTCCACTCGCGCTACTGGATCAACGACATCGTGTATGAGAGTGGCAGCGACGACCAGCGCATGCACCTGAGACCGAAGGTGATGGAGGAGAACACCTTCCTCGAGGTGGGGCAGCCTTACTCGGCCAGCGACCTGCAGGATACGTACAACCACTTCGGGCGGCTAGGAGCCGTGAAATACACGAACATCTCGTTCGAACAGAACGACACACTGCTCGACGCCAGGATACTGGTGCAGACCAACAAGCCATCGACCATCAGTTTCCAGCCTGAAGGCACCAACACGGCAGGCGACTTCGGGGCCGCTGCCTCGCTGACCTATCAGAACCGTAACCTGTTCAAGGGCTCGGAGACGTTCAGCCTGAAACTGAGGGGCGCCTACGAGGCTATCAGAGGACTCGAAGGCTATAAGAATCAGGACTTTATAGAGTTCAGTGTAGAGGCGGGACTGAAGTTTCCGAGGTATATCATCCCCTTCTTGAGTCAGGAGGCCAAGCGGCGCATCATCGCCACCAGCGAGCTCTCGATAGCCTTCGACACGCAGACACGACCGGAGTTTATACGTGAGGTACTCTCGGCGGGATGGGACTACACCTGGCGACCACAGAGACATCACGACAGCTACCGCATCGACGTGATAGGACTGAACTATGTGTTCATGCCCTGGATCAGTGAGACGTTTAAGGAGGAATATCTCGATGAAACCTCGAATAATAATGTGATCATGAGGTATAACTACGTGGACCTGTTTATCATGAAGACGGGTTTTGGCTATACCTACAACAACGGCAGACTGGCACTGAAGGCAAACATCGAGACGGCCGGTAACCTGCTGAACCTGGGGTCGTACCTCTTTGGCAGCACGAAGAACTCGATGGGGCAGTACGAGGTGTTTAACATCGACTATGCACAGTATGTGAAGGGCGACTTCGACTTTACGCGTAACCTGCTGAGCAGGGAGGCGAGAGACCAGCTGGTGTTCCACTTCGGCTTCGGCATTGCCTATCCCTACGGCAACTCGAGCGTGCTGCCCTTCGAGAAACGCTACTTCTCGGGTGGTGCCAACAGCGTGAGAGGCTGGAGCGTGAGAACTCTGGGCCCCGGCAGATACAAGGAGGAGGACGGAAAGATTAACTTCATCACATCAACGGGCGACCTGAAGCTCGACGTGAATCTGGAGTACCGTGCACACCTGTTCTGGAAGTTCGACGGGGCGCTGTTTGCCGATGCCGGTAACATCTGGACCCTGCGCGACTATCCCGAGCAGCCTGGTGGACAGTTTACCATGGCAGGACTGGTGAAGGATATGGCGGTGAGCTACGGTCTGGGACTCAGACTGAATTTCGACTATTTCATCCTGCGCTTCGACCTGGGTATGAAAGCCATCAACCCTGCCTACCAGACAGAGGACGAGGCCCACTATCCGCTGATTCATCCCGTGCTGAGCAGAGATCTGGCCTTCCACTTTGCCGTGGGTATGCCCTTCTGAAATGAGAAAAATATCGGTAAAATCTTACTTTTTTGCTATTTTACTTTTTTACCTATAAATATTTTCGTAACTTTGCACGAAAATTTAAGATGGTATGTTGAAGTTTATATCGTTTGGAAGCGGAAGCAGTGGTAACTGCTACTATCTGGCTACCGCGACTGACGGTCTTATGATAGATATCGGCGTAGGACTGCGGACACTGAAAAAGCACTGCCGCGACTACGGAATACAGTTGAGCAGCGTAGGCCGACTGCTGATAACCCACGACCATGCAGACCACATCAAGTCGGTGGGTTCGTTCAGTCATGAATTCGGTGTGCCTGTATATACCACCGAACTGATACATCAGGGCATCGATAACAACTACTGCATCACCCGCAAGGTGGCCGACAACAGGAAGTTCCTCGTGGAGATGAACAAGTCCATGCAGCTGGGCGACTTCACGGTAGAGGCCTTCGCAGTGCCTCATGATGCCAGCGAGAATGTAGGTTACGAGATTCAGGCAGAGGGCATTACATTCGTGATCATCACCGACGTGGGCTCTGTGACCGAGGAGATCAAGGAGCGTATCTCGCACGCCAACTACCTGGTAATCGAGGCCAACCACGATGTGGAAATGCTGAAGAGCGGTCCTTACCCGGAGTATCTGAAGAAGCGCATCCTGAGTGGCTGTGGTCATCTGTCGAATGAGGACTGCGGGCATGCGGTGGCAGAGAATATGACGGAGGGGCTGAAGCACGTGTGGCTCTGCCATCTGAGTGAGGAGAACAATCATCCGGAACTGGCCCGCAAGACGGTGGAGACCATCCTGAGGAGTTATGGTATTATTCCCGGCAAGGACTTGGAGCTCGAGGTGCTTCGTAGGACGATGCCATCAGAAGTGTACGAACTGGCATGAAAGAAGTGATTGTGAAGGACGAAGCCTTGCAGAAGGCTGCGATGGAAGGGATGGACGCCTTTGTGAAGGTGTTCGTCGATGCCATCTACGACGCCATTGGCGGACAGCTGACGGCAGAGACGATGGGTGAGCTGAACAGCGACCAGGTGACGCTGCTGGCGTGGGATATCCTGCACGAGGAGGTGATGGACGGTGGATTCGTACAGCTGATACACAACGGCTACGGGCAGTTCATCTTCAAGAACCCCTTTGCCAAAGCCCTCAGACAGTGGGGCTTGCGCGAGCCTTCGAAGCTGATATACGAGGCCCATACGCTGTGGCTGAAGCACAGGGAAACCATCGAGAAAGACTGTAGCGACGAGGAGTTTATGGCACTGTTCGAACAGTTTCCCGACTTCGACGACCTCGACGACCAGTTTGTGGAGAATGAGGAGGAATGGACTGACGATATAGCCCATTTCATCGATGACAACTTAGATAAATTCGCGAAAATTGAATAAGACAGAAGAACAGATCAGGAAGAAGAGTCCGGTACAGATCAAGAACAAGAAGGCCTCGTTTGAGTACTTCTTCATTGACACCTATACGGCGGGCATCGTGCTGACGGGTACTGAGATTAAGAGTATCCGTCTGGGCAAAGCCAGTCTGGTGGATACCTACTGCACAGTCATCAATGGTGAACTGTGGGTGAAGGGCATGAGTGTGAGTCCGTATTTCTATGGCTCGTACAACAACCACGAGATGAAGCGTGACCGCAAGTTGTTGCTGACGAAAAAGGAGATTCGTGCGCTCGACAGTGCCACGAAGCAGACGGGCTACACCATCGTGCCCCTGCTGGTTTTTATCGATGAAAAGGGGCGTGCCAAGATGGATATCGCCCTCTGCAAAGGTAAGAAGGAGTTTGATAAGCGTCAGACGCTGAAAGAAAAGGAAGACAGGCGCGAGATGGACAGGGCGATGAAACACTATTGAATAATTGAAGAATTGAAAATTGAAAATTGAAGGGACTTAACGATATCATCAGGGAAAGAATACTCATCCTCGACGGAGCGATGGGTACGAAGATTCAGACTTACGGTCTGACGGAAGAAGACTTCCGAGGAGATCGTTTTGCCGATTTCATCGGACAGATGAAGGGCAATAACGATGTGCTCTCGCTGACGCGCCCCGACGTCATCACTGATATCCACCGTCAATACCTTGAGGCTGGTGCCGACATCATCGCCACCAACACCTTCAGCAGTCAGCGCATCTCACAGGCCGACTATCACCTGGAAGAGGTGGCTGCAGAACTGGCTCTGGCTGGTGCCAGACTGGCGAGAAAGGCGGCTGACGAATACTCTACTGAAGAGAAACCACGGTTTGTAGCTGGTAGTGTTGGTCCTACAAACAAGACCTGCTCGATGTCGCCAGACGTGAGCAATCCTGCTGCAAGGGATATGACCTACGACCAGTTGCTCGAGGCCTATATGGAACAGATGGACGCTCTGATAGAGGGTGGGGTGGATGCCTTGCTCATAGAGACCATCTTCGACACGCTGAATGCTAAAGTGGCCATCGATGCCGCTATGCAGGTGTTGGAACGAAGAGGCATCGAACTGCCTATCATGCTCTCTGTGACCGTGAGTGATCTGGCAGGACGAACGCTCAGCGGACAAACGCTCGATGCCTTTCTGGCCAGTATCCAGTCGTATCCCATCTTCTCTGTAGGACTGAACTGCTCGTTTGGTGCCACACAGATGAAACCCTTCCTGAGAGAACTGGCCCAGCGGGCTCCTTACTATATCAGTGCCTATCCCAATGCAGGACTGCCCAACTCGATGGGACTCTATGACGAGACTGCAGAGACGATGGCTCCGAAGATGGGCGAACTGGTGGATGAGGGTCTCGTGAACATTATCGGCGGATGTTGCGGTACTGACGAGACATTTATCAGGGCTTATGGTCCACTGGTAAAAGGCAAGAAGCCTCATCAGCCGGCAGAGAAGCCATCGTGCATGTGGCTCTCTGGACTGGAGCTCCTGGCAGTAACGCCCGAGGTGAGGTTTGTGAACGTAGGCGAACGCTGTAACGTGGCTGGTTCGAGGAAGTTCCTGCGACTGATTAAAGAAAAAAATTATGAAGAAGCCCTTGGTATAGCACGCAAGCAGGTGGCTGATGGTGCACTGGTGATTGATATCAACATGGACGACGGTCTGCTAGACGCGAAAGCCGAGATGGTGAACTTTCTGAATATGATTGCAGCAGAACCTGATATCGCCAAGGTGCCAGTGATGATCGACTCCTCAGACTGGGAAGTGATCAAAGCAGGACTGAAGTGCGTACAGGGGAAGAGCATTGTGAACTCCATCTCGCTGAAAGAGGGTGAAGCAAAATTTCTGGAACATGCACGCGACGTGAAGCGATATGGGGCTGCCGTGGTGGTGATGTGCTTCGATGAAATGGGACAAGCCACCAGTTATGAGCGGCGCATAGAAATAGCCGGGAGAGCCTATAAACTGCTGACTGAACAAGTGGGCATGAATCCCCTCGACATCATCTTTGACCCCAATGTGCTGGCTGTGGCAACGGGTATGGAGGAGCACGACAGTTATGCTGCAGACTTTATCAGGGCTACGGGTTGGATACACGACAACCTGAAGGGCGTCCATGTGAGTGGCGGTGTGAGCAACCTGAGTTTCTCGTTCAGAGGCAACAACTACATCCGCGAGGCTATGCATGCCGTATTCCTTTATCATGCCATTCAGAAAGGAATGGATTTTGGTATCGTAAATCCTTCATCGAAAGTTACTTATGCTGATATTCCTGAAGATCAACTTGAAATAATTGAGGATGTAATCCTGAATCGCAGGAAAGACGCTGCAGAACGCCTCACCGTACTGGCGAACCAGCTGGCAAACCAGCAGGAGCCATCAGGCGACACAAAAGACCAGCAGCCCAGAAAGGAATCCAGAGACAGTCTTCCGCTGGCAGAAAGGCTCTCACAAGCCCTGATTAAGGGCGACGGTTCCTATCTGGAGGAAGACCTGAAGGAGGCTCTGAGCCAGTTTCCCCACGCCGTAGATATCATTGAGGGACCGCTGATGACTGGTATGAATACCGTAGGTGAACTCTTTGGCGAGGGCAAGATGTTCCTGCCACAGGTGGTGAAGACGGCCCGTACGATGAAACAGGCGGTGGGCATTCTGCAACCTTATATCGAGGCCGAAAGAGAGGAGGGCAGCAAGAGTGCCGGCAAGGTGCTGTTGGCTACGGTGAAAGGTGATGTGCACGATATCGGGAAAAACATCGTGGGTGTCGTGATGGCCTGCAATAACTACGAAATCATCGATATGGGCGTGATGGTGCCAGCTGAGCAGATTGTGCGCAAGGCTAAGGAAGAACAAGTCGATATGATCGGCTTGAGTGGACTGATTACTCCCAGTCTGGAAGAGATGGTGAATGTTGCCAAGGAACTGCAGCGCGAGGGTTTGAACATCCCCATTATGATAGGAGGAGCCACCACCAGCGAACTGCATGTGGCCCTGAAGATAGCACCTGTGTATGAGGGACCTGTGGTGTGGCTGAAAGATGCCTCGCAGAATGCCCTCGTAGCAGCAAGACTGATGAACAACGAGCAACAGGTGGAGCAGGAGTTGTCAGAGAAATACGAACATCTGCGCGAGAACTATCAGCAGGAACAGGAAACACTCTCATCGATTGAGGAGGCGAGGAAGAAGAAACTGAGTTTATTTGACTAGAATTATGATGAAGAAAACGATAATGGTATTGATGGCTTGTATGATGGCCATCGCATCGGGTGCCCAGAAAAGAGAAATGCGTGGCGCCTGGATACAGTGTGTGAACGGACAGTTCCAGAATATGGGAACGGTGAAGATGCAGCAGACGCTGACGTATCAGTTGGACGAGTTGCAGAAGGACGGTGTAAACGTGATTATCTTTCAGGTTCGTCCTGAGTGCGACGCTTTGTACGAGAGTAAGATCGAGCCCTGGAGCAGGTTCCTGACTGGACAGCAGGGAAAGGCGCCGTCGCCGTACTGGGATCCGTTGAAATGGATGATTACGGAGTGTCATAAGCGTGGTATGGAACTGCATGCGTGGATTAATCCCTATCGTGCCAAGACCAAGACTACGAGGGAGTTGGCACCCAACCACATCGCCGTGAGGAAGCCCGCCAATTGTTTTGCCTACGACGACCTGTTTATACTGAACCCCGGTATTCCGGAGAACAGAGACTATATCTGTGAGGTGGCCAGGGATATTGTGAGCAGGTATGACGTGGACGGTATTCACATGGACGACTACTTCTATCCTTACCCTGTGAAGGGAGAAAGTATTCCCGACGATGAACTCTTTTTAGACCATTCCAACGGTATCAAGAACCAGCAGGACTGGCGCAGATATAATGTGGACCTCTTTATCGAACAGTTCTATAACACCGTTCACAAGACCAAGCCGTGGGTGAAGGTGGGTATCTCGCCCTTTGGCATCTATCGCAATAAAAAGAGTTCGCCTGTAGGCAGCGATACCAACGGTTTGCAGAATTATGATGATCTCTATGCCGATATTCTGCTATGGGTGAACAACGGATGGCTCGATTACTGCGTGCCCCAGATCTATTGGGAGATAGGCAACAAAGCCGCCGATTATGATACGCTGATAAAATGGTGGAACCAACATGCAGGGGCCCGTCCACTGGTGATAGGCGAGGATGTGGAGAGAACGGTGAAACATGCTGATCCCAGGAACCCTAACACCCACCAGATGGCTGCCAAGATGGCCCTTCACAGACAATTGCCTAATGTGAAGGGAAGTGTGTTGTGGTATGCGAAAGCAGCTGTAGATAATGTGGGCAACTATGGTACGAACCTGCGGAATGTGTATTGGAAATATCCTGCCCTGCAGCCTGAGATGCCTTTTATCGACGATAAGGCACCTCAGAAGGTGAAGAAGCTGAAGCCCGTCAGGGTGGACAACGACTACGTGCTGTTCTGGACAGCGCCTAAGGCTAAGTCGTGGGACGATGAAGCCGTGAAGTATGTGGTGTATCGCTTTAGAAAGGGCGAATCCATCGACATCGAGGATCCCTCAAAAATCTTCGCCATTACAGACCAGACGTTCGTTAAGTTGCCCTACAAGGATGGTAAGGAGAAATGGGTATTTGCTGTGACGGCCCTCGACAGACTGCAGAATGAAAGTAAAGTGGTAAAGAAGAAAATCAAACTATAAGGTTATGAAGAAGATTGTAGGACTTTTGATGATGGCCGCTTTGGTGGTCTCGTGTGGTGGCAGAAAGCAAATGTCGCCAGAAGAAATTGCGCATAAGATAGATAGTATCAAGGCTTTAGAGATTAAAGAGAAATTAAAGCTGCAAGGTATCAATCTGGAGAGTTCTGACAATCCCTTTAAGGTTTTCTTCGACAGTCTGAGTATGCAGACACTACCGTTGAGTTATACAGAAGACTATGTGAGATTCCTGCCTGGCTATCAGGAGGTGCCTGCAGAGATCCTGAAATATATGGATATGGACGGTGGAGCACACCCCAAAGCCGTCAGTCTGCCGGAGAGTATTGGTGCACGACTGATGATTCTGGCTGTCGATGAAAACGATGATTTGTACTCGTTATGGCTTTATTCGCTCGATAACGACTATGTGCCCATCGACAAACTCTGTCTTTACGCCATCGAAGACAAGGAAGACGATATCGATCCCGAAGAGTTTACCGAGTATTTTTCCATTACCAGCGACTTTGAGATACACCTGATAGACTATTCCAAGACCAGGAATGAGGTTAATTCGGAAGAAGTCTATTACATAGACGACTCCCGCCATTTCATGTTAAGAGAGGGTTCGGAAAAGACTACTCCTTAAGCAGATTCTCAAGGAAAGCATTCAGGTCGTCATCAAGATCCTCCATCAGGTCGGGATCAATAATGACCATTTCATCGTCCACCAGATAGAGTTCAGCTACCGACTCCTTGTCGTCGTTCTCCAAGACAAAGGAGAACGGCTTCAGGATAGACATCCCTTCAACGATAGCCTTGTTCTTCTCAAGACTCTTGCGCAGCACAGGGGTGATCTCCTCGTAGAAATTGTCGTCGCTATTGTTGATCCATTGCTCCACAATGCAACGGGTAACCTCTTCGTCATCGTCGTTGAAAACAGTCAACTCGCCTGTCTCCTGAGCGACACGGAGATGAATGTCGGTCATTTGTGTTGCCTCTTCCGATGATGGGAATTTCTCAACAACCTTGCGGATGGCACGGTCGATCTGCTGTAGGGTTTGTTCGCTGATATTCATTTCTCTATTCGTAAAACTGCGACAAAAGTATAAAAAAACTTTTAGAAGCGCAAAGGATTGCCATCTTTTTTGCAAAAAATGTGTTATTTTAGTCGATAATTCACGAGTTTTTCGTATCTTTGCAGAGTGCAAACGAAGATAAGTCATCCAGGTGTTGTGGAATCGATTGAGGAAGGTTGCGTGAAGGTGCGCATTCTTCAGACTTCAGCCTGTGGGGCTTGTAAGGTGTCGGCGTATTGTAACGCTTCCGAGTCGAAAGAGAAGATTGTGGACGTGCTGAATGTGACCGATACATCGCATATGAAAGTAGGAGACCAGGTGGTGGTCTGTGCCTCGCGCCATGTGGCTAACCGTGCTTTGCTGCTGGGTTTTGGCGTTCCTTTGGTGCTGCTGGTGTTGGTGCTGCTGATTACCTTGCGCATCACGAATGAGGAAGGTGTGGCTGCCGTAGCGGCCCTTTTGGCATTGCCACTCTATTATAGCTTACTCTTCCTGTTTAGAAAAAGGATACAGCAGGAACTTTCATTTTATCTCGAATAAATTAGTAACAACTACAACAATATCAAAGTGTTATGAATTTTGTCTTGATTGCAGTAATCGTTCTTGGAACTATCGGACTGATAGCCGCTATCGTGCTATTTGCCGCTTCTAAGAAGTTTGCCGTCTATGAGGATCCTCGTATTGCTCAGGTAGGCGAACTGCTGCCTGGCGCCAATTGCGGAGGGTGTGGTTTCCCTGGTTGTAGCGGAATGGCCGATGCATTGGTAAAAGGTGCTGATGCGGGAAGTTTAGAGGGGCTGAAATGTCCTGTAGGTGGTGACGAGACGATGGGGAAGGTAGCCGACTTGTTGGGTATGGCTATTGCCAACTCAGAGCCGATGGTAGCCGTAGTGAGATGTAACGGCACTTGTGAGCACCGGGCAAAGATTGTGGAATATGCAGGTTTGCGGTCTTGTTCTGCCATGAATGCCTGTGGAGCTGGAGAGACGGCTTGTGGCTATGGTTGTCTGGGTTGTGGCGATTGTGTGGCTGCTTGTCAGTTTGGAGCCATACGCATCAATGAAGAAACGGGTATCCCCGAGGTTGATGACGAGAAGTGTACCTCGTGTGGCGCTTGTGTCAAGGCCTGTCCTCGTAATATCATCGAACTCCGTAAGAAGGGTCCTAAGAGTAGGAGGGTGTATGTGTCGTGTGTCAACAAAGACAAGGGTGCTGTCGCTATGAAGGCCTGTGAGGTGAGTTGTATTGGCTGTGGTAAGTGTGAAAAGGAGTGTAACTTTGGTGCTATCAAGGTAGAGAACAACCTGGCTTATATTGATTTCGAGAAATGCCGTCTGTGCCGTAAGTGCGTCAGCGTCTGTCCGAGGAAGGCTATTGTGGACGTGAACTTCCCTATGCCAGCACCTGCTCCAAAGCCCAAAGAGGCTGTTGCACCGAAACCCGCTGAGCAGAAACCTGCCGATGAGAAGCCTGTTGAGCAGAAACCCGTTGTGAAGAAGCCTTCTCGTGGAGCAATGCTCGATACAGATACTACTATTTCCATCAAATAAGTAAGGAGGTAACCATTATGAATATAAGAACATTCAGCATAGGTGGTATCCACCCTAGAGAGAATAAACTGACACACGAAGCCAAGACGCAGGTGGCTGCATTGCCAAAGCAGGCCATCTTCCCCCTGAGTCAGCATATCGGAGCCCCCGCCAAACCCGTTGTCGCTAAGGGTGATAAGGTAAAGGTTGGTACGCTGATAGCCGAAGCAGGCGGTTTCGTTTCTGCGCCTATCTTCTCATCCGTGAGTGGAACGGTATTTAAGATAGATACGGTCATCGATGCCACCGGCTATCGCAAGCCTGCCATTATCATCAATGTGGAAGGTGATAAGTGGGAAGAGAAGATTGACCGTTCCGAGAAGTTGGAAGATGTGAAAGACCACCCCGAACTTACGCCAGAGGAGATTGTCAATCGAATCAAGAACGCCGGTGTGGTAGGTATGGGTGGCGCTTGTTTCCCCACCTTCATCAAACTGACCCCTCCGCCAACGGCAAAGGCAGAGTGTGTTATCATCAATGCCGTTGAGTGTGAACCCTATATCACAGCCGACTATCGTCTGATGATGGAGCACGCTGACGAAATACTGGTAGGATTGGAACTCTTGATGATGGCAGCCAAAGTGACGAAGGGGTATATTGGCATTGAAACCAATAAACCAGCAGCCATCGAACTGTTGACAGATAAATGCGCCAAGAAGTTTGCCGGTTCGCAGTATCAAGTAGAGGTTGTGCCCCTGAAACAGCGTTATCCACAGGGAGGTGAGAAGCAGTTGGTTGATGCCGTGATCCAGCGCCAGGTGCCTGCGCCCCCGGCTATCCCTGTCAATGTGGGAGCTATCGTACAGAACGTAGGTACGGCCTTTGCCGTATATCAGGCTGTGATGAAGAACAAGCCCCTCTTTGAACGCTATACCACCGTGACTGGCAAGCGTCTGGCTAATCCGGGTAACTTCCTGGTGCGTATGGGAACGCCTATGAAGGATCTGATAGATGCCTGTGGAGGTATGCCCGAGGGTGATAACAAACTGCTGGCAGGTGGCCCAATGATGGGTAAGGCACTGACTTCGACCGAAGTGCCTATCTGTAAGGGAACAAACTCGGTAACCATTCTCTCCGACGAGGAAGCGCGCAGAAAAGAGGCTCAGCCTTGTATCCGTTGTGCCAAGTGCGTTGGTGTCTGTCCGATGGGACTGGAACCCTATCTCTTGGCCAAACTCTCAGAGGTTCAGAATTGGGAGCGTGCCGAGCATGAGGACATCGTCAGTTGTATCGAGTGCGGCTCGTGCCAGTACACTTGTCCTGCCCATCGTCCGCTGCTCGATAACATCCGTCAGGGCAAGAGTACTGTGATGGGCATCATCCGGGCCCGCGCAGCTAAATGATAAAGGTAAAAAAGTAAAAAGGTAAAAAAGAAATATACAATGGGAAAATTAATTGTATCATTATCGCCACACGCCCATAGCCGAGACTCGGTAGAACGCAATATGTATGGTGTCATCATAGCCTTGATGCCGGCACTGTTTGCTTCGTTCTTCTTCTTTGGCCTGGGTTCTGTTGTTGTGACGACGACCAGCGTAGCAGCCTGCTGTTTTTTTGAGTGGGCAATCTGCAAATATATCCTGAAGAAGAAAGAGAACACCTTGTTAGATGGATCGGCAGTCATTACTGGTCTGCTTTTGGCTTTCAACTTGCCTTCCAATCTCCCTATCTGGATTATCCTCATTGGTGCGCTCTTTGCTATCGGGGTGGCTAAGATGACGTTTGGAGGTCTGGGCAACAACATCTTCAACCCTGCGTTGGTGGGTCGTGCTGCCTTGCTGGTAGCTTTTCCTGCACAGATGACCACTTGGCCAAAGATAGGGCAGTGGGATACATATCTTGATGCCGAGACTGGCGCCACACCGCTGTCCATCATCAATTGGGCCATCAGGAGCGGCGATCCTTCTGTGCTCGACAAGTTGCCTTCTTCATTCGAACTTCTACTGGGTTCAAGTTCTGGCGGTGCCGGTGCGATGGGTGAGATCTGTGCGTTAGCCCTCTTGATGGGCTTTGCCTTTATGCTTTGGAACAGAATCATTACGTGGCACATCCCTGTTTCGATTCTCTCAACAGCCTTTATTTTCTCAGGGCTGCTGCATCTGGGCAATCCTGTCTATCCCGATCCGTTCTCGGTGCTTCTTACCGGAGGTATGATGCTGGGAGCCATCTTTATGGCAACGGATTACGTCACCAGTCCTATGACCCCTAAGGGACAGATCATCTATGGTGTAGCCATCGGCTTCCTCACCATCCTGATTCGTAACTGGGGCTCTTATCCAGAGGGTATGTCGTTCGCTATTCTTATCATGAATGCGTTTACACCTCTTATTAATAATTATGTGAAACCAAAACGATTCGGGGAGGTAGCCAAATGAAAAAGTTAGAATCATCTTTAACGAATATGGTGGTGGTGCTTACTTCGGTAGCCGTCATCATGGGTGGCATCCTCGCCTTTGTGAACCACCTTACCGAGGGGCCTATCGCAGAGCAGAAGACTAAGGCCTTGTCGGATGGCATCAAGACTGTGATGTGTGTCGATAACCTGAAGGTGGCCAAGACCGATACCGTTAAGCAGAGCGATGCCAGTGGTAAGGAACTCACGTATGTGATCTACCAGATTCAGGATGTCCAGAACAAAGACCTCGGTGCCGCCGTTGAATCTACAAGCGGAGGGTTTGGCGGCGATCTGAAGGTGCTGGTAGGTTTTGATCCTGAAGGAAAGATTCTGGGTTACACCTTGCTTGAGCACGCTGAGACACCAGGACTGGGAGCCAAAGCCGACAAGTGGTTCCAGAAGGGTGAAAAGGGCGACATCATCGGCAAGGATCCCAAGGAACCGCTCACTGTATCGAAAGATGGCGGGCAGGTGGACGCCATCACGGCCTCTACCATTACCAGCCGTGCTTTCCTGCTCGCAGTCAACAATGCCTATAACGCTTACAAAAGCACTCCTGCCACTGATACAAATACAGGAGCCACCAAGCAATATTAGGATTGAAGAATTGAAGGCTGCGATTAAGCGAGAGCAGAGTCAAGCTTGCTTGAGCTATGCCGAGCGTGAGCAGGCTCGATGTGAAACATCAAGAATTGTAAAATTGAAGAGTTATAGAATTGAAGATATGAACGCAATACAGATTATAAAGAACGGCATTGTAAAGGAGAACCCCACGTTCGTCCTGATGCTGGGTATGTGTCCCACGCTGGCCACTACCACCTCTGCCTTGAACGGTATGTCGATGGGCCTTGCCACGATGGCGGTACTTATCTGCACCAATTTCGTGATCAGTTGTCTGAAATCGGTCACCCCCGATAAGGTACGCATTCCTGTGTTTATCGTTGTGATAGCGGCCTTTGTCACCATACTGCAATTGGTGATCAAGGCTTTCCTGCCAGATATCGATGCAGCCCTCGGACTGTTTATCCCGCTGATTGTCGTAAACTGTGTGATCCTCGGACGTGCTGAGGGATTTGCCTCCAAGCAGTCGCCCATAGCCTCTCTCTTCGACGGAATCGGCATTGGGTTGGGATTTACCCTCGGACTTACATTTCTCGGTATCTGTCGTGAGTTGTTGGGCGCTGGTTCCATCTTCGGACTCACGCTCATCCCTGAGACCTACAACATCCTGCTCTTCGTACTGCCTCCGGGTGCATTCATCACCCTTGGCTTCCTGATTGCAATCGTTAATAAATTGAAGATTGAAAATTGAAAATTGAAATAATAACGCTTAATGCTTAAAGCTTACCGCTTAAAGAATAAAAGTTATGGAATACTTACTGATATTTATTAGCGCCATCTTTGTGAACAACATCGTGTTGTCACAGTTTCTGGGCATCTGTCCGTTCCTGGGTGTATCTAAGAAGATTGATACCTCGCTGGGTATGTCGGCAGCCGTTGCCTTTGTACTAACACTGGCCACTATCGTCACCTGGCTGGTTCAGAAATATGTGCTCGACGCCTTTGGCTTGCAGTATTTGCAGACGATTGCCTTTATCCTGGTGATTGCCTCACTGGTGCAGTTGGTAGAGATCGTACTCAAGAAGGTTTCGCCAGCCCTCTATCAGGCCTTAGGCATCTTCCTCCCGCTTATCACCACCAACTGTGCTGTGCTGGGTGTGGCTATCCTGGTCATTCAGAAAGACTTTAATCTGCTGCAGAGTGTGGTCTATGCCTTCTCTACGGCCATTGGCTTCGGTTTGGCTCTGACTGTCTTTGCTGGTATGCGCGAGCAACTGGAGCTGGTGAAGATTCCGAAGGGTATGCAGGGGATGGCCATCGTGATGCTCTCTGCTGGGCTGCTCAGTCTGGCCTTCATGGGATTCTCGGGAGTTGACGGCGGTCTGAAAGTGCTCTTCGGATTAGACTGATATGAAGAAAAGTCGAAGAAAGTTTGATAGTTTACAAAATATTGTTTACTTTTGTCGCGGAATAATTAAACATTAATATAGTTGAAATGAAACAGACAATCTTGGTAACTGGCGGTACAGGCTTTATCGGAAGCCATACCACCGTGGAATTGCAGGAAGCAGGTTATGAAGTGGTGATTATTGATAATCTCTCTAACTCAAATGTAAACGTACTCGACGGTATCGAGAAGATTACGGGCATCCGTCCCGCATTTGAGAAGGTGGACTGCTGCGACTTCGAGGCTTTGGAGGGCGTGTTTAAGAAGTATCCGAAGATAGAGGGTATCATCCATTTTGCCGCATCGAAGGCTGTGGGAGAGAGTGTAGAGAAGCCTTTGATGTATTACCGCAACAACCTGATGTCGCTCATCAATCTGCTTGAGCTGATGCCCAAGTATGATGTCAAGGGTATCATCTTCT
Organism: uncultured Prevotellaceae bacterium; assembly: GCA_902771155.1. The sequence goes on from CACXVS010000044.1 coordinate 19,298, forward strand.
CTTCGAGCTGCACTGTCTATGGTCAGCCCTCGCAGGAGAACCTGCCCGTCACTGAGAATGCACCCATCCAGAAGGCTATGTCACCTTATGGCAATACCAAGCAGATCAACGAGGAGATCATTCAGGACTACATCCACTCGGGTGCGCCCATCAAGAGTGTCATCCTGAGATATTTCAATCCCATTGGTGCCCATCCCACAGCATTCATTGGCGAACTGCCTAACGGAGTGCCCATGAACCTGATTCCGTTTGTCACCCAGACGGCCATCGGCATCCGTCAGCAACTGAAGATTTTCGGCAACGACTATAACACCCCCGACAAGACCTGTATCCGCGACTATATCTATGTGGTTGATCTGGCAAAGGCTCACGTTAAGGCTATGGAGCGTGTGTTAGACAATCCGGAGACTGATGCCGTCGAGGTCTTCAACATCGGTACGGGCAAGGGCCTCTCAACGCTCGAGGTTGTCGAGGGCTTCGAGAAGGCTACGGGCGTAAAGGTGAACTGGGCTTATGCACCCCGTCGCGAGGGCGACATTGAGCAGGTTTGGGGTAATGTAGATAAGGCCAACAAGGTGCTTGGCTGGAAGGCCGAGACGCCTACCGAAGAAGTATTGAAGAGCGCTTGGAAGTGGCAGCAGAAGCTGCGCGAAGACGGCGTTCAGTAAAAACGACCCTATAGCGGTTCGTTGAACCGTGTTTTTGTGTTTGTGTTGTTATGGGCCCTCGATGCGAATCGCGGGCCCATTCTCAATTCAAACACACCAGCCTTTAAGTTACATCGGGTCTTCCTCGATGGGGTGGCGCTGGTTGTCGGGCATACGCTCCTCAGCCTGGATAAGCGCCATCGTCATCTGCTCGTAGAACGAGAGGCGGATATTGTCGTTCGACTCCCCGGGTTGATACCAAGCCTGGTTCGTGAAATACTCCACGAGATCCTTTGCCGAGAACCTGTATCCGTGACGTGCCAGAATCTCGTTGCGCATCAGCCGTAGCGACGACTTGCGATAGTGGCCCAGCGTCTGGCGGTTCAGCATGGCGTCCGAGGCCAGCTGCCAGCGCCCCTTCTGGTCATCACAATGATACAGCGACAGTTTGCGCCCCTTCTTGTGGAACATGCCGTAATCATCTTTCTCGCATTCATAGAGGTTCAATCCTGTTACCGTCGGGATTGCCATCCAACTGCCCGATATCTCTGAGCCCGGTTCCACCGTGATCACATTAAGAGCCTGGTCGTTTAGGGCCTCAACGTCGTAGTTCAACCTCATGCCTTTATATGTCAAGTCGAGTTGATTGAAGGTCAGCCGTTCGCGTGTATCAGGATCTCCCTCTGTGCCAGGTCGCTGTCCGATGGCGTACTTGCCGCAGCACTCGGGAATGACGTCCCATCGAGAGTTGTGGAGTGGGGAGTCCTCCGTGCAATACATCGCATTCTCTATCCTGTCTTTCTCGTCGTAGAATATCAACACCTTCAAGCCTTCATAATTCTTCAGCACCACCTTCGAGCCTTTTGCCACAATCTTCGGATCGTCGCCAAGTTCCACAGGCGCACCTGCATAAATAAACTCCGTGTCACCATTAGGCACCAGCGCAAAAGCCGTCTGCTCCCCCTCGTGCACCGACGTCATCTGGATGAGAGCCGGTTTCACAAGCGCCTCATACTGTCCCCAGCCGATATTCCACTGCGAACCGTTACTTACCTTCTGTCCCTGTGCCAGAGCTGCCATTGCGGTCAGCAACACACTAATAGATACTAAAACCACTTTTTTCATAATCTTAGAGTTTTCTCGAGCCCTGCTGTGTCCAGGGGAGGGCGTGGCGGTTGAGGAAAATGTAGGTGGTATTGAGGGCCATGTAGTCGCGCGACATGTACCAGATGCCCTTGTAGAGGCCACTCTCGCCCCAGGAGTTCTTCACCAGATAATAAGGCTGACCCTGTTCGTCGATAGCCTTACCGTAGATCAGCATCACGTGGTCGTAAGTGAATCGCCAATCGTCCCACTGCTCCTGTCGCAGCTGTTGTGTGGGCGTGATGCTGTCGGGCAGCATGGCCAGTCCGGTGCGGGTAAAATCGCCTGTCACGTCACCGCCCCACGCCACAGTGTATCCGGCGTCAATCGCCGTGTCGATCACCTCCATCAGCTGTTCTATCGGGATGTTGTAACTGGGTTTGAGTCTCCATTTGTAGGGCGACTCGATGACGAACCACTCATTGAAGGGATGATGCGTGTAGCTGGTCAGACTGACATAATCGTCGAGGTCGAGACCCAGACTTTCAGCAAACGACTGGGGCGTATAGGTCTGCCCCTCATAGACGAACGACTCAGGACAACGGCCTACATAGCGCTCGATGACGGCCTGCACGCTGTCTTGCCAGTGGGCCATCGGGGCCTTTGCATCCTTCTGGACGATACCACTCACGGTGCGCTCCAGTTCGGGGAAGAACGTTCTGAAGTTGGCCAGCGAGTCGCCCGTCAGCGATCCAGGTGCGGGCATAGCATCCTCAGGACAGATGCCATACTGGCGTATAACCTCGAGCACATCGTCGCACGAGCCTCCCTCCGATATCTGACTGTAGCCGTGCATGCGCACATAGTGGGTGGCGCAATCCATATAGTCCTTGTTCACCACGAACATCTCGCAGAGGTCGTAGGTCTTGCCCGTTTTCCGCAGGATCTCGCTTTCGAAATATCCCAGTGTGCCGAAGTCCCAGCACGTGCCACTGCGGTATTGGTTTTTCACACTGGTGATGGGGAGTTCTTTGACGATTGTAAACGTCTTCTGATCACTGGTGTTTGGCGCAGCAAGCCTCAGGTTATCTTGTGCCGATGCCGTCATCACGCCCAGCATCATCGCTACTACTATCGTTGATCTCATACGCTATGTTGATATTGGTTATTGTTTTTTGTTTGGCAAATATAGTTTTTATCAATCAATTCTCCAAATATATTTAATTATTTTAAGATATAACTCGAAATGGTGCTACATTCAGCGCGCGCAATTTCCAGATTTAAAAATCGCAATTCTCATCCTCAAGCCCCGTCTCTCCGCTTTTTCAATTCGACGCTGCAAAGGTAATACCTTTTGATTGC
>CACXVS010000045.1 GCA_902771155.1 uncultured Prevotellaceae bacterium
GCACCTAAAGGATTTGAAGAGAAGTTGGCAGAGATTCACAACTATGTCTATCCACCACGACTCTTGCAGGTGGGTGATGAAGCTGTTGATGCCGAACTCTTTGATATGCAGGGACAGAAACACCATTTGTTTGAAGCCTTTTCCAATGGCAAATATGTATTGCTCGACTTCTGGGGCATTGGCTGTGGTCCTTGCATGATGTCAGAGCCAGAGATGAGAGAAGTTTACGAGAAAATGAAGGACAAATTGGAAATCGTCGCTATCAATCAGAACAAACTCTCTGAGTGGCAGAAGCATGAATTCAGTAAGCGCATCGTTGGGAAGAACTGGAACAATGCCATGAAGGATATCAGCAGCAAATACTGTGATATGGGTGCCATCCCTTATTATGTAATGATTTCGCCTGATAAGCGCATCATTTGGAAGGCTGTGGGCTATCAACCTGGATATTTCATGGGTCTGGCAGAAGCTCTCAATGGTCCTAAGCAGGATAACAGTTCCAATCTCCAGTTCGCCATTCGCAAAGTTGATGTCAATGCCAACAACACCACCATCAGTTTCCGCTATTATGGCCATAAGGATTACTGGTTCCGCATCGCCAAAGATTCCTACCTTACCGCTAATGGCAAGAAATACAAAATGACAACAGCCGATGGCATCAAACTCGATGAGGACAACTATACCAAGGTGAAAGCCTCCGAATCTACAGACGAGTTTTTAGGCAACACTTACTACTCTGACTTCACACTTACCTTCGAGCCATTTGACATCATCCCCACCACCTTCGACTTCATTGAGGGTGATGTACAGGGTGCTTTCGTCATTCGCAATGTTTCAGTAGAATAAACCATTATGAACAAGCGAACAATAATTACGATAATGTTCGCCCTCGTCGCTATGGTAGGGCAAGCACAAGTGAAATGCCACGTCGAAGGAACATTGGAGACCGACGCTTGGGGCGACGACATTATCATCTGCGAGGCTGGGACAGACCTGCGTGTGGTGGATGATCCGCGCTTTCACGTAAAAGCCAAAGAGGGACGTTTCGCCTACGATATTGAAACCGACTTCCCAAGGCTCTACAATATTTTCTTTCTGAAACAATATGAAACAGGACGTTTGTTCTTAGGGAAGTTCATCGCCGGGAACTACAATGTGAGTGTCACGATGTATGAAGACAAAAAGCCATGTATTGTTATCAACGGTGAGAAAGGTTGCAAGCACCCTTTGCTTTGGAAACTATACGATGTACTTGATGCCATTCAAGTCCTAAAGCATTCGGACGCCTATGTGGACTTCGACAAGTCACAGTATGAACGGTGCCTAACACTTTATCACGACACACTCATCAATTATTATCCCGACCATCCCGTTCACGAACAGATTGCCTATGCTGAGGCGACCTACCGCTTGCAACCAGGCAAGCCCTACATCGACTACAATGTGCGCAACACCGACGGCAAACTCGTCCCTATCTCCACGCTTATCCAAGGCAAGGTTGCCCTCATAGATTTATGGGCATCCTGGTGTGGTCCATGTCGTCAACATAGCATCGCCATGATTCCCATTTATAAAAGATACAAGGACAAGGGTTTCACCGTCGTTGCCATTGCCCGTGAGAAAAAGGCAGAGGCTATGCAGAAAGCGATGGAGAGTGACGGCTACCCTTGGCCAAGCCTGTTGGAACTGAACGACGAGAATCAGGTATGGCATAAGAACGGAGCCGACAATGCCGGTGGTGCCATGTTCCTTATCGACCGCGACGGCACCATCCTCTCTACTTCCACCGACGCAGAAGAATTGGAGCCAATCATCAAGAAAGCACTAAATATTAAATAAGTTATTATGAACAAGAAAAGTTTTATTACGATGATGCTCGCCCTCGTCACAATGGCGGGACTAGCACAGACGAAAACAGTAACTGTCACTGGTTATTCACCTGCACTGAAAGACGGCACACTGGTGCTGGCCGGTGTTGGTATATCAGGAAATGTTGTCGATACCGTCCAAAGCGGGCGTTTTGCCTTTACTCTACCCGTTGAAGAACTATCCAGCGGTTTTCTCTCTTTAGTGGGTGAAGGTTGTCCCAATTTCTCACTCTCCCTCATGATGAAGCCTGATGTGACTATAAAACTGATGGGTACAGACTGTATCTATCCATTATGGAAAGTGGAAAGCCCAATCCCCGAGCAGCAAACGTTGAACCATATAACGGAGCATTGTCGTGACATCATAGCGGAATATATCCAACTTGAAAAGAAAAAAGATTGGGATAAGTTAGACTCTATCAGTATGGAGTTAACGAAGCAGCAGATGGACATCCTTCCCTCGTTGCCTGTAGATGCTGCTTCGTTAAATGTTTTGTGGCGCATATCCAGACCGCTGATAAATATGAAAGGTTTCCCATATATGCAACAGTTGAAGGATCTGGAGAAATCTTTCTCAGCCCGTGCACCGAAAGGCTTTGAAGATCAATTGGCAGAGATACACACCTATATTTATCCTCCGCAAGTACTGCAGGTAGGCGACGAGGCCGTCGATGCCGAACTCTTCGACATGCAGGGTAACACCCATCACCTCCTTGAAGGCATGACGAATGGTCGATACCTGCTGCTTGATCTCTGGGGCATAGGCTGCGGCCCGTGCCGGATGGCTGAACCAGAGATGAGGGAGGTCTATGAACGAATGAAGGATAAACTGGAAATCGTCGGCATCAATGAAGACAAACTCTCCTCATGGAAGAATAGCGACTTCAGTAAGCGCATCGTTTGGAAAAACTGGAACGACGGCAAGATGGGAAGCAGCATCAGCAGCAGATATTGCGACGAAGGGGCTGTTCCATATTACATATTGATCTCACCCGACAAGCGCATCGTGACGAAGAAATCGGGTTATTATACTGGAATGTTCTTAGGTTTGGCCGATGCCATCAATGGACTCAGCATCAAGCAAGACAACAGTGCCAATTTCGAGTTGTCCATTCGGAAAGTTGAAGCCAATGCCAACGGCACCACCGTCGGTTTCCGCTATTTTAGCCATAAAGAATACGGGTTCCGCATTGTCAAAGATTCCTATCTTGAGGCCAACGGCAAGAGATATAAAGTGACAGCAGCCGATGGTATTACGCTTGACGAGAACAACTATACCACTGTGAAAGCAACAGATTCCACAGAATATTTCCTGAGTGATCTGAGTTATATTGACTTCACGCTTACCTTCGAGCCATTCGAGACAACTCCTGAGGCCTTCGACTTCAAGGCAGGTAACGACGAGGACGCATTTGTAATCCGCAATATTTCGCTGAAATAAACTAAGATGAATAAGAAACACATCATTACCGCACTACTCGCCCTCGTTGCATTGACGGGCTGGGCACAGTTAAATAAGACAGCAGAAGTAAAGGCAGATTCATTGCAATTATTTGTACAGGCTGGCGACAGTTGCATGCAGCAGTATAACACCTTTGAGGCGCTGAAATATTATCAAGAGGCATATGCCATTGCAAAAAACCGAAGTCAGCAGCCGGCTGTAGAACAGCCTGACATTCCTCTTGACAAGTTTGATGAACTTCCAGAGGAGAAACAGGATGAGATTATCGAGCAGCTGAAGCAATCTGCTGAAAATAGTTCGAAAGTTAACTGCATGGTTCAAATGAAACTCGCAAATTGCCATTATAAGCGTGGCAACTATCGCGAGACGGCTGACCTCCTGAAATTGGTTCCAGAGGACAGCCTCTCCCACGATGCCTTCCGCCAGCTATGCTTCAGCTATCAGAAACAGGGCGACAACGATTCCTTTATCTACTGGGCCAGTCAGCTGAATTACCGTTATCCTATGGATGGCGAGGTGGTTGCTAATCTTATACTCGCAAATATCAAAGCCCAACAACCGCAGGGTGGTATTGTCCATGGACTGATATACAGCAAGAGGGATTCCACCAATATCCTCGTGAACAGGGCACTGGCCGATGCATGGTTTGTAAATCGTGACTTCACAGCGGCTGCCAAGTTATACAATCGGCTGCTGGAGCAGGGGGATTCTACCTTCAACACCTTGTATTCCGCAGGTATGTGCTATTCCCAGATCGAAGACCTGGAACAAGCCTACCACTATCTAAAATTGGCTTTTCTGATGAGTGGCATGCAGCACTACGGCTGCGCCTACCGTCTTGGAGTGGTCTGCATCGACACGAAGCGCTATCCCGAGGGGCTTGGCTATCTCGATCTCGCCAAACAATTGATGCGCCCCGACACCACTATCATGAAGGCCATTACACTCTCGCAAGGAGAGGGCTACTACATGACACAGCATTATGAAGAGGCCGTCACAGCGTGGAAGGAACATCTCGCCTATAACCCGACCTCCATCGCCACCTATTATAATATTGCCAATGCCTACGCTTATCTCCTCAAAGATAGTGAGCAGGCAGAATCATATTATCGCCAGTTTCTCAACCTTGCCCGCAAGGAGGAGAAGCCAACAGATAAACTCAAGGAAATGATTAAGCGTGCCGAGGATTGGTACAAATGAAAAAGTTTATAACGTCATGAATACATTCACTACGATTTGTCGCAGAATCAAGATTTGGTGGAAAACGCCTTGTTATTATAGCATTGCGAACGGAATGCCACCCGTCTATGAGAGTGAAGAAGAACTTCAGGAGCTTCTTACAGATTTGAAGAAACAAACGGATAAAGACAATATGAAGAACAAGAAAACAATCATTACGATAATGCTCGCCCTCGTCACAGTGGCGGGGCAGGCACAGACGAAGAATTACACTATTCAAGGAAACTTATCTGAGGTGGCCAAAGCAACGGCGAAACAGGGTGTTAGTTTCGATTCCGTTACCATCGTGAACACCGCAACGAATGAAGTGACTACAAGATGCACCATCCAAGACGGTGTGTTCACAATCAAGGGAACCATCGACAAGCCCTTCTGTGCAATGCTCTGCATCTGGTCCTCCGCTGAAGTCAATGGGGGCAGAAAGAGCAAGAGATCCAGATTACCCATTATCATCGAGCCGGGCGACATCATGTTTGATGGCAACCAACAGATTCCTGTAATTAGCGGAACAGTCCGCAATAATGTTTTATCTGAGACTCTTTCTAAACGCAATACTCCTGATTTTACAGAGACGCTAAAAGGACTTGTCATTCAGCATAAAGACGACGTGTTGGCTATTCCGTTGCTTCTGATGTTGGACGACAATATCATGGAACAACCAGAAGTCCTATTGTCACTTATCAATCAAAGTTGTGCTGAGGTACAAAATCATCCGAACATCATAAAAGTGAAAGAAAAGGCAGAAGCAGCATTGTCACAGGAAGAAGGCGAAATGTTCAAGGACTTTGCCGTAGAGTACAACGGAAAGACGACGCGACTTTCTGACTATGTGGGGCGCGGCCAATATGTTCTTGCAGACTTCTGGGCTTCATGGTGTGGTCCCTGCCGTCAGCAGATACCCGACTTAATCGGCCTTTATCAGCAGTACAAGGAGAAAGGGCTGACGGTGCTTGGCATAGCCTTCCGCGACAAGCCCGAAGAGACAGAACAGAAAAAAACATACGTGACCTCAGCATCCCATATCCACAGATCATTAATGCCCAGGACATTCCTGCTACGCTCTACGGAATTGATGCCCTCCCTCATACCATTCTCTTTGCCCCCGACGGTACCATTATCGCCCGTAATATCTATGGGGATGAACTGAAAACGAAATTAGCAGAAATCTTCATGCATCGAAATGAGTAACAACGAGATTAGGTTCAAAGATTCAGACCTGCGTGAAGCCTTGCGGCGCAAATATACCAATACGCTGGCATTGCTCGCAAACCTCAAGGAGGGTGACGGACAAGGTGCCTTCGTCATCCACAATATTTCAGCAAAATAACCAAATATGACCAGGACGCCATCATGAGAAAGGAAACTGGCGTGGATTGGCAAATAATTACATAAATCATCTGCTTGCGTGTCAGGTTGTAAAATGATTGCTGATAGTTACTCCAAAAGAAAATCGTCATTTTTGGGAAAAGTATCACTATTTGCTTTAACAGACTGAAAATAAGCATATTAGGCTTAGTGATACTTTTTTTGAAAGTGTCACTACCTTTTTGCCAAAGTAAAACAACTTGTTTTACCTTGTAAAGTGGCATTTCTTCAGTATATAAAGATGCCTTGCAACATAGTAAAACAAGTTGTTTTACTTTTGTGGTCAATATCCCGTCAATCCAAGCAAGAACTACTTCTCCCGTCCTTTGAGCCTTGAGCGGAGGGTGCGGAGGGAGGCGGGTTTCACGGCTAGGATTTGGGCGATGGTGTCATCATCGTAGTGCAAGTCATCCTGAAGAATGAGGAAAATGTATTGTGCTGGTGTGAGGGAAGAATAGGTACGCTCCCACTCCTGCCAGCGTTTGGGGCGCAACTGGGCAAAGTAGTCGATTAAGCAATGGCGTTCCTCGGCTTTCATGTCTGCTACCGACTCTTTTTGCTGAAGCTTCACAAAAGCCCGTGTGCCGATGAGCAGTTTGTTGGAGATGCGCTCTCGGCTGGTCTCTATCTGTCTGTTCAGTTCGGCAATGGTCTGTTCACTGGCCTCGCCGTTCTGTTGCAGCCGTTCTATCTCTGTCTGGTTCTCGGCGATTCGCCTGGCATGCTCGTCAAGTTGGAATCTTATGTTCCTAACCCTGTAGCGATGCCACCAGACTACTAATGCCAGCATAACTGAGAAAGCGAAGATTACCCACCCCCATTTAACATTTGTTGACGTTGTTGTGGCCCTCCAGCGTTCCTCGTCATACTTCTGCTGCCAGTCGGCTATCTCTATACTGTGATTAGCCGTTATCACCGAGTCTCTGTAAGCATCCACCTGTTTCTTTGTCTCCAAAGCCTCGCTCTTGTCGCCAGCCAGTTCATAGAGTTCTGCCAACAGTTCCATTGAATTGATGCGTACCAAGGGATCTCCTTCAGGATTGCAAGCCTTTGCTTTCTCGATGGCTTCTTCATAGCGTCCCTGTGCTTTCAAGAAACGGGCCTCACTAATATACCCTTTCGTGCTACTGGCAGACCTGTTCTGTTTCCAAATGTCGAGATACTTCTGGGCATTTTCATCATCCCCCTTTTCTTGATACATTACCACCACATTGTGATAGATATCTGAGCGCAAGATACTATCACACAGGTCGATATAGTCCAAACTCTTGAGAATACAGGCATAAGCACTGTCTTTCAGATTCATTTGTGCATAAGATGCTGCGCACATCTGCAGACCCCTTAGTACCATAATGGTGTCGTTAAGTTTGACACTGCTCTCCAAGAACTTCTGCGAATACCTCATGCCGAGCGAATAGTTGATGCATCTGTAGTTTGCAAAGGCCAGATTCTCGTACACCATGTTCTTCAGCAGTTCATCGTCAGCATCCTCGGCAATGGTCTCAGCCGTCTTGTAATCCTTGATAGCCTCATACGTCTCGCCCAGTAAATGCCTTCTGATACCAGCCCTGTAATAATACGCCCTGCCACGATGCCACGCGTCGCCATGCTTGTCGTAGTAATCGACGCAAGTCGTGACGAGCGAATCGCCATCTGACTGATGCAGCACGATATAGTCTGTCATCACCTTTAGCAGATGGTACTCAGCCATATCCGCTTCGGAAAGCGAAGCCGTGTCCACCTTACTTATTAGGATGCGTGCGGAATCAGGATGCAGGTGTACGATGTCGGCCGCCTCCTTCAGCATAGGATGGCGCGCCTCACCACAACCAACCATCAAGGTGGTTACTACCAATATCCAGACGATCTTTTTCATGATTCAACTGCTTTTTTCAGCAAAGTTAATCATTATATTCGACTTGATACCACCCGATTGGTATTTTAAAGAATAATTCAAGGAATTTAAGAGTATCGCCCTTCGTCAGGTGTTACAATTTAGCACTTTTTCCTTTGAAACATTTGGATTATGCTTCTTATTATCAGAGCTTTAACTCTAAAACTATTGTAACATGTCTTGCCTCATATTATCAGCATTTTTCTTGCTAAAGCCAAGTGGATGGAATAATTTTGCAGACGATTAGAGTTTTCATCAACTCTGATTTTGATTCAATCAGCAGCATTCGTCGTGATGACGCATGCTGCTTTTAGATTTACTTGTTTGCACAAGAATGTCTCGAACGCGACATGTTTATTTCATGCCAACGATCCTGGTCTGGGGCTGCTCCTTGTTGCGGCGGTTGACGACGGTGACAACGGCCTGGGCGAGATTGATGAAAGCCAGACCGGTGGCTGAGTCGCTGTTGAGGGCGGCAGGGGTGCCTGCGTCGCCATTCTCACAGATGCTCTGGACGAGGGGAATCTGGGCAAGCAGGGGCACATTCATCTCCTGAGCCAACTGCTTGCAACCTTCGCGGCCAAAGATGTAATAGCGGTTTTCGGGCAGTTCTGCGGGGGTGAACCACGCCATGTTCTCGATGAGACCGAGGATGGGCACATTCACCTTCTCGTTCCGATACATATCGATGCCTTTGCGAGCATCGGCAAGGGCGACGGCCTGAGGTGTGCTGACGATGACGGCACCTGTGATGGGCAGCGTCTGGAGCAACGTCAGGTGGATGTCGCTGGTACCTGGAGGGGTGTCGAGGATGAAGTAGTCGAGCTCGCCCCAATCGGCATCGGCAATGAGTTGCTTAAGGGCACTGGTGGCCATACCGCCACGCCAGAGGGTGGCAGTGTCGGGCGAGACAAAGAAACCGATGGACAGCAGTTTGACCCCGTATTTCTCAACGGGCACGATGAGGTCGCGACCTTCTTTTTTCACAGCATAGGGGCGCTCGTCCTCTACATGGAACATCTTGGGCATGGAGGGACCGAAGATATCGGTATCGAGCAGTCCCACCCGGTAGCCTAAGCGTGCCAGGGCGATAGCGAGATTGGCCGAGACGGTACTCTTGCCCACACCACCCTTACCTGAGCTGACGGCGATGATATTCTTTACACCGGGCAGCATCTGGCCTACTTCGGGGCGAGGGGCCGACTTGAACTCAGTGGCTATCTCAACCTCGACCTCCTGACCGCAGTGGTAATGGATGGCGGCTTCGGCGGCCTTGACAGTGGACTTAAGGAAGGGGTCGGTATCGCGAGGGAACACGAGCACCACCTTTACCTTCCAGGGCTGACCCTCGGCAGAGGGGGCTGCCACCGACGGGGTGTCGGCCAGCATGCCGCTCTCTACAAGGCTCTTCTTCGTGCCGGCATACGTCACCGTGGCCAGCGCGTCAATAATCAGTTGGGGATATAATGTCATGTTACTTGTTTTCTTTCAGACCTTTCACCTTGCTCCATTTCTTGTCGGCAGAATAGACGCCGCGTGAGCCTCTGGGGATGAGGATGGAGGCATTGGTGCCCTTGAAGGTGCTGCCGCTGATAGAGGGAGGAGTGCCGCTGTTGATGATAATGGCGGTGAGGGCAGCACAGTCTTGGAAGGCACTGCTACCTATCTCCTTCACCGTGACAGGCAGATCGACACTTGTGAGTTGTGCACAACCCTTGAAGGCATCGCTGCCGATGGACTTCAGACCATTGGGGAAGTTGACCGTCTGGAGCGAGGCGCATTTCTCGAAGGCTTCGTCTTCGATAGTCCTCAATGCTGCGGGCCAGTCGATATCAGAGAGCAGGCTGCAGCCGCTGAAGGCTTTGCTGCCAATGCGCTTGACGGTGGCGGGCAGCACGACCTTACGCAGATTGCCGCAATTACGGAACACGTTGGTCTCAATCTCGTCGAGCAGAGTGAGACCGGTGATGCTGTCGAGGCTGGAGCAGTTTTCGAAGGCGTCGTCGCCCAGACTCTTCAGCGAACTGGGCAGCTGGACAGTTCTCAGACTGGTACATTTCTGGAAAGCACTGTCCTTAATCTTGGCGATAGAGTTGGGGAGTGTAATCTCCTCAAGCGACTCACACTCGTCGAAGGCGTGGTTACTGATTTCCTGGAGCGATGAGGGCAAACTGATGTGCTTCAGATTAGAACAGCCCTTGAAGGTGGAGATATTGAGATCGGCGAGCGAACCTTCCATCTTGACAGTTTCGAGCGAGTTGCAGCCAGAGAAGACTGACTGGCCCAGGGAAGAGAGGTCGGTAAGTTCCACCGCTTTCAAGCTCTTGCAATCCTTGAAGGCAGAACCGCCAAGTTTGGAAACGGCAGCCAGATTGATGGTCTGGAGCAATTTGCAGCCGTCGAAGGCCGACGACTCGATCTCGTTGACACTTTCAGGTAATTGGAGTGCGCTAAGACTCTCGCAGCCGTCAAAGGCAGAACTGCCAATCTTCTTGATGCCGTCGGGGATATTAATCGTTGTCAGTCCCTTGCACTTGCTGAAAGACTGAGGGGCAATTTCCTTCAGGCCATTGGGCAACTGGATGGCTGTAAGGCTCTTACAACCCTCGAAGGCCTCGTTGCCCAGTGATGTGAGACCAGTGGGGATATTGATCGATGTAAGGTTTTCGCAATTCTGGAAAGCCTGCGACTCGATGGCTGTGATCGACTCGGGCAGTACGACCTTCGACAGATTCTTAGCACCAGCGAAGAGGCCCTTGGGCAGCGTGTTGGCCTCTGTCTTCAGTCCGCCCTTGTCTTTGCTCTCAACGATGTTGATGCCAGAGAGATCGACGGCAGTGACGAGGCACTCGTCGGGATTCTTCTTGTCGGTCTTAGTGCGGGTGACAATCTCCTGCAGGAGCTTCAGGTCGGTGCCGTTGACGTCGCCGCTGACGGTGAGTTCGGAAATCTTGAATTTCTGATCGCCTATCTGGGTTGCTAACTTGCCGACAGAATCGACCTTGATATTCACTGAGTTTTGTGCGCTGGCCACCATGGGGAGTGCTGCCATGAACATGATTAATAGTTTCTTCATAATAGTTTCGTTATTTTGCTTTGTTGAGTGAACTGCGCTTGGTGCGATGATATGAGCGGTAATCGTCGAGTTCAATCTCGACGTCGGGCTCTTGGAGGGCAGACTGTCGGGGCAACTGCCACTTCATATACCTGATGTTAAGTCCACGGGCTATCCACATCGATTCATAGTAAGTCTGGATGGAGAGGATCTTCTTGGTAGCCTCGTCGATGCGCTCGTCGTGGTAGAGGTCGAGCGTGCGGAAGATGACGGGCAGCTGATTGTGCTCTACCATAAAAGAGGTATAGGTGAAGAGGAAGTTGGAGTCGGTCTTTAAGTGGATGATGCCGCCATCGACGAGAAACTTACGATAGCGCTCCATGAAATAGGTGCTGGTGAGGCGCTTTCGGGGGTTCTTCATCTGCGGGTCGGAGAAGGTGAGCCAGATCTCCTGTACCTCGTCCTCAGAGAAGAAACGCTCGATGATCTCGATGTTCGTGCGGAGAAAGGCCACGTTCTTCAGTCCCTCGTTGAGGGCTTGGGTGGCTCCTGTCCACATGCGGGCCCCTTTGATATCGACGCCGATGAAATTTACGTCAGGGTAGAGCTTGGCGAGTTCTACTGTGTATTCACCTTTGCCGCAACCTAGTTCGAGCACGATAGGGTGGTCGTTGTGGAAATACTGCTCGCGCCAGTGGCCCTGCATCTCAAAGGGAACATGTTCCACTACCGAATAAGGGTACTGGAACACGTTCTCGTAGGATGCCATATCGGCAAATTTAGCCAGTTTGCCTTTGCCCATGTACTATTCGTTAACGTATTTGGGAGATTCTCCGTACTTGTTCGCACCTCGTGTGCTGTCGAGTAAGCACATGATGATAACGATTAAGGCGAGAATACCCATCGCTAATGACAAACAACTGAGTAATGCTATATCTCCGCTGCCTTTTTCCACAATCTTTTCTATTGCACGATCATCGAAGGAGCCGGTGCTGAGTTCTTCCATTATTCTATTCACAGTTGTTGATGTGCTAGTAATTAATTGAGTTGCACACCCCAACGCATAGCTAATGTAAACCCAGACGGCACTCTTGCCTGAGTCTTGCAATCGACGTGCTGTTGCTGCAAGGCCAAAGAACATGATGATAATTGACATAATACTGCTGACCAATAGACTTGGAGCGAATGCCGTGATTACCCAGTTGGATATGATAACCACCAGCATCCACCACCAGAATTCTGATCGGCGGCTTCGGCCCTTGAACTCCAAAATGCGACTTGAGGCTAGTTTTACGGCTTCAATAAAGCCCAGACTTGGTAATTCTCTCATATGATCTTACTCAATAACAACTGTGGTCCAGCCATGCTTGTCTTCAATCTCGCCATACTGGATGCCGCGAAGGGTATCGAAGAGGCGCTTTGACTGTGGACCGGGCTTGTCGCCAAACGAGTAGCGCTTACCAGTGTCGAGGTCGTCGATATATGAGATAGGACTGATGACGGCGGCTGTACCGCAAGCACCAGCCTCCTCGAAGGTCTCGAGTTCTTCCTCTGGGATGGGGCGGCGCTCTACCTTCATGCCCAGATCCTCAGCTACCTGCATCAGCGACTTGTTGGTGATAGACGGCAGGATAGAGGTTGATTCTGGAGTGATGTAGGTGTTGTTCTTGATTCCGAAGAAGTTGGCTGCACCACACTCGTCGATGTATTTCTTCTCTTTGGCGTCGAGGTAGAACTCACAGGCATAACCCTTCTCGTGAGCCAGATTATTGGCGAAGAGAGAGGCAGCGTAGTTACCACCCACCTTGTATTTACCAGTACCCAGCGGTGCTGAGCGGTCGTAATCGCGAACGATGACGTATGGATTGCTTGAGAATCCACCCTTGAAGTAGGGACCTACTGGGGTAACGAAGATCAGGAAGCAGTACTCCTTGGCGGGATGAACGCCTACCTGAGCGCTGGTACCGATGAGCAGCGGACGGATGTAGAGTGTGGCACCGCTCTCGTAGGTGGGGATCCACTCCTGATTGAGGCGAACCACCTTCTTTACCATCTCGGTAAACAACTCTATTGAAACCTCGGGCATCATAATACCACGGCATGTGCTCTGGAGGCGCTTGGCGTTCTCGTCAACACGGAAGATGCGCACCTTGCCGTCAGGACAGCGATAGGCCTTCAGGCCCTCGAAAGCCTCCTGACCATAGTGCAGGCAGGTGGCTGCCATGTGCAGATTCAGATACTCGTCGGAGCAAACCTCGATTTCGCCCCATTTCCCGTCGCGATAATAGCAACGCACATTGTAGTCGGTCTTCATGTAGCCAAACGACAGACTACCCCAATCTAAATTCTTCATATCTATTCAATTTTATGATGTTAAAGTTCCGATTTTGCTGCAAAAGTACATATTTCGTATCAGATTCACGACATTTTGGGCGGAAAACTTACTTTTCAGCAAGTATTTTCTTGATTTCCTCGTCAGTCGTGGTCAGTTTGTCCTTGCAGAGTTTGATTAATTCCTGGGCACGTTTCAACTGGTCAGACATCTGGTCGATGTCGAGTTCGTCGTTCTCCATCTTGCGGACGATGGACTGGAGTTCGGCCATAGCCGCCTCGTATTTCAGTTCTTTTTCCATATCTTATGAGGTTGTTATTTTCGAGTGGATAATGCCGTTGGCCAATCGCGTCTCAATTTCGGCGCCAGGGGCCAGTTTGCTGGCGTCTTTGATGGTCTTGCCCTGATAGGTGGTGATACTATAGCCGCGCTGTAACAGTAAGGTGGGATCAAGTGCTTTCGCTTTCTCTTCCAACAGTTGCAGACGGTGGCATTCGGCGGTAAGTCTGCGATCCAGGAGTAATGGTATCCTTGATTCTGTATTCGAGATGGTCGCCATTTGACTAATGATGCGTTGCTGAACCGTTGACTGTAATCTCTCCTGAAAAGCTGCCAGTTGGGTTTGGAGCGAGGAGAGCTTCTGTTGGGCGTAGTGAGTGATGAGACTTTGAGCCCCTTCGATGGTGTCGAGTACACCTTTCAGATGATCTATGAGAAAGGCTGCTGCTGCGGTGGGGGTCTTTACCCTTGTGTGCGACACCATGTCGAGGATGCTCTCATCACGATCATGGCCGATGCCGGTAATGATGGGTATGGGGAAATTGGCGACGTTCTCAGCCAGGGCTAAGGTGTCGAAACCGCTCATGTCGCTTGTGGCACCTCCACCGCGGATGATGACGACGACATCGAAGTGAGAGTTGGAGGCAGAGTAGATCTGTTCAAGGGCGGCGATGATGCTCTGCTCAACCCCTTCGCCCTGCATGATGGCCGGAAAGAGTTGGGGGGTAAACTGGAAATCATAGGGATTGTCGGTCAGTTGGTTGCAGAAATCGCCGTAGCCTGCAGCCGTCTCACTCGAGATGACTGCAATATGCTGACAGAAGAGGGGCAGGTGTAACTCTTTCTGTAAGTCGAAGACGCCTTCTTCCTTCAGTTGGCGGATAATCTCCTGACGCTTGCGGGCCATGTCGCCAAGGGTGTAGGTGGGATCGATGTCGGTGACGATCCATGAAAAGCCATAGGCCTCGTGGAACTGGGCATAGACCTTCAGCAACATCTTTATGCCGGCATGGAGTTGTTGACCAGTGGTACGCTCGAAGTAGGGGCGGATAAGCATCCATTTCGAGGCCCAGCATCTGGCGTCGGCCTTTGCGATGGGGGTGGCACTCTTCTCGTCTTTCTGAATAAGACTCATGAAACAGTGGCCGTGGCTCTCGCGACATTCCGACAACTCGGCCTCTACCCAATATTCATCGGGCAACTCGCACTCGATGGCCTCGCGCACCTTACTGTTAAGTTCGAACAATGAAACCCTCTTAACACTCATAGCTCTAACCTGTCAATGATTACTGCTCTATTCTCCCTATCATATAGGCCCGCCAGAAATTGGGGATGCCGTAACCATATATGTTGTCGGGATTCTGATAGCCGTTGCTGGTGCTCCGTACCAATTGGATCATCTCGAGAGCCGATTTTCCAGGGAATGCTTGCCACAGACAAGCCACAAGACCGGCTATAATGGGGGTGGAGAACGAGGTGCCCATATCCCTGATGACAGTGCCTCGGCCCGATATCAGGGATGCCGGACTACCGAGGGCCATGACATCGGGTTTTACACGGCCGTCTTGTGTGGGACCCACACCACTGAAAGGCGCATTCTTCTTCTCCGTGTTCAGGGCTCCCACCGTCAGCATATCCTCAGCATCGGCAGGGAAGGCTATCTTCTTCCAAGGGCCCATGCCTGAGTTGCCTGCAGAGTTGACGAGAAGGATTCCCTTCCGTGCCAACATCGAGGCGGTACGCGAGATGAGGGACGTGTGTCCGTCAAGGTCGCGCTGATGATAATAGGCAGAGTCGCCATCATATTCGTTGTACCCCAAACTGGAGTTGATGATATCTACGCCTACAGAGTCGGCAAATTCGGCCGCCATTGCCCAGTAGTCCTCCTCTACAGGTTGTTCTGTCTGCTGATCCTCGCAGCGCAACAGCCAGTAGCGGGCTTCGGGGGCTGTGCCTACCAGCACCTCTGGCTCGTTGGCACCCATGGCGGAGAGCACTTTCGTGCCATGGTCGGTCTCCTGATAGAAAAACGGGCTGTTGGGATAGACGAAATCCTTTGTGCCAACAATGTTGATGTGCTGTATGGCGGGTATCTTGTCGGCATTCTGGAACCCGCCGTCGAGTACAGCGATGGTGATACCTTTGCCTTTCATTCCGATGCGGTGTAACTGTTGGCCACCCAGCATCTCTATCTGCTCCTTGCCATTGCCATAGGGGGCACCCTTGATGCTGTCCCAGGCATTGAAACTGTCGTGATAGTCTTGCTTTACCATCTTGGTGATGGAGTCGGGCGACTCCCATACCAGCTCTGCCTTGGCAACGCAGGGCAGGGTGGCAATACTGTTGAAGATGGTTGTATCGTTGGCACGCACCAAGACGGTGTTGTTCCAACGGCTGGTGCCTATGATAACCCATTCCGAGGATCGTTTTCCGTTGCGCCTGACAGCGTCGGCCGAGATTTTCTCTATCTGTCGCAAATACTTGCTGCTGACGGGTAAATCTGTAGAGTCAATAGCCAGTCCTTGGCGCTTCCTGCGTTCCAGCGACTTGTGGGTGAGCCATCTGCCGGGATGGTCGATGGAGTAGGGGGAACCCTGCTTGTCGGTCAGCGTGTATCGGTAGATAAAGAACTTGCCGCCAGGGTATTTCCGCTTGGCTGTACTTGCTGTTACCGATAGAAAACCCATCAGCACAAACAGTAAACACACGAGTCGCAGAAGGTGGCTACATTCCCTTTTGTTCAGATTCATAATGCAAAGGTACTCCAAAATTCCGATACCACCAAATTTGTGCCTTTGTTTTTTGCTTATCTCGGATTTTCTTCGTACCTTTGCATCGTCAAAAACGAGAAGACTGTATATGGACAACAAACAAGCCGCACTGGAACTGGGACAAAAGCCTGTGGGACAACTGCTTTGGCAGTATGCCCTGCCTGCTATTGTGGCCATGACGGCGTCGAGCTTATACAATATCATCGACCGCGCCATGATCGGTCAGCTGGTGGGTCCTGAAGCCATTGCAGGTCTTGGTATCACCTTTCCCTTCATGAACCTGAGCGCAGCCTTTGGTGCTGCAGTGGGCGTGGGTGCTTCGACCTGCATCAGCGTGAAACTGGGACAGAAAGACTATCAGACAGCAGAGAACCTGCTCGGAAACACTGTTACGCTGAACCTGATTATCGGGTTCCTGTTTATGGTGGTTAGTCTGGTGTTCCTCGATCCGATACTTCGTTTTTTCGGTGCTTCAGACGTCACACTGCCTTATGCCCGTGAGTTCATGATCATCATTTTGCTGGGTAATATGGTGACGCATATGTACTTTGGTATGAATGCCGTGTTGCGAGCAGCAGGTAAACCCCGTCATGCCATGTATGCTACACTGTTTACGGTGGCTATGAATATTATACTGGTCGTCGCTTTTGTGTGGTGGTTCCGTTGGGGCATCCGTGGCGCGGCTTTGGCCACAGTCACCTCTCAGTCGCTGGCTCTCTGCTGGCAGATGCACTTGTTCTCTAACCCGAAAGAACTGCTGCACCTGAAACGAGGCATCTATAAACTGAAGAAGGATCTTGTTAAGAATATCATCGCCATTGGCATTTCGCCTTTCCTGATGAATGCCACGAGTTGTGTGATTGTGATCTTCATGAACAACCAGTTCGTACGTTATGGTGGCGATATGGCTGTGGGAGCCTATTCGATAGCCAACTCGGTGGTCATGGTGTTCTTCATGTTCGTGATGGGCGTGAATCAGGGCATGCAGCCTATTGTGGGCTATAACTACGGGGCAGAGAAGTACGACCGCATGTTTCGTTGCCTTTGGCTGACAATAGCTTGTGCAACCGCTTTCCTGCTGGTTGGCTGGACGCTCTCAATGCTTTTCCCTCGGCAGATAGCGCGTATCTTTACCACAGACCCCACACTGCTCGACCTCTCGGCAAAGGGCATCAAACTCGACATGCTGGTATTCTTCGTGGTGGGCTCGCAGGCTGCTATTACCCACTTCTTCCAAAGCATTGGCAAGGTGAAGGTGTCGATCTTCCTGTCGCTATCGCGCCAGCTGTTTCTCTTGTTGCCCATGGCATACATCTTCCCGCTGTTCTGGGGGCTCGATGGCGTGTGGTACTCGATGCCATCCAGTGATTTCGGATCGTTTGCAATGACCATACCTATTCTGATATGGTACATGAAAAAAATAAAGGCTTATGGATAAGGATCATATCATTATTAACGTAGGGCGACAGCTCGGTTCGGGTGGTCATGACATCGGAAGGATGCTGGCTCTCGACTTTAATGCCAGATATTACGACCGCGAGTTGTTGAACCTTGCTGCCAAAGAAAGCGGTTTCTCAGAGAAGGTCTTTGAGCAGAACGATGAGAAGAAGGGCTTCTTGAAAGGACTGTTCAACCTGCAGGCATCGCACTTCAATGGCGGAAGCATCTACAAGTCGAATATCTCACAGGAGAGTCTGTTCCAGTTTCAGAGCGATGCCATCATCAAGGCTGCCAAAGAGGGCTCATGTGTGTTTGTGGGCCGTTGTGCCGACTATGTGCTGAGAGATTTTCCAAACATCGTGAACATCTTCATTACTGCATCGTTAGATTATCGGGTGGAGCAGATCATGAACAAGCAGAGCCTTGACGAGGATGCTGCCAGGGCCTTTATAGAAAAGCGTGAGGACCAGCGGGCAGAATACTATAACTATTTTACAGGAAAGAAGTGGGGGCATGCAGCCAGCTACGACCTCTGCATTGATTCGTCGATACTGGGACTGGTGGAGACCGAAAAGATCATCGCCGATTTTATCCGCAAGAAGTTTAGAGTATGAAGAGAATAGGCATCCTTAGCGATACGCACTCTTATTGGGACGATAAGTACCTGCACTATTTCGAGCCTTGCGACGAGATATGGCATGCAGGCGACATAGGTAGCGTGGAGGTGGCTGAGAAACTCGCAGCGTTCAGGCCCTTCCGTGCCGTATGCGGTAATTGTGACGGGGGAGACCTCAGACTGATGTACCGCGAACTTAATAGGTTTAAGTGTGAAGATGTTGATGTACTCATCAAGCATATCGGGGGTTATCCTGGCAACTATGATGCCAGCGTGCGCTCCACGCTCTTTGCCAACCCGCCACAACTCTTCGTGGCTGGTCACTCACATATATTGAAAGTGAAATACGACAAGACTTTGGGACTGCTGCACATCAATCCTGGAGCGGCAGGCATTCAGGGCTGGCACAAGGAGAGAACACTCGTGCGTCTCGTCATCGACGGGAAGGAGTTTAAGGATCTTGAGGTTATAACTTTAGGAGATCATCAATAAATGGAGCAGATCTGGTCGTTCGTTAAAACCATATGCGGTGGGTTCAAACAAGGTGTAAGGCTGTACTTTGAAAACGATTTCCAAGACTACTTACCTCTGTATGTGATTACTGGCGTTCTCCTGACTATGGTTCTAGTGAATAAATTAATAAGGAAAATTAAAAATAAAAAGGAACAATGAAAACAATCGTCATTACTGGTGGAGCCGGATTTATTGGCTCACATGTTGTTCGCCTGTTCGTGAACAAGTATCCCGAGTATCACATCATTAACCTCGACAAACTGACGTATGCGGGAAACCTTGCAAACCTGAAGGACATCGAAAACAAACCCAACTACGAATTCGTGAAGATGGACATCTGCGACTTCGATGCCTTCTATAAGCTGATGCAGGACAAGAAGGTGGACGGTATCATCCACTTGGCAGCAGAGAGTCATGTGGACAGAAGTATCAAGGACCCGTTTACCTTTGCCAAGACTAACGTGATGGGTACTTTGAGTCTGTTGCAGGCTGCAAAACTCTATTGGGAGTCGTTGCCTGAGAAGTATGAAGGCAAGCGCTTCTACCATATCTCTACCGATGAGGTGTATGGCGCACTGGAGCTGACACACCCTGAGGGTATCGAGCCTCCGTTCACAACTACCGCCTCCAGCTCAGAGCACCATCTGGCCTATGGCGACAAGTTCTTCCTGGAAACTACGAAGTATAATCCCCACTCACCATATAGTGCAGCCAAGGCATCGAGCGACCACTTTGTGCGTGCTTATCACGACACCTATGGCATGCCGGTCATCGTAACCAACTGCTCAAACAACTACGGTCCTTATCAGTTCCCTGAGAAGCTGATTCCGTTGTTTATCAACAATATCCGCCATCGTAAGCCGTTGCCCGTCTATGGTAAGGGTGAGAATGTGCGCGACTGGCTGTATGTAGAGGATCATGCCCGTGCCATCGATGTGATCTTCCATGAGGGTAAGATTGCCGATACCTATAACATAGGAGGCTTCAACGAGTGGAAGAACATCGACATCATTAAGGTTGTTATCAAGACTGTCGATCGTCTGTTGGGACGTAAGGAAGGCGAGGATATGGACCTGATAACCTTCGTTACCGACCGTGCCGGTCATGATCTGCGCTACGCCATCGATAGTACCAAACTCCAGAAGGAACTGGGCTGGGAACCCTCACTGCAGTTCGAGGAGGGTATCGAGAAGACCGTGCGCTGGTATCTCGACAATCAGGAGTGGCTCGACAATGTCACCTCGGGCGACTACCAGAAGTATTATGACAATATGTATGCAAACCGTTAAGATATGAAGAAGATATTGCTTTTAGGCTCAGGAGAACTGGGCAAGGAGTTCGTGATTGCCGCCATGCGCGCTGGCCAGTATGTAATCGCATGTGATCGCTACGACAATGCCCCCGCCATGCAGGTGGCCGATGAGCGTGAGGTGTTCTCGATGCTCGATGGTGATGCCCTCGAGGCTGTGGTCAACAAGCATAAGCCCGACATCATTGTACCCGAGATTGAGGCCATCCGTACGGAGCGTCTTTTCAAGTTTGAGGAGCAGGGCATTCAGGTGGTGCCATCGGCTCGTGCCGTCAACTTCACGATGAACCGCCGTGCCATCCGCGACCTGGCTGCCAAGGAACTCGGTTTGCGTACAGCCAAGTATTTCTATGCCAAGACCTTCGAGGAGTTCAAGGCTGCTGCCGACGAGATCGGCTTCCCTTGTGTGGTAAAGCCGCTGATGTCGTCATCTGGTCATGGACAGAGTTATGTGCATAACGACGATGAACTCGAACAGGCTTTCCAGGAGGCTATGGAGGGTAGTCGTGGCGATGTGAAGGAGGTAATCATCGAGGAGTTTATCGACTTCGATTCCGAGTTCACATTGCTCACCGTAACTCAGCAGCATGGTTGGCCTACGATTTTCTGTCCGCCTATCGGTCATGTGCAGAAGTCGGGCGACTACCGTGAGTCGTGGCAGCCCTATAAGATCAGTGATGAGGCTCTGAAACAGGCCCAGTTTATGGCCGACAAGGTAACCAAGGCCCTGACGGGTGCCGGTATCTGGGGCGTGGAGTTCTTCCTGACCAAACAGGGTGAGGTGATCTTCAGCGAACTCTCACCGCGTCCTCACGATACTGGTATGGTAACCCTAGGACATACCACCAACCTCTCTGAGTTCGAACTCCACTTCCGTGCTGTGATGGGATTGCCTATTCCTGCCATCCATCTGGAGCATGCCGGTGCCAGTGCTGTGATCCTTTCACCGAAAGAGGCTTCATCACCCGTTGACCGTTCGTTACTCGACTATAACTTTGACGAGGCCCTGAAGGAGGACCGCACCCGTATCCGTATCTTCGGCAAGCCCGAGGCTCACAAGGGCCGTCGTATGGGTGTCGTGCTCTGCTACGGTGAGGTGGGCGACGACACTACAGCCCTTCGCGATAAGGCTAAGCGCCTGGCCAAAACCGTCTTGGGTACTGATCCGTATGCAAAACTGAGATAATAAGAGTTGGACTCTGCGACAGATGGATCAGAATAAAGCTAGATTGCTGGATTTGCCGAAGATTGTTGACCCGCGTGGTAACTTGACGGTGGCTGAACAGATGAAGAACGTGCCCTTCGACATCGCACGTGTCTATTGGACTTACGATGTGCCTTCGGGTGAGCGTCGTGGTGGTCATGCTCATCGCACCTGCGAGGAGATTGTGATAGCGGTCAGCGGTTCCTTTGATGTGGAGGTGTTCGACGGCAAGGAGCGTCAGACGTTCCATCTGAATCATCCCTATCAAGGATTATATATTGGTACAGGCGTATGGCGCACGTTGGAGGATTTCTCTAGCGGTGCCGTCTGCCTCGTGCTTGCCTCAGAACTCTTTGACGAGGATGAGTATATCTACGAATACGACGAATTCCTGCAACTGACGAAAGATGTTTGAGATCGTTCGATATACCCCAGACAAAGCAGAGGAGTGGAATCTGTTCGTGGCGCAGTCTAAGAACGGCACGTTCCTTTTCAACCGCGGATATATGGACTATCATAGTGACCGCTTTGAGGACTATTCGCTGATGTTCTATTTACAGGGGCGCCTGTATGGCCTGATGCCTGCCAACAAGAAGGGTGATTCTTTTCAGTCACATATGGGATTGACTTATGGGGGACTGGTGATGGATGCCAAGACGACGGCGGCACAGACCGTGGAGTTGTTCCGAGAGTTGAACGATTACCTGCGGAGTGAGGGCTTCCATCATGTTCTTTACAAGTGTATCCCTTGGATTTATCACCAGATGGCGGCAGAGGAAGATCTTTATGCAATGGTTCGTACGTGCGATGCCAGCCTACAAGAGCGAGACTTGGGTACGGCCATCATCCAGCGCAATGCCATCCGATGGGAGCGGGTTCGTCGCCGTGCTCTCAAGCGTGCAACTGAGGCTGGCATTTGTGTTGATGTAAGTGAGGATTATGCAGGATTCTGGGATGTGCTAAACGACAATCTGGCACGAACCTATCACTCCAAACCCGTTCACACACTTCAGGAAATAACGCTACTGCATGCGCGATTTCCGGAGAATATTGTTCTTTACGTGGCGAAGCAGGAGAACGAGATTCTTGCTGGTATGGTTATTTATGTTTCTGCTCAAGTGGTTCGTGCACAATATAGTTCGGCTACTCCACTTGGAAAGCAGTTAGGAGCAATTGACATACTCTACGACCGTATTATCCGTCACGATTATATAAATTATCCGTACTTTGAGTTTGGTACGTCAGCACTTGGAAACACTAACGTAATCAACGAATCTTTGGTGTTTCAGAAAGAAGGATTCGGTGGTCGTGGCATCTGTTTTGACAGATACGAATGGAGGTTGTGACTAAGCTTTTCCCTGCATAGCCTATATTCCTATAAAAGTAAAACAACTTGTTTTACCTTCAAAGATGACGTCTCTTCAGCTGTAAAAGATGTCTCCTTCGATAGTAAAACAAGTTGTTTTACTTTTTAAGAAATTATCACTCCGGCAGTAAGAGTACGGTGGCACTGCGCGCAGCCTGTGCTCCCATCACTAATACCTGGGCGATATCAGCCGTCTTCGAGGGACCGCTGATAAAGGTGCCGTAGCCGTCGTACTCCTTGTCGAACTCAATGCGCTTGTAGGCTTCATGCATGTTGTTCACAATCTGACTCTTCGGCAACAGGATCACCAGATTCTCTGAGATAAAGCAGACGGCCTTCTCCTTCATGGTCTGGGGAATCCACACACAGGCGTTCTCGGCCACACCAAACTTACCTCGGATAATGCCGACATCCGTGCCATTGAGGTCGCGGGCCCGTCCTACATTGTCGGGATTCCTCGTAGCAATCGTCAACTCGGGCAGGTTCGAGGCTATCTCCTTGGCATCGGGGTACATCTCCTTGACCAGTTGGTTGATGTCCTGACCTTCCTTCACCTCTATCACATGACCACCTACGCTCTCCGTCATCTTGATAAACTGCACCAGTGGGTCAGGGTAGGTGATGGCCTTAATGTCACTGAGGTCGGGCATGTCGAACTTTTCCCTGACGTTAGCCCTATACCTTTTTAATATATCTTCCTTGTTACTCATAACTTCAATCCTTCAATTCTTCAATCCTTCAATTCTTCAAAAAGTTTGTGGAACGGTTTCTTCGGGAACTCCATCATCTTATGGCCTTCTGCCCACGGGTTCAGACCGCAGTTGATGAGGGGCGAGGGGATGATGTTGGCCCAGTGTGCCAAGGCGGTGCCGAGGTTATAGAGACCGCTGCTGCCAAAGATGGTGCTCATGCCCTTACACATCAGTTTCTTCTGAGGATTGGCGGTGCCGAAGTCGTCAAGCTGTTGGCGCCACTGATAGATCTGGTCGCCCAGGTTTACCTTGACGGGGCAGACCGTTTGACAGCTCAGACACAGGGTGCAGGCACTCACGTTGCCCGAATGCTGCTGGGTGTCGCGCAGCATGCCGAGGTTGATGCCGATGGGGCCGGGGATGAAGTAACTGTACGAATAGCCGCCTGAGCGACGATACACCGGACAGGTGTTCATACACGATCCGCAACGGATGCACTTCAGGGCTTCCCAATGCTCTGGGTTGCCTATCCACTCACTGCGCCCGTTGTCCACCAGTACGATGTGCATGGGGTGGGCCGTGGGACGGGCCTTGCGGAAATGACTGGTATAGGTTGTCGTTGGCTGTCCGGTGCCTGCTCGGCAGAGCATACGTTGGAACACGGCCAGACAGTCGTAGTTGGGGATGATCTTCTCCAAACCGATAGCGGCGATATGCAGTTTCGGGCACGATGTTGACATATCGGCATTACCCTCGTTCGTACATACCACGATGTCGCCTGTCTCGGCAATACCGAAGTTAGCGCCCGTCATGCCGGCATCGGCTGTCAGGAACTCGTTTCTCAGACTCAGGCGGGCCACGTAGGTCAGATAGGTGGGGTCGTGGTTACCCTTCTCACTGCCCAACTTCTCTTCGAATAGCTCGCCCACATCGTCGTGGTTCAGGTGGATGGCGGGCATCACGATATGACTGGGCTTCTGCCCCTTCAACTGGATGATGCGCTCGCCAAGGTCGGTCTCCACCACCTCGATGCCGTGCTTCTCCAGGTAGGGGTTCATCTCGCATTCCTCCGTCAGCATCGACTTCGACTTGACGAGTTTCTTCACGTTGTGGTTCTTCAGGATGCCATATACAATCTCGTTAAACTCGTTGGCATCCTTGGCCCAGTGCACAATACATCCGTTCTCCTCCGCCTTCTTGGCAAACTGGTCAAGATACTCGTCGAGGTGGGTGATGGTGTGGCGCTTGATAGCACTGGCCTTCTCGCGCAACTGTTCCCACTCGTCGAGCCCGTATGCCATATTGTCACGCTTTGACCGTACGGCCCAGAATGTGGCGTCGTGCCACTTGGCGTATGTCTGGTTCTTCAAGAACTCCTTTGCTGCTATACTATGTCCTGTACTCATAATCCTGCTGCTAAAATCTCTACTACATGTTTAAACTCTACATTCAGACCTTGCTTCTTGGCTATGCCCGCCATGTGCATCAGACAAGAACAGTCGGGACCGGTTACGAATCTGGCACCGGTCTTCATGTGCCGCTGAATCTTGTCCAGTCCCATCTGCGCGCTGACGGCTGTCTCCTCCACAGAGAACATACCTCCAAAGCCGCAGCACTCATCAGGGCGCTCGGGCTCCAGTACCTGAATGCCGTCAACCAGGTTCAGCAGGTCTTTGATCTTATTAAAGGGTGCCACATGCTCCTCACTGGGCGAACTCAAGCCCAACTCTCTAACACCGTGACAGGAGTTGTGCAGGCTCACCTTATGGGGGAAGGTGCCGAGTGGATGATCTACCTGGATCACATCGTGCAGGAACTCCACCACGTCCATAATCTTGCCTGAGGTCATACACTCGTGTTTGCCTTCCAATAGGCGTGGATAGTTCAGTTTGATAAAGGCGGTGCAACTCACGGAGGGAGCCACGATGTAGTCGAACTCCTTGAATTTGTCTTCAAACTTCTCTGCCAGAGGGATGGCTTGTTTCTCGAAACCGGCATTGGCCATCGGCTGTCCACAGCATGTCTGGTTCAGTGGATACGTTACGTCAAGGCCTAAATGTTTCAGCAGTTTGTAGGTGGCGACACCCACTTGGGGATACACCACATCTACATAACAGGGGATAAATAGTCCGATCTTCATTGTTCTGTTAGTGTATTATTATTAATCCGTTTTTAGCTATTAATGGGTACAAATATAGTGAAAAAGTTGCAATAAAGCTAATAATCTGATATTTTGTTTCCTTATTTTATGCTTTATTAAAACTAATTGCTTACCTTTGTGGCATCATATTTGCTGTTTGAATCGTGAATAAGTAATAAGAATGAGTATGAACTATAACGAATTGAATTTTGAGGCCGTCAATCGTGAGCGCGAACTCTCGATGTCGGCGGCCTTCCCCGCTTTGATGCGGAAAGTGTATGTATGGATGACGTTGGCCCTTGTCATCACCGGCGCTACGGCCTATGGCGTGGCAACGAGTCCTGGTGTGATGATGGCTATTGCCACGAACAAACTCTTGTTCTGGGGACTCATCATTGCCGAGTTTGGATTGGTGATCGGAATCACAGCGGCCATCAACAAGTTGTCGCTTACCACGGCCACACTGTTGTTCGTGTTGTATTCCGTCATCAATGGTGCAACCATGTCGTTTATCTTTGCCATCTATACGATGTCGAGCATCGCCATGGTGTTCTTTATCACAGCCGGTACCTTTGCAGCGATGGCTATCATAGGTTATACCACCAAGGCCGATCTTTCTTCTATGGGAAAGATTCTTATTATGGCCTTGATTGGCATCATCATTGCGACGGTGGTGAATATCTTCCTGAAGAGCACAGGACTTGAAATGATTCTCAGTTATCTGGGGGTGTTGGTCTTTGTAGGACTGACGGCTTACGACTCTCAGAAGATTAAGCGTATGCTCATGATGGCTCCTGATGCCGGAGAAGGCGCTCAGAAGCTTGCTTTGCTTGGCGCACTTACGCTCTACCTCGACTTTATCAACCTGTTTATTTACCTGTTGAGGATATTTGGCCGCAGGGAGTAGTTTCGCACGTACATTATATATATTATATAGAGTCTGGTTGAAGGGGTTCCGTCGTGTGATCGACGGAATCCTTTCCTTTTTGTGTGCTATAAAGATGCGTTTTGTAAACAATCCCGAAAACTTTCGTTATTTAACAAATATTTCACGGAAAAAGTTTGGAGGGTATTTATATTTTTCGTACCTTTGCACCCGCTTTC
>CACXVS010000046.1 GCA_902771155.1 uncultured Prevotellaceae bacterium
CTGCGCCGATGGTACTGCAATGCAATGCGGGAGAGTAGGAGGCCGCCGTCTTTTTTCAAGTGAGAAGCCCTGAAGATACAATATCTTTGGGGCTTTTTCGTTTATATAGGTGTATGCAGTGGACTGACAGAATAAGACAAGTAAAAATACTCCTGGTGCTGGCAGCGATTGTGATTGCCGTCACCTCTCTCTTGGTGTCACATTATCTTGTCAAAGATCTTTCCAATGAGGAGCGTAAGAAGATGGAAACTTGGGCGCAGGCTCTCCATGTTCTAAATCATGCTGATGATAATACTGATCTGACGTTGGTCCTGGATGTCATTCAAGGTAATAATACGATACCTGTCGTTGTTCTCGACAATGCAGGACATGTGAATGACTACCGTAATATCGTGATAGATGAAAACACAGCCAAGGATTCTGATTCGTATGTAGCCGCATATGCCAAAAAGCTTTATGATAAT
The DNA here is from genome assembly GCA_902771155.1 of uncultured Prevotellaceae bacterium. The sequence goes on from CACXVS010000046.1 coordinate 465, forward strand.
GGCAAATATATTAAGATCAGTCTTGGTGATTCGATTAACTCTAAGGAATACCAATTAGTATGCTATGACGAATCGACATTGCTGAAACGCCTTGCTTCCTATCCTTATTGGCAACTGGGAATTGTGATGATCTTTGTTGTTGTTGCCATCTTTGCCTTGCTGTCCTCTAAAAAGGCAGAGCAGAATAAGGTTTGGGTGGGATTGTCGAAAGAAACAGCCCATCAACTTGGCACTCCTATATCCAGTCTGATGGCTTGGGTGGAGATCTTGAAGGAGAATCACCCTGACGATGATCTGATACCAGAAATGGACAAAGATGTGAAGCGTCTGGAACGTATAGCAGAACGTTTCTCCAAGATAGGTTCCTTGCCGGAACCCAAAGAGAGTTCCATGAACAATGTATTGGATCATGTGATTGACTACATGGATCGTCGTACTTCGAATAAAGTGGAGATTGTCCGCAATGTTCCTGACCACGAGGTGATCGTCAGCATGAATGCCTCCCTGTTTGAATGGGTTATTGAGAACCTCTGCAAGAATGCTGTTGATGCGATGGAAGGCAGCGGTAGAATCGAAATTACAATGAAGGAAGAAGGCAGTCGGGTGGTGATAGAAGTCTCGGATAACGGAAAAGGTATACGTAAGAAAGACATCAGAAACATCTTCACACCAGGTTTTACTACCAAACAGCGTGGTTGGGGACTCGGTCTGTCGCTTGCTCGTCGTATTGTTGAGGATTATCATAAAGGGCGTATTTTTGTTAAATCCTCGGAGGTGGGTAAAGGAACGACCTTCAGGATAGAACTCCCGAAATGAGAGCGATTATTGCACAAACGCCCCCTTTTTTGTGTAATATAACCTGTTGATAGTGATGTATTTTGCCCGAAAATGATAAAAAATACAAATGAGAGTCTGATATATGAAAAAAAGTTTGTAACTTTGCAACCCGTTATGATGAATAGTCTGGAGTTTCTGAAGATTGACCTGAAAGGTCTGAAGGAAGAGGAGACATCCTTGGAACTCAGTCTTGAGAATGATTTCTTTAAGGCTTTAGATGGTGCCGAGGTAAAACAGGGCTCTTTGCACGTGTCGGTGTCTATACGCAAGGCTTCCGGCTTTTTCGAACTTCTGTTCCACACCAAAGGCTATGTCGTCATACCCTGCGACCGATGTCTGGACGATATGGAGCAGCCGGTGGAAACCGATAACCGTCTCATTGTCAAGTTCGGAAGCAGTTACTCAGAGGAAGATGATATCATCGTAGTGCCTGAGGACGAAGGAATACTCGACATGTCGTGGTTCATCTATGAGTTTGTCACACTGGCTATACCCATCAGGCATGTGCATGCACCTGGCAAGTGCAACCCTGCCATGACGAAAGCTCTGGAAGAGCTGTCAGCTGACCGAAGCAGCGATGAGGAGTCAAAAGTTTAAGAATTAAAATTTTAGAATAATTATGGCACATCCTAAAAGAAGACAATCAAGCACTCGTCAGGCCAAGCGTCGTACTCACGACAAGGCTGTAGCTCCCACACTCGCAGTATGCCCTAACTGTGGCGCATATTACGTTTATCACACAGTATGTCCGACATGCGGTTACTATCGTGGTAAGGTGGCTATCAAGAAAGAAGACGTAGTAGCTGAATAATGAGTAAAATTAACGCGATAATCACCGGCATTGGCGGATTCGTTCCCGACTATGTCCTCACCAATGAGGAGTTGTCGAGAATGGTGGATACCAATGATGAGTGGATCATGACGCGTGTTGGTATCAAGGAGCGCCGCATCCTCACAGAGGAAGGTCTCGGCACCAGTTATATGGCCCGTAAGGCTGCCAAGCAACTGATGCAGAAGACCGGGGTGGATCCTGATACAATTGATGCGCTGATAGTAACCACTTCCACGGCGGATTATAAGTTCCCATCCACAGCCAGCATCGTGGTAGGTAAGCTTGCTTTGAAGAACGCATTCGCGTTTGACTTCTGGGGTGCTTGCTGTGGATTCCTCTATTCGCTCGATGTGGCTGCATCGATGATTCAGAGTGGACGTTATAAGCGGATTATCGTCATCGGTGCCGATAAGATGTCGTCGGTGACGGATTATAAAGACCGTCAGACTTGTCCCCTTTTCGGCGACGGTGCAGCTGCAGTCATGGTGGAAGCCACTGAGGAACAGAACATTGGTGTGATGGATTCATATCTGCGCACGGATGGTAAGGGGCTGCCCTTCCTTCACATGAAAGCTGGAGGTTCTGTTTGTCCGCCTTCGCATTTCACGGTTGACCACCGTCTTCACTACCTCTATCAGGAGGGGCGTACGGTGTTCCGTTATGCGGTGACGAACATGAGTAACGACTGTGTGCTGATAGCCGAGCGCAACGGACTGAACAAGGACAATATCCAGTGGGTGGTCCCCCATCAGGCTAACATGCGTATCATCGAGGCAGTGGCCAAGCGTCTTGAACTGCCGATGGATCAGGTAATGGTGAATATTGAGCACTACGGTAATACGAGTGCCGCCACGATTCCGCTGGCTATGTGGGATTATGAGAGCAGACTCAGAAAAGGCGACAATATGATTCTCACCGCCTTTGGTGCAGGATTCGTACATGGAGCGTCCTATCTGAAATGGGCATACGATGGAAACGAAAAGTGATAGGTGACAAGTGACAAGTGTGCATAAGGCCGGATTCGTCAATATCGTTGGGAACCCTAACGTAGGAAAGAGTACGCTCATGAACCAGTTGGTTGGTGAGCGTATTTCTATTGCTACGTTTAAGGCACAGACCACCCGACATCGTATCATGGGTATCGTGAATACCCCTGAGATGCAGATTGTTTTCTCTGATACACCAGGGGTCCTGAAGCCGAATTATAAGTTACAGGAATCCATGCTCGCTTTCTCAGAGTCGGCACTGCAGGATGCAGATATTCTGCTCTATGTTACCGATGTTGTGGAGAACCCTGAGAAAAACATGGACTTCTTGGTAAAGGTGCAGCGGATGGAGATTCCTGTGATTTTGCTGATCAATAAGATTGATGAGTTGGGTTCTGGGAATACTGGAAAAAACAGCCAGCAGGCTCTTGCCGAAATTGTCGAACATTGGCATACTCTTCTTCCGAAAGCCGAGATCCTGCCTATCTCAGCAAAGAATAAGTTTGGTGTGGATATCCTGTTGAAGCGTATTCAGGAATTGCTACCAGAAAGTCCTGCCTACTTTGATAAGGATCAGTTGACTGACAAACCTGCACGTTTCTTTGTTTCGGAAATCATCCGTGAGAAGATCCTGCTCTACTATGACAAGGAGATTCCTTATAGTGTGGAGGTGGCAGTGGAGAGTTTCAAGGAGACGGATAAGAACATCCACATCAATGTGGTCATCTATGTGGAGCGCGACTCCCAGAAGGGCATTATCATCGGACACCAGGGCGTGGCCCTGAAGAAAGTTTCGACTGAGGCCCGTAAGGCTTTGGAGAAGTTCTTCGACAAGCCAATCTATCTGGAAACCTTTGTAAAGGTTGATAAAGACTGGCGCAGCTCTGAACGTGAATTGAATCATTTCGGATATAACCCCGATTAGTATTATGGCAAATTTAGTAGCAATCGTAGGACGCCCGAACGTGGGTAAATCGACCTTGTTTAATCGCTTGACGAAAAGTCGTCAGGCAATTGTCAGTAATGAGGCCGGAACAACGCGTGACCGCCAATATGGTAAGTGCGAATGGAACGGACGAGAGTTCTCCGTTGTGGATACCGGCGGCTGGGTGGTAAACTCCGACGATATATTTGAGGAAGAGATCCGTAAGCAGGTTGTCATAGCCACAGAGGAAGCAGATCTTGTGTTATTCCTTTGTGACATTACCAATGGTGTGACAGATCTCGATCTTGACGTAGCACAGATCTTACGTCGAGCAAAACTGCCTGTAGTGCTTGTTGTCAACAAGGCCGACGACGGGAAGGATCTCTATGACCAGTACGAATTCTATAAGCTCGGACTTGGTGATCCGTTCCCCATCAGTGCAGCGACAGGTAGCGGTACTGGCGATCTCTTGGATAAGGTGTTGGAGATGCTGCCTGAGAAAAAGAGCGACGAAACTGAAGACGGGATTCCCCGTTTTGCTGTGGTTGGCCGTCCTAATGCAGGCAAGTCTAGTCTTATTAATGCCTTTATAGGTGAGGATCGTCATATCGTGACGGATATAGCTGGTACGACGCGTGATAGTATCTATACCCGGTACGACAAGTTTGGTTTTGACTTCTATCTTGTGGATACGGCAGGAATCCGACGTAAGAATAAGGTGACGGAAGATCTCGAGTTCTACTCGGTGATGCGTTCCATCCGTGCCATTGAAAACAGTGATGTCTGTATCCTGATGATTGATGCCACTCGTGGTATTGAGGCGCAGGATATGAACATCTTCCAACTCATCCAGAAGAACAATAAATCCTTGGTCGTTGTCGTCAACAAGTGGGACCTTGTTGAGGATAAATCACAGGTGGTGATAGACACTTTTACGAATGCCATTCGTGAGCGCATGGCTCCATTTGTGGATTTCCCCATCATCTTCGGTTCTGCACTTACAAAACAACGTATCTTTAAGGTGCTGGAGACGGCTAAGGATGTGTATCTGCACCGTAAGGCGAAGATAGGTACGTCAAAACTCAATGAAGTAATGCTCCCGCTGATAGAGGCATATCCGCCTCCTTCGGTAAAAGGCAAGTATATCAAGATAAAATATGTGGCACAGGTGCCCGACACGCAGATACCAACCTTCGTGTTCTACGCTAATTTGCCGCAGTATGTAAAAGAGCCTTATAAGCGCTTCCTGGAGAATAAAATCCGGGAGAACTGGACGCTGACGGGTTCGCCTATTAACGTGTTTGTCCGTCAGAAATGAGGAGGATAGGAGAGAGACTGGCTAAACTAGGCTGCTTCGTATGTTTTGTGATACTTATGGGAGCCTGCAGTTCTCCGACACGTGAGGAGTTGGCCTCTTTGGCTGCTAAAGGCTATTACGACCACCTGATTCGAGGTGAGTATGAGCAGTTTCTTGAAGGCAAGGAAATTCTGGCTATTTCAGATGATGCCAGTTACCGCTCCCAGTTGCTCGAAAACTATCGGCGGTTTATGGCTGCCCAGCAGTCCTCTCACAGGGGTATTCGCGAGGTTCGTATCGTACGTGCCAAGACGGATAGTCTGCAGGCGTACACGAATGTGTTTCTGACACTCTGTTTTGGTGATTCCACAAACGAGGAGATCGTAGTGCCTATGGTTGAGAAAGAAGGTCGTTGGCGCATGAGATAAAAGAATAAAAACGAAAGGAAATGAAAGGATTAGGAATAAAAAAAGGTCTGACTCTATTGGCAACTGTCTTGATAGCTCATGTTGCCAGTGCTCAGTATGTTCCGGCCATGTCTGTAGGGAAGAAAGTTAAGGTGCCAGAAAAGGCTGGCTACTGGCATCGTGGTAATACATTCCAGCACTTGGATGTGGCACTTTCGCTCGGAATCACTGGCATTGGTATAGAAGTGGCTTCACCTATTTGTGAGATTGCGCAAGTGAGGGTGGGCTATGAGTTTATGCCTCATTTCAGGAAGAGTCTTTCCGCTGATCTGATGATTGGCAACGAAGAGTGTCTCCAGTACGATCAGAACGGAGATCGTATAGAGACCAATTACGACAAGGTGCGTGAGATGATGTACAAAGAGACGGGATACGACATGAACCCGTATGTTGATATGACAAGTCGCATCACCATGAATAATTTCAAATTCCTGGTGGATATTTTCCCATTGTCAGACAATAAGAAGTTGCATGCCACCATTGGTTTCTACTGGGGACCTTCGGAGGTTTCTAGGATTGAAAGCAACAGTAGTTCGTACGCTACATTGTATTGTGTCAGTGCCTATAATAATCATCATCAAGAATCCTATGGCTCTGCAGGCTTCAAGATGGGGTCGTTCGATAGTGGTAGCCAGTATAAGATGACGCCTGGTGATAAAGGTAATATCAATATTCCTGTGAAGACTAATTCCTTCAAGCCCTACATTGGTGTGGGCTATGAGGCTGCTTTCTCTAAGAAGCATGACGATTTGAAGTTTGCCGTCTCCGGTGGTGTCATGTTCTGGGGAGGCAAACCTTCGATGGTCACACCTGATGGTGTAAACCTTACGGAGAATGTTAGCGATGTCCCAGGAAAAATAGGTTCCTATGTTGATTTTGTTTCTTTCCTGAAAGTATGTCCCACGGTCAGCTTCAGGTTTATCAAGAATATTTTTTGAACAAACTATTTAAAAGGATAACATTATGAAGAAATTCGTTTGTATGGCAGCTGTTGCCTGTCTGGCTCTGCCTCTTCAGGCACAGACCGAGAATCCTCACAACCAGAGTGTTCGGATCCTGAACGAGAATGAGAAGTCAGAGTATATTCCCGTATTCCAGTATTGGAAAGAGCACAATATCCTCCAACATCTCGATGTCTCGTTAACTGCGGGAACTACAGGTATCGGTATTGATGTAGCATCACAAATCGGTGACTATGTACAGGTACGTGCTGGTTATGATTATATGCCCCGTTTCGATAAGAATTTGAAGTTTAATCTGACCGTTGGTGGCGAACCTGCCCGTCAGTATGATTCTGAAGGTAATCGTGTCATTACCAAGTTTGATAAGATGAAGGAACTTCTCTATCAGTTTACTGGTTTTGATATCGAGGATCATGTGGATATGGTAGGCACACCAACCATGAACAACTTTAAGTTCTTAGTTGATGTATCGCCTCTTAAGGATTATAAGAACTGGCATGTCACTGCAGGCTTCTATTGGGGACCATCACAGTTTGCCCGTGCCGAGAACTCCACTGAAGCTATGGTGTCATTACTGTCTGTTGGCATGTATAACCGTATGTATGAGAAGGCTGTAGCCGGCGAGCCATTGATTGATTTAAGTGAATTTATTCCCGGAGCAAGTATGAGTATTAATGAAGAGTTGTACGATAAATTAATCAGTTATGGTCGTCTCGGCTTCGCGTTAGGTACTTTCAAGCACGATGTAACGGATAATAATGGTGTTGTTCATCACGCAGGCGAGCCTTATATCCTTGAACCCGATGATGATTGTATGGTACGCGTGAAGGCAAAGTCAAACAGCTTTAAGCCTTATCTGGGCTTTGGTTATAGTGGACGCTTGGTAAAGAACCGTGATGACTGGAAGATTTCCGTCGATGCTGGTGCATTGTTCTGGGGTGGTACGCCTGATCTTATTGTCCACGACGGCATCAATCTCACGAAGGATGTAGAGAATATAGGAGGTCAGGTCGGAGATTATGTGGATCTTTTTAAGGTGTTTAAGGTCTATCCTGTGTTGACAGTTAGATTTACTAAAAACATATTCTAAGTATTAAATAAAGAAGCCCGCCAACTTGGCGGGCTTCTTTGTTTATTGAATCACAATCTTCTTTCCATTATTAATGTATATTCCCTTTTTGGTAGGTTGCTTGATTTCCCGTCCATCGAGAGAATACCAGCGGCTGTTGGTTGTTGTCTCGTTCTTGACCTCACGAATACCTGTAGCCCAGATGTTGACAAATTCCTTCCAACCCTCTGCTGCACTGTATTTTGCTTCACAGTTGTCAGGAACGTGAATAATACAATTGTCCTTGTCTACACCTTCAAACGCATTCTCGCCTGCGACAGGAGCTTCTGTGGCATAAGTATAGATGGCTACCAGACCACTGCATCCGGCAAATGCCTCCTTGCCAATAGAAGCGACTGTACTGGGAATAGAGACGCCAGTCAAACCAGTCTGATCCTTAAAGGCTCTTTTTCCAATGGCTGTTACCGTGTAGTTCTGGCCATTGTTAGGATTAGTTGCTGCGCCAGGTATCTCATATGGGCCTTCCACGCTACCGACATTGTCAAGTACTACGGTATTACCTTCGCCGATTGTGAAGCTAACACCGCTTACGGTGAATGTTGTACCTACTTCACCGCCGCCTTGGCCACCGCCGCCTTGTTCACCGCCGCCGCCTTGGCCACCGCCACCGCCGGCATTACCGCCGAGTACCAGTACATCGGGAGAATTGGTGGGTACTAACAGATAAGCCTTGTTAGCCTTTAGATAAGCACTCTGAGTGAGGTCACTGGCACTTGCCTTTTTGAAACCCAGTTTGCCATTATAGTTGCAGAGTGCACGCATACAGGTGGCGTCATAAATTTGCACATTCCAATATCTTGCTGATATACGATCACAGAAGGTGCCAAATAATAAGTTGCTCTGGGATAATTCCGCAGATGATTCTACGGGCAGGATGATATTACTTGAGGGACTATTAGAGCTACACTCGATGATAACCGGTGTATTGCTAGGAATGTCACCCGAAATCTCCTTTATATCAAAGCCATCGCCAGATACGGAAGTAACGGTGTAGGCTTTCATTCCGCTCGATACCAGTTTGAAGGGGAACGAAGCATAAATTGTTCCATAATACTTGCCGTTCAACTCAAAATCAGGCTGGATGGCGAGATATTCTGTACTGGTATCTACTTTCTTTGCCCACCAGTTCATGGCTTTAGTGCTTTTACTATTGGGTTTCAGATAGGCTTCCTGCTTGTCAGGGTCTGAATCATCCTTCAAGTAGAGGTCAACGCCATAAGCGGTGCCGTATGCCTGATAACTACCATCGCTTTGTATAGCGAGATTGATATAAAAACGACCACCAGAGATGTAGTGGATACTGGTTCCCTGTCCTACAATGTCATACTGGTTACCGCCAACACTTGTTACGTATACTATGGTGGAAGGGCTGGTTGTAACCTTTGAACCTGGCTTGTAGGTCTTAATACCACTCATATCTACCGATCCTGTAGATTTATTAATGGGGTAGTTAGCAGTATTGTTATCCTCGATACTGATATATCTGTCAGTATATGTGTTTTGTACTCTGTAATAGCCATTAGCCAACTGTGCCTGTGCATGAAAGGCGCAGCTGACTGCCAGCAATAATAGACTGAGTGACTTTTTCATTTTCTTTTATTTTTATTTGATAATAATCTTTTTACCATTCCGAATGTAGATTCCAGCCTTCGGTGTCGTACCTTGTTGAATTCGAAGACCTGTTAAAGTGTATAAATCACCGCTTTCTATATCCATAGATACAGTGCTGATTGCATCAGGATTATCTGGATTGTCCGGATTATCTGGATTGTCCGGATTATCTGGGGTGTCGGGGTTATCCGGGGTATCTGGATTTCCTGCGCCACCACCCTCTACCAGCACGTCAGGAGCGTTGGTGGGAACTTGCAAGTATGCCTTATTGGCTTTCAGGTATGCTCCTTGTGTCAAATCGTTGGTACTTGCTTTCTTGAATGCCAGTTTACCATTGTGAGCGGCGATGGTACGCATAGTCGACTTGTCATACACTCTTACGTTTTGGAATTTAGCACTTATACGATCACAATAGGTTCCCGTCAACTGGTTGGTTATACCTAAAGTGGCATTTGATTCCACTGGTAAGATGATGTTGCTAGAAGGTTTATTTGAACTACACTCGATAATGGCGGGAGTACCTGCGGGAACATCACCCGTTATTTCCTGAAGTTTAAAGCCATCTCCTGAAACCTCTGTTATACAATATGCTTTCATACCGCTAGAGATAAGCTTGAATGGGAATGATGCATAGATAGTGCCATAGTATTTTCCGCCAACCTCAACATCAGGCTGAATACCGAGATATTCTGTGTCGGTATTCACTTTACGAGCCCACCAGTTCATAGCTTTTGTGCTCTTACTATTCGGTTTCAGATAAGCTTCTTGCTTATCCGGATCCGAATCATCCTTCAGATATAAAGTAATTCCATAAGCGGTGCCGTATGCCTGGTAGCTGCCGTCGCTTTGTATAGCAAGATTGATATAAAAACGACCACCAGAGATTGCATGAATACTTGTTCCTTGTCCTTCAAAGTCATATTGTGAACCGCCAACATTATGGACGTATAAAATTGTCGAGGGACTGGTTGTTATCTTTGCACCAGGCTTATAGGTCTTTATACCACTCATGTCCACTGAACCAGTGGATTTCTGAATGGGGTAGTTAGCAGGGTTGTTATCCTCAAGACTAATATATCTGTTTGTATATGCATTTTGTACTCTGTAGTAGCCTTTTTCTAACTGAGCATTAGCTGATATTGTAAAGCTTACTGAAAGCAATAATAGGCTGAGTGTTTTTTTCATTATCTTCCTTTTTTTATTTAAAAAGCCCAGCCCCTTTTTGGGACCGGGCTTGATAGAGTCTTATCTTTATCTGATGTTCAGATTACTGCTGAACCTCTGCGATACAGATTGATACACGGTTGCTGTCGTTGTCTGCGAACGGCTGTACACGAGCACCCTTGCTGTCGTAGCTGATACGATCTGCGGGGATACCATACTTGTTGGTCAGCATCTTAACAACGGCGTCAGCACGCTGTGCAGCGAGACGGTCGTTGATGCGGTCGTTACCTGTACCAGCATCAGCATAACCTGTAACAGTTACACGAGCGGTCTGGTTCTGACGCATGTAGTCAACGATATCCTTCACCTTCTGCTCCTCGCTCTCACGGATGTTGTACTTGTTGATCAGGAAGAATACATCGCGACGGATCGGCTCGATAACAGGTGCGGGAGCGGGAACCTCAACGACTTTCTCAACAATCTTCTCAACATACTCGATCTGTGGCTCTGGATCGGGGATGAACTTGGTGGTATAGGTAGGACCGAAGGTATACTTCAGACCCAGAAGGGCATTGAAATAAGAATCGGGGTTACCTGCCTTCTTGTAGTTGAACTTGTCGCTCAAGAGGTTGCCATTGAACTCAAGACCAAGGGCGATAGCGTCAGTAATCTTGTAGTCAACGAATACACCAGCACGACCAGTTACAAATACACCACTCTCCTGGAAATCCTTAGGCATAGGAGCCCAACCAAAAAGATCCTCATGTGCAAGGCCGTTAACCTCATTGCTGATAGCCTTTACATCATTGCTAGCCTCTGAACGGATGTTCAAACCAACGCCGATGAATGCACCGAAATCCCAGTGATTCTTAGGACCAACACCGAAAATCAGATTAGAGAGATTCAAAGTCAGATCAAGTGCAGGAGCAATGCTAGTGAACTTGTAATCCTTCTTATAGTTCAGTTCGGAGATGTCATAACCACCTTTGCTCTCCCAAGCATTTACGCTCAGGCGTGCACCCAGTGCCTTGTTGAAGTTGTAACCAACAGCACCCTGAATGGTGGGCGAAATGAGCTTACCAAAATCCGTCTCGCCAGTGGTGTAACGAGCACCACCCTGAAGCTGGATGTAGAAGTTCGGCTCGAAGATATATTCTGTCGTGCCCTTCTGCTCCTGTGCAGATACTGACAGACCAGCCACCAGCATCAGGCAAGACAATATTGCTTTCTTCATTTTCATATCTGTTACTTAAATAATTTTATTCACCAACATGTTAATTAGTTCACAGTAATATTGTACTTCTTGTTGATTACAAAGCCATAGTAGTCAACACAGCTGATAATAACATTGTAATTACCAGGCTGAGTCAGGTTCAGACTCATTCTCTGCTCGCTGCCGCCATATACATCGGCCTGAACACAAGAGCCATCCTCCTTAAACAATGCTACATACTTTGCATATGCAGGAACCAAGAGCTCCTCAGTCAAAGAAGTTACGTTAATCTGCATTACACCTGCGTTAACTGTTGTACCTGGAACCATACGCTTGATACCCTCTGTGGTGTTATACAGCACGATAGGAGCAACGGCGCGAGTGATTGCATGCCAATTAAGAAGGCTAACAATCTTGTTACCGAATCTCTCAACCCAACTATTAGCGCGGTCAGCGAGATTGTCAACACTTCCTCCAATTGTGTCATCGTCAAGACCCTGAATCAGGTCAGTCAGATCAATTTCTGTCATACCATCTTTAATGGCCTGTCTAATTGTCTCAATAAACTCACCTTCAACCTTCAACTTCGTCCATGTAGACATGTCTGCAAATGTGTCATCGTCATCGCCAATGATAACGTATGGATTCTTATCGGCATCCCAATCAGAAGGAATACTAACCTTTACCTCTTTGAGCTTAATAGTGGGTAACTCTTGCTTAATAACATTTGCGAGTTTTGCAATTGCTTTCTCTAATTCATCAAGGTTAAACTTCTTAGCAGCTGACTCTTCGAGTTTCCAGAAAGTGTTGTAAGACAAAGGAGCAACAGCACTTACAGCGAGATCGAAATCATCAGCCTGCTTCTTAACGGTAACACCGTCAACTTCCTTGCTGAGAACGAGCTTCTGTGCACTCCAAGAAGGATTGGTGATGTTCTTGTTGTCACCACTCATATTTCCGCTATAAACCTTAACCAGCATTTCAGCAACAGTCTTGGCAATAGCCTTAACCTTAGCACTCTTGCCTTTAGCAGCCTTAACATCTTCAACAGCAGCCTTGAAATCATCCTTAACCTCGTCGAGATCGAAGAACTTGTTCAGGTTGAAACGAGCAGCCTCAAGATCCTGACGTGCGATAGTAGCGCGAGCCTGGAAGAAGGTGTTGTCACCGTTCATGTCGGGATCGCTGTCAACATAACCGCTCTTGAAAGCACCCCACTGAATCAGGTAGCTTGAAGGCTTAACCTGTGAGAAGGTGATAGGAGCTGTACGACCAAGACTGTTCTGAACGCTCAGAGTGTACTCTGAAATGTCAAATGCCTCGGGATCATAGCTGTTAACAGTGAAGAACATCAAACCTGCATTACCCTCATCCTGGGTGATGTAGTTGTTAGGATCGAAACTATAGTCCTTGTTCTGTGCGAATGCAGGAGCAATTTCGTCTGCGGTCAGAGCATCACCAAGAACAACAGCGTCTTCGTCGGTGTTCGGGAAACTTGTAATGCCAGTCTCGTTAGATCCGAAGAAAGCTGCCAGAGCGTTCAGTCTCAGCATACCGCCGGGGAGGTTAATCGTACCGGTTACGTCGCTGATGGTCTGGTTGATCTGGATGCCAGTGATCATCTTCGTCATCTCATCGAGTCTGTTGTTAATCTCGTCAATCTGGTTCTGAAGAGCCGAGATAGCGTTCTCAATACCAGCAACCTCTTCCTCCAACTCGTCGAGCTCAGCCTGAATGTTGTCAACAGATTCGCTCAGAGTAGAGATCTGATTGTTGATAGTGTCGAGGTTTGACTGCAGAAGATCCAGCTTGTTCTGGAGGTTCTGAATAGCAACCGTGTTCTGGTTAATCTGATCACCGAGACCCTGCAGAGCAGCGAGCTGCAACTGGAGATTCTGGATCTGTGCCTCGAGATCACTCTTTTGCTGTGCAAGTTTAGCGTAAACGGGAACTAATTCGTCGTCCACGTTGTCCTTACAAGAAACAAATGATGTTGTGGCAGCAAAAAGCAGAGCTACCATCAAAATACCATTAATAATTTTCTTTTTCATTTGAACTTAAAAATTATAATTAAACAATTAAACTTATGATATATCGCTATGTATTTATATAAATCGGTGACAAAAGTAGGCAATATTTTTTAATTATGCAAGAAATTTTTAATTTTTTTTAAAAAAATCTTCATTTTTTTGCCATTTTCCCCTATTTTCGGGCTTTTTCGCATCTTTTTTGCACATTTTTCGTCGTTTGTGCGCCTGACAGGACTCGAACCTGCACGTCGCAAGACACTAGATCCTAAGTCTAGCGCGTCTACCAATTCCGCCACAGGCGCCCATTTTCGCACATCATGCTTTGTTTTGCACCCAAAACGCCTGCAAAGGTACATATTTATTTTTATTCCACCAAAAGTTTACGTGCAAATTCTATTAAAGTGTCGATTCCTTGATGGAAATCGTCATCAGTAAGGCTCACCTGGTAATCGGGAGCGATGCCGAACTCGGTTTGTTGGCGGTTTTTATCGAAGCTCGGACAGGCTGAAAAGCGCACGGTCCACCCGTTGGGAAGTGTCGATGTAAATGGAAGTCCCGAACCGCCACCCGTCTGGTCGCCTATGGTGGTTACCATTGGGAAGCACTTCATGGTCTTTACGAAGTCGTTAGCGGCAGAGAACACACCGCGGTTGGTGAGTATGGCTACGGGTTTATACCACCGCATGCGTGAAGAGGGCTCCATATACTGTGGCTCCATCTCGGAGAATTCGTTATGGCCCTGACCCGTCTTATGCTGGATATAGCCTATGAGTGTTTTCTCATGACAGAACCGGGCGGCAAGTGTCTCTGCAGAAGTCAGACTACCGCCTCCATTGCTGCGAACGTCGATGATCAGCGCATTGCAGAAGGCGAAGTACTTGATGATCTCGTCGAGTGAGCCCTCGCCAATGTTGTAGGTGAAACTACCCACGTAGAGGTATCCGATGTTATCATCGAGGATGCGGTACTGTATGTTGGAGGCGATGCGGTAGTCGGTGCCGAGGTAACGGCGTTGCAGCGTGTCGCTGAAGTTGGTGGGGTAGTCCTCGTGCCATTTCCAGTAGCGCCCGTTGTCGAAACTGGTATAGAGGTTCACATGACCATCGCGCAACTCGGAGAGCATGTCGGTGAATACCTCGAACAGCTGGTAGCTGTTGATGTCGCCCCTCGCGCGTACCTTATATTTATTATATATACTCTGCCAGTCGAGACCATAAGTCTGTTGCTTATAGTCGAAGAAGCAATAATGCTCGTCGATGATTTTCCATAAGGCCTCGAAGTTGCCTTGCGGGGTGTTGGAAAACTCTTCCTCATCCACACAAGCCGTGAGGGAGAGTAGGGCGATGAGTATGAGTAAGGCGTGTTTCATGTGCGTGGGGCGATTTCGAAGCGTTTCACGAAGCCGATGACGAATCGGTGTGTATAGACATGCTGCTTCAGGTTGTTGACTGCGGCTTGCTGGTAGTTGCCCAGATAGCCGAAACGGAGGGTGAAGTGTTCGCCTACGTGCCAGTCGAGCGAAAGTTGCTGACGGAAGGTGGGCGCACTGATGAAAGTGGTGGGTACGACATTATGATCGTAGTTGCCGAGACTGAAGATCTCGTAATACGATTGTCCGTAGTTTGGACTGAACATCACGCCCAGCAAAGGCAGGTTCAGCTCGTAGCGCACGTTGAACCGCTTCTTCCACATACGGAAGTCGTAGGTGGCGATGGCTGAGGGCATCAGGTTCAGGGCCACTCTGGCCTGGGCAGGGTTGTTGGAGTTGCTCATCTGGTAGATAAAGCCCAACGTGCCGTTGACGAGTCCTCCAGCCTGTAAGCGCAAGCGGTCGTCGAACAGGCGCCAACTGCGATAGCGCCCCCAGTAGAGGTTATAACTGGCCTCCAGTTCACTGGTAGTACTGCTGCGATCGTCTGCGTGACTGATGTCGAGTTCGTGCTCGATGACATTGCTCCAGTGCTTTTCCGGCTTCACCCGTTCGCGTATATATAAATAGGTGAGACCTGCGCCCTTGTATTTCTCCTGAGAGAGATAGGTGTCGAGGATATTGGTATTGCCGATGCCGATGATGTGCGCTGAGGTTGACTCCTGCGCCATCATCCGACAGGCTAGAAAGACTAGTCCTGCAAGGAATACAAGTCTTTTAGTCTTCATCATCGAATAGTCTTAATTGTCCGGTGAGTTCATCACGCACCTGTTGCTCACTCTTGCCAGCATCGGGGTCAAGGTTTTCAACCTCTTCTGTCTCTTCGCCTTCTGGCTCCTCGGGTTCTTCTGGGAAACGCGTTGGCTCAAGTTCTGTGATACTCTCGAGGGCGCAGGTTGTCAGGCGCTTGCCCTTGGCCTTGTAGCCCTTGACGGCGATAAACTGCTCAGCGTCAATCTCTTCCGACCCGCGGAAGGCATCGGCGCCACCATATGTCATCAGTAGGCGTGGGAAGGGGGTGTCTGTCAACAGAATGAGCATCGAGGCAGGATTGTCTGAGAGCCAGTTCTGCTTTTTTTTCGTGGCATCCATCTGGAAGCGTTTTAGATAGGGATACCCCTGATTATCAGCGTCATAGAGTATGGCTGTCCATACCTTGTTGCTATTGTATTTCTCGATGCGCAGGATGTTCTCCTCGTAGTGGTTGTTCAGGTCGAAGTTCGAGAGATAGTAGTCGCCGTTCTTCAGGATGACGAGAATCTGGTCGTCGTCGAAGAACTCGCCCAGCAACTCTCCATGCTCATCGTAGTTCAGACGGTTCACATCCGGGTCATACCACACCTTGCGACCACCCAACGTGGAGCGACCGTGACTCTTCAGTCCGATGCGGTGTACACTGTTCTTAGTCAGGAGGTTACCTTTCGAGGCGCGCCCCTTGATCATTACCTCCGAGAAGTCTTTCTCGATGAAGATCTTCTTCAGCTTCGGACTCGGATCGAGTGTCACCTTGATGAGCTCGGCTTCACCATTGGGGTTGGCGGTGAAGTACATCACCTTCGAGCCTGGTGTGCCCTGGGTGAGGTCGTACTCCTTATCGCGGGTCATCGACGTCACGTTGAAGCGCTTCATGAAGTACCAACCCTTCTTGCCGTCGCGATACACCACATTATAGATGGTTCGCGAGTCGTTTTTCTTGAACACGGCCACGTAGAGGATGTTCTTACCAACGAAAATCTTCTCTGCCACACGGATTACCTTGTATTTACCGTCTTTGTAGAAGATGATGATGTCGTCGAGGTCGGAGCAGTTGCACACGAACTCGTCCTTCTTCAGACCAGTGCCAATGAAACCGTCTGTACGGTTGATATATAGTTTCTGGTTGGCTTCAGCCACCTTGGCTGAGTCGATGGTGTCGAAGTTGCGGATTTCTGTAAGGCGTGGGTGGTCCTTGCCATATTTGTCCTTGAGGAACTGGAACCAGTTGGACGTTACCTCCGTGAGGTTTGCCAGATCGCGGTCTATCTCCTCGATTTCTGCCTTCAGACGGGCCATCAGCTCTTCGGCTTTCGCCTTGTTGAACTTCAGGATGCGTTGCATCTTGATCTCCAACAGCCTCAGGATATCGTCTTTTGTCACTTCACGAATCAGGGTGGGGTAGTAGGGCGTCAGGCGCTCGTCGATGTGTTCACACACTTTATCGACGTTGGGGGCCTCTTCGAACTTCTTATCCTTGTAGATACGCTCCTCGATGAAGATTTTCTCGAGCGACTGGAAATGGAGTTGTTCCAGGAGTTCGCCCTTGCGGATCTCGAGTTCCTGACGGATCAGGTCCTTCGTGCGGTCGGTGGTGTGGCGAAGCACGTCGCTTACAGTGAGGAACTTCGGCTTATTGTCCTCGATGACACAACAGTTGGGCGAGATGCTCACCTCGCAGTCGGTGAAGGCATAGAGGGCGTCGATGGTCTTGTCGGAAGAGACGCCTGGGGCCAGGTGCACCTGAATTTCCACGTTGGCAGCAGTGAGGTCCTCCACCTTACGGGCCTTGATCTTTCCCTTCTCGACGGCCTTCACGATAGAGTCCTGCAACGTCTCGGAGGTCTTCGAGAACGGTATCTCCCGAATCACGAGTGTCTTCTGGTCGAGTTTCTCGATCTTGGCACGCACTTTTACCGAACCGCCTCGTTGTCCGTCGTTGTATTTCGATACGTCGATGCTTCCAGCCGTTGGGAAGTCGGGATAGAGACGGAAGGGTTGGTCGTGCAGATAGCTGATGGCAGCATCGCAGATCTCGCAGAAGTTATGGGGGAGAATCTTCGTGGATAGGCCTACGGCGATACCCTCGGCTCCCTGGGCCAGGAGCAACGGGAACTTCACGGGCAACGTGATGGGCTCCTTGTTGCGCCCGTCGTACGACATCTTCCACTCCGTCGTCTTGGGGTTGAACACCGTGTCGAGGGCGAACTTCGAGAGCCGGGCCTCGATGTATCGAGGTGCGGCAGCACTGGAGCCCGTCAGGATATTACCCCAGTTTCCCTGCGTGTCGATGAGCAGGTCCTTCTGTCCCATCTGCACGAGGGCGTCGCCAATCGAGGCGTCGCCATGAGGGTGGAACTGCATGGTGTGGCCCACGATGTTGGCCACCTTGTTATAGCGCCCGTCGTCCATGCGCTTCATCGAGTGGAGGATACGTCGCTGCACGGGTTTCAGACCGTCCTCCAGATGTGGCACGGCACGGTCGAGGATGCTGTAGCTGGCATAGTCGAGGAACCAGTTCTGGTACATGCCACTGAGGTGGTGTACGGCAGCTGCGTCGAAGCGGTTTACGGGTTTATAGTCGGAATGGCCCTCCTGAGCCCCTTCCGACTCTTGTTGTTCCAGAATCTCGGACGGTTGGAGCTCACCACCGTCGTCTCTTGTCTCGTCGTCCATGAATTATTGGTGTTTCGTATTTGTGTGCAAAGTTACGCATTTTTAGCGAGAAAAAAGAGAAATTGCGGATTATTTTTTTCTTGCGTATATGAGAATTCTTTTGTTCGCGGACGGGAAACATAAGTTCGCAGTCCTGAAACATATGTTCTCGGACTGAAAACATAAGTTTCCGCACTGGAAACATAGAATTGTATTCGTGGAGGAATCTTCTCTCCCTTGGTCTGCAAAACAAAGTTCCGGTGCAAAAACGAAAAACCTATAAAAAACATGCCGATTCTTTGGCTGTGTCGCAGAAAATGAGTACCTTTGCACCTTGAAATTTAGCATAGCAATTAACAGAACAAGTAAGATACAATGACTGCAAAAGAGATTCGTGACTCATTTAAGAAATTCTTCGAGTCGAAGCAACACGCCATCGTGCCCTCTGCACCGATGGTTATCAAGGACGACCCCACGCTGATGTTCACCAACGCTGGTATGAACCAGTGGAAAGACATTATATTAGGTACCCGCGACCCCGAGCCGCGTCGCCGTGCCGATACCCAGAAGTGCCTCCGTGTGTCGGGTAAGCACAACGACCTGGAAGAGGTGGGCCACGACACCTACCACCACACGATGTTCGAGATGCTCGGCAACTGGAGCTTTGGCGACTACTTCAAGGAGGGTGCCATCGATATGGCGTGGGAGTATCTGGTAGATGTGCTGAAACTGAACCCGGAGGACCTCTACGTGACGGTGTTCGAGGGCTCGCCCGAGGAGAATATCCCTCGCGACGACGAAGCCGCCAGGTACTGGGCCAAGCATGTGCCCGAGGACCATATCATCAACGGCAACAAGCACGACAACTTCTGGGAAATGGGCGATACGGGTCCCTGTGGCCCCTGTTCTGAGATCCACGTCGATTCACGTACCCCCGAGCAGCGCAAGGCCAGTGGCAAGAGCGGTCGTGAGCTCGTAAACCAGGACGATCCCCAGGTGATTGAGATCTGGAACCTCGTGTTCATGCAGTTCAACCGCAAGGCTGACGGTTCGCTGGAGAAGTTGTCGATGAACGTCATCGACACGGGTATGGGCTTCGAGCGCCTCGTCCGCATGCTGCAGGGCAAGCACTCCAACTACGATACCGACATCTTCCAGCCTATTATCAATGAGGAAGAGGCTATCACCGGACTGAAATATACGACCTTTGAGGAGGGTGAGGTCGATAAGAAACAAGACGATATCAACGTGGCCATGCGAGTGTGTGCCGATCACCTGAGAGCCGTGAGCTTCTCAATCGCCGATGGTCAGTTGCCCTCGAATGCAAAGGCTGGTTACGTCATCCGTCGCATCCTGCGCCGTGCTGTGCGCTATGCCTATACGTTCCTTGGCCAGAAAGAGGCCTTCCTCTTCAAGCTGGTGCCCAGACTCGTGGCTGAGATGGGCGATGCCTTCCCCGAACTGAAGGCCCAGCAGCAACTGATCTCGAAGGTGATGAAGGAGGAGGAAGATGCCTTCCTGCGTACCCTCGACAAGGGTATCTCCCTGCTCGACAAGGCGATGGAGGAGATGAAGGCTCAGGGCAAGACGGAACTCGACGGTGTTCAGGCCTTCCGCCTGTTTGATACCTATGGATTCCCCCTCGACCTGACGGAGCTGATCTGTCGTGAGAACGGTTTCACCGTGAACGAGGCTGAGTTCGACGTGGAGATGCAGAAGCAGAAGGAGCGCGCCCGCAATGCCGCTGCCGTGGAGAACAGCGACTGGGTGGAACTGGTTGCTGGCGAACAGCAGTTCGTGGGCTACGACTATACGGAATATGAGTGCCATATCCTCAGATACAGGAAGGTGACACAGAAGAAGAACGAGTTCTATGAGCTCGTACTCGACTATACCCCGTTCTATGGCGAGATGGGTGGTCAGGTAGGCGATCAGGGTGTGATCTGCAACGAGGCTGAGACCATCGACATCATCGACTCCAAGCGTGAGAACAACCAGACGGTACATATCGTGAAGCAGTTGCCTAAGGATCCTAAGGCTCAGTTCATGGCCTGTGTGGATACCGACAAGCGCGAGGCTTCTGCAGCTAACCATACTGCTACCCACCTGCTCGACTATGCCCTGAAGCAGGTGCTTGGCGACCATGTGGAGCAGAAGGGCTCGTTTGTCAGTCCCGATACCCTGCGCTTCGACTTCAGTCACTTCCAGAAGGTCACTGACGAGGAGATCCGTCAGGTGGAGCGTATGGTGAACGAGATGATCCGTGAGGATATCGCCCTCGACGAGCATCGTGACGTGCCCTTCGACGAGGCCAAGAAACTCGGTGCCATCGCCCTCTTCGGAGAGAAGTATGGCGACAAGGTGCGCGTGGTGCGCTTTGGTCCAAGTTGTGAGTTCTGTGGTGGTATCCATGCCAAGGCTACAGGTAAGATCGGCTTCTTCAAGATCATCTCGGAGAGCAGTGTCGCAGCTGGCATCCGCCGTATCGAGGCCAAGACGGGTAAGGAGTGCGAGGAACTGCTCTATCAGACTGAAGACATCCTGAAGGCCGTGCGCCAGTTCTTCAATAATGCGAAGGACCTGCAGGGCGTGATTGCCAAGTATATCGAGGAGCACGACTCCATGAAGAAAGATATCGAACAGTTCCAGGCTCAGCGTGTCCAGGCTCTGTCGCAGGAGTTGGTGGCTAAGGCTCGTACCATCAACGGTGTGACCGTTATCACGGGCAAGTTCGACATGATGCCCAATGCTGCCAAGGATCTTGTGTTCAAGGTGCGTGAGTTGCATCCAGAGAGTCTGCTATGTGTGGTGGGTACCATGTTCGACGGCAAGCCCTTGCTGAATGTGATGCTGAGCGAGGATATGGTGAAGGATCACGGTCTGAATGCAGGTCAGCTGGTACGCGAGGCCGCTAAGCTGATGCAAGGCGGTGGTGGCGGACAACCCCATTTCGCCAGTGCCGGTGGTAAGAACCCCGACGGTCTCTCTGCCGCTATTGACAAAGTCGTAGAGTTAGCAAACCTTTAAATACGAAGAAAGCCCCGCCAACTGGCGAGGCTTTCTTCGTTATAGTTCTATCGGGATAATGAGTTTGAACACGACGTTTCGTCCCATGTTATAGACACCCTGACGTCCTGTCGCATTGTTAATGTCGCAGTATTTCAGGCGGCTCAGGTGGTTTTGGTATGCACGGTTCAGCAGGTTCTCTGCCGTCACGTAGATCTCAGCCACTTTTCTCTTGTGAATGTTCAGGTCCGTACCTGCCGACAGACTGAGTAGTGTATAGCTCGGTGTGTATGTCTCGGTATCATCCACCTTATAATAATGGTTCTGCGCGAGGTTACACTCCAGTCCCAAAGCCACATAGGTGTTGTTAAAGACCGTGTGACTGTGATGTGTCAGTTCGTATTTTAGTTCTGAAGTCCAGCGTGGGGCTGGGGTCATCGGCAGGTATTGGGCATCCTCGCTGGCATTCAGTTGCCGGGCATCGACAAACGAGAAGGTGTTTCCGAAGTGCACCTGATGTACGGGATGGAAGTCGAAGCCTGCCTCGAAACCCAGGAGTCGGGCATCGCCTTGGGTGTACTGATAGGTGAGATAGCCTTCTTCCATAACGGTATTGACGCGCTTGGCGAAGATGTAGTTCTCGATGCGGTTGGCAAAGAGCGCAGCTTGGAAGGAGAGGTATCGTGACGAAATGTCGATGCCGAGGTCTGCCTGCCAGCTGTATTCGGGTTTCAGCTCCGGGTTGCCGATTTCGTAGCGCAGTGTGCCTTCGTGGATGCCGTCAGATCCCAGTTCGCTCATGTTCGGTGCACGGAAGCCTCGGGCCACGTTCAGTCGGAGGTTCGTGTGCTGGCAGAGGTTCCATACGGCTCCTATGCTGCCCGTTACACCGTTGAAGTTGCGGGAGTGGAAGTTGATGTGACGGTTGTCAAAGCGAAGGCCGCCATTGAGCGTCAGAGCATCGAACGACTTG
>CACXVS010000047.1 GCA_902771155.1 uncultured Prevotellaceae bacterium
ATTTTAAATGTTTAATTATTCTCGTTTGTCGTGGGGTTTTGTTCCTTTTGACATTGCAAAGGTACGACGGATTTCGGCTCATTCCAAACATTTTCCACTTTTTCGTTCGCAATTGTTGCGACACCAAAACAATTTTGCGACAAACCTCAGGCAAGCCCCTAAGATTTGTCGCAAAAAGATGTTAAAAGAGAATATTTTACTAGGAATTCACACGATTTGCACTAACTTTGCAGTCATGAAACGGATTGCGGTATTTTGCGTGACGTTCAACTCTGACAAGGAGTTGGAGAATTACAAGGCCTCACTGCAGAAGGCTGTGGAGAAGGCTGAGGGCAAGGTGAGCCTTGACATCTTCGTGTCGCAGAACACCAAGGAAGACAACCCAGGCTATTTCGGCGGCATCAGGCGGGCGATGCTACAGACCGACGTTACGGCCTACGACTATGCCATCATCAGTAATGTAGATCTGACGGTGGAGGAAGACTTCTTCGCAAAGCTCGCTGCCTACGACTGCACAGAGGATTCTGGCTGGATAGCCCCACAGATATGGTCGGCTCAGGAAGGCAGAGACCGTAATCCGAAAATCATGAGCCGCTATTCGCTGAAAAAACTGAGGATCCTGAAGGCGATTTTCCATTTCCCGCCTGTCTGGGCTCTGAAACGTGCCATGACCTCCCGTCAGAAGAAAGGAGAGACCTACCCCGCTGGTGAGATCTACGGTGGACACGGATCGTTTATCATCCTGACAAAGCACTATTTCGAAAGATGTGGGGTGATCGACTACCCTGTGTTCCTGTTCTGTGAGGAGATTTGGTTGGCAGAACAGTGCAAAAAGGCAGGACTGAAGGTGATATACGAACCCACCCTCATCGTGAGCGACGCAGAACACGCCTCCACGGGTCGCATGAAACTCGGCTATTACTGCTCCCTCAACGAGAAAGCCCTCCAATATATCATCGATACTTTCTATTGAATCCGCATCACACAGAGACTACGACGACCTGTATGGGTGGAATCGAATGATACCAGGGTGCCATCGGCACTGACACGGGGGTGCATGTCGCACTTCCAGTTATGGTCGATATCGGGATTCACAAATTGCTTCAGACTCTTCGCATCTGCCAACAATGACACTTCGTCGGTCTTGATATTGACCTTCCACAACTTGATATGACGGTATTTGTCGGGATATGTATCCACGACAAAGGTATCATTGTCAATAAAGTGATGATGACCATCGGAGTTAAGTTGCGGGTAGCCACATCGTTTCCATTGGCGCATGGTGGGGTCGGAGAAGAAGACGTGGGAGTCGATGTCCTCCATACGACAATAGGCCACGATGCCCCCCTGGGCATTCCAGATGTAATGAGACACCATGCCCGTAGTGGGCGATACATACATCTCACGAGTCTCGAGATCGAGCACAACAAGACGGGTGTGCTTGAACGTACCCTTATACCAGCGATGAAGGAAAGCCACATAGTGCCCGCAGGGCGAGAACTCCGTATGGGTGACGAAATGGAAGGTATCAGCCATCGAAGGCTCAGGTTGCAGGGCTGTAAGCTGTTCAAGACTGACAAGCATCTGGCGCTCATTCTTCGAGAGGTCAACAAGATAGAGGCCTGTAGAGGCAGGGGCATACTGATCGAGAAAGGCCTCATCGTCGCTAACGGCGTAGCCATAGCCCGGCATCAGTTTCTCTAAGCGCCCATAACTGAAAGAAGTGGCCCAAAGCCCATCGCCACTCACACTGTCGATAGGCCATCCGAGGAGGCGTTTATTGCCTGTAGCGACATCACAGATAGTGGCATTCAGCTTTTCTCCCTCGCACGTATTATAAATAAGGTGTGAATCATCGACCCACTGCAGACGGCAACCCTTGTGATAGTTCCAGGCACGGGTATAGTCCAGTGAGTGCCACTTGGCGTAGTTCTCACCAGTATAGTAGCCCACCTCCAAGGCATCGTCCTTCGTCGGCATGCGGAGGGGGATGGAGAGACGACAGGCCAGAAGCCGGCGGTTATCGTCACTGAAGGGCTTCACGTCGTGGAATCCGAAGAAACTATCCTCCAAGACAATGGGTTCGTGAAGGAATCGCGACTCATAGTTGGGCAACAGGTCATAGAAAGCCTGATAGATGTTACGGACGGCATCTTTCAGCAGATAATTATTCTTGACGCGCTGATAGACAAAAGCCTCTAATTTATTCATTTCGCTTGATTTTTGGTGCAAAAGTACAAAAAAAAAACAAAAGGTGCGTATATCTGAAATAAATATCGTACCTTTGCACCCTGAATTTTTCAGGGTTTGAGAATAAGTTATGAGTCAGGATTTAGTTTCAGTCATCATGCCAACGTTCAATGCGGGCCGATTCTTATCGAGCAGCATTGATAGCATATTGGCTCAAACCTACTCAAATCTAGAGTTGATTATCTCTGACGACGGCTCCACAGACCCTCAGACTATCAGCACCTTGAAGTACTATGCTGCCAAGGATGAGCGCGTGAAGGTGAAGTTCCTCGAGAAGAACCACGGTCCCGGCTTTGCCAGAAACGAGGCTATCGAGCGCGCCCAGGGAAGGTATATCGCCTTCTGCGACAGCGACGACCGCTGGTTTCCCGATAAACTGGAGAAGCAGTTGGCCCTGATGCTGGCCAGAGACTGTGCCCTAGTGTGCTCGTCTTACATCATCTGCGACGACAACGACAAAGAGACGGGTATTAACCTGGCACCGCCAAGGATTTCGTTCCAGATGCTGAAGCGCGACAACAAGATCGGGTGTTCGACAGCAATGTACGATATCCAGAAGTTAGGGCAGAAGTTCATGATGCCCGACCTTCGTAAGCGCCAGGACTGGGGACTCTTCCTCACCATCATCAAGAAGTGCAGGATGGCCTATGCCATTGAGTATCCCCTCGCCTACTACCGGAATCGCAGGAAATCTGTTTCCAGTAATAAGTTGTCGTTGGTAAAATACAACATCAGGGTTTATGAGAAAGTGCTGGGTTTTTCGAGAATAAAGGCATATTTGTATTTCTTGTTCCTCTTCCTTCCCACCTATTATATTAAGGTTCAGAAAAGGAAAATGGACAGCAAGCGATATTTAGAGAAGAAATTAATGCCATAACACACAATAATAACCATTTTTCTACGTTTAGGAAAGAAAAAACGGCTTATCGATACATGACTACCCCCAAAGAGAAGGTCCAATCTGCAGGGATGGGCCACATTCAGAATAGCATCAAAAGGGCGATAGACCTTTTGGTAGCTGTTTTTTCTATCATCATATTCTCCCCCCTCATCGGTATTTGCTTTGTCGCCATCAAACTGGAAGATGGCGGTCCGGCTTTCTTCAGTCAAGAACGCATAGGCCGACATGGCAAACCTTTCAACATCTACAAGTTCCGCAGTATGGAGGTGGATGCCGAGAAAGAGGGTCCGCTGTTGTACCAGCATGAGAACGACCAGAGAATCACCCGTGTTGGCAAATTCCTGAGAAACCACCATCTGGATGAACTTCCCCAGCTATGGAACGTAGTGAAGGGCGATATGGCCTTTATCGGTCCAAGACCAGAGCGCAAATTCTTCATCGACCAGATTATGGAGCACGATCCACGTTACGAACAGCTCTACGTGCTCAGACCAGGCGTAACCAGCTATGCCACCCTGCATAATGGCTATACCGACACCATGGAGAAGATGCTGAGACGACTGGAGATGGATCTGTACTATCTAGAACACCAGTCGCTGTGGATGGATATCAAAATTCTGTGGTACACTTTTGCCAATATCGTTTCAGGAAGGATATTCTAATAAGTCTCCCCATGAGATATCTGAACATTATAATCTTTGTAGCCTCTCTCTTGTGCAGTGCTCACATCGACGCACAAGACTCCCTGGCAACACGAATCACATTCGATCTGACGGCAGAGACAGCAGTGGGCTCAGGCGACTATACGGCATCACTGCTGACAGAGAACCGCCACCACGTGCTGGCAACTCGTCCTAACACGGCTTATCTGCGTGGAGCCGTCAATCTGGAGCACTCGTTCAATCAAGACCTGACACTCTCTGGGGCTGTCGATGCCATCGGCTCCGTACATGCCGACCATAAGATGTATCTCCAGCAGTGCTACCTGAACCTGAAATGGAAGGGATTCTTCCTGGAGGCTGGTAGTCGGGAGGAGAAACAAGTGATCCGTGATAATCTGCTCTCTACAGGTTCATTTGCCAAGGGTACGAATGCCAAACCCATCCCACAGGTACACTTTGGCACCAACGATTTCTGGACAGTACCTTACACAAAAGACTGGCTTCAGGTGAATTTCGACTTCGGCTATGGCAAATTCATGGATAACGCCTACCGCGAGGATCAATTTAATGACAACGAGATAAACAGGACCTATGCCAAGGGCATCTGGTATCACCAGAAACACCTGTACCTGCGCAGTAATCCTGAAAAGCCCCTCTTTGTCACCATTGGCATTGAACATGTGGTGCAGTTTGGTGGCGAAAAGTTCAGATATGTGGATGGAAAAGTGGTGGGCAATAAGAAATCATTGGACCTGAAATCATTCTGGAAGGTGATTCTGCCAGGAGGCGACAGCCAATATTTCGAGAACGATGCCATGGAAGACTGGGTGTGGGGTAACCATATCGGTTCGATGACAGTTCAGATAGGCTGGAACATCAATAAGGACCATCAGGTACAGGCTTATCTGGACAATATCTTCGAAGACGGCTCAGGTATCCGTAAGGGTAACGGCTGGGACGGTCTTTGGGGACTGGAGTACCACAACAAGGCTGCTGGCAGACAATATGTACGTGGTGTCGTGGCAGAATATTTCCAGAGCACCAACCAGTCAGGACCTTTGCATTGGGACAGAGGAGACTACCCGAAGCCCATCCGTGATCAGATTACAGACCTCGTGACGGGTAAGGACGATTATTATAATCACTCTTTCTACCGCAGTTACACACATTACGGCATGACCCCAGGTAATCCACTGATCACCTCTCCCATCTATAATCAAGACGGATTCTCTACGTTCACCGACAACCGTGTAAAAGCATGGAATCTGGGTGTTAACGGTGAGATTACAGACCACATCTCCTATCTTGTGAAGGGTTCCTACCGTGAGGGCTGGGGTACGTATGATGTGCCCTTAGCCTCCAAGCACCACTCTTTCGATGCACTGTTACAAGGCATCTACCACATAGGTCCCTGGCAGTTCAGTGCGGCCTACGCCTTCGACAAGGGAAACATTTTCGGAGATTGCTCTACATTTGACTTCAAAATCGGTTATCATGGCAAGATACTTTAAATTTATACCATTTTACCTTTTTACCCTCCTACTCTTCTCTTGTCAGGAGGGACGAGAGGCTGGCGACCTGTTGGGACAATGGCGCATGAAAGGCTCTGATACAAGTTTTATCAGTTTCTCTGGTACCGTCACCTTGTTTCGCAACACTGCTGTTATCGATCTGGCGAAAGGTCAGACCTACGGTAATTTCCAGCACATCGGTGATAGTCTGTTTATCCAGTGCTACTCTGCCAAAGGTGAGGCATCCGACACCATCAACGTCGAAAACATCTTTGGTTTCAAGCCTTTCAACAACATCCGACTGAAGATTGTAACCCTCGACAACGACCATCTGGTGCTGAGCAAAGAGAGCCAGACCTGGACTCTCGAGAAGTATTAAAAACCAAGGTTTTAAGCAACTAAGATTGATAAATAGGGATTTCCCCCAAGGTGTTTAGGGGAAATCCTTTTTATATCCCTCTATTTTGTTCTATCTTTGCAGCGTGAAACAAACAAAGAATGTCTAACAGTTTAAAACGATACGATTATGAAGAAGTTGTTTTTCGCACTGATGATGATGGTAGTTGGAACTACTGCCAACGCCATGAGCTATGAGCAGGCTCGCAATGAGGCCCTGTTCCTGACCGACAAGATGGCTTACGAGCTGAATCTGACTGACGAGCAGTACGAGGCAGCCTACGAGATCAATCTCGACTATCTGATGGGTGTTACAGGACGTGCAGACGTGTTTGGCACCTACTGGGAGCGTCGTAACCTCGACTTGAGCTATATTCTTTTCGACTGGCAGTGGAATGCCTTTGTAGCCGCCAGCTATTTCTATCGCCCACTCTACTGGGAGGCTGGTTACTGGCACTTCGGCATCTACCTGCGCTACCCGCATCGTGACTACTTCTACTTCGGGCGTCCCCACTTCTATGCCACCTATCGTGGTGCTCACGCCTGGCACCGTCATGGAGGTCATGGGTACTACCATGGACACAGCAACCACTATCGCAGACACCATGATCATCATGTAGGTATGCATGATCGCTGGGACCGTGGTGACTTCCGTGGACCTCGCAACAGCTCTACCAGAGTGACTGGCCATCATGATGGACGTCGTGACAATAGGAATTTCGATAATCGCGACAATCGTCAGAGGGATCATCGTAACAATGGCAATGGAAACTTCAATGGTCGCAGAGACGGACATAATAATGGTGGCAGCATGGGCAACCATCGTGGTAACTCAAGCCTACAGTCAACACCTCAGTCTCGTATGGGCAACCAGAACCGTGTCACTGACAGAGGCCGTGTGGTAAACATGGGAGGCTCTCGCAATAGCAGCACGTCTCACAGCAGTGGCATCTCTCATGGAGGTTCACGCAGTGGAGGTTCGTTCAGTGGTGGCTCTCGTGGCAGCGTTTCTCACAGCAGTGGCATCTCTCATGGTAGTTCACGCAGTGGAGGTTCGTTCAGCGGTTCCCGTGGCAGCGTTTCTCACAGCAGTGGTTCTCGTGGTGGATTCTCTCATGGTGGTGGAAGCCATGGCGGTTCTCACAGTAGTGGAGGCTCACACGGACATGGCGGACGCCGTTAAGTCACAGTTCCAGCACCCTGACCTCAGCATTCATCATACGACGCACTTCGCTCATTGATTGTTCATAATATACTGCCTGGATGGCCTTGTTCATGATTCCATGGCCTACAGCCAGCACCTTCTTTCCTGGGTATGTCTCCCTGACATAAGCGATGAATTCGCCAGCCCTGGAAAGAAGGTTTTCTAATGACTCTATGTCGTCTGGCCACACCTCACCCTTCAGACTGGGTATATAACGGCCCGTAAACCCACCCCAGTCACGCTCTCTGAGCAGTGGTGTGGTAACAACTTCGATATGATGGGGCTCGGCAATGATCCTCGCCGTATCTACAGAGCGCTTCAGGTCGCTGGCAATGACAGCATCGAGGGATTGAAGGCGGAAATCCTCACACACCTGCTGTGCCTGCCGGATGCCCTGTTCTGTAAGTTCTCCCTGAGTCTGTCCCTGCATGATCTGACGGACATTATCTATCGTTTCCCCATGCCTGACTAAGTATAAAGTTGTCATTATCTTTAAATTTTGTGCAAAAATACATAATTATTTGGTATTTACGTCATATTTTATTATTTTTGCATCGTTAAACAAAGGCCATTTATTAAAATGAAGATATTACAGAGTTCTATTTTCCGCGCCATCTGTGCCATTGCCATCGGTATTCTACTGATTAAGTTCCCCGATAACACCGTTACATGGATTACCGTTGCCATCGGCATTCTGTTCCTATTGTCGGGCATTATCTCGCTGGTTGTCTATCTAAATGCCAAGAAGCACGTGTCAGAATACAAGATTACCGATGCCGAAGGCCATGTGGTGGCAGGTGAGAAACCTACATTCCCGATTGTTGGTGTAGGTAGCATCATCTTGGGATTCCTGTTGGCACTGACGCCCAACGTCTTTATCACCGCCTTGATGTATATTATTGGAGGCATTCTGGTTCTGGGTGCCATCAACCAGTATATGAACCTTGTGAATGCCAGGAAATACGGGAAGATAGGCTTTGGCTACTGGATTTTCCCGTCAGTCATCCTGCTCATCGGCCTTTATGTCATCATCAAGCCTATGGCCCCTGCCAGTATGGCGATGCTTGTACTGGGCTGGTGCTCTCTTCTCTACGGCGTCACAGAGATGATCAACTCCCTGAAGTTCTACTCCGATAAGCGCAAAGTCCGTCAGGCTCAGGAGATTCCCATGGCAGAGGAGGTGATTGAGGAGCCTATCGTAGAAGAGGTTGCCGAAGAGACAACCTCAGTGAAGGAGTTGCCCGTGTCAGAGTCCGACGACACCTCTACACCCCAGTAACGATTCCCTCGATATAAGTCTTGAGAATATGGATGCCGGTCCTATTGTCTCCACCTGATGGGATAATAAGATCGGCGAACTTCTTGGTGGGTTCGATAAATTGCTCGTGCATAGGCTTTACTGCCGTCTCGTAATGCTCAAGTACCATATCCACGGTACGTCCACGCTCCACCACATCACGACGGATATTACGCATTAGTCTGACGTCAGAGTCGGTATCCACGAAGATCTTCAGATCCATCATATCACGCAGTTTCTTATAATGGAGTGCCATAATACCCTCGATAATGATCACTGGCTTTGGCTCCACGTGGACCGTCTCTTTCAGGCGATTGCTTTCTATATAAGAATAGGTAGGCTGTTCGATGGCCTCACCGTTCTTCAGCTTCTTGATTTGCTCGGTCAGCAGTTTCCAGTCGAAAGCGTCGGGGTGGTCGAAATTGATCTGCTTACGCTCCTCGGGTGTCAGTTCTGTCGTATCGTTATAATACGAGTCGAGGGGCACCACTGCTGCACAACGAGGGGGCAACGCCTTGACAATCTGCTTCACCACTGTGGTCTTTCCTGAGCCGGATCCACCGGCAATTCCAATAATAGTCATCGTCTTAGGTATTTGAATTCTGCTTGCAAATATAGCTAATTATTCGTATTCGACAAAGAAAAAGTGGGAAAAAGTTTGTAGATTCAAAAATTATTCGTACCTTTGCAGCCCAAAAGTGTAGAATCATATTTTTAACATTAATATTAAAACTCAAAATGAAAAAAGGTATTCATCCAGAAAACTATCGCCCCGTCGTATTCAGAGATATGTCCAACGGCGATATGTTCCTTACGAAGTCTACAGCAAAGACTAACGACACAGTAGAATTCGAAGGCGAAACTTACCCAGTGGTAAAAGTCGAAATCTCTAGCACCTCTCACCCGTTCTATACTGGTAAGAGCAAGCTCGTTGACACTGCAGGACGTGTCGATAAGTTCATGAGCCGCTACGGTAAGGCTGCGAAGAAGTAAGAATAAACGAAAGCCTGCTTTCAGTTTATCGAGCGTAAGCAGGCTCGACTGAAAGTCAAGGCTGCGAAGAAGTAAGATATAATCCTTCGAGAAAGAATTAAAAAATTGCGTTCATGGTAGTTGCATATGCCATGAGCGCATTTTTTATGTAAAAAACTCAAAGATAAATTTGGTTGTTCGTTCGATTTTCACTATCTTTGTGCCCAAGAACTTAACAAGTCTGTTTATCAATAAAAAATGAAAACCGTTTACGATTTCACTGTCAAGGACAGAAAAGGCAAGGACGTTTCCCTGAAGGAATACGCCAATGAGGTGTTGCTGATTGTCAATACAGCAACCAAGTGTGGATTTACCCCTCAATACGACGAGCTGGAGGCACTCTACAAGAAGTACCACGCTCAGGGATTTGAGATTCTCGACTTCCCCTGTAACCAGTTCGGTCAGCAGGCACCTGGCACCGACGAGAGCATCCATGAGTTCTGTAAGCTGAATTTCGGCACAGAATTCCCCCGTTTCAAGAAGATCAAGGTCAATGGTGACGATGCCGACCCTCTCTACAAGTTCCTTCAGGAGCAGAAAGGCTTCGCTGGCTGGAATCCCGACCACGAACTGACCGCCATCCTTGAGGATATGCTGTCGAAGGCCGATCCCGACTACAAGCAGAAACCCGACATCAAGTGGAACTTCACCAAATTCCTGATTAATAAGAAAGGTCAGGTAGTGGCCCGTTTCGAGCCTACTGAGAGTATCGACAACATCGCCAAGCAGATAGAACAACTTCTTTAATTAAAATTGAAGAATTGTAAAATTGAAGAATTGAAGCTATCATGGAAAAGACCAAATGTTTGATTATCGGCAGCGGACCTGCAGGTTATACAGCTGCCATCTACGCCAGTCGTGCCAACCTGCACCCCATTGAGTATAGCGGCATGCAGCCTGGCGGCCAGTTAACCCAAACCACCGAGGTTGAGAATTTCCCCGGTTACCCGCAAGGTGTTGACGGCAATCAGATGATGATGGACCTGATGGAGCAGGCCCAGCGTTTTGGCACAGACATCCGTATGGGCACCATCGAGAAGGTTGATTTCTCGAAGGCTCCCTATGTCTGCACGGCCGATGACGGCACAGAGATCGAGGCCGACACCGTGATCATTGCCACAGGCGCCTCTGCCAAGTATCTGGGCCTCGACGACGAGCGCAAATACAACGGACAGGGTGTTTCTGCCTGTGCCACCTGCGACGGCTTCTTCTATCGCAAGAAGACGGTAGCCGTGGTTGGTGGTGGGGATACGGCCTGTGAAGATGCCCTCTACCTGGCTGGATTGGCCAAGAAGGTGTATCTCATCGTCCGCAAGCCCTTCCTCCGTGCCTCACAGGTGATGCAACAGCGTGTAAAGGATCAGGAGAACATTGAGATCCTCTTCGAGCACAACACTATCGGCCTCTTCGGTGAGAATGGCGTAGAAGGTGCTCACCTCGTCAAGCGCAAGGGTGAGCCCGACGAAGAACTGGTTGATATTGCCATCGACGGATTCTTCCTTGCCATTGGTCATAAGCCCAATACCGACATCTTCAAGGATTGGCTGGATATGGACGAGGTGGGATATCTGAAGAAGATTGATGGAACACCCAGAACCAAGATCCCCGGCGTGTTCGTAGCCGGCGACTGTGCCGACCCCGTCTATCGTCAGGCTATCTCGGCAGCAGGTTCAGGGTGTCAGGCGGCCATCGAGGCAGAGAGGTTCCTATTGAACAGATAATCATGAACATGACAAAAAGAGAAAAGGCTCGTTTCACAACGAGCCTTTTCCATGAATTACTTAAAAAACTAAATTAATCAACCATAAACCTTAACCATTAAAATCTTTTTCTGGTGCAAAGATACGACTAGATTTTTAAATTGATGTTCAACCTGCGTTTTTTGATGTTTAAAATGCGTGATTTGTCGAATTTTCAACCTAAAATAACGGATTTTAAACATTTTCAGCCCCTAAAACTAAGATTTTCCGCATAAAAAGAGTCATTATCAGATATTTTATTTATTTTTGCAGTGAATTAAACGGCCATAAAATGAGTACGCGCATACTGCTATTATCCTTTTTGATACTGGCCATCGTAGCCATTATCTTCTTCGTAGGCAGAAATCTGTACCTACGCAGTATGAGATTGCGCCGCCGTCTTCAGATGAGTTCCATCTTCACCAACATCACCCACGAACTGCTCACGCCTCTTACCGTGATCTCTGCCTCTGTTGACAAGCTCAGGGGAGAAGCGCCCAAGTACCTGCGCGACTACGACATGATGCAACTCAACATCCAGCGTATGGTGCGCCTTCTGCAACAGATTCTGGAGACCAGCAAGTCGGAGGCCGGTAGCTTGAAATTACTCGTGGCACAGGGCGATGTGATGCGATATATCCATGAGACGGCAGAATGCCTCGAGCCCCTGATTGCCAAGAAAAGACAGAAGTTCACCATCCAGTGCGTGCCTGAAAGCATGATGGGATGGATTGATACCGACAAACTCGACAAAATCATCTACAACCTCCTCTCGAATGCCGCTAAATACTCTGAGGAAGGTGGCGAGGTAAGCCTCAAGGCTGTTACCAACAAGACCTACGACCAAATCCGTATCGAGGTGAGCGACACTGGCGAAGGCATCTCCAAGGAGAAGATGAAACACCTGTTCCAGCGCTTCCAGGACGGCGACTACCGTCAGTACAAGACGTTCGGTACCGGACTGGGGCTCTCCCTTACCCGCGATCTGGTTTATCTGCATGGAGGCACCATCGAGTGCAAGAGCGAGGTGGGCAAAGGCACCACTTTCTTCGTCACCCTGCCCATCAGCAAGGAGGCCTTTCTGCCTGAACAGATTGACGAGCAGCATGTCATCGACCTCAACATCCCCAAGAACGCCATTATCGACTTCAACGCCCAGGTGCCTGATGCGAACGAAGAGCCTGATAGAGAGGTACCCGCCGACGAGGACATCTACAAGTTGCTCATCGTGGAAGATAATGTGGAGCTGCTCATGCTGATGAAACAGCTGCTCAAGCCCTATTACCACGTCTATGTAGCCGGCAACGGCGCCGAGGCATTGAAGATCATCCACGAGAAAGAGCTCGACCTGATTATCTCCGACGTGATGATGCCCGAGATGAACGGCTACGAACTGACGAAAGCCATCAAGAGCGACGAGAACTACGACCACCTCCCCATTATCCTGCTTACTGCCAAGGCACAAGAAGACGATATCGAAGAAGGTCTGCGCGCAGGTGCCGACGAGTATCTTAAGAAACCATTCCGTCTGAGCGACCTGAAACTGCGCATCGGCAACATCATTGAAAACCGCAAGCGCATTCAGCGCGATTACAGTAAGAAGACGATGGCTGAGACCATGCAGAAGAAGGAGAAAGCCCCCTCGCCCGACGAGGAATTCCTCAGCCGCGCCTTGGATATGGTCTATTCACATCTCGAAGACGAGAGCTACGATCGCGATGCCCTGGCCTCCGACATGGGCACCAGCACCTCCACCTTATATAATAAGTTGCGCTCCATCACAGGCCTCAACGTGTCGAGCTTCATTCGTGACATCCGCATGAAGGAAGCCAGCCGTATAGCCGAACAGAGTCCCGATATCCGTGTCAGCGACCTGGCCTATCGTGTCGGTTTCAAGGATCCCCGCTACTTCTCCACCTGTTTCAAGAAACATTTCGGGGTTCAGCCGAAGGAATACCTCGAGAACTTACAGTCAAAGCCGTCAGCGTAAGCAGTCCGTTCAGCATCAGCAATTCGTAACCCAACTTGTAACCCGTCATACGACAGGTCAGTTCGTCAATGGCATAGCACACCAGTGGTGAGGCTATGCAGATATAGGGCACCACCTTGTCTCTGGGCATCCTTCGGGTCAGTATGCCAAAGGCAAAGAGCCCCAGCAGCGGACCGTAAGTATAGCCGCACAGCACGTAGATGGCATCAATCACACTCGTAGAGTTCAGCATTCTGAACAACAGGATCATCACCACAAACAGCCCACAGATGACCAGATGCACCCGTTTCCTGAGTTTCTCGTCGCCTGCCCTCCCCTGAATATCCACACAATAGCTTGTGGTCAGCGAGGTCAGGGCAGAGTCGGCACTCGAGAACGAGGCCGCCACCAATCCGATGGTAAAGGGAATCACGACCGAGAAGCCACTCTGCGCCACAAAGTCGGGCAACAGGGCGTCGCCCGTAGCTACCGGCAGTCCCTGAGCCTGAGCCAGCAGCACCAGCAGCACTCCCAGCGACAGAAACAGCAGATTGGCAGGCACAAAGGCCACCCCATAGGTGCACATGTCCTTCTGGGCATCACGCAGCGACTTGCACGTCAGGTTCTTCTGCATCATGTCCTGATCCAGTCCTGTCATCACAATCACGATAAACACACCACTCAGGAACTGTTTCCAGAAGTTCTGCTTCGACACCCAGTCGTCCACCACGAACATCCGGCTGTGGGTGTCGGCAGCAATGGCCTGTATGGCCTCAGGCAGCGTCATTCCCAACTGCCCTACCACCTTATATATAATAAGGAGGAGCGCGCCGAACAGGCAAACCGTCTGAAACGTATCCGTCCACACCAGTGTCTTAATGCCACCCTTGCGTGTGTAGAGCCAGATGAGCGCCACCATGCCTGTCACCGTCACGGCAAAGGGCACCCCCATTGCGTCGAATACAAACCGCTGCAGAATCATGCACACCACGTAAAAGCGCACCACTGCACCCGTCAGCTTCGACAACAGGAAGAACAAGGCCCCCGTCTTATACGACCTCGGCCCCAGCCGCTGTCCCAGATAAGAGTAGATCGTCGTCAGATTCAGCCTGTAATAAAGGGGCAGCAACAGGAAGGCCACAAGGACATAGCCCAGTATAAAACCCAGACACGTCTGCATGTAAGTCATATCGATGATGGTCACCATCCCAGGCACACTCACAAACGTCACCCCCGAGATAGAGGCACCCACCATACCGAAAGCCACCATATACCAGGGCGACCTGCGGTTGGCACGGAAGAAGGTGTCGTTGTTCGCCTGCCTGCCCGTCAGCCTGCTGATACCAAACAAGACTGCAAAATAAACTAATATTGTTGCAATAATCCACATAATCGGCTGCAAAGTTACACATTTTCAATGGCGGCAACAAATTTTTCAATTTTCAATTTTCAGTTTCCAATTAATTTTGTTACCTTTGCACACGGATATTACCAATCCTAAACTTTTTTTATTATGGCTAAACAGAAAAAATTCATCCTCCAAGAGAGTGAGATTCCAACACAGTGGTACAACATTCAGGCTGACATGCCCAACAAACCCATGCCGCCCATCCACCCAGCTACGAAGCAGCCGTTGGGTGTCGACGACCTGGCACACATCTTCCCCCGCGAGTGCTGTGTGCAGGAACTGGATACAGAGCATCGATGGATCGACATCC
The DNA here is from genome assembly GCA_902771155.1 of uncultured Prevotellaceae bacterium. Next base: position 14,680 of record CACXVS010000047.1, read on the forward strand.
CCGAGGATGTGCTTGAGAAGTATAAGTACTACCGTTCCACCCCGCTGGTTCGTGCCTACGCCCTCGAAGAGGCCCTCGGCACCCCCGCACATATCTATTTCAAGAACGAGAGCACTAACCCCCTGGGCTCGCATAAGATCAACTCCGCCCTGCCCCAGTGCTACTATGCCAAGCAGGAAGGCACCACCAATGTCACCACCGAGACCGGCGCAGGCCAGTGGGGCGCAGCCCTCAGCTATGCCGCCAAGATCTACGGCCTCGACTGTGCCGTCTATCAGGTGAAGATCACCATGCAGCAGAAGCCCTACCGCTCGTCGATCATGCGCACCTTCGGTGCCGTTGTCGAAGGCTCCCCCTCTATGTCCACCCGTGCCGGTAAGGACATCCTCACCAAGGATCCCACCCACAGCGGATCGCTCGGCACCGCCATCTCCGAGGCTGTCGAACTGGCCACCACCACGCCCAACTGTAAGTACACGCTGGGCTCCGTGCTCAACCATGTAGGTCTTCACCAGACCATCATCGGTCTCGAGGCCGAGAAGCAGATGCAGATGGCAGGCGAGTATCCCGACATCGTGATCGGCTGCTTTGGTGGAGGTTCCAACTTCGGTGGCATCTCCTTCCCCTTCATGCGCCACAACCTGAGCGGCGAGCGCCACACCGAGTTCATCGCTGCCGAGCCCGACAGCTGTCCTAAACTCACGCGCGGCCAGTTCCGCTACGACTTTGGCGACGAGGCCGGCTACACCCCACTGCTGCCGATGTACACCCTGGGCCACAACTTCAAGCCATCCAACATCCACGCAGGCGGTCTGCGCTACCACGGCGCCGGCATGATTATCTCCCAGCTCATCAAAGACGGTCTGATGCACGGTGTCGATATCCCCCAGCTCGAGACCTTCGAGGCCGGCATGCTGTTTGCCCGCACCGAGGGCATCATCCCCGCCCCTGAGAGCACCCACGCCATCGCAGCCACCATCCGCGAGGCTCTTAAGTGCAAGGAGACGGGCGAGGAAAAGGTCATCCTCTTCAACCTCTCTGGTCACGGTCTCATCGACATGCCCAGCTACGAGGCTTACATCAAGGGCGACCTCCAGAACTACACCGTCACCGACGAGATGATCGCCGAGAATCTTGCAGAATTAGACAAACAGTAAGGTAGCCAGAACTACATCATAAACAAAAGGGCGTGTAATATTGTTCCTACGGGAACAGATTCACGCCCTTTCGCGTTTCATCCTCTCATAGTACTCGGCAGTGGCGGTGAAGAACACATCGCCACTGGAGTTGAGCGCCGTTTCCACGGAATCCTGTACTACGCCAATGATAAAGCCGACAGCGACTGCCTGCATGGCAATGTCATTACTGACGCCAAAGAACGAACAAGCCATCGGGATAAGCAGCAACGAGCCGCCAGCCACACCCGATGTGCCGCAGGCTCCCAAGGCAGCAATCACACAGAGGAAAAGGGCGGCGCCAAAGGTCACTTCGATGCCCATCGTATGAGTGACGGCCAGAGTCATCACTGTAATCGTCACTGCCGCACCATCCATATTAATCGTAGCTCCAAGGGGAATGCTGACAGAATAGAACTCCTCATCGAGACCAAGCTTTTTGCAAAGTGCCATATTAATAGGAATATTGGCTGCCGACGAACGAGTAAAGAAGGCATTCAGTCCGCTCTCCTTCAGACAGGTGAACAAAAGCGGATAGGGATTCTTCTTCAGCATCAGGAAGGAGATGAACGGATTGGAGATCAAGGTGTTTGCCAGCATACAGCCGACGAGCAACAACAGCAGATGACCATAGGACACAAAGACCTCAACGCCACTTTCCGATACTGACGAGAACACCAGTCCCAGAATTCCAAACGGGGCAAACTGAATGACCCATTTTACGGACAGGGTAATAACCTCGGAGAAGTCGTGAACCACACTGATAGTCTTCTCACTGGCTTTCAGCTTCAAGGCTATGCCTATGATTATCGACCAGAATAGGATACCTATATAGTTTGCATTAGCCACAGCACTCACAGGATTCTCCACGATGCTGGTCAGCAAAACGGTGAACACGTCAGCCAAAGATCCTGGAGCACTCCCTTCAGCTGCATCCGTCAGATCAAGCGTCACTGGAAACAGGAAACTACCTACAACTGCCAGGATAGCAGCAATAAACGTACTGAGCATATAACGGGAAATCACCGTTCTGAACCTCGGACCCAAGCCTCCACCAGCCTTCGCTATCGACGAAGCTACCAACACGGCCACCAACACCGGCGCTATCGCCTTCAAAGCACTAACAAACACACGCCCCAGGATGGCAATGCCCGTCCACTGCGGCACGGCAATCCCCAGAACAGCACCTATCACCAAACCTACAATAATTCTAAGCACCAGACTAACACTGGTCCACTTCTCCAAAATTCCCTTAACATTCATTTTCCTATTTGTTTTAGCGATTCTGCTTGCAAAAATACAAAAATATATCGGAATCTTCTGTTTACTTCAAAAAGACTTTCTCGGTCTTTCCTTTCTTCCTAACAATATTAAGGCCTTTCTGCAATTGGGGCCGCTTCCTGCCAAAGAGGTCGTAGAACTCCATGGGGCGATCTGAATCCTTGCAGGTGGGCACCCTCTCGATTGCAGTGTCGTCGCCCGACGATTCTATCTGCCTCACCTCGATATCGTCGAGACTGATGGACTGGCCAAAGACGCCTCTTCCGCAAATGTTAATCTCGTAGGTGGTGGCAACGGGGAGATCGAGCATGAAACTGTTCCACCCTGAAAGCGGACTGCTGACAAAGGCGGTGTCGGGTTGCTGGACATCGTCGCTCTTATAGGTAATGTAGAAAATCTTTTCCTCCGGACGATAGGCATAAGCGCTATAGTAGAAGGTAAGGACGGCTCTCGACGGCACTTCGCCGATGTTCGTCTTCAGTATCAGATGACTCTCCTGTTCGCCCGTGGCGATTTTCTGTGGGGCGAACCTCAGGCATTTGCTGCCACCATGGGGGGTGATGCCACCGGTCTTGATGCTTGAACCGTCAAGCGTGTAGGGCTGCCATTTGGTGGAGCCTGTTGTCGCCGTTACCTGATAGTTACCTCCGCCCACAGCCTCGAAGCCCTCCTGAAGGAGTATGGGACCTGTAGCCATATCCGACGACGAGGAGTGATTGATGAGCGAAATGGTTCCATCGCTATGCTGGGTGATATTCATGAGATTGACATTGGAGTAGGATCCGTCCCATGTGAAGGCCGCTGGCTTGGTGGATGCCGAGAAGGCTGTATTACCCGACGTTCCCGGGAAGGGGCATCCGGCACTGTTGATGGAACCGTAGGAATTGGGGGTGTTCGTGGGCATGGCATAGGTGGACGAGGCGCACACGGGATAGCACTTCTGGGGGAAGGAGGCATTGATCTGATTACCCGACGAGGCCACATTGGGGTGGATGTGGAAGATGAGCAGGCCGCTGCCGGGCACGCCTTTACCCCACTTGTCCTGCGTACGGTTCTCGACGAGATAGTAGTCGTCGGGGGTATTCGTCAGACGGTAATACACACTGTCGGCCGACGACGATGGAATGGTCACCTCGCCATCAGGCATTTCCGGTATTTGCACCCAACCGTAGTTATACATCTTCACATAGGGATTGAAGTCGGCGGGCACCACGCCGTCCTCGTTCCACGAGCCTGACGCCATGACGTCCCATTCGCCAGTGCCTGCATAGTTGCCACCACCCTCATAGTTGGTGTCGTAGAAATCCATGGCTCCCAGTGCATGGCCGATCTCGTGGCAGTGGGGGCCTATTCGGGAGATGCCTTCACCAGAGCGTCCTCTAAGCTCGGGGGCACACGAGTATCTGTCGATCTTCATGCCCTGGTACTCGTAGTACTCGCCAAAGGAGCATTCGTGGGACCAGATGGCTTCGGCAGAGGCACCAGCCTCTTCGCCATGACCGGCAAACACGATGTGCACATTATCCACATAGCCGTCGCCGTTGGAGTCGTAATCCTTCAGGCTGACCGTCTGAGCGGCATACTCCATCGCCTCGAAGAAGAGGGAGTAAGGATCCTGGTCGTCGCCCTCACGGTTGTTCTTGCCATAGTGGGCGCGGTTGTAGGCGCTGGTAAACGGTCCGATAACGTCGCTATGAAGCTTCAGCTGTCCGTATGACACATCAGTGTAGAAGTCGTACACACTGCCTGCGGCTCCGTCCTCGCTGTAGCCGGGCATGTTAAACAAGTGGTCGAAGTCGTCGAGACTCTTCACGAAGGCCACGTCGGTATATTGCATGAGAATGATGAGCACCTTACGGTTGCCCACGGCAGAACGGGTGCGGGATTGCGCCTCTTGCCTGGCCTTCATAGTCCTGGCCCTGCCTGACTCCTTCTGATCGCGCTCCAGATGTTGAGGAATACCTTTCAGGAATTCCTTCACGGCCTGACTTCTCTGAGCCGTCAACTTAAACTTCGATGCCTTCAGATAACCCTCGGCATCCTTCTCGGCGAAATACCAGTCCTTACCATTATTAAATAAGGTGTAGCCGTCGGTGGTCTCTGCCCGTTTGTGATACTCGTCACCAAGCATCTGGATATAGACGGTGTGCCCATCGACCGTGATGGGTATCTTTTTGGGGTAAGCCGGAACGGCATCGGCGCGCAGGCTGCTGAAAAACAGGGCTATGGCAAGAAGAATCTTGTAGTGCATAGGCAAATAGAAAAGAAAAAAAGAGGCTGTAGCTAGTATCGGTAGCTACAGCCTATCATGAAAAATAGAGTTTTAATTAGCTGTGTACCACGTCATATTGGGCTGAATCGTGAACGATGTCTCAGATACCAGGTGGTCGGCGGTGTAATAGGTAATACCATTAACCTGTGTGAGCAGGAACCAGCTGTTGGTACTTCCGGGGATACGAGCCGTGACAGACTCATTGGGATACAGGTCGCCAAGATTCTCCTGATTGAGCACCTCGCCAGCGCCATTTCTGAAATAGATGAGCAGCGGCATGAACGATGTACTTGTGTTGTTCGTAATGGTAATACCATTGACTGCTGGTGGTGGTACATCTGGATCATCCTTTGAATCACTTCCACAACTAGCCAGCGCGAAGACCATCATCAAGCAGGCCAAAAGACTGAGTAAATACTTTTTATTCATAATGGTGTTTACTTTAGTTTTTGTCCCTCAGCCACCCCAACGGAGACGGTTAATGTTAGTTATATTATGCTGGCATCCTAAAGAAAAAGCGGGGCAACTGTACGCTTTGCTCATGAGCTGGACGTAAACACTTTCCTATAGAAATGCATCTTTCTCTCCAGTTTCTGCACCTTGGCGCAAGAGTCCTTTTGATAACTCGACGCTGCAAAGATAAATAATATATTTGAAACTTCCAAAAAAATTCTAAACTTTTTTTTAACTTTTTTAAGTGTAAATCATACAAATTTACGTCTTGATAAACAATATTTTCCTTCGGTTATCCTTGGGGCGTACAGCGAAATGCAGCCAGAATGTGCCCTTCGGGCTGCGCTCGATCAGCAGTTCATCGAACTCTTTACCGCTATCTGCGATGTCAAGGAGCGTCGCCGCATACCGAATCGCCTGCTCAATCCCCGTCACGCGGATATCCACCGCGCACCCCGTCAGGTGGTTCGAGCCTTTCACGCCCCCAATGGCCTTATTCACCGCCTCGGAGCGGAAACCGCTGTTAATCACAATCGGCTCCACATTCTTCGAGGTTTCATAATCCTCGCCTGGCTTCAGACAGTACAGCGTGTTGTAGCTGTATCGCAGATCCTCGAGCCAGTTCTCGCAGAGGTTCTTCAGATTCAACACTGCCGCATGAGGCGGCACATTACTAATACCTTTGACGTTCGTCTTCGTCAGCTCCCCCAACGTAAAGTGAGGCGAGAGCTTTGCTTGTTTGTTGATTATTTCTTCTGTCATAACTTAATAATTAAAAAGTAAAAATCCCAAGACTGCGGCACTGCGGCACTGCGGCTTTTAGTTATTTGTATAGGGCATAATTCTTATGATATATTTTATATTATATATTAAATTATAATTTAATATATAATATAAAGTAATGTAAGGTATTTTTCAGTAATTCTCAGATTTCAAATGCCGCTGTGCCGCAGTGCCGCAGTCCTATATATTAGTTGTCTTTTCCTGAATACGGTTGACTCTTTTTAGGCCTTGTTATTTAACATTTGTCTACCCATACGGATTTGGTTGACTCTTCTCTCTGAGAACAGTTGA
>CACXVS010000048.1 GCA_902771155.1 uncultured Prevotellaceae bacterium
ATTTTAAATGTTTAATTATTCTCGTTTGTCGTGGGGTTTTGTTCCTTTTGACATTGCAAAGGTACGACGGATTTCGGCTCATTCCAAACATTTTCCACTATTTCGTTCGCAATTGTTGCGACACCAAAACGAAATTGCGACAGACTCAGGGCAAGGGCCCCAAATCTGTCGCAAAAAGGATGAAAAAGGCCTGCGTTCATCGCAAGCCTTTTAATATTTATAGGGATAAGAATCGTTTTACAGACTCAGTTCGCAGCCGAGGCCGAGCACGCGGTTGGTGCGGGTGAAGGTGTCGCTGACAAGCGGTTCACGAGAGGTGACGCGGTCGTAGTTGTCGTAGTTGGTCTGGAAATAGGCAGCCTTCAGCGTGATATGGTCGGTGGCCTTGTAGTTGAAGCCGAAGCCGAAGCTGGAGCTGTTGACTACAAACGACATGTCGTTCATGTAGGCATCGGTAAGCTGGTAGCGGGTGAGCTGGCCTCCGGCACTGACGGTGAACTTGTCGGTAATGTCCCACTCGGCACCTGCCAGGTATTCGTTGGTGCCACCGTCGAGCAGGTCCTGGGTGTTGTTGTACCAGCGGGCGTTCTTATCGTAGAAGTGGTGGTAGCCGAGGTTCAGGCGGATGGCGTCGGTGATGTTCCACATGGCGCCAAAGGCCAACTGTGCAGGCGAGTCCTCGTCGATCTTCTCACCATCGCGGAACTTGTTGACGGCAGGAATCTCACTGGCCTTGTTGACGGTGGATTCGTTGGTCATGTGGATCTCTGTGCGGAACTCGTACTTGGCGGCAAAGTTAAAGGGGCCTACGCGCCAGTCGATGCCGATGATGGGGGCCACACCTACACCACTCTGGTTGCAGAGCAGATTGACACCCTCAGAGTATTTCTGCAACTGGTTGAGGTTGCCGCTGGTCGATTCGAGCTGAGCGGCTGAACCCTCGAGCTGGGCCTTCATGGCGACAAGCTGCTGGTACTCGGGCAGGGCTGTGGCACCTGCGGCCTCGTACTGGGCCATACCGGCATTGACCTGCTCGAGCGAGGAGTTGACATAGCTGATGCCACCATCGACCATGGCAGTAGCCGACTGGAGGAAGCTGCCGAAATCGACATATCCGCCTGCGGTCTTCACCTGGATGTTGCTGATCTTGGCCTTATAGGTGGCGTTGCCGTAGAGCAGGCGCAGACCGCCATAGACGGAGAGGTCGGGCGTGATCTTATAAGCGGCTCCAAGCTGGAATCCGAAATAGTACTGACGTCCCTGCATATAGCCGTCCATGTCGTAGCCACTGACTCCAGGGGCCGTCTGTCCCAGGGCGGTAGCTATCTGGTCGAGACCACGCAGCTGACTGGCGATGCCCCCTACCACGCTCTCGAACGAGCCGAGGCCGTCGGCAAACTCGCACTTGCCGCCACCGCCAGGAACGGAGAAGTTGAACTGCACGCTCCAGTTACCTTTATTATAGGCTGCCTGCAACGAGGGGATAAACGGGGCATCGGCGACGCCTTCGTATATCTTGGTGCTTTCACCGTTGTTCTTGCGACCCAGGGCGAAGACGGGGTTGGTACTGGTGATGGTACGTGTCTGGTGGGCATACTGCCAGTTGAAACCGAGGTGGAAACCCTCTGGGAGGAAGGCTACACCGGCGGGGTTGGAATACACACCGTCGAGGCCGATGGCACCGTCACGCGCTGGGTTGCGCAGAAAGTCAATGCTCTGATTCGTATTGGTTAAGATGCCACCTGCTGTGGCGGTTGAAGCTGCACCCAGCATCACGCTGGTGAGCAAAATAGCGATCTTTTTCATATCCTTAAACATCTTTTTGCTAAAATCGGCTGCAAAGGTAGATTAAATGTTGCAAAGTGTTATGTTTGCGTACACAAAGTTAACGATATTTAACGGAATATGCACATAAACCTGCACAAATGTGCAATTTTGTGCAATAATCTGCACACTTATAGCAGATTTGTGCAGGATTTCCCTACTTCTTGAGTTCGGGGTATGAGAGACGGGTATGGTAGATGGTCTTGAGTTTCTCGATGAGCACGGTCTTGGCGTAAGCGATATCTCGGAAGGTGATGGGACACTCGCGGAAATAGCCTTCGGCCACCTGCGTGTCGATCAGCTTGTTGACCAGTTCGCGGATGCTCTTCTCGGTATAGTCGGGCAGTGAGCGCGATGCGGCCTCTACAGTGTCGGCCATCATCAGGATGGCCTGTTCCTTAGTGAAGGGGTTAGGACCGGGGTAGGTGAAGAGCAGTTCGTCGATATCGTCCTTGGGATGGGCGTTCTTATATTGGATATAGAAATACTTGGTCTTGCCCTGTCCGTGGTGGGTGGAGATGAAGTCCTTGATGACATTGGGCAGGTTGTATTTCTCAGCCAGTTTGATACCCTCGGTGACATGACTGATAATCATCTGAGCACTGTCGATGGAGCCCATCTTCTCATGAGGGTTCACACCCGACTGGTTCTCGGTGAAGTAGATGGGGTTGACGATCTTGCCGATGTCGTGGTAGAGGGCACCTGTGCGCACCAGCTGGCTCTTGCCCCCTATCTTGTTGGCTATCTCTGCGGCGAGGTTGCCCACCTGGATGGAGTGCTGGAACGTGCCCGGAGCCACCTCACTCATCTTGCGGAGCAATGTCTTGTTCATGTCAGACAGTTCGATGAGTGTGATGTTGGAGGTGTAGCCGAAGGTCTTCTCGATGAGATAGAGCAGGGGGTAGGTGCAGAAGAGCAACAGACCGTTGATGACAAGGTAGTTGGTCTTGCTGAAACTGATTTTCGCGATTTCGCTGGCTTGCATCCATTCGAGAGAGAGGTCGGTGAGGGCACAGACGATGGTGACGATGACGGCTGTCCAGAACAGCTGGGAACGGCTCGACAACTCGCGGAGCGAGTAGATGGCGGCAAGGCCTCCCACCAGTTCGACGGCGATAAACTCGAGCGGGTGTTGCAGGATGATGGCACAGATGAGGATCATGACGGTATGGGCCATGAAGGCAGTGCGCGAGTCCATAAACACACGGATGATGATGGGCACCATGATGTAAGGCAGGATATACACATGGAGTACGCTATGGTTGACCATCAGGGAGGTGATGACAACAAAGAATACGATGAGTAAAAAGAGCATGATGGTGGAACGCATGCGCTCGAAGTAGTCTTTGCGGAACAGTGTCAGGTAGGTGGCCAGAATGGATATCATGATGAAGACATACACGATCTGCCCCAGGATGGTGAGGCTGAGCACACCCTTCTGGTTTTCCTCGTGACGCTGTTTTTCGCGCTGGTATGACTGCAGGATGTTATAGGTCTTCTTATCGACGATCTCGCCTCGTTCAACGATCTTCTGCCCCAACTGGACAACACCACTGGCCAGGGGGATGTTGTTGTGGAGTTCGTTGAGACTGGCCTCACTGCGGTCCCGGTCGTAGGTGAGGTTGGGGGTGATGTAGTCGTTGAGATTGCACTTACGCAGCACGTCGGCATGTTTGGCGAGCGACTCGTCGTTGAAGATCTGCTCGTAGGCTGTAACGACGGAATACATCTTGGAGACCTGACGGCTGGAGGCATCCTTACCGCTGACGATGCGCACCATGCGGGTGGTGTCCTGGCACAGACGGGCATATTCCGAACTGTTCATGATGCCCTGGGCGTAGAAGTTGCTCAGGCGGTTGGCGATGATGCTGAGGTAGTCGTTGCTCAAACCGGGGATGCCCCCGCTGTAGTCCTTATAGAACTGGCGGATCTGTCTGCCCGACACCTCTTTATTAAAAATAAAGTAGGGCTCGTAGAGATTCATCAGACTGTCGCGCTCGGCCTTCACCGCTTCGTCACTCTTGTAGATGGGGAAGTCGAAAGGCGCACTCAGGTCAGTATAGGCCCAAGGCTTGCCCAGTTCTATCTTGAAAGAGGCGTAGTTGTTTCTGGGCATGAGCCATACGATGATGGCGACAGCACAGGCAACGATGGCCAGACGGATCAGGAAATCGCGCCATGTCATGTCGTTTTTTACGTTGAAACTGCTCATTTTCTCTTATTTTTGCTGCAAATTTACAAAAAACTATCAACTTTACGCGTACAACTCTTAACTTTTTTGTATCTTTGCACGCAAATTAACGAAAACAATGTCTGAAAGAAGAGTGAGGGTGCGCTTTGCACCAAGTCCTACGGGAGCCTTACATATTGGCGGTGTGCGTACTGCCCTGTATAATTATCTGTTTGCCCGTCAGCACGGCGGCGACTTGGTGTTCCGCATTGAGGATACCGACTCGAACCGTTTTGTACCTGGTGCCGAGGAGTATATCATCGAGTCGTTCAAGTGGCTGGGAATCCAGTTTGATGAGGGCGTCAGCTTTGGGGGCGACAAAGGACCGTACCGCCAAAGTGAGCGTCGTGAGATCTATAAGCAGTACGTGAAGCAGCTTCTGGATGCCGACAAGGCTTATATCGCCTTTGACACCCCGGAGGAACTGGAGCAGAAGCGTCAGGAGGTTCAGAACTTCCAGTACGACTGTTATACCCGCGGCGAGATGCGTAACTCGCTGACATTGCCCAGGGAGGAAGTGGAGCAACTGATTGCCGATGGTAAGCAGTATGTGGTGCGCTTTAAGATTGAGGCAGGACAGGAGGTGCTGGTAAACGACCTGATCCGTGGTGAGGTGCGCGTGAAGAGTGACATCCTCGACGACAAGGTGCTCTACAAGAGTGCCGACCAGTTGCCTACCTATCACCTGGCGAATATCGTTGACGACCACCTGATGGAGATCTCTCACGTGATTCGTGGTGAGGAGTGGTTGCCGTCGGCCCCCTTGCATGTGTTACTGTATCAGGCCTTCGGCTGGGAAGACACGATGCCCCAGTTTGCTCATCTGCCATTGTTGCTGAAGCCCGACGGAAAGGGTAAGCTCTCGAAGCGTGACGGCGATCGTCTGGGATTCCCCGTATTCCCATTGGAATGGCACGATCCGAAGTCGGGCGAGGTGAGTCGCGGCTATCGCGAGGACGGCTACTTCCCTGAGGCTGTGATAAACTTCCTGGCCCTGTTGGGCTGGAACCCGGGCACGGAACAGGAGTTGTTTACACTCGACGAGCTGGTGCCGCTGTTCGACATCTCGAAGTGCTCGAAGGCCGGTGCTAAGTTTGCATACGACAAAGGTATCTGGTTTAACCATGAATATATCCTGAAGAAGTCGGCTGAGGAGATTGCCTCGCTGTTCTTCCCCATCGTGAAGGAGCATTGTCCAGAGGAGTCGCTGGAGCGCGTGACGCAAGTGACGGCAATGATGAAGGATCGTGTGAACTTCGTCAAGGAGCTGTGGCCGCTCTGCTCGTTCTTCTTCGAGGCACCTACGGCCTACGACGAGAAAACGGTGAACAAGCGCTGGAAGGAAGACTCGGCACAGGTGATGACAGAACTTATCGGTGTGCTGGAAGGTATCGACGACTTCTCACTCGAGAACCAGGAGCCGATTGTGCATGCCTGGGTAGAGCAGAAGGAATATAAGCTCGGCAACGTGATGAACGCCTGGCGACTGACCCTCGTAGGTGAGGGAAAAGGACCGGGTATGTTCGACATCTCGGCCTTCCTAGGCAAAGACGAGACCATCCGCAGAATGAAACGCGCTATTGAAGTGTTAGGCTGATGTTATATAACCTGATTATATATGTGTATCTCTGGGGAGTGGCAATCTATAGCTGCTTCAACGAGAAGGTGCGCAAGATGTGGCGTGGTGAGCGTGCGGCTTTCCAGGTGCTGAAAGAAAAGGTGGACCCCGAGGCTAAGTATGTTTGGTTTCATGCCGCCTCACTGGGAGAGTTTGAGCAGGGGCGTCCGCTGATGGAGCGTCTGCGCCAGGAGCATCCTGAATACAAGATCCTGCTTACATTCTTCTCACCATCAGGCTATGAAGTGAGGAAAGACTATAAGGGTGCCGATATCATCTGCTATCTGCCGCTGGATACGCCCGTCAATGCCATCCGCTTCCTCCGTCTGGTACATCCGGTGATGGCATTCTTCATCAAGTACGAGTTCTGGTATAACTATCTGCACATCCTGAAGCACAGGAATGTGCCCGTATATAGTGTGTCGAGTATCTTCCGTCCCGATCAGGTGTTCTTCAAGTGGTATGGTCGCCAGTATGGGCGTGTGCTCAACTGCTTTACGCATTTCTTCGTGCAGAACGAGCAGAGTAGGGAGTTGTTGGCAAAGATCGGCATCAACGAGGTGACGGTAGTGGGTGATACGCGCTTCGACCGCGTACTCCAGATCAAGGAGGCAGCGAAGAAGTTAAAAGAAGTAGAGTGTTTTTGTCAATACAACATATCGGATGACCCCAATCCTGATGAAGATGAGGTTATTACTGCATGTGCTGGATATACGCCACCGCAAGGTGTGTTTGTCGCAGGTTCGTCGTGGCCCCCTGATGAGGATATTTTCATTCGCTATTTTCTTGAGCACAAACTCTTTGGCTATGGCAAATGGAAGTTGATTATTGCACCTCATGTCATTGATGAGAGCCATCTCGCACAGATAGAACAAAAACTGGAAGGTTGCAAGGTTGTTCGCTATACGAAGTATGACTGTTATAGTTTCGAGTCGGCTGACGTGCTGATCATCGACTGTTTCGGCCTGCTCTCCAGCATCTACCACTATGGCAGTGTAGCCTACGTAGGCGGAGGCTTTGGCGTGGGCATCCACAATCTGCTGGAGGCTGCTGTTTGGGACGTGCCCGTATTCTTCGGTCCCAACAACCAAAAGTTCCAGGAGGCACAGGGTCTGAAGAAAAGTGGCGGTTTCGAGATCAACAACTACGAAGAGTTTGAAACCCAAATGGACCGCTTCGCTACCGATGCTGCTTATCTGAAAGAACAAGGTCAGCTGGCAGGGAAGTTCGTGCAGAGTCTGGCAGGTGCTACGGATGAAGTGCTGTCGGCTATTCCTCTATGACCTTCAGATATAGCTGATCCTTACACCTGATCACTCTCAGTTTTTCCAGATAGTTTGTGAGCATCGTGGAAGTCAGTATGTTCATTGAGTGGCCGGGATCGGTGACGTACGACTTACAGAGACTTTGCATATAGCTGCTGGTCACCACCTTGTAAGTCTTGTTGATGTCGAATTCTTTGCCATCGAGGGTCTTCAGACGGATACTCTTCAGCCTGTCTTTATTTTTATCGTTCTTGTCAATCGTTGCCTCACAGATGACACCGGCTACCCGTGGCAGGTGATACAGTGAGCCACGACTGTAGGTGGTCAGGACTTTGAGGATATCCTCACCTGTCAGATGCATTTCCATGACATCGTTATAGAAGGGATCCATGGAGAGCACATCCTGCATGGTGATGTCGCCTGCCGACAGGGAGTCGATGCGCACGCTACCATTGTTGACGATGCTGATGTCGGCCTGTCCCTCATGGAGGAACGCCTCACACATCAACTGGTTCAAATCATTCCTGGTCTTGAAAGGTGTCTCGGCATAACCTATCACGCGCTGAAACATCGGGTTGTTGTTGAAATAGTCAACCATCACTTCCAGCATTCTGCTTTTGACAGGGAACGACTTTACGTCTATATATTCAGCCTTTTTGTCGGTCACCTCTCCGTCTCTGATGGTCAGGGTGATGTGGGTAGCCTTGGGCAGCTTGTTCTTGTTCTGGGTAATCAGCACACCATTGTGCAGGGGTTCGTCTTCCGTCAGTTGTGTGTGGGTGTGACCGCCGATAATCAGGTCGAGCCAAGGATAGGCTTCTGCCATCTCGATATCATCCTGATAGCCGACATGTGATAGCAGGATGGTGGCGTCGCACTTGCGGCTGAAACTCTCATATTGTGCCACGACGTTCTTGGGCAGGGCAAACCTGATGCCCTTCACATTGTCGGGATGGGTGTCGGGGCGCCCCTGGGTATTCACCTGTACTACACCGATGACACCCACCTTAAGATCATCGACGTCGAAAACCTTTGTGGGGACGATGTGCAGCCCCGACCCTTCAGGGGGGAAGATATTGGCGCATATATAACTGAAGGCGGAGTACCTCATCAGCGACGGTAGGGAGCCGACATCAAACTCGTGGTTCCCCAGTGCCGTAGCGTTGAAGCCCACTTCGTTCATCAGGGCTACCATCGGGTAGGAGGATATGCGGAACATGTCGTTGGCCGGGTTGCCTGTGCGGTTGTCGCCCGCAGAGAATATCAGCAGTGAGGGGTAGAGTCCGCGCAGACTGTCGGCGATGGCTGCCAGTTGTGGGAAAACATCAATGTTGGCATGCATATCGTTAACGGCAAGGATATGTACTTCATGCTTCTGTGCCTGAATAGAGCACGCAAACAAAAGAATCAACCATCCAGCGAATAGTCTTTTCATACGATAATTTTATTTAATCGGTCTGCAAAGATACGAAATTTTTGTGAATAAGCCACATCATTTCGCAGAAATCTTCTTAATTTTGCAGCATTATCACTGAAATAATGAAGTATATGTGGATGATCTCGTTCATGTTTCTGCCCATTCTGGCCCTCCTTTATATTGGTTGGCATGTGTGGGTGCTGTTACCCATATCGGGCCTGTGGAAGTCGCTGATGATTGCCCTGGGCGTGTCGTGCTTCGTACTATTGTTCCTGAACTTCGGCCGTAAGTTTGAGGATTTTCCGCTACCAGTGGCCCAGGCTGCCTATGAGATTGGCACATCGTCGCTCTTTGTGATGATATATCTGGTGATTATCTTCCTGGTGCTCGACCTTGGCCGTCTGGTGCGCCTTGTGCCTAAGGCGCTCCTCTACAATAACTGGCAAATGGCGTTAGGGCTTTTCGTACTTGTCTTCGGCATATTCCTCTATGGCAATCTGCATTATAAGAATAAGGTACGCGTAGCCCTGGATCTTGAGTCGTCGAAACCTCTGCCCAAAACCTATAAGGCGGTTATGACTTCCGACTTGCATCTGGGCTATCACAATCCTCGTAAGGAACTGGCGCGATGGGTGGATCTGATAAATGCCGAGCAACCCGACTTCATCCTGATTGCCGGTGATATCATCGATGGCAGCATGCGACCGCTGAATGAAGAGAAGATGGCAGAGGAGTTCCATCGTCTGAAGGCGCCAGTCTATGCCTGTCTGGGTAATCACGAATACTATGCGGGTAATCCAGAGGCCCGGCAGTTCTATAAGGATACGGGTATCCATCTGCTTATTGATGAGATCGCTGTTATCGACAGCTGTATCGCGATCATTGGTCGTGATGACGTCACAAACAAACGTCGCAAAACCATTGAAGACATGGCATCAGAAACCTCTTCATTTTACACCATCGTCCTCAATCATCAGCCTTATAGTCTGGAGCGTGCAGAGAGGGCGGGTGTTGATTTCCAACTCAGTGGACACACCCATCGCGGACAGGTGTGGCCCATCTCCTGGATTACCGATTATGTGTATGAATGTTCGTGGGGATCGTACCAGCGAGGTAACACGCAATTCTACGTTACCTCTGGTATCGGCCTCTGGGGCGGCAAGTTCCGCATCGGCACCCAGTCCGAATACGTTGTCGCCACCATCAGATAGTCTTTAGAATTTAGTGGGTTCTGTCTCGCCTTCTTCCAGGTAAAACTTGGAGTAGGCGACATAGTGCTTGGCGTTATCAGTCTGGCCAGGACGTACGGGCTTAATGTACTTCGCAGGTACCCCCCCCCAGATCTCGCCTGCTGGGATCTTGGTATTCTGAAGCACAAGGGCACCAGCGGCAACGATTGAGCCTTCACCGATCTCGCAGCCATCGAGTAGGGTGGAACCCATGCCGATCAAGGCATTGTCGTGAATGGTACATGCATGTACGGTAACATTATGTCCGATTGTGACGTAGTTGCCTATATGAGTTGGTCCCGTTTCGTGGGTGACGTGTACGCACGATCCGTCCTGGATGTTCGTGCAGTTGCCGATGGTGATGGGGGCCACGTCGCCCCGTACGACAGCGTTGAACCACACGGAACATTCGTCGCCCATCGTCACATCACCCACTATCGTGGCGTTCTCACTGAAATAACAGTCTCGCCCCCATTTGGGAGCGAGACCGCGATAACTTTTAATCAAAGCCATACCTGATAATTATCAATTATCAATTTTCAATTATCAATTAATTACAGGTTTGCATTGTCTTTTGCCCAATCCTCAACGGCAGGGATGATGCCAAGTGATATGATCTCGTCGCGCATCTTCTGCAGGTGCTCGTAAGAAGCTTGCAGTGCAGCCATCTCCTCAGCAGTGCCCTCTGGCTCAGTGAAGTGAACACCGTCCTTGTCGATAACGGTAGGCATAGCCATCATCACGTTCTTGAAACCGTAAGCGTTGACATAGCAACCGGCAGGCCACTTGAAGGGCTCACCACCCATAGCACCCTCGATCATCTTAACAGCCTGATAAGCTGGGCTCTGGAATGAAGAGCGTCCGCGCAGTTTGATGATGTTGCTGCCACCCTGGGTGGTCATGTGCTTAATCTCTGCCCAACGCTCTGCAGAAAGAGGAAGCTCAGAGAGGGGCTTGCCGTCGATGAGAGCCTTGCTGGCGAATACAGCCATCTGCTCACCGTGACCACCGTAGGTATAAGCGTTGGTCACCTTGTCCTGACGAACGCCGAACTCCTGAGCCAGCTGCTGCTGCAGACGGGTAGAGTCGAGCGCTGCCAGAGAGGTCAGCTGGTTGGGCTTCAGACCTGAGTGGATCAGGGCTGTCAGAGCGGTAACATCGGCAGGGTTGAAGATAACTACCACGTGCTTCACGTCGGGGCAGTACTTCTTGATGTTCTCACCGAAGTCGGCTGCGATCTGGCAGTTGCCCTTCAGCAGGTCCTCACGGGTCATACCCTCCTTACGGGGAGCACCACCTGAAGAGATGATGTACTTGGCACCAGTGAAAGCCTCCTTAGCATCTACGGTGTAAGAGATGTTTGCGCCGGGGAAAGCACAGTGGCACATCTCATCGAATACACCATGAACACCTGGCTCATAGATATCATACAAACAAATGTTGGGGGTCAGACCCAGCATCAGAACACTCTGTACCATGTTAGAACCGATCATGCCGCCGGCACCAACAATCACCAATTTCTCGTCAGTTAAAAAATTCATAATTGTATTTTTTTAATTGTTATATTAAAAGTGCTGCAAAGATACAAAAAAACCTCATATTAAATGGATTTTTATTATTAATCTTAGTTAATCGCAGAAATTTGTGGCTATTATTTTGTACCTTTGTAAAGTTGAAATTACAAATACCTGACGACATGACTATCAATCAACGACTAGAAGACCTTCGGGAAGTGATGAGGCGCGAACATCTGGCGGCCTTTATCTTTCCTAGTACGGATCCCCATCAGGGCGAGTATATCCCCGATCACTGGAAAGGCCGCGAGTTTATCTCGGGCTTCAACGGGTCGGCAGGAACGGCTGTGGTCACACTGAATGCAGCAGCCTTGTGGACAGACTCACGCTATTTCATCGCAGCAGAGGAGCAACTGAAGGGTACGGAGTTCCAACTGATGAGACTGAAGATAGAGGGAACGCCCACCATTGCCGAGTGGCTGGGGCGGGAGATCACGGCAAACAAACACTCTTATGAGGACTGGACAGAGGTGGGCATCGACGGAAGGTGCAGCTCTGCCAATGCGGTGAAAGAGTTGATAGCCGACCTCCGTAAGGAGAATGGCATTACCCTCCGTACGAACTTCGACCCTCTGAAGCAGATATGGGTTGACCGTCCGATTATTCCGGATAACCCAGTGGAAATCTATCCCCTGCAGTATGCTGGTGAGCATGCACACGACAAGATCGCCCGTATCCGTCAGGCTCTGAGGGAGAAACATGCCGACGGTATGCTGATGGCTTCACTCGATGATATCGCCTGGACGCTGAACCTTCGAGGTACCGATGTACATTGCAACCCCGTGTTCGTATCCTATCTGCTCATCTCCTCAAAGACGGTCACTCTATATATAAATAAGGTGAAACTCTCGCCAGAGGTGTTGGCCTATCTGAATGCTGAGAATATCGAAGTGGAGGACTACGAACAGGTGGAGAATGGACTGAGGCATTATTTCGAGTATAATATCTTGCTCGACCCTGACGAGGTGAACTATCGGCTCTATGAGGTGGTGAGGAACAAAGGTAAGATGAATGATCTCCAAAAGACGGAGATTGTTGAAGAAGAGTCGCCCGTGAAGCGGATGAAAACCGTTAAGAATGAGACTGAGATAGCGGGTTTTAGATCGGCGATGCTGAAAGACGGCATCGCTATGACCAAATTCCTCTATTGGCTCTCCAGCTATATCGGGAAACCAGAGATCTCAGAACTGACGGAAATCACGATTGATGAGAAACTAACCTCGTTGCGAGCCGAACAGCCCCTTTATCGCGATATCTCTTTTGATACCATCGCCGGATACGGCACCCATGCTGCCATCGTTCACTACGAGGCCACCCCAGAGACGGATATTCCCTTGCAGCCCAAGGGCATGCTGCTGCTCGACAGTGGTGCGCAGTATCTCGACGGTACGACGGACATTACCCGCACCATCGCCCTCGGACCTTTGACTGATCAGGAAAAACAGATCTATACCCTCGTGCTCAAGGGGCATATCCAGATAGAACTCTGTAAGTTCCCCAGTGGTGCAAGCGGCACGCAGATCGACATCCTGGCCCGTAAGGATATGTGGCGCGAAGGACTGAACTATCTGCACGGCACCGGTCATGGTGTGGGCACTTATCTGAACGTCCACGAAGGTCCTCACCAGTTCCGTATGGAGTGGAAACCCGCTCCTCTCGTGGTAGGCATGACGATTACCGACGAACCAGGCATCTACCTCCCTGACCGTTGTGGCGCCCGCACAGAGAATACCCTGTTGATCGTGCCCTATAAGGAAACAGAGTTCGGCAAGTTCCTACAGTTTGAGTCGCTCACCCTCTGTCCTATCGACAAGGCTCCCATTCTCATCGAAATGATGACCCAAGAGGAAATCCAATGGCTTAACGACTACCATCAGCGCGTCTTCGACGCCCTCTCGCCCCATCTGAATCCCGATGAGATTGAGTGGCTCCGCGAAGCCTGTGATGCGATATAGGAGACAGTTACATCTGTAACAATAACCTTTTTTCTTAAGTTTTTTTGATGAAGTGTTGCCAAAACACCTCTATATGACTTCCACATTTAGAGTGTTTGGACTGTTTCGTAACAGACTGGAAAACAGTTGGTTGCAAAATTTGTATTGGAACAATCGTCCACTTTATAACTTTATCTGCTTGTTTCAGGCGTTTTTTTGCTCTACCTTTGCACCGTCGAAATCAAAATGACGATCTAACGAAATTATTAACAAGATTATTCATTCTAAAAACTAAAAAGAAAATGAAAACAAGCGCCAAACAACTGATGATGGTTGTAGCAGTAGCCGCAATGACAGCCTGTAGTAAAACTGATCTGTATGATGCCGATGCTATTAATGAGAATGCACAGCAGAAAGCAAAAGTATCATTCGCTGAGAACTTCGCCAGGAAATATCCCAATGTGGATATGAGTAGGGGTTGGGATTTCAGCAGCAAGAACCCCGTGCTGACATTCGGAAACGGTGTCGCTGAGAGGGCACGTACACGTGCAGGTGAAAATGGTGGTAGCTGGTCGGCTGGCGACTGGTATTATGTGGATAACAATACACTTGACTGGATGCACGACGCTTTGGTGGAGGGTAAGGACCACCGCAATCTGGGAAAGGCATTCTATATGACCGTTCCAGGAAATGAATTTACCATTGTTCCTATCTATCAGGGAGTGGCAGCAGCCATGTGGGACCTTCATGTGGTGATCGATGGTGTTGACTATAAGGTGTGGGAGAAGATCAGCAAGACTACCCTGGGTGGCTCTGATGAGAATGTCCAGGATGAGACAGAGGTCGGTACGATCCAGATCAAAGACCTTGATAGCGACGAGTGGCACAATATGCACGGACAGTGGTTTGATTGGGGCTATGGTCACTGGGAGAGTCTGTATAATACCGACGGTACGGATCGATGGACACCAGACTGGAGTGCAAAAAACCAGGTAACCGCCGTTCGCTCCATCCCTTATACCTTCAAGAACTTCCGCGTAGGTGCCGAGATGTACTTCTATCTTGAAATTACGAAGGACGGTAATGAAAGAGACAATCAGACTCAGGCTGTAATCAATCACCGAAACGATGTCAGAACCAAGCAGTCGTCGGTGAAGGGCATGATGCTGGCACTCCAGAATTGTCCTGTTCCTGCTAACCTCAATGGCAATGAAGTCATGATTGTCGGTTGCGAGGATGCCGACGTGGAGAAATATGATGTCAGCGTCAACGAGGCCGGCGAAGAGACATTCAAGGGCTCTGACTGGGATATGAACGACCTCGTGCTGCTGGTGTATGGCAAGAATGTTCCCAAGCCTATTGAGATTCATGATGGCGACACCTTCGAGGAGCGTACCACCGTGCGTTATATGATCGAGGACCTAGGTTCTACCGATGACTTCGACTTCAACGATATCGTAGTCGATGTGGCCGACATCAATATCATCACTCCGACCTACACCAACGGTGTGCTGACCTCACAGACTGTTACTGTTCATCGTCAGGAGGCTGTGATCCGTCACCTCGGTGGTATTCTCCCCTTCACACTGAAGATCGGTGATAAGGAATATCAGGCTGGTGGCCAGGAGACATTCAAGACGAGTCCCGACCTGAAGATTGATGATGTGACAGGGTGGAACATACAAACCCACAACGTGAGTGTGGAGGTTGAGCAGAGAGACAGCGAGGGTGTGTTCGAAATACAGTTCCCGTTGGCTGGTGAGGCTCCGATGATCATCGCTGTGGATCCCTCACAAAACTGGATGAATGAGCGCCAGGGCGTACCTGAATCTTGGTTCTATTAAGTCGATGAAGGATGACAGTTAATAATTTGGTATAGTTGTTATAGTGAGTAGTTAAGGTGAGGGTGTGCATGCCACACTCTCCCTTATTACTTTCAAAGTAAGCACCCCTCACAAGAAATTTATCGTTTTTTTAATAAAAATAGGATAAAAACTTGGTAGTTTCGTAAAAAAGTAGTAATTTTGCACCCGCTTTTCGTGGCAGAGTCCAGAAGGCAGTAAGTTTAACATAAAATATTAAAGCAAAAGACAAATGATTATTGTACCAGTAAAAGAAGGCGAAAACATTGAGAAGGCCCTCAAGAAGTTTAAGAGAAAGTTTGAGAAGACAGGTGTGGTGAAAGAGCTCCGCCGTCGTCAGCAGTTCGACAAACCTTCTGTACTTAAGCGCCTTAAGATGGAGCACGCCATTTACGTACAGCAGCTCCGCACCAACGAGGAATAAAAAAATGTTCCTGAAAATTTGGTAGTTTCGGAAATTTTCCGTAAATTCGTAGCCGAAAACATATATCGGCAATGATCGAGCAGTTTCTGAACTACTTGCGCTATGAGCGGAATGCATCTCCGCAGACAGTGCTGACATACGAGGAAGGCCTCCGGGAATTTGAATCGTATCTGACTTTTAGGGATGAAGGGCTCTCTTTAGAGATGGTTGACTCCGATCTGATCCGTGACTGGATGGAGAGCCTGATGGATAAAGGAAACACTGCCTCAACGATTAACAAAAAGTTGAGCGCTCTGCGTTCCTTTTATCGCTTTGCCCTAAAACGAAGGTTGGTTGATAAGGATCCTGCTCATTGTATCACTGGTCCCAAGAAGTCAAAGCCGTTACCGCAGTTTCTCCGCGAGAGTGAGATGGACAATCTGCTCGACATGATTGAGTGGGGGGATTCTCTGAAGGATGTTCGCGCGCGTACCATATTAATATTATTATATGAGGCAGGACTGAGACGGTCGGAACTGACGGGACTTAATGATGCCGATGTGGATTTTAGTGCAGGGCAGCTGAAGGTGACGGGTAAGCGTAATAAGCAGCGCATCATCCCCTTTGGTGAGGAACTCTCGCAGGTGCTGAGCCATTACATTGCTGTTCGTGACGAGCAGGTGGAGAGGAAAACAGAGGGTGCCCTGTTCCTGAACGACAGGGGAGAGCGGATGACGGGCGAGCAGGTGTATGTCATCGTGCGTAAGTATCTGACTGCGGTCACTTCGCTGAAGAAACGTTCGCCCCACGTGCTGCGCCACACCTTTGCCACTGCGATGCTGAACAATGGTGCCGGACTGGAGAGCATCAAGAATCTGCTGGGCCATGAGAGTGTCTCGACGACAGAGATTTATGCCCACACGACATTCGAGCAGTTAAAGCGAGTTTACAAAGAGGCTCATCCAAGAGCCTAGGTCCTTATTAATAACTATTTAAAAATAGGAGGTAACTATGGAGATTAAGATTCAGTCGATTCACTTCGACGCTACCGAGAAACTAGAGGCGTTCATCGAAAAGAAGGTCGCCAAGTTGGAAAAATCTTTTGAGGATATACAGAAGGTGGAGGTGCAGTGTAAACTAGTGAAGCCTGCCACTGCCCAGAACAAGGAAGTCAGTCTGTCGGTGGCAGTACCGGGAACCACGCTGTTCGTGGAGAAGACGAGTGACACATTTGAGGAAAGTGTTGATCTTTGTGTGGATTCTATGCGTGGACAACTCCAGAAATTCAAGGAAAAATTAAGGAACAGATAAAAAAATCCCAGAAAAGTTTTGGTAATTCAAAAATAAGTAGTAACTTTGCAGCCGTTTTCCGACAGGTCGTAAATCTGAAACAGAGAGCGGCTGCTTAGAAAAGCCTCTTTAGCTCAGTTGGCCAGAGCACGTGATTTGTGCTCAAGGATAGCGAAAGCAATCCGGCCGTGCGGCTCAAAAGAATCGGGACATGGGTGTTTTCCAGAGTGGCCAAATGGGGCAGACTGTAAATCTGCTGTCTTTCGACTTCGGTGGTTCGAATCCATCAGCACCCACACTCAAGGGATGTTTCGCGGAAATAGCTCAGTTGATAGAGCACTAGCCTTCCAAGCTGGGGGTCGCGGGTTTGAGCCCCGTTTTCCGCTCAAAGTCGCGAGTAAGCAAGCGCAGCAGGTGAGCTTGACTGCCGAGCGGAAGCGACAATTCGCTGTAATAGCTCAGTGGTAGAGCACTTCCTTGGTAAGGAAGAGGTCCTGAGTTCAACTCTCAGTTACAGCTCTCTTGGATGATTGGAGGAAACTGAAAATTCAGAAATATAAACGATTTAATAAACAAGTAAAATGGCAAAAGAGAATTTTGTGCGCACCAAACCGCACGTAAACATCGGTACTATCGGTCACGTTGACCACGGTAAGACAACTCTGACCGCTGCTATCACGCTCGTGCTTTCAAAGCGCGTTGCTGGTAACGAGGGTAAAATCAAGTCTTTCGACCAGATTGACAATGCTCCTGAGGAGAAGGAGCGCGGTATCACTATTAACACCGCTCACGTTGAGTACGAGACAGAGAAGCGTCACTACGCTCACGTTGACTGCCCGGGACACGCTGACTATGTGAAGAACATGGTAACTGGTGCTGCCCAGATGGATGGTGCTATCCTTGTTGTAGCTGCTACTGACGGTCCTATGCCTCAGACTCGT
>CACXVS010000049.1 GCA_902771155.1 uncultured Prevotellaceae bacterium
TTCGAAAAAGACACCGCTGCTGAACAGTGTGCAGCATAATGCCCTCGAACTCGACATCAAGGCATCGGCGGCAAAACCCGTCTGTCTGGTGAACGAGGGTTTCTGGGGCATCAACGCTGTACAGGGGCGCTGCTATCGGCTGTCGTTCTGGGCCAAGACCCTGAATTATCAGGGCTCCGTAAAAACCATGCTCTGCTCGCAGGACGGCTCTCAAATCTATGCCGAGACGACGGTCGGCGGATTTCCTGTCATCAAGGCTAAGGGCTGGACGAAGTACGAGGCAACGCTCACTGCCAACGACAACGACCCGCAGGCGCAGTTTGCACTGGTATTCGATGGTGAAGGGCGGGTGCAGATAGACATGGTGAGCCTTTTCCCGCCCACGTTCAGGAATCGGGAGAACGGCATGCGCTCCGACCTGGCTAACATGCTGTGGCAGATGCATCCCAAGTTCATGCGCTTCCCCGGAGGGTGCTTCGTGGAGGGGCAGGAGAGTCCCGACAATGCATTTCAGGAGCGTGAGGGCCACTGGAACGTGAACTGGGGCTATCGTACCACCGACGGACTGGGCTATCATGAATACCTGCAGCTGGCCGAGGATCTGGGGGCCAAGCCGCTCTATGTCGTTAACGTGGGGATATGGCATGGTGGCCAGACTCCCTACGACAGCATCCAGCCGTGGATAGAGGAGTGTATGAACGCCATCGAATATGCTAACGGACCCGTCACATCGAAATATGGTGCTATGCGTGCCAAAAACGGTCACCCTGAGCCCTTCGGACTGGAGTATCTGGAGGTGGGCAATGAGAACAACCAGCCCGACCCCCGGCAGCAGAGCGACCACTATTACGAGCGCTATGAGCAGTTCTATCAAGCCATCCGTGCCAAGTACCCCGAGATGAAAATCATCGGCAACGTGGTGGCCTGGGGCGATGACAACCCCAAATGGAACAGCCCCCTGCCCGTAGACCTGCTTGATGAGCACTACTACCGCTCGCCCGACTGGTTTGCCGCTGCCTTCCGCAAGTACGACAGCTACGACCGCCAAGGGCCGAAAGTCTATGTAGGCGAATATGCCGTGACCAATGGCTACGGCACGCTGGGCAACATGAATGCCGCTTTGGGCGAGGCTATCTACATGATGGGTATGGAGAACAACTCCGACGTGGTGGAGCTGGCTTCGTATGCCCCCATCTTCGTCAATGAGAACGATGCCCGTTGGCGTCCCGACATGATACGGTTCAGCAGCAGTCGGGTTATGGGCACCCCCAGTTACTACGTGCAGCAGCTCATGCCGCAGCATCTTGGCACTCAGGTGGTGAAGGTGGAACAGACCGACCCTTATAAAGGCAAGGTTTGCAAGCCCCTGACACCGAAGCAGAGCCGTGTGGGATTCGGAACATGGAACACACGTGCCACGTTTGAGACCGATAAGGATGTGGATTACGTCTATGGCGACTGGCAGAAGGAAGGCAACAGCGTGCGCCAGACTGGCCATAAGGATGCTACGCTCTGCATAGAGAAGGATATCATCGACGGCGACCACTACAGTTGTAAGTTCCGTGCCCGTAAAGACGAGGGCGCCGAGGGCTTTATCATCATCTTCAACTATGTGGATGAAAAGAACTACTGTTGGGTGAACTTCGGCGGATGGACTAACTCACAGCATGCTATCGAACAGATTAGCAATGGCGGAAAGCTGCTGGCCGACAGTAAGCGCGGACGTATTGAAGCGGGCCGTTGGTACGACGTGACCCTGCAGGTGGCTGGCGACGGTGTGAAAGTTTGGTTGGACAACGAACTGGTGTTTGACACCGTGCTTAAACGCGACCAAACGAAAGGCATCTACTCATCGGCTACCATCGACGACACCACCGGCGAGCTTATCGTGAAGGTGGTCAACAACGGTGATGCTGCTACCACCGCACGGCTGAACCTGAAGAACTTTGCTCCGGGTGAGGCCAAGGTAGTACGGCTAGCTGCCAACGATGGTATGGAAGAGAACACCCTCGATGCACCCACTACGATTCATCCTATAGAGCAACAACTCTCGCCTGAGGACGGCAGTGTGCTGCTCGACGTTCCTGCCTATTCGCTGAACATCGTCAGAATAACAGAATCAGACCATTAAGAAGCGGAATGGCTTTTTGCAAATAGTACCTTATACCCTTAGTTCATGAACAAGTTCTGCTTTATTCTCACTTAATCACGACCTTTTTGCCGTTGCGGATGTAGATGCCCTTGGTGGGGTGGGCGACGCGCTGGCCGGCGAGGTTGTAGATGGCTCCGTCGAGGCGGTCGGCCTGCGAGCGGGGCAACTGGATGGAGGTGTCGCCGGAACCGCTGAGCGTGACTTTCTTCAGGCGGATGCCGTGGCCCTGGAGGGCGATGCCCTTCTCGGCTATCTGGGTGTAAACAGACTCGCTGAAGGTGAGCTCTGACGTGCCGCTGTCGCCATTCTGAAGTCCATGAACATCGCCGGGCCTGTACTCCTTGTCGATTTCCTTACCGTCGATGATGAAACTGGGGTTGGCTTTCCAGTCACCGTAGAACAGCTGGATCATGTTGTAGTCTTCGGCACCCGACATCTCGATGGCGTATGATAAGGTGAGCTTGACGCCCTTGCCGTAGGCTGCAAATTTATTGCCGGGAATGTTCAGCTGCAGACCGTCGCCCCAGTCGAGCATCTCGCTGCCTTCCCAGATAGTCTCTCCCTCGGGGGCGGGCTCTGACGACTCGTCGGGGATGAGCACCACCTTGGTGACGACGATGCCGTGGCCTTGGAAAAGGATGCCCTTCGACTTGATGTTATGGAAGACGTCGCTGGGGAAGGAGAACTGCGTGGTGTGCTCCGTGCCCGACTCGGTGCCATAGACATCATAGGGGTTGAAATTGCCCTCAGGATAGGTCTCGCCATCGACAATGACATCGATCTGTGAGCCCCAGCCGCCGTACCAGAACTGGAACATACCATAGGCTTGGTCGCCGGTAAACTGGTCGTACTGCTGCTTATAGGTAATCTCGAGTTTGGTCTGGGGGCCCAGGTTGGCAAAGGTTGTGGCAGGAATCTCGAGGGCCGTGCCCCATTCCAACAACTGTTCGCCCTCGAACAACACGCCGTCGCCGGGAAGTTCGGCTGCAGGGTATTTACCATCGAAGTCGGCGCCGTGGTAGGCCTTGGTAATGGTTTCGGCCAGGTCGGGCTGGTTGAAGACGAGTTGCGAGCGCGACTGTCCGTCGGAGAGTCCCATCCAGTAGAAGGTGGCGATATCGTTCTCCTTGGCCTTCTTGACGAAGTAGTCGCAGAAGGCAATCATGGTTTCGCGACGATTAACATAGTCGGAGCCATTATCCACATTGCTGGTACCCCACTCACCAACGATGAGGGGCACATTCAGACGTTTGATGATCTTCTCGTTCAGATTATTGAAAGTCCAGTCGAGGCCGCTCTTGGCGCTGCTGATGCCGCTGGTGATATTGGGATAGCTGTGTACCTCGACAATGAGGTGACCGGGGTCCTCGGGCAGTTCGAGGGTCTCGAGGGGCTCCTGCGGGTGCTTGTTGTTGCCCCACTCACCACCGCTGGCGGCTGCGTAGGGGTTGATGATGAGGTTGCGCTCGCTGTTGTTGCCGCCTGTGATGCGGACGGTGCTGACGAAGAGGCTGTTGTAGCCGTTGATGGTCTGATAGGCCTTCTTGGCTGCATCCTCGTCGTATTGGCCGTTGGCCGACCATGTGGGGTAGTTCCAGCAGCTGTTGGCATCGAGCATCTCGTT
The DNA here is from genome assembly GCA_902771155.1 of uncultured Prevotellaceae bacterium. The sequence goes on from CACXVS010000049.1 coordinate 3,777, forward strand.
GAAGCCCTCGAAGAGCAGTCTCTGGTCGTAGTCCTTGAAGGTGAGGGCTATCTGGGCCCAGAGGGCGGCGTAGATAACATTGTTTTCAGAATAATTGTCGGCATCGGCCTTCAACCAGTGGTAGCCGTTGAGCTTGCCATTGCCGTCATAACTGTCGGCACCCGTGTCGTGGTGCACGTTGATGATGCAGTAGAGACCCTCGTCGATAACGTAATCGACAATCTCCTTCACTCTGGCCATCCACTGGCCATCGACCTCATAGTTGGCGTTCATGTGGTTGTACCAGGTGACGGGTACGCGGATGGCGCCGAAGCCTGCCTCCTTCATCATGTGGATAAGTTCGCGGGTGGTCTTGGGCTGTCCCCAGCAGGTCTCTGAGTCGAGGCCTTGCTGGCCCCAATAGCCTGCATTGCTGAAGTCGGCGATAGACTGGTTGTTGGCATCGAGCGTGTTGCCCAGATTCCAACCCACACCCATGTTCTTTACTGCGTCGGTGGCCGACTCAAAACCTTGTGCACTTGCCTGCATGGCGAAAGCCAGCAACAGGCAGAAAATCGTAGTAAATTTCTGTTTCATTTCGAGTTAGTATTTTTATCGTCTGCAAAAGTACGATTAATTTCGTAAACTGACAAATATTAACCCCAAAGATTTTGTGATTTCAGAACTTTTATCTATTTTTGCACCCAAATTTTTAAGCATTAAATCAATAACAGCATTATGGCAATTGTAAAACCGTTCAAGGGAATACGCCCACCGAAGGAGTTGGTGGAGCAAGTAGAGAGCCGTCCCTACGACGTGCTCGACTCGGAAGAGGCGAGGGCAGAGGCTGGCGACAACGAGAAGAGTCTGTATCACATCATCAAGCCTGAGATCGACTTCCCGGCAGGCACTTCGGAGTATGATCCCAGAGTGTATGAGAAGGCTGCTGAGAACTTCAAGAAGTTCCAGGATAAGGGATGGCTGGTGCAGGATGCACGTGAACATTATTATATTTATGCCCAGACGATGAATGGCAAGACGCAGTACGGACTCGTGGTGTGTGCCCATACCGACGACTATATGGCCGGTCGCATCAAGAAGCACGAGCTGACGCGCCGCGATAAGGAGGAAGACCGCATGAAGCACGTCCGTGTGAACAATGCCAACATTGAGCCGGTGTTCTTCGCCTTTCCCGACAACGCCGTGCTCAACGAGCTGATCATGCGCTATGCCGCCACGAAGCCCGAGTACGACTTCATTGCACCCATCGACGGATTCCGCCATCAGTTCTGGGTGATCGACGACGAGAAGGACATGCAGACCATCACCGACGAGTTTGCCAAGATGCCCTCGATGTATATCGCCGACGGACACCACCGTTCGGCAGCTGCAGCCCTCGTAGGCGCTGAGAAGCAGAAGCAGAACCCCAACCACAAGGGCGACGAGGAGTATAACTACTTCATGGCCGTATGCTTCCAGGCTTCGCAGCTGACGATTCTCGACTACAACCGCGTGGTGAAGGACCTGAACGGCATGACGTCGGAGGAGTTCCTTGCTGCCCTGCAGGTGAACTTCGAGGTGGAGGACAAGGGTACCGACATCTACAAGCCCCAGCAGTTGCACGAGTTCTCGCTGTATCTTGACCAGCACTGGTATAGTCTGAAGGCCAAGGAGGGTACTTACGACAACAGCGACCCCATCGGCGTGCTCGACGTGGATATCTCTTCGCGCCTGATTCTCGACGAGATCCTGAACATCGGCGACCTGCGCTCTTCACAGCGTATCGACTTCGTGGGAGGTCTGCGCGGACTGGGTGAACTGAAGCGCCGTGTGGACAGCGGTGAAATGCGCGCTGCCCTGGCTCTCTATCCTGTATCGATGCAGCAGATTATGGACATTGCCGACTCGGGCAAGATTATGCCGCCGAAGGCCACGTGGTTCGAGCCGAAGCTGCGCTCGGGTCTCGTAATCCACAAACTGAGTTAAATAGTAAAATCAAGAAATATCCGCAGTCTTATGAAGAAACTGATATTGAGTCTGACCTGCCTCGCATGGATGGGGGCAGGCGCACAGAAGCAGCCGGCATGGCTGGATCCCAACGTGAACCAGCAGAACCGCGAGGAGCGCAGGGCTGACTTCTTCGCCTTTGAGAACGAAGAACTGGCCCGGCAGAACGACAAGATGAAGTCTGGGCGCTATCTCTCGATGGAGGGTAAGTGGAAGTTCTGTTTCGTGAAAGACCATCAGGATGCGCCGAAGGACTTCTTCGCCCTGAAGTACGACGACTCGAAGTGGGTGGACTTCCCCGTGCCGGGGCTCTTTGAGGTGAACGGCTATGGCGACATGATCTATAAGAATATCGGGTATTCCTGGGCAACGACCTTTAAGTCGGAACCGCCTTACGTCAGCGAGACCAACAACTATACGGGTAGCTACCGCCGCTCGTTCGACCTTCCGGCCGACTGGAAAGGGCAGGAGGTGTTCTTCCATGTAGGCTCGGCTACGAGCAACCTATCGCTCTGGGTGAACGGCAAGTACGTGGGCTATTCGGAAGACTCGAAGATGGCCGCTGAGTTCAACATCACCAAGTATCTGAAGCCTGGTAGCAACCTCATCGCCATGCAGATTATGCGCTGGTGCGACGGCTCGTATCTCGAGGATCAGGATTTCTGGCGCTTTACGGGCATCGCCCGTGAGGTGTACCTCTATGCAACGCCCAAGACTCATATCAAGGACATCACCATCGGTCAGGACTATCAGGACGGCAAGGGCTTGCTGAATGTTGATGTGACGCTGGCTGGCGGCAAGGCCGAGGTAGAGGTTAAGTTGTTGGATGTCAACGGCAAGGAAGTGGCCGAAGGACTGCAGGCGGTGGTTGAGAACGCCAAGCCCTGGACGGCTGAGACGCCCCATCTCTATAACCTCTTTATCACACTGAGACAGGGCGGCAAGACGCTCGAGGTGGTGAAGAAGCGAGTGGGTTTCCGCCATATCGAGATCAAGGGCGGACAGCTGCTGGTCAACGGTCAGGCCATTCTGATTAAGGGTGTCGATCGTCATGAACTCGATCCCGACGGCGGTTATGTGGTACCAGTGTCGAGGATGATTCAGGACCTGAAGATCATGAAGCAACTGAATATCAATGCCGTGCGCACCTGCCACTATCCCGACGATCCACGCTGGTACGACCTCTGCGACGAGTATGGTATCTACCTGACAGCCGAGGCCAATGTGGAGAGTCATGGCATGGGCTACGGCGAGCGCACGCTGGCCAAGCGCCAGGACTACGAGTTGGCCCATCTGCAGCGCAACCAGGCTAATGTCATCTCCTTCCGCAACCACCCCTCGATCATCATCTGGTCGTTGGGCAACGAGGCCGGCTACGGTCCTAATTTCGAGAAGGCTTACGACTGGATCAAGGCTTACGACAAGACGCGCCCCGTGCAGTACGAACAGGCTCGCCACGATGGCAAGACCGACATCTTCTGTCCGATGTATATGGGCTATGAGGATTGCGAGAAATATGCCAAGACAGATAACCCCCGACCGCTCATCCAGTGTGAGTATGCCCACGCCATGGGTAACTCGATCGGTGGATTCAAGGAGTACTGGGATCTGGTTCGTAAGTACCCGAAATACCAGGGAGGCCATATCTGGGACTTCGTGGACCAGGGTATGCGCGACAAGAGCAAGATTACCGGCAAGGAGATATTTACCTATGGCGGTGACTACGGCCGCTATCCTGCCAGCGACCACAACTTCAACTGTAACGGTGTGATTGCTCCCGACAGGAGACTGAACCCCCATGCCTACGAGGTGGGCTATTACTACCAGAGCGTATGGATTACCGAGAAGAACCTGAAGGAAGGCGAGATTGAGGTGTATAACGAGAATTTCTTCAAGTCGCTCGACGATCTGGAACTGGTGTGGCAGGTGAAGCGCCACAGCGGGACGATTGCCGTAGGCGGCATTGCACCCCAGCAGCGCAAGACGGTATCGTCGAAGGAACTGAAGGAGACGCTGGCCCGTGTGCTCAGCCATCATGCCGACGAGGAGATCTGTGTCAACTTCGAGTTCCGCAGTCGTGAGGCTCAGCCGCTGATAGAGAAGGGGCAGGTGTTGGCGCGCCAGCAGTTTGTGGTACAGCCTTACAAGTTCCCCGAGATCAAGGCCGAACAGGCCTCGCTGAAGCAGGAAGAGGTGGAGAGCTACGTGAAATTCGAGGCCGCTGGTACCGTGCTGACGATTGGCAAGTGGAGCGGCTGGATTGATTATCTCGACGTGAACGGCGAGCCGATGCTCGTTGACCACCAGTCGGTCACACCCGAGTTCTGGCGTGCACCTACCGACAACGACTACGGTGCCTGGCTGCAGCAGCGCTTTGCTGCGTGGAAGCGTCCGCAGATGAAGCTGAAGGGTGTCGAGGTGAAGGATAATGGTGCCGTGGCCACCTTCGAGATGCCCGATGTGAAAGCCACCCTGACGATGACCTACACCCTTAACGAGAGGGGGGAAGTGATTGTAAGAGAACAACTTACAACCGACAAGAATGCCGAGGTTCAGCCCATGTTCCGTTATGGCATGCAGCTGCAGATGCCCCAGCAGTTTAACACCGTGAAGTACTACGGAAGAGGACCTGTGGAGAATTACTCCGACCGTCACGACTCTGAGTTCCTGGGCATCTATGAGAACAAGGTAGCCGATGAGTATTACCCCTATGTCCGTCCGCAGGAGTCGGGCAACCACACCGACGTGCGCTGGTTCCGTGTTGTGAACGGAGGCGGCAAGGGTCTGGAGTTCTACAGCAACGCCCCGATGGAGGCCAGTGCGCTGAACTATCTGACGGAGGATCTTGACGACGGCCCCACGAAGGACAAGGAGGTGGGTCGTCACTCAGGCGACCTCGTGGAGCGCCCGTTGACGCAGGTGCATATCCAGCAGAAGCAGATGGGTATGGGTTGCGTGAACTCGTGGGGAGCCTGGCCTCTGCCCGAGTATCTGGTGCCGGCGAAGGATTACGACTTCACATTCGTTATTAAGCCACTCTAATTAAACCTTCGGGATTGACATTCGTCAAAAAGAGTGTAGGATAATGGATGATTTTTGAATTTTTAGCCAAAAAGTGTTGGTAATCAACTGATAAATTGGTAATTTTGCAGCCGAATATAAGTAAAGAGATGAAAATGATGATGAAGAAAATGATATTTATTGGCATGCTGTTGCTGACAGGAACAGCAGCCATGTGCGCTGAAGAGACCAACGTTACCAGCGAGGTTGACACCGTGTATATCAAGTTAGACGCCAATCTGGAGCCCATCAACTTTGTCAACTCCACCAAGGAGGAACTTGAGGCTGCTGTTGGCGAACTGGAGACCATCCTCGAGACGGAGACTTTCCAGCTCTATGCAGCTGGCGACTATACCTATAAGATTGAGAATGGCTATGTCACCTCGATGGCAATCCAGATTGCCGACGACAATAACGACAAGATCGTCTATAACAAGATTCTGAACGCTCTGGCCAAGAGCAATCCCATCAAGGACACGCACAACACCGGTGGTAATTACTATCAGTATGCCAATTTCCAGGTGCAGTTCGACGACTTTGAAGGATATGAGAAACTGACCTTCTCTGTCATCCAGGACGATATGTCTGAGTAAGAGAATCATGAATCAGGCATATTTCCAGACACTGAAATCAGCAGAGACAGAGGACTGGCTTGACTTTCACGTCATCCGTCCTTTCTGTTTTCAGTTAGCACGGTTCTTCAATCGTTTCGACGTACATCCTAACACCATCACCGTAGCCTCGATGTTTATCGGGGCTGCAAGCGCTTGGTTCTTTGCCCAGGGCAGCTTCTACTACAACGGGGTGATGGGGTTGGTGAACAATCTGATTGCCATCTTCCTGCTGATGTGGGCCGACTTCTTCGACTGCACCGACGGCCAGTTGGCACGTCTCTCTGGCAAGAAGAGCCACGTGGGGCGTATCCTCGACGGAGTGGCCGGCTTTACGTGGTTCACACCCATCTATGTGGTCTTCGTGTGGCGATTCTACCAACACCACGCCATCGAGTTCTCATGGCTTGGCATCAGCGATACCCCCCAGAATGTATGGATTGCCACCCTTGTGGTGTTTGTGCTGGGTGTCATCTCTGGCATAACAGGTCTTGCAGGTCAGCAGCGCCTGGCCGACTATTACATTCAGGTGCACCTTTTCTTCCTGAAGGGCGAGAAGGGTAGCGAACTCGACAATTCGGCCCGTCAGCGCGAGATCTACGAGCAGATGCCCAAGGACGCACCTGCCTATGAGCGCCTCTTCCAGAAGTCGTATATCGACTATACCTTGAAGCAGGAGAAGGCAACGCCCCAGTTCCAACGCCTGATGAAGCGCCTGAGCGAGAAGTTTGGTGGTGTTGACCAGATGCCTGAGGAACTGCGCAACGAGTTCCACGACCATTCTCTGAAGCTGATGAAGTGGAATGGACTTCTCACCTTCAACTTCCGTTCCTTCTGGTTGTTCCTGTTCTGCCTGTTGGATGTGCCTGCGGTGAATTTCGTTTTCGAGATCATCGCCATGGGTTTGCTTTACCGTTTTGTAAGGTTCCGTCATGAAGGCTTTTCCAAAGCCATAGCCGACAAGATATAATCAAGCTATGAAGTGGACGAAGCAAAGATTGAATAATCTGTTCTTCCTCCTTGGCGTCGCCGCTGTGGTGGTGATGCTCTTCACGTTCGATGTCAGTTTCGTAGAGCTTTGGCAGCATATCTGTCATGCGGGCTACTGGCTCATCCCCATCGTGGGTGTGTGGATCTTCATCTATGGCATGAACGCCCTTTCCTGGCAATCCATCATCCGCAGCAAGTGTCCTGATACGACCATCAGTTTCTGGCGCATCTACCGTCTGACCATCACCGGCTACGCCCTGAACTATGCCACTCCTGTGGGTGGTCTTGGCGGTGAGCCTTATCGCATCATGGAGTTGTCGAAGTATGTGGGCAACCAGCGTGCCACGTCGTCGGTCATCCTCTATGCGATGATGCATTTCTTCGCCCACTTCTGGTACTGGTTCTCCAGTATCTTCATCTATCTGGCGCTTGCAGCCGTAGGCGATCTGCCCATCAATACTGCCATCGGCACGTTGCTGGGCATTGTCATCGTCTTCTGCCTCATCGCCTTCTACATCTTCTCTAAAGGCTATCGTCATGGGCTGGTCAGCAAGTGCATCCGCTGGATAGGTCATATCCCCGGATTGAAGGGGTGGAGCAGTCGTTTCCAGCAGAACCACGCCGAGGCCCTGCATAACATCGACGAGCAGATAGCCTCACTCTATGCCGAGGATAAGCGGGCTTTCTACCGCAGTCTGCTGCTGGAGTATTTCTCACGTGTCGTTCAGAGCAGCGAGGTGATGTTCATGCTGTTGCTCTTCGGCATCGACTGTGGCGGAGGTTTCTCGGGCCTTCTGATCACCTTCCTGCACAGTTTCCTGATCGTCTCGTTCACCACGCTGTTTGCCAACCTCATCGGTTTCCTGCCGATGCAGCTGGGCGTCCAGGAAGGCGGTTTCGTGCTCTCTATTGCCGCCCTCGGACTTTCCGCAGCCTTGGGTATCTTTGTGAGTATCATCTGCCGTGTGCGAGAGATTATCTGGATCCTGATAGGTATCCTTCTGATGAAAATAGACAAGAATTAAATAATAACATAACAATGGAAAGAATTATGAATTATCTCGACAGAAACGAGTTTAACTTTGAGCCCAGCCAGAAAGTGGTTGACGCTATCAAGAACTTTGACCCTAAAACCCTCTGCTTCTATACCCGCATCTACGACCAAGGCAAGAAGAGCGTTATCTCTGTTCGCCTCAGCGAAATCTACGGTGTGGCTGAAGAGCAGGTGCTGCTGACCTATGGCGGTGAGGATATGCTGAAGAACGCCATCCACTATTTCCTGATGGTGGGCGACAATAAGAAGATATTGATCCCCGAGTTCTCCTGGTGGTACTATAACCGTGTAGCCAGCGAGTGTGGTGGCACCTTCGAGATGTACCCCCTGCACGAGAAGGAGGATACCTTTGCCTACGATATCGACGAGGTGATCGAGTACACCAATCGTGTTCATCCCCGCATGCTGCTGTTGGCTTCGCCCAACAACCCCACGGGTAACGGTCTGACACCCGAGGAGATTGGTCAGATTATGGAGAACATCCCCGGCGACACGATGGTGCTGATCGACGAGGCCTATGCCAGCTTTATCTCTACCGATACCGCTTATATCGCCCCGCTGGTGAATAAATACAACAATCTGATCATCTCTCGTACGCTCTCCAAGTTCTATGGTCTGCCCGGTCTTCGTGTGGGTTTCGGCTTCATCGGCAAGGGCCACGATCAGTTTGAGAGCTACATCAACAAATATCTCGGCTACAACCGCTTCTCTGAGGCCGTGGCCCTGGCAGCACTCGACAGCGATGAGCACTACCGCCGTGTGGCCGACGATATGGAGTGGGGTCGCCAGCTCTACAAGAAAACCCTGGGCGATCTCCCCGGCTTCAAGGTCTATAAGTCGGTGGCCAACTTCATCCTCATCAAGTATCCCCTTGAGATCAAGGATGCCCTGATGGAGGCGCTGAAGATTCAGGACTACAAGATCAAGTTCATGAGCGATAAGGGCCTCGAGTCGTGCCTTCGCATCACGCTGGGTCGTAAGGAGCAGACACAGACCGTTGTCGATACCATCCTGAAGGTCTATAACAAACAATAAGGTATGATAGGAGTCATATTGGCAGCGGGCATGGCCAAGCGCCTGCGCCCGTTGACGGACAAGATGCCGAAGTGCCTGCTGAAGGTGGGCGAGCGCACCCTCTTGGAGCGTACCGTCGATGCCATGCGCCAGTGCGGTATCTCAGAGTTTGTGGTGGTCACAGGCTATCGTGGCGACATGATCCGCGATTTCCTCAACGATTACGCCCAGAAGATTGGAACGATTCGTTTCACCTTCCTCCACAATGCCGACTACGAGCACAACAACAACATCTATTCGCTCTGGATGGCAGGCGAGGTGGTGCGAGGTAAGGAGTTCCTGCTGATGGATAGCGACATCTTCTGCGACCCTGCAGCCGTTGTCCGCATTGCCAGCGAGCCCACGTCAGCCCTTGCCGTCAATCGCCATGAGTGTGGCGACGAAGAGATGAAGGTGGTGGTCGATGCCGATTTGCGCATCACCGAGATTAGCAAGACCTGCCGTCCCGAGGATGCCATCGGTGAGAGCGTAGGCATCGAGAAGATCACCCCCGACTATAGCGAAGCCCTCTACAACGAACTCGACCAGATGATCCTTGAGGAGAAACTCATCGACATCTTCTACGAGCGTGCCTTCGAGCGCCTCATCCCCCAGGGCCATACCTTCCACGTGGTCGATACCAGCAACTACTTCTCTTACGAGATCGACACCCCCGAGGACTACGATCAAGCCCAACAGCTCATGCCCAGGGAGTTGCTGTAAAGTCAAGCAGTACGGTGTCGCGAAAGCCAGTGGTTCAGCAAAGCGAAGAATACCAGACAGAACAGCGTTGGTAATACGAGGGGAAATCCGTCAGGCGTTAAACTGATGCTTGCTAAAGATTGCCAGATTACATCGCCCAGTAAGAACTGAAGCGTAGCTATGCCAACCAGTGTGACGGCTATCACGGTAATGATAGCCAACTTGTGTTGACGACGCTTTTCTGCACGCTGTTCCTCTTTGATACGTTGCATGGTAACGTAGGCGAAATTCGATGGTAATTGCCTTGGCTCCTTTTGAGCGAGGGCTTTCATCAGGGCACGATCTTTAGTGGTTTTTTCCATGTTTCATGAGTAGATAGAGTTTTCTTCGAATCCGATGCAGTCGCGTGGCTAATGTGTTGGGTTCCACATCGAGAATATAGGCAATGTCGTTGAGTGGACGATTGTCGTAATAATAGAGAGTGATGAGCGTCTGCTCGTCAGGCTTTAACAATGCGATGGCTCGAGTCAGATCCTCAATCAGCGATTCATCGTCGAAGGCCTCGTCAACCTCCGTATCGGAAAGTTTTGGGTTATCATCAATGCTGAGGTATTTCATCCGTCGTTTCCTCAACCACGAAATAGCGGTGTTATAGGCTATCCGACAAATCCATGTCGAGAACGAAGAATGCCCTTCGAACGTATCCAGTCGATTGAAAGCACGGACGAAAGCGTCCTGTACCAGTTCCTCTGCGTCCTCCTGTTTCGGCACCAGCCGCATCACGATGGCAAAGGCTTCATGGCTGTAACGCTCCAAGAAATAGCCGAAGTCCTCGGCGTGTCCGTCGAGGATTCGGGCTATCAGTTCATTTTCGTCCGTTTGCATTAATTAGACTTCGAATTCGTCGGCTTTCTTCTCTACAGGATGTTCTGTTTTCTTCTCAGCCCGATACGACAACAACAAGCCGATGCCGCCACACATGCAGATGCATGCCATATAAACAATACCTCCAACATGTCTGTGATACGACGAAACGACCTCAAACTGATAGGCATACTGCCCGTAGGTGGCCATCATATTAATGAGGAAACCTAATAGGAACCCGCAGCCTACGCCAATCATCAGCCAGCCTATGCGCAAGCCAGTGAACTTATTGCCACTGCTGTAGAGGTTGATACCTTTGAATTCAACGTTCGATACTTCAGAGAGTTTGTTGATGAGCATCAGTCGCTCGCGTTTGTGAACGAACAACTCGATTGTTTTGTAGATGCAGCCGAAAATAATGGCGCAAATCAGTGGAGCTGTAATCCAATCCATAGATGTGATTTTTTTAGATGATATTTTCTGTTTACTTGTCTCTACTTCGTTTGACGCAACTTTTTTTGCGATATTACATTTTTCCCTGCAAAATTACAGAAAAAATAAAATATCACCCATAAATCGTGCAAAAAATAGGAAGGCATTCTGCGATAAAACATCATAAAACCACATTGGGCCCGCATCCCTGCGAGCCCAATGTGATCTAACTAATTAACCTAAAACCAAAATAGCAAAAAGATGAAAAAACTAACGTATGAAACTTAAATCGGAATGTGATTACTCTTAATCACGATGCAATGACAGTGCAAGTCGAATGCAATCAAAGCTTGCTTTAGATTGCTGAGGCGCAGCCTGTCTTAGCGAGAGCAAAGTTACGACGGATTTCGCCTCATTCCAAATATTTTCCAAATTCTTTCCCGACTTGTTGCGACGCATAACCCCATTTGCGACAAAGGGGCTTCATTGACCTAAATCCTGTCGTAACCAAATGGCAGATTGGCAGAATGGCAGATTCTGCAATGATAATGTAACACCAAAAACCTTTCATGAACCTCTCATCGAACTACATATGGCTTTATATACCATTTCTTTCGATGTGTTAAATATGTGTTAAAGTTCAAAGATGTACGGACTTATGGTACAACCTGCTTTTATTTTTGCAGCAATTATTTGAGTATTGGTAATATAGTGTTTAACTTAATTAGTTGATTGGCTTATGGAAAAGAAGAATTTGTATTTCATGGATTGCCACCTGGCAGGCATGATGTACCATGATGCAGACGAGGTGTGGGACAAGCTATATACCCAGAGACGAGAATACCGACCTTGCCCACTTCTTAGAGATGGGGTGGGGCGATATCTTCGAGTGTCGCATTAACAGAATCGTTCCCGACGCCCACCCCGAGCACCAAGTCCATTTCACAATCAAGATCAAGCGCAACCCCAAGGCAGAGCAATAAATAATGGAAAGGTTCATTAGAATAGGAGAAGAATGGATAATTGTTAAAGGATTATGTTTTTTATGTTATACATGACTATTGTTCAGAAAAAAGTCTTATCTTTGCCCCAAAACAAGCGATATTTTTAGTATCTTTGCTCCCAATAATGACTAAAACCAAGTTAATATGGAATCAAATGTTCTATTAGGAATTAAACCCATAGGTGAAATTAAAGGCTACTTTTTTTGTACCTAGCTATCAGCGTGGGTATAGGTGGACAAGTTCGCAGGTAGAAGCTCTCCTAAATGATATATGGGATAGCTGTGTTTAGATAATGCATATGAAGTACGTATTGATGAAAGCGATAGCAAATGGTTTGAGCCAATAAATCAAATCAATGGTGTGGATATACAGGATAGAATTGGTGTAGGTTTGTGGTTATTTGATTATATCAGAGAACATTTTAAACCTCAAGAATAGACAAACGAAAAAAGATATTTGTTATGACTTTTGAAGAATTCGAAGCAAGGATTGACGAGCAGATCCCGAACATGGGTGTTCCAGAGGATACCGAGTTTTCTGAAACACACATTCACAAGACACCAAACGGAGGTGACTTTAGTACGGCATTCTTCTATGACAAGGATGGTAATCCATGCAAAAAGGAACAGGCCGCATTCATGAACATCGTCGAGTATACCAAAGACGGAACAAGAATAAACGAAAGCTATGGATCCATTATTTAATTTCCCATTTGGTGAAACCGTTAAGAGGTTAGTACAAGAGGATCGCACTCCTAAGAAAGTGTTTGTACTGGGTGTTTATGCTAGTGCTGTGCATGCACGATGGACAATTGGAACAGAGTTGAAGTGTGCTGCTCTTGCTGTGGCCAGTGAGCCAAGAATCTTTTGGGATGGCAATCCCCAAGAAGCTGCTGATATCATCAGCAGAATAAAACTCCCAGAAGGAGCAGGCACGTTAAGACCAGCAGGACGAAATCTCAATGGCCCTTCTGCTAAGGTGCTCGATGAACATATATTGGCACCTTTAGGTTTTACGCGCAAAGAAGCCTGGTTATGTGATCTGTTGCCAGAGACACGGCTCAATGATGGTCAGCAAAAGGTAAGGGATGGCGCATACAAAGAGTGCAGAGAGAAGTATGGCTTGAATGAAGTAACAGTTCCAGATCGTCCCACGGAATTCTGCGATAAAGTGCGTTGCAGAGAGATACTGGCAGAGTTGGAGGAGTCAAAGGCAGAACTTCTGATATTGCTTGGCGATATCCCTATTAAGCAGTTTCTGAATGTTGTAGCCAGCGTTGATTACTCAACACTCCAAGAATACAAAGACCATTATGGTTATGGCAATCCTACAGAGGTGTCAATCAATTGTCGCACCATTAATGTCCTTCCTTTAGCCCATCCCCGTCAAATTGGAGGTCTAGGTTTTCATAGCAAAGGGTGGAAATATATTCATCAGACTTGGGAGAATAAAAAACAATAATACTTAATGTACGTCGATTTGGTTAAAATAACCACATTGGGCCCGCATCCCTGCGAGCCCAATGTGATCTAACCAATTAACTTAAACCAAAATAGCAAAATGAAGAAAAAACTAACGTATGAAACTTAAATCGGAATGTGATTACTCTTAATCACGATGCAAAGGTAAGGCGAAAAACGTCTGATTCCAAATAATTCTCCGAAATCTTCCCCGACTTGTTGCGACGCATAGCCCCATTTGCGACAAAAAGGCTTCATGGGCTGAAATAATGTCGTAAATAGTAGAAAAATCCCTAAATACTTGGAAATTCAGGCCATGAGGACTTGTCAGCACCGATGAAAACCCTAATGGTACGGTGTTATAGTGTTATGGCGACATGTCTTTCGACTATGCGTTTGACAAATACCCTAATGACTTTATGATGAATTTGGAATGGATCATATCAGATATATAAATTCCGCATCGGAAGACAATGAAAGACTTTTATCAAGATTTTTGGAGTAAGCATTGACGCCGTAACGCTATAACACCGTACCATTGAGTGAATTCAAGGTGGAGAAGGTAGTTTTATATATACTATATTTTATATATATTATAATATATATAAAATTAATAATAAAGTATTCTCCTCTCGCTCTTTTCAAAATCGCT
>CACXVS010000050.1 GCA_902771155.1 uncultured Prevotellaceae bacterium
CGGATTCTTGCCGATCTTCAGCACTCGGCGCTGTGCAATAACTTTAATTGCCATACTTTTTGAATAGATTTAATGTTAAACTTTTTGTTAGTACTCTCGTTGCCATCTGAGAATGCTTAGTTTGGGCCCCATTAAGTGAAAAACTATTTGCTATTAATTCTCGCATTTGCTACTATTAATTCTCGCAATTTTTTCCATTAATACTAGATTTCTCCACATCTCTCATTTGACACTGCAAAGGTACAAAATTTTCAGCACATATGCAAGCTTTTTTCAAAAAACTTTTGAAATGTTAAAATTTGGATTTTCTCGCAGTGACGCAGTGACACAGCTACGCAGTGACATTAGGTTTTTTGATGGTGTACAAAGTGACCTTGATTTTATATATATATTATATATATTATAATATATATAATATATATATAAAATATATAGAACATTCCACGTCACGCCCACCCCAAAAAGTGAAAATCGTAAAGTCACTGCGTCACTGCGTTGCTGCGTCACACCGTTAACAGGAGTTGATCTTGAGACTGTACAGCATCTTATTGAGAAAATAGGTGACTGTAGGCAGACAGGTACCTCAAAGTCGAAATATCGGAAGACGGGCAATTTGATGCTGTAATGTATCATTGTACCATTGTACCATTTGGAAAATGAAGAACTAATTTAGAATTGAAAGATTGAAAGAATTGAAGACATGCTCCAACTCTGCCGAAAGGCTACGGGTAGGCGAGCACAGCTTGGAAATGTGTGAGCAGGCTCGATGTGAAACATCAAAATTGAGGTTATGAGTGAAGTAATGATGAATAAGGAAGCAAAGCTATCACCTCACTTGGCTTTGCCGAGTGAAGCTGGGCTCAGCCATTCTTGCGTCCCTGCGGTAGCAAGCGACCAAAGGTCGAGCGCAAGCAAGTTTGATGGCCTTCACTAGACATGAAAAAGAAAGGCCGCTGGACTATCGTCCAACGGCCTCTGTTTTTTTTCAGTTCGGTTGATTACTCAGCAGCAGCTGAATCAGCAGCAACTGAATCAACAGCAACGCTGTCAATAACGCTATCAACAACCTCTGCGATAGAATCGGTGTCAACAGGAGCCTGCTGAGCCTTGTTACCACAAGATGCGAAAGAGATAGCAGCAACTGCTACGAACATAAATACTAATTTCTTCATTTTCTAATGCTTTTTAAATCTGTAAAACAATCATTTGTTTATTAAAACGCTGCAAAGTTACGCATATTTTTAATACAACGTATCATTTTTTTCGATTTTTTTTTGGTTATTTTTGTAACTTTTTAGCAAAGCGCTGTAAATCAGCGAGATATGAAATGTTAAATTTTGGTGCATTTTCTACACTAAACGGAAAAATGGCAAAAATTAGTAAAATTCGGAAAAAAAGCACTACCTTTGTGCCCGTAAACAGAAGTGTTTTTTGGCAGATGATAGATACCTCGGCCTTTCAAGGTAAGACAGCAGCTTATTTCACCCTGGGCTGCAAGCTGAATTTCTCTGAGACATCGACCTTCGGGAAGATGCTTCAGGAGATGGGTGTGCGTACGGTGCAACAGGGAGAACAGGCGGACATCTGTCTGATCAATACCTGTTCGGTGACTGAGGTGGCCGACCACAAGTGCAGGCAGGCCATTCACCGCATGGTGCGCCAGCACCCTGGGGCCTTTGTGGTGGTGACAGGCTGCTATGCACAGCTGGAGGCTGAGAAGGTGAGCCGGATAGAGGGCGTGGACCTGGTATTGGGATCGAACGAGAAGGCCAACCTGATACAGAATCTCTCGGAGGCGTGGACGGGCAAGGACAGCCGGAAGTATTTCTCGGTGAAGACGAAGGATATCAAATCGTTTGCGCCCTCGTGCTCGCGCGGCAACCGCACGCGCTATTTCCTGAAGGTGCAGGACGGCTGTGACTACTTCTGTACCTATTGTACGATTCCGTATGCCAGGGGATTCTCGAGGAATCCGACGATAGCGTCGCTGGTGGCCCAGGCCGAGGAGGCGGCACGTGAAGGCGGCAAGGAGATTGTGCTGACGGGCGTGAATATCGGTGACTTCGGCAAGACGACAGGAGAGACGTTCATAGACCTGGTGAAGGCGCTCGACGCTGTAGAGAGTATCAGGCGCTACCGCATCAGTTCGCTGGAACCTGATCTGCTGTCGGACGAGCTAATCGACTACTGTGCCCGCAGCAGGGCCTTCATGCCTCACTTCCATATCCCCCTGCAAAGTGGCAGCGACGAGGTGCTGAAGCTGATGCACCGTCATTACGACTCGCAGCTGTTTGCCGACAAGATAGAACGTATAAAAGAGGTGATGCCTGACGCCTTTATCGGGGTGGACGTGATGGTGGGATGCAGGGGTGAGACGCCTGAGTGCTTTGAGGAGACCTATCGTTTCCTCGACCGGCTCGACGTCACCCAGTTGCATGTGTTCCCCTATTCGGAGCGTCCTGGCACATCGGCCCTGAGCATTCCGTATGTGGTGGGTGACAAGGACAAGAAACTGCGTTCGAAGAGGTTGCTTGAGTTGTCGGACCAGAAGACGCTCGACTTCTATCGCCGTCATATCGGGCAGGAGGCAGAGGTGCTGTTTGAGAAGGCTCCACGCGGGAAGGCGATGCATGGGTTTACGCGCAACTATATCCGAGTGGAGTTGCCTGCCAGTGAGGCTGACCCTGAGTTGGACAACCAGTTGATAACCGTGAGGCTTGGCGAACTGACCCACGACAAGGAGTCGCTGAAGGCTCATATATTATAATAAGGTACGCGCATGAAGAAGGTGGCGATTGTGATATTGAATTGGAATGGCAGGGAGATGCTCAGGAAGTATCTGCCCTCGGTGTTGCAATATTCACGCGACGAGGCTGTGGTGTATGTGGCGGATAATGCCTCGACCGACGACTCGCTCGCTCTGCTTCGTGAGCACTTTCCCGAGGTGAAGCTGATAGAGCTGGAGAAGAACTGGGGCTTTGCCGAGGGGTATAACCAGGCCCTGCGCCAGATAGATGCAGAGTACTACCTGCTGCTGAACTCTGACATCGAGGTGACCCACCACTGGCTTTCGCCCATGACGGAGTATCTGGATGCTCATCACGAGGTGGCGGCCTGTCAGCCGAAGATGCTTTCTATCGCAGACAGAGACCGTTTTGAGTATGCAGGGGCGAGTGGGGGATTCATCGACCGACTGGGCTATCCCTTCTGTCGTGGACGTGTGTTCGACACCGTGGAGCGCGATAACGGCCAGTATGACTATCTGACGGAGATACTCTGGGCCACAGGGGCGGCGCTGATGATACGCTCGAAGGACTACTGGAGCGTGAACGGGCTCGACGGACGATTCTTTGCCCATAACGAAGAGATTGACCTGTGCTGGCGACTCCGTATCAGAGGCAGGAAGATTGTGTGCATCCCCGAGAGCTATGTCTATCATGTGGGTGGGGGCACGCTGCCCAAGTCGAACCCGATGAAGACGTTCCTGAACTTCCGCAACAACCTGACGATGCTCTATAAATGTCTGCCTGAGGACGAGCTGAAGCCAGTGATGCGCTGGCGCTGGTGGCTCGACTATCTGGCTGCGTGGGAGATGCTGTTGCTGAAGCGGAATGTGGGTGACTTCAAGGCCGTGTATCGGGCTCGTAGAGCCTTCAAACGATGGCGTAAGGACTTCGAGGCCGACCGAAGGGAGATACAGTCGTCGCGACTGGAAGGGGCGGTTGCCGAGCGCAGAAAATATGCACTGCTCTGGCAGTATTACGTGAAAGGCAGAAAAACCTTTTCGGAACTGAAATAATTGCACTTTTTTACACAAATAGGCCAAAATGTGCACATTTTTACACTATTTTTTAAACTTTTTAGGTTAAAATTTGGTTTTTAAAATAATTTTTAGTATATTTGTACCCGCTTTTTAACAAAAGTATAACATTAAGACCGAAGGTTAGTGCGTAGGGTATATTATATACTATTGGTAATAATGCTGGCTCTTACGAGCTGTGAATGGCAGTTGAAGACTCCTGAAGAGGAGGATAAGATTATTGTCGTTGAGCGTTATGACCGCGTACAGAGCCTATACCTGACTACGGGCGACTTCTCGGCCTTGCAGCAGATGAACACCGTGTATCCGATGCAGACACGTACGCTCATTGAGGACGTGTTGCATATCGGCAAGGTGGACGATCAGGAGATCAACAAGAAGTTCCTGCGTTTCTTCCAGGATTCCACATTGCAGACGCTGATCGCAGAGTCGGAGATGCAGTATGCGAACATGGAGGACATCAACAGCCAGTTGACTGATGCCTTCGGCTATCTGGACGATGTGATTCCCAACCTGGAACTGCCTGAGGTATATGCCCAGATAGGTTCGCTGGATCAGAGTATCACCGTGGGTAATAACTCGATAGGCATCTGCCTGGATAAGTATCTGGGTTCAGACTATCCCTTGTACCAGCGTCTGGAGTATGGCTATTCGCCAGAGCAGTTGCAGATGATGGAGCGCAAGTATATCGTACCGGATTGTATTGGCTTCTATCTGCTGAGCCTCTATCCGATGCCGCACGACAGGCCGCTCTCGCAGCTGGAGCGCGATATCCACATCGGCAGGATACAGTGGGTGGTAAACAAGGCGATGGGCGAGCAGGTGTTCCATACGCTGTATGTACAGATGGTTGACTTGTATATGCGGCGCCATCCGAGTACCACTATAGCCCAGTTGCTGGCCGATACAGAGTATGACGACTTTAAATAAAATACACTTATTCCAGATTTTTATAATGAAACAAAAAAGATGTTTGGTTCTTTCTATGCTTGTGGCCCTAGCTTTGACATCGGCACACGCTGGAGAGAAACTGAGTTTGGTGGATATCAACCAGGGCTATTTCCGTTCGGAATCGATGCAGGCAGTGAGTCCGATGGCTGACGGTGAGACCTATAGTCAGATCAGCGATAATGGGCAGCAGGTGGTATCGTACTCGTTCCGTACTGGGAAACAGGTTGGCGTGCTCTTCGACGCAGCAACGGCCAGAGGTGCGCAGATAGGCAGCGTGGACGGTTATATCATGAGTCCTGACGGCAAGCGCATGTTGATTCAGACGAAGACGAAGTCCATCTACCGACGCTCTTTTACGGCTGTGTATTATATCTACGATATCCGTAACAACAAGTTGGAGCCGCTCAGCGACGGCGGTCCCCAGCAGACGCCACTGTTCTCGCCGGATGGTAATCAGATAGCCTTTGTGCGTGAGAACAACATCTATCTGGTGAAACTGCTCTATGACAATGCCGAGAGTCAGGTGACGAAGGACGGTAAGTTCAATGAGGTCATCAACGGCATTCCCGACTGGGTATATGAGGAGGAGTTCTCTACGAACAGTTCGATGGTATTCTCGGCCGACTCAAGGCAGATTGTGTGGATCAGATACGACGAGAGTGACGTCAGGCAGTATTCGATGCAGTTGTTCAAGGGTATGGCCCCTGAGCGCGATGCCTTTGCGGAGTATCCTGGCGACTATACCTACAAATATCCGGTTCCTGGGCAGGTGAATTCGAAGGTGAGCGTGATGAGCTACGACATCCAGTCGCATCAGACTCGGAAGATAGACCTTCCCCTGGATGCCGACGGCTATATACCACGTATCAAGGCCACCAGCGATCCTGCCAAGATAGCCGTCTTTACGATGAACCGCCATCAGGATGTGCTGCGTATCTACATGGCCAATCCGCTCTCGACGGTGTGTCAGTTGGCCATTGAGGACAAGGTTGACAAGTATATCAAGGAAGAGGTGCTCGAGGACGTGAAGATTACCGACAAGCACATACTGCTGTCAAGTGAGCGCGACGGCTATAACCACCTTTACCTCTACAACCTGAACGGGCAGTTGCTGCGGCAGGTTGTGAAAGACAAGTATGTGGTGACATCGGTGTATGGCTATGACGAGCAGACTGGTGACACCTATTTCGCTGCCAACCCCAACGGGCCTGTGGATCAGCAGGTGATGGTGGCTCATGTCAATGGCAAGACGGAGATACTCTCGCGTAAGGCTGGTGTGAACAGGGCGGTATTCAGTAAGAACTTCAAGTTTTTCATTAACATCTGGAGCGATGTGGATCATCCTGCGCAATATACGCTATGCCAGAATAATGGGAAGGAACTGGTGACACTCATCGACAACAAGGCGCTGCTCGACAAACTCTCGGCCTACGACCTTGGCAAGAAGGAGTTCTTCACCTTCACCACCTCTGAGGGCATCCAGTTGAATGGCTGGATGGTGAAGCCTGCCGATTTCAATCCTGCCAGGAAATACCCTGTCATCATGTACCAGTATGGCGGACCAGGCAACCAGCAGGTGCTCAACCAGTGGGGGATAGGCATGAGCGGCAATGGCGCCATCCTGGAACAGTATCTGGCTCAGCAAGGCTACATCTGTGTGTGCGTGGATAACCGAGGCACTGGCGGACGTGGGGCGGAGTTTGAGAAATGTACCTACCTGCGCCTGGGAGAACTGGAGGCACGCGATCAGGTGGAGACGGCTCTATGGCTTGGGAAACAGGCGTATGTGGATAAGGAGCGGATAGGTATCTGGGGATGGTCGTACGGCGGATGGAACACCCTGATGTCGATGTCGGAGGGAAGACCTGTGTTCTGTGCAGGTGTTGCCATCGCTCCCCCTACGTGTTGGCGCTATTACGACTCTATCTATACGGAGCGCTATATGCGTACACCCAAGGAGAACCAGAAAGGCTACGACGAGGTGAACCCCATCCATCGTGCCTCGCAGTTGCATGGGGCTCTCCTGATTTGTCATGGTCTGGCTGATGATAACGTGCACTACCAGAATACGGCAGAATACGTGGAAGCACTGGTGCAGGCAGACAAGGACTTCCGTCAGTTGGTCTATACAAATCGTAATCATAGCATCTATGGCGGTAATACGCGTAACCATCTGTTCCGTCAGGCTGTTAATCATTTCAATGCGAACATGAAATGAGGCCAATAGACCCACGATGTTGTTAATAAATCATAATTAATCACTGTTTCGTGCAAGGTTTATGACGGTTGGCGGTTATAGAGGTAGAAAAAGTTTGTATCTTTGCACCCGAAAAGTAGTGCTTAAGTGATTATAGATAATGAAAATAGTAAAATTCTTAGAAATAAGTGTGATGATGCTTGTGCTGTGCATAGGCTTCTCGTCATGCAGTGATGACAGTTATGAATCGCGTATTCATGAACTGCTGATTGACAGTAAGAAACTGGTGTTTGAGGCTACTGAAGATGAAGGTGAACTGGTGAGCACGCTGACATTCCGCGGTGAGGATGTGTCGCACTATAAGGCCAATCCAGATGCTGAATGGTGTACGGTGTACTTTACCGATTCGACCTCGACGATGACAATCAAGGTCACTAATAACGACACGTTTGACGAGCGCAAATCCACGGTTACTATCCTGGATACGAAAGACGGCGTTTCGTCTCGTACATTCGTTGTGACGCAGAAACAGAACAATGTGATCAGACTGGTTGACGGCGAGGGCGTCACTTATGAGGTGAGCACAGATGGCGGACAGGTTGTCGTCAATCTGGAGAGCAACGTGAGTTATACCGTCCAGATTCCCAGTGATGTGGATTGGATTACCCTGCCTGGCGCCAGCGGCACAAGAGGCCTGCAGCAGTCGCAGGTTGTTCTTCAGGTGGCCAGAAACACGACGGAGAAAACTCGCAGTGCCCAGGTCGTCATCAAAGACGAGACATCAGGCGCTATGCAGATCATTCTTGTCACACAGTTGTTCCAGGCTTATCTGAAAGTGGCAGAGAAGAGTTTTACGGTCGATGAGTTGGGCGGTGAGATCGCTGTCAATATCGAGACCAATATTTCCTTTGACTTCTATACGACTCCAGAGGATGCCTGGGTGAAGAAGAAGGGAAATCGTGAGACCATCAACGACAATACTGTCTGCCAGAAGGTCTATGTTTATCCTTTCACTGATAAAGCGCCTGAACGTACTTCTTCACTGAGTGTGGAGAATGCGTCGTTTGGTTTTCAATATACCATCAAGATTACCCAGACGCGTAATCTTTATATCCAGGAGTCGTCGATCAAGATCCTGACTGGCGCTTCTCAGAAGCTGACTCTCTATAATGCCGACAATGAGGCTGTATATTGGGAGACGGAAGACGAGAAAATTGCCACTGTCGATGACGAGGGTAATGTGACTGGTGTAGGTGCTGGAGTAACCATCGTCAAGGTGTTCTCTTCGGATGGCGTGCATACAGATAACGTATCGGTAACTGTAGAAAAGCCTGCCGACCTGAAGGATAAGATACAGTATCAGTGGCAGCCTTACTTTACGCCATTCGACGATGTGAGCGTGCTGACAAAACTGAGTTGTGCACTTACCAATAACAGCGAATATGACCTGATGGTAACCAAGGTGACGCTCTATTCCGACAATGTCGTGCTGACGAGTGCCGAGCCTCAGGGTGATGCCGGAAAGTGGGCTATCGGTAAGGAGTTCGAGTTCAAGGCTGATATTCCTGTGGAATATGAGGAGGACACCGTCGAGGAACAGGAGGTTGAGAATGAAGACGGAACCATTACGATGGTGCCTGTAACCATTCCTGGAAAGGCCAAGGAGAATACCCACCAATACCTCCTCGTCGTGGAGTACAAGCACAGCAGTGAGACATTCTCTTATATGTGCTATTACCCAGAGCTGACTCCTGCTGACGAGAGCTCAGACGGGGAGAAGGCGGCCGCTCGCAAGAAGGCTGTCAGAAAGAACAGAAGAAGATAACATCAGATGATAAAAGAGAAAAGGCATCCAAACCGGATGCCTTTTCTCTTGTTGTATTCATTCAATTAATAAGCGAAGAGGGGATAGTCCTTCATCTTCTCATTGACCTTCGCACGAACGCTGGCAATCACCTGCTCGTTCTCAGGATCGTTGAGGACTTCCTCAATCCAGGCGGCAATCTGAACCATCAGGTCTTCCTTGGCACCACGTGTGGTGATGGCTGGTGTACCCAGACGGATACCAGAGGTCTGGAAGGCACTGCGGGTATCAAACGGTACCATGTTCTTGTTGACGGTGATATCGGCAGCAACAAGTGCATTCTCTGCTACCTTACCAGTCAGGTCGGGATACTTAGAGCGCAGGTCAACCAGCATGGAGTGGTTGTCGGTACCACCGCTGACGATGGTGAAGCCACGCTTGATGAGTTCCTCTGCAAGCACCTTGGCATTCTTCTGCACCTGCTTGGCCCACTCCTTGAACTCGGGCTGCAGAGCCTCGCCAAAGGCAACAGCCTTGGCAGCGATGACGTGCTCGAGCGGACCACCCTGCTGACCAGGGAATACGGCTGAGTTGATCAGCTGCGACATCTTCTTCACGACACCCTTCGGAGTGGTGTAACCCCAAGGATTATCGAAGTCCTTACCCAACAGGATAATACCACCACGAGGACCACGAAGTGTCTTGTGGGTGGTAGATGTGACGATGTGAGCATACTCCACAGGGTTGTCGAGCAATCCGGCAGCAATCAGACCAGCGGGGTGGGCCATGTCGATCATCAGCAGTGCTCCTACCTTGTCGGCAATCTCACGCATACGCTTGTAGTCCCACTCACGGCTGTAGGCTGAGCCACCACCGATAATCAGTTTGGGCTTGTGCTCCAGTGCCAGTCGCTCCATCTCATCATAATCCACACGGCCTGTCTCTTTATTCAGGTTGTAGCCTACGGGCTTGTAAAGAATGCCCGATGTGTTTACGAGTGAACCATGAGAGAGGTGACCACCATGGTCGAGGTTCATGCCCATGAATGTGTCGCCTGGCTTAAGAACGGCAAGGAGTACTGCAGCATTAGCCTGTGCACCTGAGTGAGGCTGTACGTTGGCATATTCTGCTCCGAAAAGTTTGCAAACACGGTCGATGGCCAGTTGCTCAACCTCGTCAACAACCTGGCAGCCGCCATAATAACGGTGACCAGGATAGCCCTCAGCGTATTTGTTGGTGAGGTAACTGCCCATGGCCTCCATGACCTGGTCACTCACGAAATTCTCACTGGCAATCAGCTCTATGCCTTTCAGCTGGCGCTGATGCTCTTTCTCAATTAACTCAAAGATGGTGTTGTCTCTGTTCATTGTCTTTGTTTATTGTGATGTTAATAATATGTCTATGCTAGGCAGCGGTCAAGTTCGTCGGCAATCAGTTGCTTGTCGAGATGCTGTCCGATGAAGACGAGTTTCTGCATACGGTCGCCATACTGCTCGTCCCAGTCTCGGCGCAGTCCTGGATTCTGGGCCATGAACTGCTCGAGTTCGTCTTTGGGCATGGTGGCATACCATTGTCCGACATTACGGATAGAAACCTGTTTACCAGCCTGTTCGAACACATAGCAGACGTCTTTCTCGTCTCGGAAATAGCAGATGCCCTTGGCTCTGATAATCCCTTTAGGCCATTTGCGGGCCACAAATTCATCGAAGAGTCCGAGTTCGAAGGGCTGGCGACGATAATAGACGTAGGTGCCGATGCCATATTCCTCGGCTTCGCCTTCATCCTCATGATGGTGGTGATGATGGTGGTGGTGCTCATGCTCATGCTCATGGTGGTGCTCATGGTGATGATCATGCTCTTCTTCATCTTCATCGTCGTCGTCGTCATCGTCATCGTGATGCTTCTCCACCTCCTGAATCCATGTGGCAGATGTAGCCACACTATCGAAGTCGAAGAGGTTGGTATTCAGGATGTCATCAAAATCTACATCACCGTAATTACATTCTATGATCTTAGCCTTGGGCTGCAACTCGCGCACAATACTGCGCACTCGTCCCAGTTCGTCAGGCGTTACCTCTGCAGCCTTGTTGAGCAGGATGATGTTACAGAATTCAATCTGCTGAATCACCAGGTTCTCGATATCTTCCTCGTCAATGTTCTGTTTCAACAGGTCAAGCCCATTGCCAAACTCGTCTCTCATGCGCAAGGCATCAACGACTGTAACGATGCAGTCAAGACGGGGCACACCCTGTTCGGTCACTTCTGGTGCCAAGGATGGAATACTGCAGATGGTCTGGGCAATAGGGGCGGGCTCGCAGATGCCACTGGCTTCAATCACGATATAGTCGAACTTCTGCAGGGCGATGATATCTTGCAGTTGCTTAACAAGATCCATCTTGAGCGTGCAGCAGATACAACCGTTTTGCAGAGCCACCAGACTGTCGTCGGATTGATTCACGATACCACCTTGTTGTATCAGGTCGGCATCGATGTTTACCTCACCGATATCATTGACAATGACGGCAAACTTAATGCCGCGCTTGTTGCTTAATATTCTATTTAATAAGGTAGTCTTGCCGCTGCCCAAGTAACCTGTCAACAGCAAAACAGGTGTCTCCTTTTTCATCTTTTTACCTAATCTTTCTTACTTTTTACCTTTTTACCTTCTTACCTTTTTTATATCTTATACCAGTTCCACTTTATTGATGTCTTGTTCCTTCTCGCAATAGTGGCAGGTCAGGATACCGTTGGTAACATGGAAGTAGGTTGCCATCGGCTCATTGTTGGTGATACACTTGGGGTTATTGCATTTTACGATGCCCTTGATTTCCTCTGGGGTTACTACCGTCTTCTTTTCTACTACCTCGTAATCATGGATAATGTTCAGTACAATATTGGGAGCAACAACCGACAGACGGCTGATCTCCTCGTCTGTAAAGAACTTGTCGGCCACCTTGATGATACCTTTCTTCCCAAGTTTCTTTGAAAGCAGATTGTATCCGATGGTCACAGGTGTTTCAAGATTCTGAAGTCCCAACAGCTGAGCCACCTGATAGGTCTTCTCTGATGGGATATGGTCGATAACGGTGCCATTCTCGATGGCTGCCACTAACATCTCGTTTTTTGCCATATTTCCTATTTAATAATGGTTTTGTCGTTCTTTACTTGATCCAGGGTGATGCCTAACACGTCGCAGAAGATAGCCTCTCGGGCAAAGAGACCGTTGCCTGCCTGCTGGATGTAGTAGGCATGGGGATTGTCATCCACTTCGTAGGCAATCTCGTTGACACGGGGTAGGGGATGCAGTATCTTCATATTCGGCTTCGCCAGGCGCAGCATCTCATTATTCAGCACATATACGTTCTTCACGCGCTCGTATTCCATGAGGTCAGAGAAACGCTCTTTCTGTACACGTGTCATATAGAGAATATCGGCATCGGCAATGATCTTCTCGTTGAAGGCTGTATGTTCCTGATACTTAATACTATGCTCTTTACAGTAGATCTTGTATTCGATGGGCATGGCCAGTTCCTTAGGAGCCACAAAATGGAATGTCGGATTGAAATGGCGCATGGCCATCAGCAGGGAGTGAACAGTACGACCATACTTCAAGTCACCTACCATATAGATGTTCAGGTTTTCCAATGTCCCCTGTGTCTTGTAGATGGAATAAAGGTCGAGCATGCACTGAGAGGGATGCTGGTGGGCACCGTCGCCTGCATTGACGATGGGGATGGGAGCGACCTCGGAAGCATACTGGGCTGCACCTTCGATGAAATGGCGCATGACGATGACATCGGCATAGTTAGACACCATCAGGATCGTGTCTTTCAGTGTCTCGCCTTTTGTGCCACTGGTAATCTTGGGGTCAGCAAAACCGATTACACGGGCACCTAAACGGTTGGCGGCTGTCTCAAAACTCAGTCTGGTACGAGTCGAAGGTTCGAAGAATAGGGTCGCTATCACTTTACCCTTCAGGAGTTCCCTGTTAGGGTGTCTCTCAAACTCTTCTGCCATCTCAATCATATACATGATTTTCTCACGAGTGAGGTTGGCAATGGTTACAAAATTATGCTTTTCCATCGGGCTCTTTTGAAATTATTGGCACAAAAGTACACATTATTTTTGTTTTTCGTGCGATTATTGGAAAGAAAATCGTAATTTTGCACCAAAATACTTAAAAAAGCGAAGAAAATCAAGCATATGAGAAAGCTGTTTGTATATTTTCTGTGGACATTACTGGCTGTGACTGTTCTGTTAACAGGGGGGGCATATTATGCAATTGACAATGGATATATAGGCTATATGCCTCCTATTGAAGACTTGCAAAACCCTATCAACCGTTTTGCCACACAGATATATTCCGCTGACGGAAAAATCATAGGAACCTGGAATTATAATCGTGAGAACCGAGTCCTGGTTGATTATACCAAGTTGTCTCCATCGTTGGTGCAGGCTTTGGTGGCCACTGAGGATATCAGGTTCTACGATCACTGCGGTATCGATTTCTATGCTTTAGGTCGTGCTGTCATCAAGCGTGGCATCCTTGGCCAGAAAAGTGCCGGTGGTGGTTCTACCATTACCCAGCAACTTGCCAAACAGCTTTATTCCGAGCATGCAAGTTCGACGCTGGAACGTGTGCTCCAGAAGCCTATTGAATGGGTGATAGCCTTGAAACTTGAACGAAACTACACAAAGGACGAAATAATAACCATGTATCTTAATTATTTCGATTTCCTTCATAATGCTGTGGGTATAAAGACGGCATCGAATGTGTATTTCAGTAAAGAACCTAAGGATCTTACAGTCAATGAGGCAGCAACGCTTATTGGACTCTGTAAGAACCCGTCTTTATATAATCCTGTCCGACATCCGGAACGTAGTCGTGAGCGCCGAAACGTCGTATTGGGCCAGATGGTAAAGGCTGGTTATCTGAGTCAGGCCGACTATGATAGCTATGCGTCTCAACCTGTCAATCTAATGTTCCATGTTACCGATCATAAAGAGGGTCTGGCAGTCTATCTCCGTGAGTTCTTACGCCGTTATATGACGGCCAGAAAGCCCGATCGTGCCTTGTACCCTGAATGGAACATGGTGAAATTCTATAATGATTCGATTAATTGGGAGACCGACCCGTTGTTTGGCTGGTGCAACAAGAACAAGAAGCGAAATGGTGACAATTATAGTATTTATACAGACGGCTTGAAGGTCTATACCACCATCGACTCCAGAATGCAGAAATATGCAGAAGAGGCTGCTTATCAACATGTTGCAAAATTCTTACAGCCAGCCTTCAATGCTGAAAAGAAGAGTAATGCCAACGCGCCTTATTCTTCCCATCTGACATCGGCTCAGGTACAACAGATCCTGAATCGTTCTGTTCGTCAAAGCGAGCGCTATAGAGCATTGCGTGAGAGCGGAGCCTCCGATGCGGAGATTCATAACTCTTTCCGTACGCCCACTCGTATGTCGGTCTTCACTTATCATGGATCGGTGGATACAACGATGACCCCTCTTGATTCTATTAGGTATTACAAGTCTTTCCTGCGTACGGGCTTTGTCAGTGTGTGCCCACAGAATGGTCATGTGAAAGCCTATGTCGGTGGACTGAATTATGAGTATTTCGCCTATGACATGGTGATGGACGGAAGGCGCCAGGTAGGTTCTACCATCAAACCTTATCTCTATTCTCTGGCAATGGAGAATGGTTTCTCTCCTTGTGACCAGGCTCCAAATGTACAAGAGACATATATTGTTGCTGGTCATCCTTGGACACCGCGTAATGGCAGTCGTGCCCGCTATGGAGAGATGGTTACACTAAAGTGGGGACTTCAGCAGTCAAACAACTGGATATCAGCCTATTTGATGAGTAAACTCAATCCTCAGGCTTTTGTTGATCTGCTTCGAGAATATGGCATCCGTAATCCTGAGATTCATCCTTCGATGGCACTTTGTCTTGGACCGTGCGATATCAGCGTCGGTGAGATGGCAAGTGCTTATACTGCCTTTGTCAATCATGGCATTCGTGCGTCTTTGATGTTTGTCACTAAGATCGAGGATAGCGAAGGCAATGTGGTTGCTCAGTTTCAGCCCCGCATGAATGAGGTCATAAGTGAGGAGAGCGCCCATAAGATGTTGTATATGTTGAAAGCCGTTGTTGATGGAGGTACTGCCAGTCGTCTTCGCTTCAAGTATAACATGAAAGGCGATATTGCCGGTAAGACGGGTACCACCAATAACAATAGTGATGCGTGGTTCATGGGCGTTACACCGACTTTGGTCAATGCTTGTTGGGTAGGAGGTGATGATCGTGACATCCACTTTAACACGATGCTCTATGGACAAGGTGCTGCTATGGCGTTGCCCATCTATGCACTTTATATGCAAAAGGTATATAAAGACCAGCAACTTGGCTATAACGAGAATGCAGTTTTCGACCTTCCCGCAGGTTACGATCCATGCTCATTTGTTGACGAGGTACTCGAGGCTGACCACCAAGATCTTGGTATTGACGAACTGTTCGAGTGATTATTGCCTTTATATTATATTAAAGGTATAATTTTGTTTTGTAAACAATCCCGAAAACTTTCGTTATTTAACAAATATTTCACGGAAAAAGTTTGGAGGGTATTTATATTTTTCGTACCTTTGCACCCGCTTTC
>CACXVS010000051.1 GCA_902771155.1 uncultured Prevotellaceae bacterium
AATCATGACATGTGTTCATCCTTTGAAAACAGACTTGCCGAAGCCCGCGTATTTCACGGATCCTTTCTGCTACGAGCCTCACCCGTTGTGCCTGTTGGCGGCGGAGGAGGTGAAGCAGGAACTGACGCGCATGTCATTGACTGAAGGGAAGATGTTTGGGGTGATGATCGTGGAGTCGGAGCATTCGTTGGGATTCCTGGCGGCTTATTCCGGACTGTTGGAGGGCCGCAACGACTGGTCGTATTTCGTACCGCCTGTCTTCGATGCCCAACAGCCCGACGGTTATTTTAAGACGAAAGAACGTGAGATCATGCAGTCGGCGGATCACAAGGAACTGTCGCTGTCGCTCCAGTTGTGGCTCTTTCAACAGTATCGGTTATTAAATGCCCGAGGCGAGACAAAGGATCTGGTGGCGGTATGGCAGGATTATCACAGTGCCCCCCGTAACCGAAGCAGATACCCCTTGCCACCAGGCGGGACGGGTGACTGTTGTGCGCCGAAACTGTTACAGTATGCTTATCTCCATCATCTGACGCCCGTCTGTATGGCTGAGTTTTGGTGGGGCGAGTCGCCCAAGAGTCTGATCCGTCATCACGGACAGTTCTATCCTGCCTGTCGTGGGAAATGCAAGCCCGTGCTGACTTGGATGTTACAGGGACTTGATGTC
Organism: uncultured Prevotellaceae bacterium; assembly: GCA_902771155.1. The sequence goes on from CACXVS010000051.1 coordinate 668, forward strand.
GATCCTCATACGGATGCTGCTGATGCGGTTTATCCGGAACCAGCCATCATCTATGAGGATGAGGCGATGGCTGTACTCTCCAAACCTGCCGGTATGCTGAGTGTCCCGGGTAAGACCGATGACGACTCCGTGGCTGCCTGGGCACAGCGGCGTTGGCCCGGTGCCCTGCTCGTCCACCGACTCGACATGCTGACATCGGGCATCCTCTTAGCAGCCAAGACCATGGAGGTCTATCAACAGTTGCAGCAGCAGTTCACCGACAGGATGGTCAAGAAGAAATACCTTGCCATCGTGGAGGGCTCACCTGCGAAGGAACACGGTATCATCGACCTGCCCTTGGCATCCGACCCGATGAACCGTCCGTTGCAGGTGGTTGACCCAGAGAACGGTAAGCGCGCCATCACTGAATATCGCGTGCTGCAGGCTGGCCAGCATAGTCTGCTGGCGTTGTGGCCCCATACGGGGCGCACTCATCAGTTGCGGATGCACTGTGCCCATCCCGAGGGGCTGGGTTGTCCGATCGTGGGGGATGAACTCTATGGCCGGAAGGCCGACCGCCTCTACCTGCAGGCGCAGGCAATCTCCTTCGTCCACCCTACGACAGGGAAGCGGATGCACTTTGAACTGCCCTATCCATTCGAACAGTTTTTACCCTATCAATATTAACGCTCTAAAACAAAAAAGTTATGGTTAAGCACATTATCCTCTGGACACTGAATCCAGAACTCTCTGAAGAAGAGAAGAAGCAAGTAAAGGCCGGTATCAAGGCAGGTTTGGAAGGTCTCATGGGCAAGGTGCCCGGACTCATTGACGTGAAAGTGATTATCGATGGTCGTCTGGCATCGTCGAATGCCGACGTGATGCTCGACAGCACCCTCGAGAGCGAAGAGGCCCTCAAAGGCTACGCCGTTCATCCCGAGCACGTCGCTGTGGCAAACGGCAAGGTCCGCCCCTATACCGTGCAGCGCTCTTGTCTCGATTTCGAGATCTAAAAACGAAATAACCCCCGCCAAACGGCGAGGGTTATTTATGATATCAAGAGAAAGTGATTACTTCTTGTTGATAGCGAGGTCGATAGCAACGGCTACAGAAACCGTGGCACCTACCATCGGGTTGTTACCCATACCCAGGAAGCCCATCATCTCTACGTGAGCAGGAACAGATGAAGAACCTGCGAACTGAGCGTCAGAGTGCATACGGCCCAGGGTGTCGGTCATGCCGTAAGAAGCGGGACCGGCAGCCATGTTATCCGGGTGCAGGGTACGACCTGTACCACCACCTGAAGCAACTGAGAAGTAAGGCTTGCCAGCGAGCACGCAACTGAGAAGTAAGGCTTGCCAGCGAGCACGCGCTCCTTCTTATAAGTACCTGCTACGGGGTGCTGGAAACGAGTGGGGTTGGTAGAGTTACCAGTGATGGAGACGTCAACGTTCTCCTTCCACAGGATGGCTACACCCTCACGTACATCGTCGGCACCATAGCACTTCACCTTCAGACGGTTAGGATTGTTACCGTAAGGAACCTCCTTCACAACATTCAACTCACCAGTGAAGTAATCGAACTTGGTCTGTACGTATGTGAAACCGTTGATACGGCTGATGATCTGAGCAGCGTCCTTACCAAGACCGTTCAGGATCACGCGGAGGGGCTTCTGACGAACCTTGTTAGCCATCTCGGCGATCTTGATGGCACCCTCGGCAGCAGCGAAACTCTCGTGACCAGCCAGGAAGGCGAAGCACTCTGTCTCCTCACGGAGCAGACGAGCGGCGAGGTTACCGTGACCGATACCTACCTTACGATCGTCGGCTACTGATCCGGGGATACAGAAACTCTGCAGACCGATACCGATGGCCTCAGCAGCCTCGGCAGCCGTCTTCACACCCTTCTTGATGGCGATAGCAGCACCACAAACATATGCCCACTTGGCATTCTCGAAGCAGATGAGCTGAGTGTCCTCACACATCTGATAAGGATCGATACCTGCCTTTTCACAAATCTCATTGGCCTCTTCGATAGAGTTGATGCCATTCTCCTTCAGAGCAGCAAGAACCTGGTTGATACGGCGCTCCTGACTCTCAAACTGTACTTTTCTAATCATAGTCGTATCCTGAATTTCTTCAGAGCCTCATTGGCATCCATGCCGTTCTTGATAGCCTCCATCATCTTGCCGAGGTGTACATACTCATAACCGCAAACCTCGTTGTTGGCATCGAGATACATCTTAGTGATGTAACCCTCTGTCAACTCCAGATAACGTGTGCCCTTGGCAACGGTACCATAGAGAGTACCAGTCTGTGAACGAAGACCTTTACCCAGATCCTCAAGACCAGCACCGATAGCCAGACCACCCTCGGAGAAGGCGCTCTGCGTACGGCCATAAACAATCTGCAGGAAAAGCTCACGCATGGCGGTGTTGATAGCATCGCAAACGAGGTCGGTGTTCAGCGCCTCGAGGATGGTCTTACCGGGCAGGATCTCAGAAGCCATAGCGGCCGAGTGAGTCATACCTGTACATCCGATGGTCTCTACCAGAGCCTCCTGAATCACACCGTCCTTGACATTCAGGCTCAGCTTACAAGCACCCTGCTGAGGTGCGCACCAGCCAATACCGTGGGTGTAACCAGAAATTTCCTTGATTTCTTTCACTGCAACCCACTTGCCCTCCTCGGGGATAGGTGCAGGTCCATGGTAAGCGCCTTTGCAAACGCTACACATGTTCTCAACTTCTTTAGAATAAATCATTGATAATTAAACATTTAAATGTTAAACAACTTAATTAGTCCTACTTGTAGCCTACAAAATTAGTCGTTTTTCGTGAAACTTTCAAGTCTTTTCTATCCATTTAGATATTATTAACATCAAAAATCGACCTTTTGGAAAAGTTATTCTTCTATTTTTATTATTTTTGCAACTCGAAATAGCAATTTTAAATCAACACGTATTATGATTATTAAAAACGTACATGCAAGAGAAATTCTGGATTCACGTGGTAATCCTACAGTAGAGGTAGAGGTAACCCTGGAGAGCGGTATTATTGGACGTGCTTCTGTTCCCTCAGGTGCATCAACAGGTGAGAACGAGGCCTTGGAACTTCGCGACGGTGACAGAACCCGCTATCTGGGCAAAGGTGTGCTGAGAGCAGTAGATAATGTGAACAGGCGGATTGCTCCAGCCATCATTGGCATGAGCACATTAGAACAGCGCCAGATTGACACTAAGATGCTTGAGCTCGACGGCACACCCACCAAGAAAGCTCTTGGCGCCAATGCCATCCTTGGTGTCTCATTGGCTGTGGCACATGCCGCTGCCGCCTATCTGAAGATTCCCCTCTACCGCTACATTGGCGGTATAAACACCTACGTGCTGCCCGTACCGATGATGAACATCGTAAATGGCGGTGCACACTCCGATGCACCTATCGCTTTTCAGGAGTTTATGATTCGTCCCATAGGTGCTAAATCAGAGAAGGAAGGCATCCGCATGGGTGCCGAGGTGTTCCATAATCTTGCCAAACTACTCAAGGCCCGCGGACTCTCCACTGCTGTAGGAGACGAGGGTGGCTTTGCACCCAACTTCAATGGTATCGAGGATGCTCTCGACACGATTATCGAAGCCATCCAGGCAGCAGGCTATAAACCAGGAAAGGACGTAACGATTGCAATGGACTGTGCCGCCTCTGAGTTTGCCGTACAGGAAAACGGTGAATGGTTCTACGACTATCGTCAGCTAAAGAACGGCAAAAGGAAAGATCCTAATGGCAAGAAGCTCTCTGCCGCCGAACAGATTGTCTATCTGGACGAACTGATCACAAAATATCCTATTGACTCTATCGAGGACGGTCTCGACGAGAACGACTGGGACAACTGGGTGAAGCTGACACAACGCATCGGCGACCGTTGTCAGCTGGTTGGAGACGACTTGTTCGTCACCAACGTGAAGTTCTTGGAGAAAGGTATCAAAATGGGAGCCGCCAACAGCATACTCATCAAGGTCAACCAGATCGGTACGCTCTCTGAGACTCTCGATGCCATTGAGATGGCTCATCGCCATGGTTATACCACCGTTACCAGCCATCGCTCTGGTGAGACTGAAGACACCACCATTGCCGATATCGCCGTAGCCACCAACAGTGGTCAGATCAAGACGGGATCGTTGAGTCGTACGGACCGTATGGCCAAGTACAACCAACTCATCCGCATTGAGGAGGAACTGGGCACTCAGGCCAGATATGGCTATCAGAAGCTATAGGTGAATACCTACACCCAGCATCAAGTTGTTGGGGTAATAGAAATCATACAGGCTATACCCAATATGGAGATAGGCCTGTTGGAGCAGGTGGATCTTCAATGCGAGAATTTCATAGAAGCCCTCCATATCTTGGGTATTGGCATTGACAAAATTGTGGCCAATACCAAAGTTGATGGTGAAATAAGGCATCACGAACTCCGTACGTGCCGAGAGGCCAAGAGCCACCTTCCGGTACCAAGGCGCAGTTTTGATGTCATCATCACCACCTTTCCAAGTGGATTTTGTTAGCGCTTCGGGATTGATATCGAGGTTGGCACCACCATCGTAAGAACCATCAAGCGAGACACCTAAGTTAAGCCAGTGGTTCGCATGATAGAGTGGATTGAGGGTAAAACCGATTACCCCATAGGTGTCAGGCAGGGCATAGGCACCATATTCTGTTTCAACCCCTCTTTTCTTCCAAGCTCCATACAGCGTCAGATCCCAGAGCCAATGCTTGTCAACTGGAGGTAGAGCCCTCACCTCCGCTTGTGCCAGACGACGGTTTATGTAATAGGCCACACTCGCCTTGGCAGCAACTACATTCAGTCCGGCATTAGGAATGGAAGTATTGCCATTACTATAATGTGTCAACGTGGCACCGAGGTTCAGATCCCAGTGCTTCGACAGAATCCAACGCAGATAGAGGTCCACATCGATATAGGCCGTCATTTTCGAGCCAATAACACGATTCTCAGGATTGCTTTCCCAATCATGCGGTTTCCAACCATAGGTTAGTCCGAAGTCCCATTCATAATTGAGCGACAATCGTCTGGCAAGTGTCTTGATGGTAGCACCTTGGAAGATATAAGCTGAAACAGGATTCCCTAATTGAGGATTAAAATCGTGGACGGACAGGCCTACACCCTGATAAACGCCTTTATAAACAAGTGCCTGTTCAGATTTCTCGGGAGGTGCGAAGGCATACTTCACCTTCACAAGAAAAGAGTGGTTCATGGTACGTACCTCAGGGTTTAGACCTTTGAGATACTTATTGGTATGGATAATCAGTCCGGGCACAGCCTCCACTTCAAGGCGGTGAACGACTGCACTGTCTTCAGAAACAGCAGTAGCAGCGATGGGAAAAACCATCGCTGCTATGCTTATCAGATATCTACTTAGATTACTTATCGCTCTCAGGTGCTTGTCCAATCAAATCCATGAACTCATCGAGTTTCGGCGTAATGATGATCTGAGTACGACGGTTACGCTGCTTGCCAACCTCGGTATCATTAGTAGCGATAGGATTATACTCACCACGACCGCCTGCAGTCAGTCGTTTAGGATCTACACCATAGTCGTTCTGAAGGGCCTGAACCACTGAAGAAGCGCGCAGGGTAGAGAGGTCCCAGTTATTACGGATATTGGTTTTCTTGATAGGCACATTATCGGTGTTACCCTCAATGAGTACATCATAGTCTTTATAATCCTTGATGATCTTAGCAATCTTCGAGAGGGTCTCAGCGGCACGACTGTTGATCTCGTAAGAACCGCTCTTATAGAGCATGTTATCAGCCAATGAAATATAGACCACACCCTTCAGGACCTGAACATCCACTTCCTTCAGTTCTTCCTTCGAGAGGGAGCGCGTAAGATTGTTCGTCAACACCATATTCAGAGAGTCGCTCTTCGACTTTACCTCTACCAAATGACGGATATACTGGTTCGACTCATTAATCTGATCCACCAGTTTCTCAATAGAAATATTGTTCTGGCTGGCATTTGTCAGACTCTTGTCGAGCGATTCCTGCAACTTGGCATATTTGGCCTCAGCGTTCTTAAGAGCCTGCTGCAGACCCTTCTGCTGATCCTCAAGGGCGGCAATACGGGCATTCTTACCAGCCAAGTCCTCTCTGGCATCCTGTAATTTCTCTGTCAGCGACTTGTTCTCTGTCTGGCAATTTGCCAGGTCTTTCTTGCTGGCACAGCTTGTCATCAGCAAACCGGCAGCTAAAGCGATAAATAATACATTCTTCTTCATAACTTGTCGTTTTTTAAGTGTAACGGATGCAAAATTAGTGAACTAACCGAAAAAACAATGAATTTCTGCTTGTTATTAGAATTATTTTAATTAAATTTGCAGTCAAAAACCAAAATAGCAATGAAAAATATCAAAATCTTGCTCATCGCAGCGCTGAGTATGATCGTCCTGAACACACATGCCCAGATGCTCTCTAAAGGCGTTTCCAAGGAACTCGCCGACCATCGAAAAGCAAACATCAGCAATGTTGTCTATGACCTTACTTTCTATATTCCGTCAGATCTCAACAAGCGGGTTGCAGGTAAAGCCTATATCAGTTTTGAACTGCAGACACTGGAAGATGTAGTCCTGGACTTCCAAGGCGATTTCAACGGCACCTGCTATACTTTTACTGGCAAGAAGAACAGGAGACGTAGTGCTTTAGCAACCTATCAGGACGAGCATATCATCATTCCTGCCAAAGCTCTCCAGTTAGGAAAGAACAAGGTGGAACTTGAATTCATCGCCCTCGACAAAGCGCTAAACCGCAGCGAGGAGTATATGTACACTGTGTTTGAGCCTGATATGGCAAGATCGGCCTTCCCCTGTTTCTGTCAGCCCGACTTGAGAGCGGTCTTCGTCACAACTTTGTCAACCCCTTCCGGATGGAAGGCGATGGCAAGCGATAACAGTTGCCAGTTGCCACCTTACCTCTATTCCTTCGTTGCAGGCAACTTCAATGAGAAGACTGACACCCGCAACGGACGACCGATGCGTGCGCTTTATCTCGAAACCGATCCCTACAAAGTAGCTCAGCTCGACAAGGTGTTCGATGAGGCTGCCCAAGCCGTAAAGTGGATGGAGGGCTATACAAGCATTGCCTGTCCTTTCAAGGAATACGGCATGGTAATCCTACCCAACTATCCTTATGGCGGTATGGAGCACCCAGGCGCCATTCAATTTGAAGACCGCCAGATTTTCCTCGATAAATTTGCCACACAGGAAGACGAACTGACTCGTATGGAGCTGATTGCCCATGAGACGGCTCACCTATGGTTTGGCGGTCTGGTGTCACTGAAATGGTTCGACGACCTTTGGGCCAACGAAGTACTTGCCAGTTTCATGGCCTCAAAAATCACACGTCGACAGTATAGTCAAGTGGATCATGACCTGAATTTCATCAAGTCGTTCCAGACCAGGGCTATCTATACCGACCGTACCGAAGGTACCCACCCCATCGCTCAGGAACTTAGCAATGTCAACCATGCCAGTCTGCTCTATGACAACATCCTCTATGACAAGGCTCCTGTGATGATGCGTATGATGGAACAGATGATGGGAGCACCCTCATTGCAGAATGGTCTTCACAAATATCTGGTAGATCATCAGTTCGACAATGCCACATGGGATGATTTGATTACCACACTCGACAAAGAGGTTCCCAATGCCGGTATCCGTCAGTTCAGCGACATCTGGGTAAAGCAGAAAGGGTTACCCACTATTCATACAAGTTATAAGGACGGACAACTCGTCATCACGCAGTCCGACCCGTTCAACCGAGGTGTTTTCTGGCCTCAAAAGTTCCAGATCAGGGCCATATACGACCTGGGCAAGAGCCGTACGGTGGTTGTCGACATGCAGAAGCCCACGGTGACCATCAAACTGCCTGCCAAACCCGACTATATCATTCCTAATGCCGACGGAAAGGGTTATGGGCGCTTCACGCTCGACCATGACTATACACAGCTGATGACCAAGCGTCTGCTCACCACCCGTAACGATTTGAACCGTTATGCTCTGCTGTTGGCTATTCATGATAATTATCTGATGGGGCGTATCCCTGCCTCACACTTCGGAGAACTCTTCCGTATGATGGTGAAGGAGAAGAATACACTCATCATGTCAACGGCCATTGACCATATGTTCAAGATTGTGCGTGATGTCAATGAAGACCAGCGGTCTGCTCTTGAACTCTGTGTAATGGATCTGCTAGGTGAGAACCGAACGGATGCCTGTCATCAGTATATCATCCGCAAGATGTCAACCTGCGCTTCTTCACCTGAAGTTTTGGCTATGATTGAGAAGATATGGCGTGAGCACAACGATCCACTGCTCAACGAGCACGACTATATGGAAATGGCCTATCGTCTGGCCATCATGCACCCCAAACGCTCAGAGGAGATTCTCAGCACCCAGCGGAGCCGTCTGCATAATGAGGATTTACAGAAAGAGTTCGACTATGTGAGTCGCGCTTGTAATTCTGACGCCAACGAACGTACCAAGGTGTTCAACTCGCTCCTCCATCCGGAGAGCCGTCCACAAGAAACGTGGGCCTTCCACACACTTCAGTTGCTCAATTCTGATGTTTATGAGCCACAAAGCAATAGTTATATTGAGCCCAGTATCCAGTCGCTCGAGTACTTGCAGCAGACGAGTGATGTGTTCTTCCCTGAGAAATGGATGAAGGCGCTGATGGAAGACCATAAGAGCAAGGAGGCGGCCCAGATTGTTGAGAACTATCTCAAGTCGCATCCCGACTATCCCGACAATCTGAGGAACAAGGTACTCGAGGCTTCATGGATTCTCATGAAACAGATGCCCTACGTTGCACCTCCCAAGCCTGCAGCCGCTCCTACCAAGGCTACGACACCTGCGAAAAAGGCAGGACCTGCGAAAAAGGCAACCTCCACTAAAAAGGCTGTCCCCGCAAAGAAAACAACAACTACCAAGAAAAAGTAATATTTAGTAATATGATACGTTTTTTTCAGACACCACAGAAAACTCAGGTGATTGCAACAGAGGTTGATCACCAGTTAAACGAACAGGAAATTAAAGAATTAAGTTGGCTTTACGGTGAGGCCACACTGCTTGATGATGACCAGATCGATGGCTATTTCGTTGGACCACGCCGCGAGATGGTGACCCCTTGGTCAACCAATGCTGTAGAGATTACACAGAACATGGGTCTTACGGGCATCAGCCGTATCGAGGAGTATTTCCCCGTTGACAGCAAGGATGCCGAATACGACGAGATGTTGCAGCGCATGTATAATGGTCTGAACCAGGATATCTTCACCATTAACATCAAGCCCGAGCCCATTAAGTATGTCGATAATCTGGAGGAATACAACGAGCAGGAAGGTCTTGCCCTCTCACCCGAGGAGATAGACTATCTGCACGGACTAGAGAAGCAGAACGGTCGTCCTTTGACCGATTCAGAGATCTTCGGTTTTGCACAGATCAATTCTGAGCACTGCCGTCATAAGATCTTCGGCGGCACCTTCATCATCGACGGCAAGGAGATGGAAAGTTCACTCTTCGCCATGATCAAGAAGACCACGCAAGAGAACCCTAATAAGATTCTTTCTGCTTATAAGGATAATGTAGCTTTTGCACAAGGTCCTGTCGTTGAGCAGTTTGCCCCAAAGGATCAAAGCACCAGCGATTTCTTCCGGATCAAGGATATCGAGAGTGTAATCTCGCTAAAAGCCGAGACACACAACTTCCCCACAACCGTTGAGCCCTTCAACGGTGCAGCTACTGGTACGGGCGGTGAGATCCGTGACCGTATGGGTGGTGGCGTCGGTTCATGGCCGATTGCCGGTACGGCGGTGTATATGACAGCTTATCCCCGTCTGCACGATGACGAGGGGGCTACCCGCGACTGGGAGGATATTCTTCCTGTACGCCAGTGGTTATACCAGACACCACAGCAGATTCTGACCAAGGCTTCAAATGGTGCCTCTGACTTCGGTAACAAATTCGGTCAGCCGCTGATCTGCGGTTCTGTACTGACCTTCGAGCATCAGGAGGGCAAAGAGAAGTACGCCTACGACAAAGTCATTATGCTGGCTGGTGGTGTGGGTTATGGCACCAAGCGTGACTGCTTGAAGAAGGAGCCTCAGAAGGGTAATAAGATTGTCGTGGTTGGTGGTGACAACTACCGCATTGGTCTGGGTGGTGGTTCTGTATCATCGGTTGATACGGGTCGCTATAGCAATGGTATCGAGTTGAACGCCGTTCAGCGTGCCAACCCTGAGATGCAGAAGCGTGCCTATAACCTGGTGCGTGCCCTTTGCGAGGAGGATGTGAACCCTGTGGTTTCTATTCATGACCACGGTTCGGCCGGACACCTGAACTGCTTGTCAGAACTCGTTGAGGAGTGCGGTGGCGAGATTGATATGACCAAACTGCCTATTGGTGATAAGACGCTTTCGAGCAAGGAGATTATCGCCAACGAGAGTCAGGAGCGTATGGGACTTCTCATCGATGAGAAGCACATCGAACATGTACGTAAGATTGCCGAACGTGAGCGTGCCCCACTGTATGTAGTCGGAGAGACCACTGGTGATGCCCACTTCTCGTTCAAGCAGGGCGACGGCGTGAAGCCTTTCGATCTCGATGTGGCTCAGATGTTTGGCCACTCGCCCAAGACCATCATGAAAGATAATACTGTAGAGCGTCACTATGAGGACGTGACCTACAGTCAGGATAAGATCAATGAATATCTGGACCGAGTGCTCCAGCTGGAGGCTGTAGCTTGTAAGGACTGGTTGACTAATAAGGTGGACCGCTCTGTAACAGGTAAGATTGCCCGTCAGCAGTGCCAAGGTGAGATCCAGTTGCCTCTGAGCGACTGTGGTGTCGTAGCCCTCGACTATCGTGGTGTGAAGGGAATCGCCACTGCCTTAGGTCATGCTCCTCAGGCTGGTCTGGCTAATCCTGCTGCAGGTAGTGTTCTCTCTGTTGCCGAGGCTCTGACGAATATCGTCTGGGCACCATTGGCCGAGGGTATGGACTCACTGAGTCTCTCTGCCAACTGGATGTGGCCCTGTCGTTCTCAGGAGGGTGAAGATGCCCGATTGTATGCTGGTGTGAAGGCGCTCTCTGATTTCTGCTGCGACCTGCACATCAACGTACCCACAGGTAAAGACTCTCTGTCACTCTCTCAGCAGTATCCCAACGGCGAGAAGATTATCTCTCCAGGAACCGTGATTGTTTCTGCCGGTGGTGAGGTTTCAGATATAAAGAAGGTGGTATCACCTGTATTGGTAAACGATAAGAATGCCTCTCTCTATCATATCGACTTCTCGTTCGACGAGCAGCGCCTGGGTGGTTCTGCCTTTGCCCAGAGCTTAGGTAAGGTGGGCGACGATGTGCCTACCGTGAAGAACGCGGAGTACTTTGCCGATGCCTTCATGGCTGTTCAGCAGATGATTGAGAAGGGTTGGATCATGGCTGGTCACGATATCTCTGCCGGTGGTCTCATCACTACCCTGCTCGAGATGTGCTTCGCCAACCAGAAGGGCGGTTTGCACATCAACCTCCACGACATCTGCAAGGATGGTGATATCGTCAAGGCACTCTTCGCTGAGAACCCTGGTGTCGTAATCGAGGTGAGCGACGAGTACAAGCAGGAGTTCAAGGACTTCATGGAGGAACAGGGCGTGGGCTTCGCCAAGATTGGTTACCCTGTAGAGGATGCTCGCACCATTGTGGTAAAGGCTGGCGATTTTGAAAAAACCTTCGATATCGATACCCTGCGTGATACATGGTACAAGACTTCTTATCTGCTCGACCGCAAGCAGAGCTTCAACGGTAAGGCTGCCGAGCGTTTCGAGAACTACAAGAAGCAACCCATCGAGATGAAGTTTAACAAGGACTTCACTGGTAAGCTGGCACAATATGGTATCTCTGCCGATCGTCGTGAGGCGTCTGGCATCAAGGCTGCCATCATCCGTGAAAAGGGTACCAATGGTGAGCGCGAAATGGCCTATTGCCTGTATCTGGCAGGTTTCGACGTGAAGGATGTGATGATGACCGACCTGATTACCGGTCGTGAGACCCTCGAGGATATCAACCTGATTGTGTTCTGCGGCGGTTTCTCTAACTCCGACGTGCTTGGTTCTGCCAAGGGTTGGGCTGGCGCCTTCCTCTTCAACCCCAAGGCTAAAGAGGCCCTTGATAAGTTCTATGCTCGCAAGGACACCTTGTCGCTGGGTATCTGCAACGGTTGTCAGTTGATGGTTGAACTCGGTCTCACTGGTGCTAAGGGTGCTAAGATGCTACACAACGACTCGCACAAATTCGAGAGTGAGTTTATCTCACTGAGTATTCCTCAGAACAACAGCGTGATGTTCGGCTCACTGAGTGGCAACAAACTCGGTCTGTGGGTTGCCCACGGAGAAGGCAAGTTCTCGTTACCTGAGGCAGAGAGCAGTTACAACGTGATTGCCAAGTACAACTATGCAGGTTATCCTGCTAATCCCAACGGTTCTGACTACAATGTGGCAGGTATTTGTTCTGAGGATGGTCGTCATCTGTGCATGATGCCTCACCTGGAGCGTGCCGTATTCCCTTGGCAGAACGCTTGGTATCCGGCAGATCGTCGTCAAGACGAGGTAACCCCATGGATTGAAGCCTTTGTAAATGCTCGTAAGTGGGTAGAGACAGCCGCCCCCTCCAAAAGGAGGGGAGAATAGACTCCTGCTATGAATCAACAATTAGAAAAAGAATCGAAAGCTCCCCTCCCTTTGGAGGAGTTGTGGGAGGCTTTCAAGACATTCTTTAAGATTGGCATATTCACCCTTGGGGGTGGATATGCCATGATACCTTTGATAGAGGAGGAAGTGGTGAACAGGAAGAAATGGGTGTCGAAGGACGAGATGCTCGACCTGATTGCCATTGCCCAGAGCTGTCCTGGGGTGTTTGCCATCAACATCGCTACCTTTGTCGGCTATAAACTGCACAAGACACGTGGCGCCATCTGCACAACACTTGGCACTGCATTGCCATCATTCCTCATCATCTTGGCGATTGCCATGTTTTTCAGTCAGTTTAAGGACAACCCTGTTGTTGCGGCCATCTTCCGAGGTATTCGTCCTGCTGTTGTAGCCCTGATTGCCGTACCTACGTTCCGTTTAGGTCAGCGTGCCAAACTGAATTGGTACACCATCTGGATTCCAGTCGTATGCGCTTTGCTCATCTGGGCTCTCGGCGTTTCACCTATTTATATTATTATTATAGCTGCTTTGGCCGGCTATCTCTACGGCAGGTTTGTTCAGGGAGACAAGGAGACAAGTAAACAAGGAGTTCAAGACAAATGATATATTTATCTCTTTTTATCACATTCTTCAAGATAGGCCTCTTTGGCTTTGGCGGAGGCTATGGTATGTTGTCACTCATCCAGCACGAGACGGTGGAGTCACACCACTGGCTCTCTACAGCCGAATTTACAGATATTGTTGCCATTTCCCAGATGACCCCCGGACCCATTGGCATCAACTCTGCCACCTATTGTGGCTACACCGCCATCCATAATGCCGGTTATGGACACTTGATGGCTGTGCTGGGTTCTACCACATCCACCTTTGCTTTGGTACTTCCCTCATTGATACTGATGATTCTGATTAGTCGTCTGTTCATGAAGTATATGAACACACCCTTGGTACAATCAGTCTTCAAGGGGCTTCGTCCAGCCGTTGTTGGTCTTCTGGCTGCTGCCACTCTGTTGCTCTGCAACAAGGAGAACTTCTCGACGCCCTACGAGAATCCCTGGCAGTTCTTTATCAGCTGCGCCTTGCTCATCGCCACCGCCTTCGGCACTGGCTATCTCAAGATCAACCCCATCCGTATGATCTGCTACGCAGGCTTTGCCGGACTACTTCTGCTTTACTAAGGTGCCAATAGCAGGCGATAAAGTGTCTGACTGAACTCATGCTGGGCATTATCGCTGGCATAATCCCAATACATGCCACCCCTCAAGTTGTGGTCGAGGATATACTGGCACTTAGCAGAAAGCGACTTCACGTTCTCATAGCCCCAAACAAACAAGCCCTCAGCATTGACGATATAAGGCACCTGACTATCCTCACTCCAACGTTGTTCATAGCCCTCAGGCAGAACGCCCGTCTTCAGGAATGCCTTTATGCCTTCATCCTCTCGATGACCCTTTCCATAGAAGGGTACACCCAGAACCAGCTTTTCTTTGGGCACACCAGCCTTCAGATGGGCTTCAACAGCTTTGTTCGATGTACAGTTGCCTGATATGTCAGAAGAATAGAGCGCAGCATGATGGGTGCTATCCCCTTCGTTCATGTCGTAAGCCATCACATTCACCATATCCAAATAGTCGATACAACTTCTGAAATCGATATACTGGGCATCGCTGACGGTAGCAGCCGTCAACAGCTTTCCACTCCCGATAGACTTGCGCAGATCGTTCATCAGCAAAGTAAAGTTGGCAGTGTCATCGGGTGATGAAGAGATGCCTGCAGAGTTCTGCGTAGGATACTCCCAGTCGATATCAATCCCGTCAAGTCCATATTCTTCCACCACACGCTTGCAGTCAGTGGCAAACATCTCACGATTCTCTTTCGAGGCTGCCATCTCACTGAAACGCCCACTACCCCATCCGCCTATCGACAGCAACACCTTCAACCTCGGATTCTGCTGCTTCAGACCCACCAACATCTTCAACCGTTCAGGATTGTCGATCCTGACCCCATTGAACGAGTCGCTCACATGTCCAAAGGCATAGTTAATATGAGTCATCACATGAGGATCAGGCACCTCATCAGTCCATGAGGTCACATAAGCTACAACCACTCTCGACGCTTTTTGGGCTTGAACCTGCAACCCACACATCAACCCCACCAACGCCAAAAGCCAGATACGGGAAACATACTTTTTCATCGCCATATACATTTAGTTTTTGCAAATATACGGCTTTTCTTCCACATCCGCCACGTTTTCATCATATTTAACTACTCCCCCTGTCATTTACATATCCAAGGCCATTGTTAAAATATCGTAAATATTCATCCATTGAAGCAGTCTTTTCATTGTTTTTGGGTTATATTTGTAGAACATAATGAAAATTGAAGTTATGAAAAAGGTAATTGCTTTAGCCGTTGTGGCTCTGATGGCCATCAATGTAAATGCTGCTCCAGAGCGAAAGATGCTGGAGGAAGGTAAGATGTGGGCTTATGTTTATCACCATTTTGAAGATAGTGAGTCTCAACATGGTGGCGACTATAAAGAAACCACCTGGTTGTCGTACTACTATCTGAAAGGCGACACAGTAATCGACGGACGCCAGTATATGAAGATGTACAGGGATGACGAGCGTTATAACAAAGAGAAATATTACGGTGCTTTCCGCGAGGATGAAGAGGGACGTGTGTATTTGTATTCCGAATACGACAAGAAGGATCTGAA
>CACXVS010000052.1 GCA_902771155.1 uncultured Prevotellaceae bacterium
CCAGCATGTCGGGGTCGGGCAGCGTGAGCACAGGGAGCAGTGATTCAAGCACGCGACCTCCGAAGTCCTTACGGTCGTCGGACCCAACATCGAGGTTGTAGGCCTCGTCGATGAAGAGCACGTTGCCCTTGGCTTCCTCGAGGACTACCTTCATGTTATCCTCGGTCTGACCGATATACTGGCCCACCAAGCGGGTGCGATCGACGGCGATGACCTCGCCCTTGGAAAGCAGACCGAGCGAACGGTAGATCTTGCCCAACTTACGTGCGACAGTGGTCTTTCCTGTGCCTGGGTTGCCCGTGAAGATGGAGTGGAAGATCATCTTGTTGCTGGTGCTGAGTCCACGGCGGCGACGCTCGGAGAAGAGACGGGCCTGGTTGGCCATGGTCTTGATGCCCTGCTTCACTTTGTCGAGGCCGATCATCTCGCTCAGGTCGCGGATGCTCTCGTCGAAGGCGGAGGAGCCGCTGGTGAGCTTGTGGAAGGGGATATCGTCTTCCTCTAAGCAGACCGAATCGTCGAGCATATCGCTCATGCAGCGACGCAGATAGCGGGGACGGATCTCCTCGATCACAAACCGCCGGACATCGGCCAGCGACCAGGTGGTCAGCACGCCTTGATTGAAACCTTGTAGAATGGTTCGGGTGAGGCGGTCCATGACTCTCATGTCGGGTCGCATATTCTCGTTGACAACACCGGCTAAGAATGCCTCAACGAGTTCGAAGGGGGTGTAAGGCTGCTGTTCGACATAGCTGTCGGCGATAAAGAACTGGCGGAGCGAGGGGTAGAGGCCCATCAGCTCGTCGATCACCGGTCTGGTATCACAGAGCCAGAGGGAGATTTCGCCTTTGGCATTGCGTACCTTCGATACGATAGTCCGCACGATCACCTTTCCGTTGGGGCCCATCAGCTCTTTCAGATTGGTGAGACAGATAGCTCGCATGTTGTCGTTGAGCATATCATTCAGCGGTTCGTAGGCGTTGTTGCAGCCAGGATTGTAAAGTGTGGAACAATCGACACAGGTGGGTTCGCCTTTGAAAAACATCACTCTCTGGAAATACTCCAGGAACTCCGTGTCGATATCGTCGTTTCGAGTGCAGATCAGCAAGTTCTCGCAGGTGTTTACCTTAGCTTGCGAACGATCCTTGCGAAGCTCGTTGTAAAGCACCAGCCGTCGTGCTTCCATAGCCTTGCGGCGGAACTGGACCACTCCGGGGCGTTCAGCCACGAAGTCCCAGTCATTGTCCTTATCCTGTAGGCAAGTGGCGAGCACGTCCTCCCCATTGCCGAAGGGGCAGAGGTGGGGCTTGCCAAGCGTGGCCTTGAGTTCCTCGTCGATGCTAAAATCGATTCGGGTGACTCCACAGCCAACAGTGTCGAACACTAACAGGATGTATTTCCCAGGTATCCAAATGTGATCGCTTTCCATCTCCATCTTCATTGTCTTGCCCTTGGCACGCTGCATTTGGCATTCCTTGGACGAGCAGATGGGGTAGAAGTCCTCGTTGTAGATGAAGCAGTTGAAGCGGGTGGGGCGGAGCCGCACCTTGTGCCGGGGGCGGAAAGTAACCACTGCCGGACCGTTCCAGAAGATACCTTTCTCATAGCCAGGGGCAATCTCAATTGTTACCGAGGCAACATCATTACAGAAATTGTGCTCGTGGCCGTCGGCGTTCATCATAGCATCGACTACCCTGTCGTCCATCGGCTTGGGAAACGGGAGGGTGGCCTCAGTGTCAGCATGGTCGTCCGGGGTGTCATCGTCCTTGTCCTCAAAATCAAGAAACTCCCGGACCAGTTTTTCAAACTCCTCTTCTTCGTTGTTTTTCTTTGCCATAAATAACCAAGAAATAAAATGGATTGAAACTCATTGTGTTGTGTATGCCCTTTAGAATAGGGCGCAAAAGGTATTTGGGCAAAGCCAGACGGCTACTGCCCAGTAAGGTTCACAGAGAATTACTCGAAATCTCTATCACAAAACACACGCTCTTGTATCAACAAGTCAAAGAACACCTGACCATCATAGTCATACCAATTGCGGATAATAGCCAAGGGCTACATCTTCAATGGCGTCGAATATCGACTGACTAGATGATGGGTTACTTTCTTCATTTGTTTATTGTGATAGATTTAAATTTTAATGAAATGGACTGCAAAGATAAGAAAAAAAACCGATTCCCTCCAAGAGAAAATCGGAATATTTTTCGTATGAATATCACTTTTAACATTTCCTCGCGCGCAAAGTTATATTAGGTACGCGAAGAAGGTTGTGTTACACCATCATTCAAGTCATAGTCGCACTTGATGAGAGTAGTTTGCGGGTCTTGTTGCGACCGAGGGCGATAATCTTTTCTGACTTGTCGTAATCGAAGCTGCCATAGCGGCTCATCTGGATGTCGATCAGCATGTCGGGCTTCATCAGCTGGGCCATCAGGATGGAGTTCTGACGGATCATCAGCGAACTGGTCCTGGACAGAACGGTGTAATAGTTGAAGTCGATGTTGTCGGGGATCAGCATGTCGAGGATCTTCGTCTTAAGCGATTTGTCGCGCATCAGCTTCTGACGTTCAGCTGCCTCATGCTGTCGTGCCCACTCTTCCCTGTAGTCGTGCCCACTCACATCGACACCCACCAGCAGATCGCCCGGGTGGCGCTTGACACGATTGAGGGGGATGGGGTTGATAACACCTCCGTCGATCAGTATCATGCCATCGCGCTGGACAGGCTCATAGAAGGATGGAAGGGAAATGCTGGCCCGGATGGCGTCGAACAAGCTACCCTTGTCGAAGACCACCTCCTTACCGTCTTTCAGATCGGTGGCCACTGCACAATAGGGGATTGGCAGGTCCTCGATGGCTACGTCGGGCACAAACTCCATGATGGCCTCAATGATGCGCTTGCCCTTGACCAGATGGTTGAGCGACAGGGAGAAGTCGGTGAGTTCGAGCATCTTCTTACGGTCGATGGTCTTCATCCAGTTACGGAACTCCTCCAGTTTGCCGGCAGCATACACACCACCGATGAGGGCACCCATCGAGCACCCTGCTATCGAGGTGATGTGATAGCCTTGTGACTCAAGTTCCTCGATGACACCAATATGCGCTAACCCCCGGGCTCCTCCGCTCGACAAAACCAGTGCGATATCTTTCATGGAAGGTGCTTAGCTAACGACGTTCTGGGGTTTGCCATTGATGAAGTGGAGGACGTTGTCGGTGGCTATCCGGATGAGACGGATGCGGGCTTCGTAACTGGCCCAGGCCACATGTGGGGTGAGATAGGCATTCTGCACCTGAAGGAGCGGGTTGTCGGCCTTGGGTGGCTCCTCGGTCATCACATCGGCGCAGTATGCCTTAAGACCACCAGCCTTAAGAGCGCTGGCCAGGGCATTATCGTCCACGAGCGGTCCTCGTCCGGTATTGATGAGGATGGCCTCGGGACGAATCCATCTGAGTGTCTCCTCGTTGATGAGGTGCTTGGTGTCGGGTGTAAGCGGACAATGGAGGGAGATGACATCCGACGTCTGGAACAACTCCTTCAGCTCAGCCTTTTGGATGCCTTCGGGCAGCGATTCAGCAGGTTTGCTGGTGAAGGCAGCTACCTTCATGCCAAAGGCAAGGGCAATCTGGGCAACGCGCTTGCCGATATTGCCCAGGCCTACGATACCAAAGGTCTTACCGGCCAGTTCGCGGATGGGTTCGTCGTAATAGCAGAAATCGGGGTTGCTGCTCCATCGCCCCTGACGGTTCTCGTTGGCAAATCGTTCTGTGTGGTTGGTGATGGTGAGCAAATGGGCAAACACCATCTGCGCCACACTGTCGGTGCTATAGGCCGGGATGTTGGTGACGATGATGCCACGCTCTTTGGCAGCTTCGAGGTCAACCACATTATAACCCGTGGCTAGCACCCCTATATATAAAAGATGTGGAAGCCGGGCCATCTCTTCGCGACCGATGATCACCTTGTTGGTGAGCACAATCTCCGCATCAGTGGCTCTTGCCACTGTCTCACTTGGCTGGGTGCGATCATAGATCGTCACATCGCCCAATTTTTCTAACTCGTCCCAAGACAGGTCGCCTGGGTTTGCTGTAAAGCCATCAAGTACTACAATCTTCATTGTCGTTTTAGTTCAAATTATTCCTCTGCAAAGATAAGAAGAATCTCCGAAATAGTGTGGTTTAGATTGTGAATTTATGTTAATCACAGGTGTTTCGTCGGAAGAATTAGTGTATAATGCACTATTATTATATAAAAATGAAAAATAGTGGGCAAAAAATTTGGTTATATCAAAGAAATTTTATTACCTTTGCAGTACCATAAACTATAAATATGTATAAAAAACATGCCACAATTTCCAAGTGAACAAATATTAGACCAGGCCTTTTCAGGTCTGCAAATCGGAGTGGGTTTTTATGACAAAGAGGGTCGTATGGTCTCATGCAACGAAGAATTTCATAAACTCAAGAACGGTTTTTTACTCGACGATGGACAATTACTTAAGGTGATTAAGCAGGGCAGGCCTGACAGGATGCTGTTGGCTGAAACTGCCGAAACGGTGTTGGAGTCGTATATCGCACCTTGTAAGGACGAGAACGGCGAAATCACCCAGTATGTATATCGACTAAGCAATGTGTCTAATCTCTATGCGCCATCGCGCGAGAAAGCCCTTGAGGAGATTTTCCTCGACAACGTCAGTCATGAGATCCGTACCCCTCTGAATGCCATCATCGGTTTCAACGACATCTTGAATGGTGTGGCCGGGCTCCACATGGAGGAGGATGAGAAACTGATGATCAAGGATCTCATTCACAAGAACTCTGACCGATTGCTCATGGTGGTGGGCGACATCCTCGACCTCTCGAAGATGCAGAAGGGATGTCTGCCCCTGCATAAGACGGTGGTGAGTCTGATGGAGATATGCTGTAGGGCGCGTGATTCCGTGAGGAATGAAGTGCAGCAGGGTGTAAAACTAGGACATGAGTACCCAGTGGCGCTGAAAGACACCTTTATCTATACGGACAGCAAGCGACTGGAGCAGTTGCTGCGCAACTTCCTGGTCAATGGCTGTCAGCATACGAGTCATGGCTTCGTGACCTTGAGAGTGAAGACGTATGCGGACGAGGAGACTGGCAGGGACATGTTGCAGTTGAGGGTCGATGACACGGGCGAAGGTGTGACTTATGATCAGTTTGAGCTGCTGTTTAAGCCCTTCCGTAAGATTGACAACAAGTCGGAAGGCTTGGGTGTGGGTCTGGCGGTCTGCAAGGAGATTGCCCGACTGCTTAACGGCAAGGTCTATCTGGATACATCATACGAGGGTGGCTCGAGTTTTGTGTTCGAAATGCCATTCGAACCAATCTGATTAGAGATACTGCCAGAACCGAGGTCTAATAACTAGTAGGTAGCAATCTTCCTCACGTCATCCTCAAAGGCATCTTTATTGATGGCCTTTGCCTTCAGTTTTGACCTGTAGGTATAGATGGTCGTGATGCTGGAACGGAGGATATCGGCAATCTTCTGATTGTCGGTAATGTCCAGTCGGATGAGGGCCAGTACGCGCAGTTCTGTGGTCAGGCGTTTGGCTGGGCTACCGTCATCTTCGATTGTAAACTGGTTGTCGGGGGTAAGGAGTTTGTTTACCTCGCTGATAAAATTGGGATAGATGTTGAGGAAAGCCGTATCGAAGTGACTATGGAAGGTACGTATGCCCGTGTTGAGTGGTTCCATCGTTTTCAGTTCCGCATAGAGCTCCTCCAGTTTCCGTTCTCTTGCCAGACGGTTGAGTTGCTTTAATCGTTGTTCGCCGCTAGAGAGAAGCATACTGCTCAGTTCGAGGAATCGTCCAATGTATTCCTCCTTGATGCGGTTAGCCTCTTTCATCTGTGTATTGGCATTTTCAATCTCTTCATTGTGTCGGGCCATCACTTTGTTCATCTCGATGATCTGAAGTCCTGCGGCATGTTTCTTCCGGTAGAGGATGAGTGTATAGACGATGATGCCTGCCAGCACCAGTGAGATGATGGAGATGACAGCCAGGAAGATGTTGGTGCGCTGTTGTGTCTGGGTGCGCTCGGCATCGTAAAGTTGCAATATCTGGGGAGCCATGCGTCCCACTTGCATCATCCTGATGCGACTGCCATAGAAACGGGCCTCACTGATGGCCTGGAACAGATAGCGATAGGCATTGTCGTTGTCGCCACGTGCCATCAGTATCTCCGACAGGGAGCGCAGTGAGTTGTTCTCGCGGATGGCTCCACGCTCATCGCTGATGGCACTCAAGAGCAGATAGCGCTCCTGTTGCTCCGGCATCTGTTTCTTCTGGTAGAAATAGGCTAATGTGCTGGTGACGATACTATAGGTACGCGAGCCTTCCTCGAGCTTCAGCAGATAGTGCTCCAGTAACTGGATAGCCTGGTCTGTTTCATCTGCCTCACAAATATAGGTAGCTTGGTTGAAGACATAGTCATAACTGTCTTTTGGGGCTATCTGGATGACGAGTTGGCGATAATACTGGGCACGTTTGATGTAATCGTAGAAGAATTTTGTGAACTGCGCCATCTCTGACCGATACAGGTTCAGTTCGCTCTGCTGATTATAATAGGCAATCTTCTGCTGATCACTGAGTGAGTCGGGCTTCACTTCGTCGAGCAGGCGTCGTGCCCTGTCGAAGAGTCCTGTCACAGCAAGGATATGGGCCATGCGGACAGCACTGGCTGCAAAACGTTCCTGATCGCCTGAGCCTCGGAGTGCCATCACGTTCCTATCTATATAATAGAAAGCAGAGTCGAACTTGTAGGCCACGTATTCATCGTAAAGCCGTTGGTTCAGGTCATACTGTTGCTCGGGTGTCAGCCTGATGCCCTTGACACCGTCCTTGATGGCTGCAACCCGACGCTCCTTCTCGGCAGTCAAATGATCGTATTGTGATATCAGACTGTCGAGGGTATGGTATAGTCGCTTGTTCATGTCGAGGCGTCTGTCTCCTGAAGACGTGTGATGGTCAGCCGCTATCAGCGCCACTTGTATGAGCAGAACGATGATCATTGAAATCCGTTTCATAAGCCTAAATCCTATCGTTGGTATTTTCATCGGCAAAGATACGCATTCTTTTTGAAACCACCAAATGTCAAGGGCCATTTCAGCTGAGAAACGGGTTGATAAAGTTTAGATTTTTTAGGAGGCTGAATTTTGTAATTGACTTATAATCAACGATCTGTATTTTTAAGCATCTTGATATTTGTTTGTTGCGCTTGTAATCACTCAGATTAGTGCTTACCTTTGCATCCGTCAAGCGACAAACAGTGTATTCATGCTCAAAATAATCATATAAACAATGAAAAAGTTAATTGTTAGTTTGGTAATATTGGTTAGTAATTGGTGTTTAGGCGTGACGGATTGTGACGCCAAAAACGTTTTGGTTACTTCACCCGACGGAGCTGTGATGGTGACCGTCGGGGTGAAGGACCATCATCCTTTCTACAGGGTCGATTATCAAGGACGGACACTCGTCGCTCCCTCACGTCTGGGCTTCCGTCTCGATCACGAAGAACTGGGTGCCAACATGACCATGGGTAAGGTCAGCCGTTCGTCAATGGACGAGACATGGACTCAGCCCTGGGGTGAGAATGGGACAACCCGTAACCATTACAACGAACTGACGGTCGACTATCGTGAACAGACAGGTCGCTTCATGCAGGTGGTGTTCCGTGTGTTCAACGATGGTTTCGGTTTCAGATATAACCTGCCAAGTCAGGATAAGCGTAAAGAGTATTGTGTTCAGGACGAGTTGACCGAGATTACCTTGGCACACGATGCCAAGGCTTGGTCGATTCGGTCGAACCACACAGCGTATTTCGAGGGTATCTATACCGCTGATCTGCTGAGCAGGAAAGATACGGTATGCACCCCTCTGACCATAGAATATGAAAAAGACCTGTTCCTGGCCATTCATGAGGCAGCCCTCGAGGATTATGCCAGCATCAACCTGACACCACGTCGTGGAAACGACGGCTCAGTGCGTCTGCTCACAGCCCTCACCCCTTGGCGCAATGGTGTGAAGGTCTATGCGAAAGGTGACTTGAAGAGTCCGTGGCGTACGATGATTATCAGTAAGACGGCAGGCGGCCTGCTGACCTCGGACCTGATGCTGAACCTGAACGAACCCTCGCGTATTGAAGATACGTCGTGGATAGAGCCAGGCCGATACATCGGTATCTGGTGGAGCATCCACAAGAAACAGAACACCTGGGAGATGGGTCCGACACATGGAGCCACGACAGAAAACGTGAAACGCTATATGGACTTTGCCGCCCGTCATGGCTTCAGTGGTGTGCTGGCTGAAGGTTGGAATCCAGGATGGGGACAGGGTGAGAAGATCAGCTATCTGGAGTCGTATCCCGATTTCGATATAGAGGAAGTGTGTCGCTACGGACAGTCGAAAGGTGTGCGTTTTATCGGCCATACCGAGACATGGGGTAATGCCTCCTTGCTTGAGAACCAGATGGAACAGGCATTCAGTTGGTTTGAGAAACTGGGCATCCGTGCTGTGAAGACTGGTTATGTAGGCCATTATTTCGATGGCAAGGAACTGGCTAAGTCGCAATATGGCATACGCCATTACCGTCGTGTGATAGAGTGTGCTGCCAAGCATCACATCATGATCGACAACCACGAGCCCGCTATGCCTACGGGCATCCAGCGTACATGGCCCAACCTGATGACACAGGAAGGGGTCCGTGGACAGGAGTATAATGCCTGGGACCGCAGAGGCGGTAATCCGCCTGCCCACACCGTTACCCTGCCTTTTACACGTGGACTTGCAGGACCAACCGACTTCACACCTGCTATCTTCAACTTCTCGGAAATTGTAAAAGGTACGCATCCTCATTCCACATTGGCCAAGCAGCTGGGTGAGTTCGTGGTGATCTACAGTCCGCTCCAGATGGCAGCCGATGCAATTGAAAACTACGAAGGCCACCCCGCCCTCTCATTCATCGAGACCTGTCCGACCACTTGGAGTAAGACGCTGGTGCCTAACGGTGAGATTGGTAAATATATCACCATTGCCAGAAAAGCACGTCATGGCGATAGCTGGTTTATCGGCAGTATTACCAACGAGGAAGCCCGAAACATAGATGTCGCGCTTGACTTCCTTGACGAAGGTGCCACTTATCGTGCCATGATCTACGAAGACGGTCCAGAGGCCGACTACGAGCATAATCCCTATGAGATGACCATCCGTCAGATGAATGTTGTCAAAGGCGACACTCTCTATCTGCGTCTGGCTCGTAGCGGTGGTGCTGCCATCAGAATCGAAAAGAACTAAAGCCAATACATATTTTTCCACAACTCTAATTTTAACAAAACCAATGAAGATGAAAAGACAGAAAAATCTTTGTTCTCGCCTGCTTATGATGCTGGCGATCATGTTTTTTGCCTTGGATGTTTCTGCACAGGCCACAATCAATGGTCATGTGAAAGACGAAACGGGCGAGGGTGTTATCGGCGCCTCCGTCATGGTTAAAGGAACATCTAATGGTACGGTAACAGACTTCGACGGAAACTTCAGCCTGAAATGCAAGACTGGAGCTACGTTGGTAATCACCTACATCGGCTATAATCCCCAGGAGCTGTCTGCCAAGGACGGTATGGAGGTAACGCTGAAGGAGGATGTGGCTCAACTCAACGAAGTCGTCGTAGTGGGTTACGGCTCGATGGCCAAGAAGGAGATCTCGAGCTCTGTGGTCCAGATCAGTAAGGATCAGTTTAACCAGGGAGCCGCCAGCGACCCCATGGCACTGATCGCCGGTAAGGTGGCCGGTCTGAATGTTTCCTCAACGGCTGATGCCAACCCCAATGCCATGACTGAAATACAGGTACGTGGTGCAGGCTCGCTCACAGCCAGCAATGGTCCGCTGGTCGTCATCGACGGTATTGCCGGTGGTGATCTGCGTAACATTGCCACTCAGGATGTTGAATCGATCACTGTGTTGAAGGATGCTGGTTCGGCAGCCATTTACGGTACCCGTGGTGCCAATGGTGTGATTCTTGTAACCACGAAGAAAGGTTCAGGTACGGCAGGTGTCACTAATGTGACTTACGACAGCTATGTTGCCCTGAACATCCAGAAGCCCCGTGTTGACATTCTCTCAACCGATGAGTTCCGTCGTTCACGCCGTGGTCAGGACTATGGCGCAGATACAGACTGGTGGGATGAGATTACCCGTCCTGTCAGCTATAGCCTGAACCAGTATATCTCGCTTGACTCCTCTACCAAGAACGGCTATTTCGGTATGTCAGTAAACTACAAGAAAGGTAATGGTCTGGATATCGTCTCTGGCCGTGAGGAATATGGTGGCCGCTTTGTCGGCGAGCAGCGCGTGCTTAACGGACGTTTGCAATTCAACTCTTCACTGTCTGCCCGTAAGGTACATGAGAAGTGGGGTAATAACGGTCTTTTTGATACAGCCCTCACCATGAACCCGACGATTCCCGTCAAGAATCCCGATGGCACTTACTATCAGCCCAACTCTCCTACAGATATCCACAACCCTGTGAACGATTTGAAGGAAAATGTCAGCGAGGGTGACCGTGTCTATATCTTAGGAAATGCTGATGTCAAACTGAACATCCTGCAGATGGAGCAGCACAATCTGAATACCTCACTGAGCTATGCTTTGCAGTATAATGATCTGAAAGAAAACTTCTATACACCTTCTACCTCCAGCGAGTCGTTCTGGAACGGCTATGACGGTCGTGCCCGCATCAATTATCAGAAGTGGTGGACCAATCGTCTGGAGTGGCTTGTCAACTATACGATGACGGTGAATGAGCATCAGTTGAAAGCCGTGCTCGGCTATTCATGGGAGCGCTCCAAGTGGGAACAGAGTGGCAATGAGAACATGGGCTTTGTCTATGATGCCCTCTCTTATCACGGCATTGGCAGCGGCAGTTACCTGCGCGATGGTAAGGCTAATCTCTGGGCTGGTTCTTCGGAATCAACGCTGATCGGTTTCTTCGGTCGCTTGAATTACAACTACAATGATATGATCTTCGCTTCAGTCTCCATGCGTCGTGAGGGTAGTACGAAGTTCGGTGCCAACAAGAAGTGGGGTAGCTTCCCCTCAGGGTCACTGGCATGGGAAATCACCAAAACACCGTTCGCACAGGGATTGGCACAAACCTTCCAGAGTTTGAAGCCACGCGTGAGCTATGGTGTGACAGGACGTTCCGACTTCAATGCCTACCAGAGTATTGCCACTTACAGCACCCGTGGTGCCTATATGATCGATAACCTTTGGATCAATGGTTATGCCCCCTCACTGAATGCCAACCCCGATCTGGCCTGGGAGAAGTCAACTGCTTTCAATATCGGTCTCGACTTTGTGGCTGTGAACAGTCGTCTGCGTGGTAGTGTGGAGTATTTCGACCGGCGTTCGCAGGATCTGCTCTATAACTATACGGCCCCACAGCCACCATTCATCTATAACACTATCCTGGTGAATGTAGGAACTACCAAGAACACAGGTATTGAGGTGTCACTCGACTACGATGTGTTAGCCAAGAAAGCCCTGAAGTGGACCACCGGCATTAACTGGAGTATGGGTTCTACCAAACTGACGAAACTGTCGAGTGATGCCTACCAGATGGCATACCTTGACCTTTATCAGAAACCAGGTCCTGGTACCAGTGAGTATTTCTTCCGTGTGGAGGAAGGCGGTGAGATCGGTCAGTTCTATGGCTACGAGCATGCCGGTATCGATGAGAACGGTTTCCTGCTCATATATGACAACGATGGAAATGCAGTACCTGCTGCTCAGGCCGATCCCTCATACAAGCGTAATATCGGCAACGGTGCGCCCAAGCACTTCCTGTCGTGGAGCAATTCGCTGAGCTATAAGAACTGGGATCTCAGCATGCTCTTCCGCAGTGCCCTTGGCTACGAGATCTTCAATATGCGTAAGTATGGTATGGGCCTGAAGGGCGCAGGTACCGACAACGTGCTGCGTACTGCCTATACCAAATATGCCGATGTCAATTCGAGCGGTGGTATCATCTCGAGC
>CACXVS010000053.1 GCA_902771155.1 uncultured Prevotellaceae bacterium
TAATAGTCACAGCACCAGAGCTGTTAACCGTTGCCACGCTCTCCTTAGAACTGCTCCAGGTAAGCGACAACTGGTGAGGGTTGCTCAATGTCGGAGTGGACACAGAAGCATCTCCGTATGTGGCTGTTGCCGTCTGGGAAGAGAAACTAAGGTCTGCACTCACAGCATCGGCCTTGGCTACGGTCAGCGTGTAACTGTCTTCGGCAGCATTATAGTTGGTGTCACCGGCAAACGAGGCCTTGATAGTCGTAGAGCCTGCAGCCACCAGTGTCACAGCACCAGTGCTCTCATTCACCGTTGCCACAGCTGTGTTCGTTGAAGAATACTTAAGCGCCAGACCTGCAGGACTTGTGGTGGCAGTCTGTCCGGCATAAGTCTCACCCATCTTGGCATTAGCCGTCTTTGAGGCAAACGTTACCGTTGGTGTTGCCTTGGCAATGCTGAAGGTTACCGTATTTGCAGCTGGCAACTTGTAGTTGACATTGCTTAGGGCAGAAGCCGTTGCAATGTAGTTGCTACCGGCATTTGTCTGTGCTCCGTCAACAGTAACAGTACAAGCATCATTGCCAACCAATCCTGTAGCAGTAGCAGTTGGTATATGTGCACTACCATCGTAAGTAAACTCTGTCGTCCCCCACGTGAGACCAACTTCCTTCTTAGCTACCGTCAAGGTGTAGGTTAGGTAACCGGGCTTAAAAGTTTCATTTCCAGCAAACGATGCTTTAATTTCTGCGGTACCTGCGCCTTTGATAGTCACATTACCACTATTATTAACCGTAGCGACGCTCTCGTCTGAGGAAGAATAGGTAAATGTTGCATTGCCCAGTTTCCCTGTACTAATTGTGGGAGTATTGACCGTTGCATCACCATACGTAGCGGAAGCCATTAACGAAGAGAAGGCTGCGCCAGCTGTTGCCATATCATCACGATCATCTACGATTGTCAGCGTATAACTGGCATTGAAGGTCTGACCATCATCAGCTCTAGTATAGGAGGCATTGATAGGGACCACACCTGGAGAGATAATGGTTACAATTCCATTATTATCAACTGTCGCTTTGTTGACATCACCAGAAGAATAAGTGACAGTAACCGCCTTTCCGTCATAGACTGCAATAGGCCAGGATAAAATATTACTTCCTCTCTCAGACCAATTGACTGACTTTTCTGTTACCTGAGGACCGCCTGCTGAATACATGAAATACAACTCTGCCCATGCTTCCACCGGGAAGAATAAAGCAAAGAGTATAAAAACAAGGCTAAGGTATGGTCGACAAATATGTTTTTTCATTCCTCTTGTTTTTATCCTTTCAGATATTACAACTTATCAAACTTCTTCAGCAGATCTTGCAAACGGGTCACGCTGTCGGGGTCTTTGTCGTTTTGGGCAATCAACTCCAAATGATGACGGATATCTGCCATCTTGTCGAAGAGCAGGAGTGCCTGCTCATAACCCTTACCGATGTTTTCGAAGTTCTTGGAAAGAGAGTTATAATCCTCCAACAGGCGCTGGAGTTCATCCACACGCCTCTGATAGTCGTTCAGCAACTGCTTTCCTTCCTCCGACTGCTGTTTGGCAGCCTTTACCTGGAAGAAAAGGGCTACAGCAAGTACAACGACTATAATAGCCAATACAATTACAAGTATCAACATAATCTTCAACCTTTTTTCTGTTCAACTTTCATAAACTTAGTAAAGCCTGTCATAGCAAGCACCTTGTAGATTTCAGGACTTACATTGGTCATCTTAAACTGTCCGCGCAGTTGCATCACTGTCCGCATGGTCTTCTGAATGATACGCAGACCAGAGCTGGCCATATAAGTAAGCTCCGAGCAGTCCATTTCCAAATCCACACCACCGTCCTTGAGAGCCGGCTGGATGTCTTGTTCAAACTGATTTGCATTCATCGTGTCAATACGACTTCCTGTCTTGATGATGGTCTTACCACCTTCTTTCAAAATCTCTGTCATAATCGTAACTATTTTATTGTTTATAATTTATTGTTCATCAATTCCTTTTGTCATTGTCAATAGATTCTTCCCATCGAGCCGCTGATAGGTCACCTTTTTCATGATGTTCTTAACAATATAAATGCCCATACCGCCCAATTTACGCTCTGCAGGGTTGGCACTCATGTCACTGTCCTCCTTTGCCGTAGGATCAAATTCCCGTCCTTGATCACTAATTACAAAGGTCAACTCCTTACCGTCGCTCTTAGCCAACAACTCGATATCTGCCTCCGTGCCTTCGGGATAAGCATAGTCGATAACATTGACGACCATCTCTTCCAGTACTAGGTTCAGATTCATTTGTAACTCCATGTCGAGTCCCAACTCTTCGCCTATTTCCTCAATAAACTGGGCCACTTTCTCCAGTTCACTAAGATGATTTTTGATACAAAGTTCCTTTCTCATACTGCCATATTTGTATCCTTAGTTTTGTTTTATAATCTTCAAACACATCATCGTCAAGTCATCGTTGGGTTCTGCACCGTCACGATGTTTCTCTACTTCTCTGTTCAGCATCTCAATGGTCTGCTGGGCGCTTTCAAAGGGTGTCGTAGCTAGAAGGTTAAGCAGGCGCTCATCGCTGAACTGTTTCTGCTGACGGTTCTCAGCCTCGTTCAATCCGTCACTATAGACGAGCATCGGTACATCCAGAATGCTTTCCAATTCCTCACCTTCATATTCAAGTCCTGGCCATAAGCCGATGGGGGCATTAGGTTGCATCACCAGGAACTCGGCTTTGTTGGGTGAAATGAGTGCAGGAGGGTTGTGCCCGGCGTTACAGAAGTCAAGGTGACCCGTCTTCAAATCTACCAGTCCCATAAACAGCGTAACGAACATACCCGCCTCATTATCTTCACCCGATAAGGCATCGTTGATGCGAGTGCATATTTCTGCAGGCATCATCTGTTGTGCCGCCAATGTCCTGAAAAGACGTGTGGCCTGTGCCATGAAAAGCGATGCAGGCACACCCTTGCCACTTACATCACCCAATGCGAAATAGAGCTTGTCGTCTAACAAGAGATAACCATAGAGGTCGCCGCCTACCATCTTTGCAGGGGTCATCAATGCATAGATATCCAGATCAGGACGGTTAGGGAAGGTGCTAGGCACCATACTCCTTTGTATATCGCGAGCAATGCGCAAGTCACTCTCTATACGCTCCTTGGCTGCGGTAGTCTCCTCGAGTTGGTCGTAGGCTGTCAACAGATTACTATGGGCCTCTTCCAATTGCTCATGGGCCACCTTCAGACGTTTGGCAGAACGCAAACGGAAATAAATAAAGATGACCAATGATGTTACAATGATGGAAGCAATTATGATAATGCCAAGGCGTTGCTGCTGTGCTTTTTCCATTTCCAACTGAGCCTGTTCTTTCTCCAAGAGAGCCTGTCTCATTTCCAGTTCGTCAACATTAAATCTGGCATTCATCTCTGCCAACTGTCGCTTGGTGTCACGGATATTAACCGAATCATTGATCAGATATATCTCGCGATAGAGTTCAGCCGCTGCCCTATCCCTTCCCATACTGGTCATAATCTCGGCCCGCTGTTGTTTTACACGAATCAGTTCGGCCTTATCGTCTATACCCTCTGCCAGTCGGAGTAACTGATTATTATAAGAAAGAGCCTCGGCAAAGTCGGTTCGCGCCTGACAAAGTTTGGCTTGATAGAAAAGCCAGGAGCGGTAAGTATCAATCTCTTCGTTCAAAATATATCTCCTTGCTTCACTAAGCATCTTTGAGGCCTGGTCTGTATGGTGAAGACCGAGGGCTGCCTGGGCACATCCAATATAATAATAGCCCCAGTTCTGAATAATACCAGGATAATCAGATGGAAGTTTCCAATCCTTAATGGCCTGATCAATGGCCTCTTTCCACCGTATGGTAAGTTGTTCAAGGTCTTGGTACGCTTTAAGTCGTTCCAGCACATCGCACTGTGAAGAGAATAAGTTTAGAACATCTATTGGCAACGGATGAATCTTCATCAACTGTTCGATGGCTTTCTGGTAAGTAACAGAAGCCTCATCCATATTATGCATATTAAAATAAGCATTACCCATGGCAATATAGGCTAAGCCCTGCCCTTCTGATGCTTGGTGTTCCTTGGCGTCCTCATACATTGTCTGGGCTTCCTTCAAACCAGTAGCCAAAGAATCGGAATAAACGTATGTATTGGCTAAACTATACCATAAACGGTAAAAAGTTGTCCACTGTTTATGCTTTGCCATATAATTCAAATCCTCACGGGCATGCAAAAAGAGGGAGTCATTCAAATCATTATTATAGAAAAGCATTGCTCTTGTTAAAAGATCATCACATTCCTGTTCAACCACCCCTTGGCGACGAGCCTCATTAAGATGGTCGTACAAGCAATTAACCTGCAACTGGAAATCATCGCCCTCCCTACTGATATCGAACAAACGACCAAGAGCAACCAGCTTCTCGTCGCCGCTCAAATGAGGCAATTTCTTCCTGATCTCCTCAGCTTCATTGCCGTAGAGAGATATTGCTGAAAGCAACAGAATGGCATATATCAGAAACTGGCGTATGCGCATTGGGTTAGTGTGATTAATCAGTCAATGCTGCAAATTTACACACATTTTTTGAAATAACAAACAAAAACAAGGGAAAAAAGCCTAAAACGCACAAAAAAAATGGATTCCCTAAAAGGGAACCCATTTCCTTGGTTAATTCTTGCCTCTTACTGCTGAGCCAACTTTCCGTCAGAACCGAGCACATTCACAATCTTGTGGATGTACATTTTCTTCATGTTCTCACGAGCGGGCTTCAGATACTGACGAGGATCGAAGTCTCCAGGATGCTCTGCGAGGTGCTTGCGGATAGCAGCTGTCATAGCCAGACGAGAGTCTACCTCCGTACTGGTTGATAGTGTTCACCTCTTCCATAGGAACTGAAGAAGAACCATGAAGCACGATGGGGAAGCCAGGAAGCTTCTTCTCGATCTCATGCAGGATATCGAATGCCAATGGCGGTGGAACAAGTACGCCGTTCACCAATGTGCACTGCTCAGGAGTGAACTTGTGAGCACCGTGAGATGTACCGATAGAAATAGCCAGTGAATCGCAACCTGTGCGGGTAGAGAAGTCGATAACCTCCTCAGGCTTGGTGTAGTGAGACTCTGCAGCAGCAACCTCATCCTCAACACCAGCGAGCACACCGAGCTCAGCCTCAACAGTTACATCGAACTGGTGAGCATAGTCTACCACCTTCTTGGCAAGAGCGATATTCTCCTCGTAAGGGAGAGATGAACCGTCGATCATCACTGAAGAGAAGCCCATGTCGATACAATCCTTACAGAGCTCAAAGCTATCACCATGGTCGAGGTGCAGCACAATCTCAGGATGAGCGCAACCCAACTCCTTAGCATATGCCACTGCACCCTCTGCCATGTAGCGCAGAATAGTTGCGTTAGCATAGTTACGAGCACCCTTAGAAACCTGCATGATGACAGGAGACTTTGTCTCTACAGCAGCCATCACGATGGCCTGCATCTGCTCCATAGTGTTGAAGTTGAAAGCGGGGATTGCATAACCGCCGGCTACTGCTCTCTTAAACATCTCGCGGGTATTCACGAGACCTAAATCCTTGTAGTTTACCATAAATGTAGTTTTATTTAAAATGAATAACTTAATAAACTGACCGCAAAGTTAAGAAAAAGAAGTGAAAAGCGAAACGTGATAAGTGAAAAGTTTACTTTCCGTTACTCTTTTTTTTGTTTTATTTGCAAATATGCTGTCTATCGGCTATGCTTTTGCCAATCTTACTTGTCACTTTTTTCATTTCCTACACCAGCGTGTGCTGATCGAAGTACGTCTGCACATCTTCCTTATAATTCTCAGAGATCGGGATAAATATCTCATCAAAGGCAATACGGAACCTGTCGACAAGGCGAACCTCCGTCATGTGGACGATGAAGGAGCGATGGGTGCGCAGGAACTCTGGTTTTGGCAGATACTCGTCGAGTTTTTTCATACTCATTAACGACATGACCTTTTCACCGTCTTTCATATAGAACCTCACATAGTCCTTCAGACCCTCAATATAGAGGACATCATCCAGACAGACACGCTGCAGTTTGTAATCGCTCTTGACAAGCATGAAACGGTCGCGCTGAAAGATGTGCTGCTTCAAGGTTATGGCAAACCGCTCCAATGCCTTGTCTGCAGCTTTCAGGAAATCTTCATAGGAAATGGGCTTCAACAGATAGTCAACTGCATTGACCTTGTAGCCTTCAACGGCATACTGTGAGAAGGCTGTCGTGAAGATGACCTTTGTATCCTTCGACAGGATCTTCGCAAACTCAATCCCACTAAGCTCTGGCATCTGAATATCCAGAAAGAGCAACTGCACAGGGGTCTCGCGCAGGTCTCTCATCGCCACAATGGCGCTATTATAAGTACCCTTGAGACTCAGATAGGGAGTCTTTTTTACATAGCTCTCCAACAAAGCTGCTGCCAGAGGCTCATCATCGATAATTGCACAAGTTAGAATCATTATTGTTAGGTGTTAGTAAATAGCTTATTAGATGTGTAATATAATCTTGGAAGTATATTTCGTACCGTCAGCTGACGGGCCCTTCTCCCATTCATAGTTATCGGGATAAGACAGGTCGAGACGGCGTTGTACTTGCTCCAGACCGACCCCGTGCCCACTACGGTCTTTTTCCGTCTTGGGATGATTGGAGTTCTCAATCTGGCAAACAAACTGATTGTTATCGGTAGAGAGTGAAATGTGCACAAAACTAGGTTCTGTAGGTGATATTCCGTGTTTGAAGGCATTCTCAACTAATGAAACTGCCAAGAGAGGTGCTATCCGAAGTTCTGGCCTGGAGACTTTGCTGTCGAATCTGACATCCACATTCCCTGAGAGTCTGATTTTCATCAAATTAATGTAACTCTCCAAGAACTTGATCTCGTCTTTGAGGGCCACCTCTGTCTCCTGATTATCATACAAAATATGACGAAGCAACTGGGAGAGTTGCATGATGGCATCCTGAGCACGTGTCTGGTCAATCGCCGTCAAAGCATATATATTATTGAGTGTATTCAGCAGGAAGTGTGGGTTGATCTGCGAGCGCAGATTCTTCAATTCCGCATCGGAGCGAGCAGCCTCAGCCTCCAGACGTGCATCCTCATTATGTTGCCACCGAAAAGCCAAGACCAGAGCTGTGGCCATCGTTGAGAAGATGGCGAGGTTGAAGATGTCGCGCAAAACGAAGATAATGAAATCAAGGAATGAAAAATGCCTGGGAGGAGGCGGCACACTGTAGAACAACTCATGGGCATAGTTCATCCAATAGTTCTGCGCAATACCAAGCACCGTCACAAGGACGATGTTGATGATCAGATAATAGCGGTGTTTACCTGACACAAAATACTTGGGCGTGAGCCAGAGGTAGTTCAGATAAAACACAATAATCATGAGCATCGGCGCTACGCAGTTCGACAGATAATTGATCAGCGTCACACCAGTGCCACGCATATACGTCAATGGCGAAAGGAACATGAAGCCCCAAAAGGCCACATGTAGGAAGATAGTTAGTTTCTTATTCATGACGAATCGCTTCTATAGGATCCATATTGGCTGCCTTCTGAGCTGGGATATAGCCGAAGAGCACACCGATAAACACACATACCAGGAATGACACATAGATACTCCATGCTGGTACACTCGACGGCATACCAAAGGAGGACACAAACGTACTGACACCTATTCCGACCAAGACACCTATCAATCCACCTGTCACCGATATCAGCACCGACTCGATGAGGAACTGCAGTGAGATGACGGGACCTGTGGCACCTACAGCCATACGCAGACCTATCTCCTTGGTGCGTTCCGTTACCGACACAAGCATAATATTCATAATACCGATACCAGCCACCAATAGCGAGAAAGCAGCAGCCACTACGAGGATGATCGTCACCGTATCCATCGTACTCGACATGGTCTCCATCATCTCTGCCTGTGAACGGATCGTGAAATCGTCTTCAGTTTCTTCCTTCAACTTGTGGTTGTCACGCAGAATCTGCGTAAGTTCCTCAATAGCCGCATCCGACAATTCTTCGGTCACTGCCGAACAAACGATACTCGAAAAAAATGTTTGAGCAACAATACGCTTCATCACGGTGGTATAAGGTGCAATAATGACATTATCCTGGTCCATACCCCACGAGTTGTAGCCCTTGGCTTTCAACACACCTACTATCCTCATGGGTATGCTCTTAAATCGAATCGTCTTACCCACCGGATCGGTATTCTCGCCAAACAACTCCTTTACAATCGTGGCACCCACCACGCACACCTTGGCAGCCTTCTTTATATCCTCCTCGGTAAAACACTCACCCTCCTCAATAGTCCACAAGCGTATGTCGAGATAGTCAATCGACTCACCATACATCGAAGCATTGGTGTTGTTATTGCCATAGATAGCCTGACCACTGGCAGTAACCTCGGGCGACACTTTGGTGACAAAGCGCTTCTCGCGGAGAATGCGCTCATAGTCGGCCATCTTCAGAGTCTGCATACTTGACGGATCCTGGCGCACACCGCCTCGCATATCGGCACCCGGACGGATGGTCAGCAGATTGGTTCCCATCGTGGAGAGTTCTGCACGGATACTCTCCTTTGAGCCCTGACCTATTGACATCATGATGATCACTGCTGCCACACCGATGATGATACCCAGCATCGACAGGAAGGAGCGCATCTTGTTATTATTGACAGCCTTCAGACTAACCTTAAAAAGATTCAGTAAATTCATATCGTTTAATCATCGTTTTGAACGGGCAACTTGGCGAGGGCCTCGGCTGCCGACTTGATATTCGTATTGACAGTGTCCTCCCTGATCTTACCATCACGAAGGTTAATGTTCCTACTGGCATATTCGGCAATCTCAGGATTGTGGGTCACAAAGATAATCGTATTACCCTGCTTATAAAGTTCTTGAAAGAGCACAAGCATTTCGAATGAAGTGCGAGTATCCAGATTACCGGTAGCCTCGTCGGCAAGCAATACGGCAGGATCATTTACCAAGGCTCGGGCAATAGCCACACGCTGCATCTGGCCACCCGACATCTGATTTGACTTGTGGTACATACGATCACCCAGGCCCACAGCTTGCAATGCCTTGATAGCCTTCTCACGGCGCTCGGCAGCCGATATCTCCGAGTTATACATCAGGGGCAACTCCACATTCTCCAGTGCTGTCGTCTTCGGCAACAGATTGTAATTCTGGAACACGAAGCCGATCTTACGGTTACGCAGTCGGGCGCGCTGAGTCTTCGACATGGTACGCACACTGATGCCATCCAGGAAGTACTCTCCACTGGTGGGCGTGTCGAGACATCCCAATTGGTTCAGCAGTGTCGATTTGCCGGAGCCGGAGGTACCCTGAATAGTGACAAACTCTCCCTCATAGATTTTGAACGAGACACCACGCAGTGCCTTCACCGTCTCAGAACCTACCTGAAAGTAGCGTTTTACATTCTGCAGCTCAATGACGACCTTTCTATTGTCTTCTGCCATATTCTTATCTCCTTTGCTGGGCACCGCCACCTTGGCCGCTCTGTCCGCTCCTGTTATTATTGTTTCTTGGACGTGGCATGAAAGGATTACCTGCCTGTTGCTCAGGCATCGCCATTTCACCGCCACTGATATTAAAGTCTGTCAGTATCTCCGTTCCTGCGGCAATGCCACCAGTAATCTCAGTCATCACACCATTGCTGGTGCCAATTTCCACTTTATGGGCCTTAAACACATGACCTTCCTTTGTCCAGAGCTTGTGGTCGCCTTCACAGTCGGCAATACTCTCTCCCTTCTGCAGGAAAGCCTCGTTAGGCTGGAAACGCAAAGCCTTTGCAGGTACAGCCAGGACATTATTTTTCTCCATTGTAAAAATGGTGACGTTAGCTGTCAATCCTGGCTTCAGTTTCAGGTCGGCATTAGGAGCTGAAATCACCACCTCATAAGTCACCACATTACTCTCAGTGGTAGCTTCCTGTCGCACCTGTGTCACAGCACCTTCAAACGTATCATCAGGGAAAGCGTCAACGGTGAATGTCACTCGCTGTCCTTCTTTCACGCCACCAATGTCTGCCTCGTCGATATCGGCAATCACACGCATGTCTGTCAAGTCCTGGGCTATTACAAAGAGCTCTGGGGTATTGAACGATGCGGCCACTGTCTGACCCTCCTCTACTGCCTTTGAAAGAATCACACCATCGATAGGCGATGTAATCGTGGCATAGCCCAAGTTCGTCTGCGCCTTCTGTACACTCTCACGAGAAGTATTCACCTGTTCTTTAGCCTTCAAATAAGAGAGTTGTGCATTCTCGAATTCATCAGCACTGACCAGTCCTTTATCATAGAGGGTCTTATACCTGTTGAAATTGGATAATTCATATGCTGCGGTACTCTGAGCACTCGACAGGTTCGCCTTGGCTGTATTCAGTTCACTGATCAGGTTCGTACGATCGAGTTCAGCAATGACCTGCCCCTTCTTCACCACGGAATTGTAATCGACATAGAGCTTAGACACGATACCGGACACCTGTGTACCCACTGTCACCGATGTTACAGGTTCGATGGTTCCCGTTGCCGTAATACTGGTCTGGATATTTGTATTTTCAACCTTGGCGGTATCAAACGACACCTTCTCTTCTTTCTTTCCACCCCTAAGGAGTAACCATGCGATGATCAGCACAGCGACTACACCAATACCAATCCATCCTTTCTTACTAATCTTCTTCATATTTTCTATTGTAATGATTTGCCTTGATAAAAATTCAGCATCTGCTGGTTATAAATAGCCAGATACTTCGACTGCAACTGGCTCTGTTGGGCCGACAGCAGTTTGTCCTTGCCCGTCATCAACTCTACAATGTTCTTCAACCCCAGGCGGAACTGCTCCGACAGAAGGTCATAGCTCTGCTGTGCACTCTCCACACTGCTTTTGGCAGCTTGATACTTCTGCTGGTTAGTCCAAGCATTCAGCCAATACTGCTGAATGTCTGAATAGAGGGTCTTTTGCTGATCCTGTAAGTCGAGTTGAGCCTGCAGCTGCTGGATCTTCGCCTTATTCACAGAGGTCTTGGTAGATCGGCCATCATAGATGGGCATGGTCACTCCGAGTCCCAACGACGAGTTCATATTACTCTTCATCTGCGCCCCCCAGCCAGTACCGCTCAGGGAGTTTGTCGAGGTGGTCACCCCACCTGTCAGATTTACACTTGGCATCCACCCGGCCTTGGCCAGCGACACATTGATACCACTGCTCTTGATGGCCAACTGCGAGCGTTCAATCTCCGGACGGGTCATCAGGGCTTGTTCGTAAACTGTCTGCAAAGCGGGAATCTCTGCCAGCACCAAGTCGTCTCCAATCGTCGGAATAGCCACGTCAAACTGTTCCTCGTCAGTAATCTCCAACAATTGCTTCAGTTGGAGTTTGTAGTTCATCAATTGACTCTTTGCCTCCACAATTGCATATTCATCGTTGGCGCGTTGGGCTGAGAGTTGGGCAAGATCCGCCTTTGACATCTTACCAACGCTGACCATCTCTTGTCCACGCTCTTCATTCTTCAGACTCGTTTCAAGCGTCTGTTCACTCACTTTCACACTCTCATCGAGGTAAAGTATCTGCGCGTAAATCTGGGCAATTCGCTCTTGGATGGAGTTGGCAGTCTCTTGTGTAGAGAGTTCTGCCTGCTCCTCCGAGAGCTGGTCAAGTTTAATGGTATTAATATTGCGGTTACCGTTCCACACGGTCCACTGTCCGCTCAGAGAGTAAGAACCGTTGTACGAGGTCTTATCGACCTTCGTATTCACCGTTCCGTTCGACACATACGACATTCCCGCATCTTTCCACGGCTGGTAGCCGAGACTCTGATTGGTCGATGCACTCAGTGTTGGCAGCAAAGCTGCCTTGGCACCTTTCAGATCCTCCGTCGCACTCTGTTTCTGTAGTTTCGACTTCTGGAGGGTAATGTTGTTCTCCATTGCATAATCAATGCAATCCTGAAGTGTCCATAATTTCTGGGCACTCAGGCTGACGGATCCTGAAACCATCAGGCCCGTCAATAATAAAGTCCTTATCTTCATATTTCTATACTTCCGTCGAATTCTGTTCGATTTCGTTGGCAAAGATAGGCTTTTTATTTGAAATGGCAAAAAGAAATAGACAAAAAATGTCAGTTAGTAGATTTTAACTGGCAACTCTTCGACAAAATTCCGTCTTGTTAAAAAGTGATTAACCTATTGTATCAAGCCCAACTGCTTAACTCTCCGTTCAAAACTCTCACGGTTGTCAACAGCACCGTTCTTGATACGGGCACGGTAGTTATAAATGGTGTTCACCGAGTAGTGAAGGAACTCGGCAATCTTCGAGGAATCTTCAATACCCAGTCGAATCAGGGCGAAGATACGTATTTCTGTCGTCAGCCGATTCTCCTCCTTAGGATGCACCTGGGTATCCGACTGCAACAGGGCATTGAAATCATCGACGAAGTTAGGGAACAAGTGCAGGAACACCGAGTCGAAGTTCTGGTAGAGTTCCTCCAGCTCCTTCTCCTTCAATTCCGTTGATTTCGAGATCTGGAACAGTTCGTCGAGCTCCTTGTTCTTCATCTTCTTGTTCACCATCTTGCGGTAGTTGTCAATCTTATCGATATACTGCGAACAGAGACTCATAAACCGTCCGATATACTCTTCCTTCACCCTATTGGTCTCTGAGAGTTGGGAGTTAAGGGTTGACAACTCTGCATTAAGCGTCGAGAGTTCTTCTGTCTGGGAAGCCAGTTGACGGTTTGCTGCAGCCAACTCCTCATTGGAGGTCTTCAGGTCATTACGCGCCATGTCGAGCTGACGGTTCCTACGATGGAGGAAGAAGAGCACGCCCAACAGCAGAACAGCAAGAATGCTCACCACGAAAATCGATGTACGAAGCACCTTGGTGTTATGGTCCACCGCTCCCTGATAGTTCTTCTCAATCACGTTCAGGATGGGGGTAATCTGCCAGGAGCGCATACGGGTGTTGAAACGGTTGTTGCAATCCCAGGTAAAACGGATATAGCGGTACGAACGGTCGAGGTCGCCATCTGCGTTGAGCTGTTCTGCCAATGCAAGGAGCGAAGCCTGATCCATCACGGCATGCTTCACGTCGCTCAGGGCCGACTGTGCCAGCCAATAGCGCATATCATCTTCAGAATCACTGCTCATCCAACGGTAATAGCAGGCTATGGCATAGTCACGACTATCCGGATTAAGGCGCTTCAGCCATTGGTCGCTCAACTTCTGAGCCTCCTCCAATTGCTGACGCCCCTTCAACTCCTGAATCCTGTACATCAGGTAGTCTTGCCCCTGATGGTCGATGATAGCGAAAAGCGAGTCGCGATACAGGCGCTGACGATTGAAATAATCATCCTTCATGGAAGGGATGTTGGAGTAATACCCCAACTCGCCATAGACGTGCATCTGTGATTGATAGTAGTTGCGAAGCCCGGCACTGTCGAGCTGACTCTTGTCGATGTCCCTTAGGAAAGCCAATGCCTCATTATAATAGCCAACTGTAGAACACTGAAACGCCTTCAATGCCCGGCAATTACCTACCAGAGCCGCCTTTCCCTGCTGTTCTGCCCACTGCTCTGCCTCGTTAAGGTAATACAGGGCCGAGTCGTTCATAAACGACTTGTAGAGTTCGTAGAGCCTGAAAGCCTTCTCGTATTTCTCCACAGACTGACTGGCGTGGACATACTGAAGTCTCGTATCCTCAATCTGACGTTCATACTGCTCAACAGTCTTGGGCGACTGTTCGATAGCATCGTCTATCTGATTGAGGATAGCCTGCGAGTCGTTCTCTTGTGCACTTGAGAAGACTACAGAAGTGAAGAATAATCCACTAAGTAGTAGTCTGCTGATCACTAATCTTAATACTCATCCTCGTTGAAGAGGAAATCTTCTTTCGTGGGATAGTCGGGCCAGATGTCCTCGATGCTCTCATAAACATCGCCCTCATCCTCTATCTCTTGTAAGTTCTCAAGCACCTCTAAGGGAGCTCCCGAACGTATAGCATAGTCGATTAACTCGTCCTTGGTTGCGGGCCAAGGTGCGTCCTCCAATTTTGAAGCTAATTCTAGTGTCCAATACATATTCTTTTGTCTTAGTTTTATACTCGGTTTCAAATTTGGGCGCAAAAGTAATCATTTATTTCCTATCTACAAA
Organism: uncultured Prevotellaceae bacterium; assembly: GCA_902771155.1. The sequence goes on from CACXVS010000053.1 coordinate 14,245, forward strand.
CATTTTGCCAGACAATTTCGCATTTATTTTCGTTAAAATTTATTATTTTGGCCAAAACGAAAAGATAGTCGCTCAATCTGTTCACGTATTGCTGTGTTTCCTGACTTATCTGCGCAACCTCCGAGAGGGCCACAATCCGCCGTTCGGCACGTCGGCAAACGGTCCTGCACACATGGGCCTGGGCTGCGGCCTGAGTGCCTCCTGGCAAGATGAATCCCTGGCGCTCGGGCAGCAGTTTCATCATCCTGTCCACCTCCTTCTCCAGCAGTTCTATCTCGCCCTCAGGCAACTTGGCTGAATCGTAAAGTGGTGTCTGACTCTGATCGGTCGCCAGATTGGTGCACACATTAAACAGGTTGTTCTGGATACGGATGATCATCGCCTTGTCGTCGCCATCGGGCAACAGCGCAGCCAACAGCCCCAGATGCGAGCTCAACTCATCCACCGTACCGTAAGCCTCCAACCGCTCACAGGCCTTACTCACACGGAAACCGCCGATAATACTCGTCTGTCCCTTGTCACCCGTTCGGGTATATACCTTCGTAATCTTCATAATCCCTTGCTTAAGTTAGAAGTTAATGATATAGTTTTGCTTATGCCTTTTCAAGTCGAACATCACGATGCCGCAATAGTAAAGGTCGAACGTCACGCCGGTGTGCTCGTCGCTGACCACCTCCTGCCAAAGCGCCTTCTCCCGGCGGATATTCTCCAGGATCAGGACAGAGCGCTCGCTTACCTTATTATATATATCGGCCAACCTGTGGCGACTGTCGCCTTCCAGTTTCAGGAGTATCAGGTCTGCATGGTCTGCATCCGCCTGTAACCTGGCGGCCTGGCATCCGGCCTGCAGATACGCCTGGTAGCCATCGCTCACGATCACCTCCGGCTGCAACCAGTTGGCGATTCTGAAATAGAGGAGCCCCAGTTTCCTGGTCAGCCAGTCGTCACCGCCCCCGAGACTTTTGTACTGATAGTAGGGCTCATGCTCATTGATGACATACCGCACGAACCCGTAGTCCGTCGGCGACTGAATGCCGAATCCCCTGCAGTGCCCTATCCGGCTCAGCCAAACGAAAACATGCCACCATCTTTGCATTCTGCTGCAAAGATACACAAAAAATAAAAAATCCCCGCTGGTTGGCGGGGATTTTTTTATGATATTTATTGTCGAATCACGACCACGCGGCCATTACGGATGTAGAGACCCTTACCAGGGCGGTCTATGCGCTGGCCTTGGAGGTTGTAATACACTTCGTTTGATTGAAGATTGAAAATTGAAGATTGAATGTCAATCCCTGTCGTGCCGTCATCCTCACCATTCATGCCGCCAAAGACGGGAATGGCGATGACGTCGTCGTTGCTCTCGTCTGAGAGGATCATCTTGCAGAAGGCTGACTCGCCATTCTTACCACGGGCACCGGAGGCGGCATCGCGCTTCGGAATGGGCAGATAGCAGCGGTTGGCGCCCATCTTCACTCCATCTGGGTTCGTCACCTTGTAGAAGCCCACACCGGCATCACCCTTCGACAGGTAATAGTTCACGTAGTCAACACCGCCGATCGTCTCGTTGGTATAGATGGTCTGGGCTGTCTCAGAGCCTACGAACATATTCTCATAAACCGACTGCACCGAAGCCGTGGGAACATTGTAATCGCCTTCCTTATCAGCCATCACCAGGATACCAGTCTTGGCAGGAACTTTCTTCACGCGAGTCAGCCAGATGATACCAGATTCGTAGTTATAGCCCGTAGCCGTGTAGGCCTTGACGCCCTGAGCTTCGAGGCTCGAGAAGTCAATGTTCTTGCTGGTATAATAAGGTACTTGCTTGGCGGCAGATACCTTAATGACTTCAGCATCGCCCTCACTACCATTGGCAGGGATATCAGTCAGGATGGGCAGGTAGCAGCGGTTGGCACCGATCTTCTGGCCCTCAGGGTTCGTTACCTTGTAGAAACCTACGCCACTCGCACCACTCGACAGGTAATAGTTCGTATAGTCACCGTCCGTTGTCTGGATCGTCGTGCCCTCAAGCGTGCCCTTGAACATATTCTTATAATAGACATCGGATACACCATCGATCGTAGGAATATCATAGTCACCTTGGTCACCGATCAGCAGGAAGCCTGTCTCGGCAGGTACTTGTTTTACGCGAGTGAGCCAGATGGTGCCCTTGGCCTTGTCGTAGCCCGTAGCCACGTAGGCCTTCAGTTCAGGCTTATCCGTGAAGTCTAAGTTATATTCGCTATAGTAGGGCACCTGTCCGGCCTTGGTGATCGTTACAGGTACCTCCTCGGGTGTGGGCTCCGGCTCTGGCTCTGGCTCAGGCTCAGTCACAGTGATACCTTCTATAACGGCCTCTTCATTCTCGAGAACGATGGTCAGTACCAGGGCGCCATCCTTGAGCACCTTATATTCGGCACCAGAGACAAGGTCTATACTTAACAATAAATATCGAACCATCATCATTAAAGCGGACAATGCCTCTGATAAATAACTTAATGATATCACCTAACTTCAATTTGGGCAAAGCAATTGTGGTGCTGGGACCTTGCGAGAATTTAAGACTGCCTTCTGCTGTCACCTCCACGCGGTTGCTGGCCGCTGCCGTCATAGCGATGGGTACTTCGATTTTATCCTTAATAACTTCTTGTGCCTCTTTCGTCAGCCCATAATATGTCTCCCCGCCTATCGCCACAGGGGTTTCTTCTACATTCACAACTGCCGTGTTCGGCTTGGGAGTGATGGTAAAGGTAGCCGTGCCGCTGACGGTATAGTTGCCGCCCTCGTTATCCGTGATAGTGACGGTGGCGGTACCGGCTTCGATATTGTTGCTGTATCCGACGGTGTATTCCTCTGCAGGGATGGTCGTCTCGCCGTCCTTCACGGTAACTGTCGGCTTGATGGCCTCGCCTGAATATTCAAACGAAGTGCCGCTCAGCGTGATCGTGGGAGTGCTGACCGTCTTGGGAGCGATTTTAAACGTGACGGTCTTTTCACCAGCAAAGGCAGCACTCGACTCCTTGGCAGAGATGACGACCTCGGCAGTGCCGACAACTTTATTACTATTATAAGTGAAGTCGCACTGGTCGGTGATATCTGTCGTGCCGTCCTTGACGGTGATGGCAGGCTTGATCTCACTGCCCGTATAGGTCTGGTCGGCAATCGTGCTGACGGTGATGTCCGTGTTTGTCAGCAGCTTCTTCCAGTTGGCGGTAAAGGTTTTGTCGCCCGTCGAGCCCTTGGCGATGGTCACGGTCTTCGTCGGCTCGGTCTGACCCTCATAGGTCCAGCCGGTGAACACATAATGATCCTTCTCAAGGCTTTCAGGCAGCTTGAAGGATGCTGTCTCTACGGTGTATTCCTTCACGGTTCCTTCAGGCATCGTGACGCCGTCAACGCCTTCGTAGGTGATGGTATAGGTAATAGCCTTTATATCCACAGAAGCGACGGTGACATCGTTGGCGGGCATCGTGATGGTATAGACATTATCACTGAGTGTACCCGTCACGCCCTCACCAGCGTTGATACCGATGAATTCGTAACCCATGCCAGGTGTGCCTGTATAGGTGAGTTTGACCGTCGTGCCCTGAGCATAGTAGTCCTTGCTGTCGTATGAATAGACCTTGGCACTGGTATCAAAGGTGACATCCTTGACGCCCTCGGCAAGGGTAATCTGATGCACGCTGAGCGCTCCGTCGTTCTCGGTGACGTCGCCAACTGGTTGGTCATTATTATCAATACCTACGCCCACGTTTGTGGCATTCTTCACGTCGGCCACCGTGCAAGCGGTGTAATAGTTGTTCTTGAGCGTGCCATCATTATAATAGCCCACGATGGCGCCATGAGAATCGTCGGTAGCAGCAGGAATGGTGGCACCGATGACGAAGTTGTTCTCCAATGTACCAAAATTCTGACCTGCGATGCCGCCATAAGAAAATCCTGAGACATTTGAGAGCGTGGCTTCACTGATACAGCCGCTGACTGTGCCTACGTTTTCGCCGTCTATACCATTAATGCCCACGATGCCGCCATGAAAAGAATCGTTTTCACCAATTCCCAGGATTTCAACGGTGTTGGTGACATGGCAGTTTATGACATTGGCACCATTATTAACTCCCACGATGCCGCCCGTTTGTGTTCCGGCGGCAATGCGTGTATCGGTGAGGGTTAGATTTTCCACTACGGCAGGCGCCATGATATCGCCGAAGAGGCCTTGGCGACCCTCGTCATCGCTATTATAGATACGAATGCCGCTGATGGTCTTGCCGTTACCGTCGAAATGTCCTTCGAAAGGAAGACCATTACCACCGATGGCCGTGTAGTTACTCTCATTCTCATCGAGGCTGGCATAATCGTAAGTGATGTCGTCGCCTAACTTAAAGTACTTACCCTCGAAGTAATTATATGCCTCTACCATCTTCGCCAGCAGGTCGAGGCCAGCAGGCGTGGTGATGACATAAGGCTTCGCCTCGCTACCGTCGGCGCCATCCGTCACGCCCCATTCATCCGTCATAGTCACATCGTCAGCAGGCATTGTGAAAGTGTACTTGTTTCCGCTGAGTTCGCCCGTCACGACCTCGCCGGTGTTGATACCGCAGAACTGGAAGCCCATGACTGATGTGTCTGAGTAGGTGATGACAACCGTCGTGCCCGGAGCATAGTAGTCCTTGCTGTCGTATGAATAAGTGGCTTCGGCATTGATGGTGACACCCGTGACGCCCTCGGCGAGGATAATCTGATGCACGCTGAGCGCGCCGTCGTTCTCGGCGACGTCGCCAACTGGTTGGTCATTATCATCAACACCTACGCCCACGTTTGTGGAATTCTCCACGCCGGCAACCGTACAGGCGGTGTAGTAGTTGTTAGCGAGCGTGCCCTCATTATAATTATAACCCACGATGGCGCCTTGATTATTATCATAGCTAGCAGTAGGAATGGTGGCGCCGATGACGAAGTTGTTCTCCAATGTACCATAATTCTCACCTGCGATGCCGCCATACAACCATCTTGAGACATTGGCGAGCGTGGCTTCACTGATACAGCCGCTGACAGTGCCATCGATTTCACCGGTGGAGTCTTTACTATTACTGCCCACGATGCCGCCGTGTGCTTCATCGTTTTCACCAATTCCCAGGATTTCAACGGTGTTGGTGACGTGGCAGTTAATGATTTCGCCTCCCTTATTATTCCCTACAATGCCGCCCGTTTGTGCTCCGGCGGTGATGCGGGTATCGGTGAGGGTTACATTTTCCACTACGGCAGGTTCCTCGATGATGCCGAAGAGACCTTGGCGACCCTCGCCATCGCTCTTATAGATACAGATGCCACTGATGGTCTTGCCGTTACCGTCGAAATGTCCTTTAAAAGGATAACCATCACAACCGATGGCTGTGTAGTTACTTTCATTCTCACCGAGGCTGGCATAATCGTAAGTGATGTCTTGAGTCACAATAAAATAAAACTCCTCGTAGCTCGTTTCATCATTATTCACATCGGCAGCCAACTGTTCGAGGTCGGCAGCAGAACTGATCTTGTACGGATTTTCAGGTGTACCTTCACCGCCACTGAAGGTGGGTTCTTGCGCCCATGCCGTCTGTGAGGTCATGGCGAGCAGAAATGTTACGAACATCATCGCTGTCCGCGATAAAGACTCTTGAATGGTTTGTTTGATATTCATATTGGTAAATGTTTTAATGATGCTTGATTAATGGGGCAAAGGTACAAAGAAATTCGTTAAAGACCGTTACTTTTCACCATTAAATTAGGTTAAATAAACGAAGAAGCCCTGGGTCATTGCTGACTCAGGGCTTCACTTTGAAAAAAGACGGCGGCCTCCTACTCTCCCGCATTGCATTGCAGTACCATCGGCGCAGGCGGGC
>CACXVS010000054.1 GCA_902771155.1 uncultured Prevotellaceae bacterium
CAACGTGATTTACTGATCTAGGCATAATTTTTCTACTTTAAATGTTCGACAATAGGTTTAACGGAGACACAACAGGTCACGAACCTGCTTCATGTTTGAAGGATCAACGATGGTTGTACCTACCAAGTTACGCTTCTGCTTCTTGGTCTTCTTCGTGAGAATGTGGCTGTGGTAAGCGTGACGTCTCTTAACCTTACCTGTACCGGTGAATGTGAATCTCTTCTTCGCACCGGAGTTTGTCTTTACTTTTGGCATTGTTTTAAAATTTTAAAATGTTATTAATATTCGGCAGCAACGCATATACCGGGCGCGCCACCTTCTTTTGTTTCTTCAATTCTTGATGTTACACATCGAGCCTGCTCACGCTCGGCATTGTTCAAGCACGCTTGACACTGCTCTCGCTTAATCGCAGCCTTCAATTCTTCAATTCTTCAATTCTTCAATTTTTCAATTCTTCAATCTTCCTCCGTCAGTTTCTTCAGGGCATCGGCACTGATCTTGGCATTGGCCAACAGTCCGCCATTGGCGGGTGCAGTCTCCTCTGCCTCTGCTTTCTCTGCCTGGGCTGCCTTAGCCTCCTGGGCAGCTGCCTCTCGGTCTCGGGCCTGCTGACTCTTCTTCTGCGTACCGGCTTTCTTAGGAGCCAGATAGAGGAACATCTTCTTGCCTTCGAGCGAGGGCATTCCCTCCACCTTTCCTACTTCCTCCAGATCATTGGCAAAACGCAGGAGCAGCACTTCGCCCTGCTCTTTGAACAGGATGGAGCGACCGCGGAAGAATACATACGCACGTACCTTGTTACCTTCCTCCAGAAACTCCTTGGCATGCTTGAGCTTGAACTGATAGTCGTGCTCGTCGGTCTGGGGTCCGAAACGGATTTCCTTCACCTCTACCTTTACCTGCTTAGCCTTCATTTCCTTCTGGCGCTTCTTCTGCTGGTAAAGAAACTTGGAGTAGTCAATCAGACGACATACTGGCGGGTTGGCGTTAGGTGAGATCTCTACAAGATCCACGCCCTGTTCGTGGGCCATATTAATGGCATCACGGGTAGAAACCACGGTTGAACCATTGTCACCCACGATGCGTACTTCACGTACTCGGATTTGCTCGTTAATCCGGTACTGATTCTTCAGTTTGTCATTCTTCATTCACTACTTTTTTCAGAAATCGGCTGCAAAATTACTAAAAAGATTGAAGATTGAAGATTGAAGATTGAAGATTTTCCATTTACTGCACATTATTTATGTTTTTTTAACAGACTTCCTTCAATTCTTCTATAATACAACACAGAGACACAAAGATACAGAGATTTTTCGTTTTACCCTCCTCTCGTAATCCTTTTTTTCCTCAAAACGATTAAAAACTCTGTGCCTCTGTATCTCTGTGTTTGTTATAATTTTCAATCTTTCAATCTTCAATCTTCAATTTTCAATCTTTCAATTTTCAATCCTTCAATTCTTCAATTCTTCAATCCTTCAATTTTCAATCTTTCAATCCTTCAATTCAAATCAAAAGTCCTTTGTCATTTCTGCGACTTTGGCATTCACCTCGTCGATAAACTGCTGGATCGTCATCACACTCTGCTCTCCTCCACCCTGTGGACGAACAGCAACCGTTCCGTCAGCAGCCTCCTTCTCACCAACGATGACCATATATGGGATACGCTTCAATTCATTGTCACGGATCTTACGACCCAGTTTCTCGTTACGCAGGTCGATGGTAGCTCTTACACCACCCTCAGCAAATTTCTTCGAAACCTCCTGGGCATAGTCGTTGTACTTCTCCGATAGAGGCAGGATAGCTACCTGTTCCGGTGTCAGCCAGAGGGGGAAGTGGCCACTGGTGTGCTCAATCAGCACAGCGGTGAAACGCTCCAGACTTCCGAAGGGAGCACGGTGAATCATCACCGGCGTCTTCTTCTGGTTGTCCTCGTCGGTATATTCCAGATTGAAACGCTTGGGCAGGTTGTAATCCACCTGAATCGTTCCCAATTGCCAGCGACGTCCGATGGCATCCTTGATCATGAAGTCAAGCTTAGGTCCGTAGAAGGCAGCCTCACCATATTCCACCTTGGCGTTCAGTCCCTTCTCGGCACAGGCTTCCTGGATGGCCTTCTCTGCCAGTGCCCAGTCTTCGTCGGTACCTACATACTTGGTATGGTCGTTGGGGTCGCGCAGACTGATCTGGGCCTCGAAGTTGAAACCAAAGGCAGAAAGCACCACTCCGATGATGTCCATCACATTCAGGAACTCCTGCTTCACCTGGTCTGGACGACAGAACAGGTGGGCATCATCCTGGGTGAATGAACGCACCCGGGTGAGTCCGTGCAACTCGCCACTCTGCTCGTAACGATACACCGTACCAAACTCAGCGATACGCAGCGGCAGGTCACGATACGAACGGGGCTTCCAGGCGAAGATCTCACAGTGGTGAGGACAGTTCATGGGCTTCAGCATATACTCCTCGCCCTCCTCAGGTGTGGTGATCGGACGGAACGAATCCTGACCGTAGTGGGCATAGTGACCTGAAGTTACATAGAGGCTTTTGCCACCGATATGCGGAGTGATAACCTCCTGATAACCATAGCGTTTCTGCACTTTACGTAAGTGATCCTGCAAGCGCAGACGCAGGTCGGTTCCCTTAGGCAACCAGATAGGCAGACCCTTACCTACCTTATCTGAGAACATGAAAAGTTCCATCTCCTTGCCGATCTTACGGTGGTCACGCTTCTTGGCTTCCTCCAGCATTTCCAGATACTCGTCGAGCATCTTCTTCTTGGGGAATGAGATACCGTACAGGCGCTGCATCTGCTCTCTGGTGGCATCGCCACGCCAGAAGGCACCAGCCACTGAGGTCAACTTAATGGCCTTAATCTCACCGGTGTCCACCAGGTGCGGACCACGGCACAGGTCGGTAAAGTTACCTTGTGTATAGGTGGTGATCGAACCGTCCTCCAGGTCCTGATCAATATGTTCGCACTTATAGGTCTGACCGTCGGCAGCAAACTGCTTCAGGGCATCGGCCTTAGCCACCTCTTTGCGCACCACAGGCTCTTTCTTCGAAGCCAGTTCCTTCATCTTGGCCTCTATCTTGGGGAAGTCGCTCTCCTTGATGCTCTCGCCGTCTTTCAACAGCACATCATAGAAGAAACCATTCTCTACGGCAGGGCCGAAACCGAACTGAATGCCAGGATACAACTCCTGCAGTGCCTCAGCCAGCAAGTGGGCCGATGTGTGCCAGAAGGTGTGCTTACCCTCTTCATCGTCAAACTTGTAGAGCGCTATCGTGGCGTCCTCGTTGATAGGACGGTTCAGCTCTACTGTCTCACCGTTTACACCACAGCTTACAACGCTGCGTGCGAGAGCCGGTGAGATGCTCTCTGCAATCTGATAGCCAGTCACGCCCTGCTCATACGAACGAACAGATCCGTCTGGGAAAGTAATGTTAATCATCATATCTACAATATATGTTTGAGTTTAAAACGGGCACAAAGGTACAAATAAACGAGCGAAATACAAAATAAATTCGAATTTATTTTTATTTCCGAGTGTGAGTACCTACGAGGCATGCTGTCAGGCATGACTCAAAGTTAGGAAATCTACCTTTTTATTATCTTTGCTGAAGATTGACCTTGTCTCACGATATACACCCCTGGTCTGAGTCCATCCAAGGTCTCACCCATAGATTGTCCCGACACTGAATAGACCTCATAGGGCTGTCCTAAGTCAACTGTTACTTCCTCGATGCCACTTGGTATGTAAGTATAGCCCAGGCGCTTGTCCATCCACGTCAGGCGCTCCTTCATAAACCGCCTCACATTCTCCACCTCGGCCTTGTAACTGCCCCAGGTCTTGGGATTCATGTGTACCTTGGTGTTCAGGATGGGCCAGCGCATGAAATTCAGTTTTTGCGAGACTTCGAGTTCTTCTTCCATCTGGTCGATAAAGGCCACCAGATGTTCTTCGGTAAGGTCGGCATGCCGCGCCCTATCCCAGATGTCGAGGAGCATGCTCTGCGACTCAGCGTTCTGCAACACAAAGATGTCCACCAACTGTCTCAGGGTTCCGGCACAACTGCCCCCACTCCGATAGACATAGTCGCGCTTGTTGCAGACGGGATAGGTGCGGTTGTCATTCTCGAAAGCCAGGTCGAAGTCCCATACGGGGCCGGTGTACATGGTATCGTCGTCTCGCTCCTTATACATAAACAGACTCCAGTAGGTATCGGTATTCCCCGAGAGTTCGCCCACCAGGAAATGCCGCAGGAAAGAGCTCCTATCCACATAACGGTCCAGATCGTTCTCCATCTTGTTGAAATGGTCCTGGATATAACGACGCTGACTGGTGGTGATCGAGTCCTCACTGGGCGACTTGATGGTCACGGGATTACGGCTGTTCGACCTGAACCACGATTTCTCCCGGTCAGCATAGGCATCCACCTCCACTAAATAGCCTCCTGTCACGGCTATCCCTGAATTATCATTAGGCGTCATCTCCGTCACGTTCACACGGTTCTTATGCACCTGAATCTGGTCGCAGAGCTGATAGCAGCCCTTATATTCACCGTTCAGCAATACATCGACTGCCGTACCGTAGGGGGTATAAGGCATCCCAAGGCGCTTGCTCAACTCGAAGGCCAGCAGATTGCGCATCAGGGTCTTGTCGCCATAGTTGTTGATAAGCGTCCATTTCTTGGCCTTGGCGGGGGCATCGAGCACATGCTGTTTCTTATCAAACTTAATGCGGTAGGGTTTCTTGGGAAAGTCTCTCGAGGCATTACCGCGCTCACGTACAGTCCCTGGCTCGGAAAGCAGTTTCGTACCATTGTCCGAGATAATGGTCAGTTGCGATACAATCTCGTGCACCTTGTCGTAGGGTATCACACCGTCCTTGGTATGGATGCTCACGGTGGGCAGGTTGGTCACCTGATAGAGGTGCGAGTCATCTCCTGATCCCTCATGACCGTAGAATTCGAGTTCTGCAATATTACAACGGGCATCAGCAGGTCCTACATAACGCACGTATCTGAATCCTCTCGAGCAGTTGACATCGGCATACGACATTTGCCCGATCTTGCCTTTCTCAGTGATGACATACAGAGGCAGTGCGTCCATAAAGTCAGGACTGTTGGCTCCCTCAAACACACCCAGTACCACTCTTCCCTCTCCTAAGCCGTCATTTCTGGGCGACCATCCCACCCGTGTAATCACATGGGCCGTACCCAAGTCCAGTCCGGCCCAGGTATAGCTCCGTTCCCACGAGGCGAAAAAGGTGCTCAGGTCTCCGTCGAAGGCATCCCTCGGTGTATTCACGGTGGCCGTCTGCTGGTTGGTCGTATAGTCCACACAGGCCAGCACACCAATCACCTGTCCGGTCAATTTCTCGTCTGCCTTGGCCTCCCAACCAAGTAACGTCAGAAATATCGTCAGAATCACCCCTCTCATCTATCAACTATACACTATCAACTATACACTATCAACTATAAACTATCAACTATACACTATCAACTGTTCTTCTTGATTACACTATACGCCTGATAGATGCCCAATTCCCCAGCCTTACTCAAGTCGGCAATGGCCTCAGCCGTTTTCTTTATCTGAATCCGGGCAATGCCTCGGTTATAGTAGGCCTCAGCCAGTTCGGGTTCCAGTTCGATGGCCTTGGTATAGTCGTCAATAGCCCGCTGGTAGTCATGGCGCTGTGCGTACAGATTTCCCCTGTTATAATAAAGATAAGCATTGTGTGGGGCCAGTTGGATGGCATCCGAGAGGTCGCCCAGCACATTGGCGGTCTGCAACTCGATGTTCGTTCCCTGCGAGGCGTTAAACTCGTTGATCTTGGCCTGGCAGACGGCTCTTTGCCAGTAGGCCAGCGACGAGGTGGAGTCGATCTGCAGATAGATGCTCAAATCGTCGATGGCGTTGTCGAAGTTCTGTATCGAACAGTAGGCCACAGCCCGCAACAGCAGGTGGGGTTTCACGTCGGCCGTAGTCTTCGTGGTCTCAATCACATGACTCAGCGAGTCGATATACGCAAAGGTCTGTTTCATACGTGTCTCACTCAGATTGGTCTGGTCGCACGACACATAGATGGGCTGTGTAGCCGACAGCTGGTTAAATGCCTCCACCGTCTTCTCGTAGGGGATATCCTGCCTGATTTCCCCTTCTGGCCTGACAAAGGTCAGTCCGTACATCGGCAGATAGTTCATCTCGGCCTTGCGGTTCTGCACCCTACCCCTGTAGTCGCTCTGGTACTCATGCTCCACCTCCTGTTCATCAGCCACCACGAGCTGGTTATATTTCTCCAGATCCTCATCACTGCGCTTACGCATCTGTTTCTTCGACAGGCGTGGCTGTTTGCCGTATCGCTTGTCCAACTGGGCTTTCAGGATACGGAACTCGTCGAGTTCTGCCTGTTTGGTATTCCCCAACCTGCGGTAGCATGAGGCGCGGTGCTCCAGTCCGAACCAGAAGTTCGGATACTCTTCGATCACCTTTGAATAGTCGCGGATGGCTGCCCTCAGATTACCGGTTTGTTCCAACAGCAGGGCTCTGTTAAACAAGGCCATCAGGTTGTCGGGCTCCAGTTTCAGCACGAAGTCAAAGTCCTCAATACCTCTGTTGTCATCACCCACCTGGGCCCTTAAAAGTCCTCGGTTATAATGTCCCAGAAAGTTATTCGGATCCAGGTCCAGGGCGGTGTCATAGTCGGCCATGGCCCCTCTCAGGTTGTTCTGGTTGTATCGCGCCAGGGCACGGTTGATATAGTTGCCCGAATGCTTCGGCAGAAGGTGGATGCTCTTGGTGAGATAGGTCTCGCCATCCTTCCATTCCTGTTTGGCCAGACTGATGACAGCCCTTTCTGCCCAGATGCCCCCGTCGTAGGGGTCCAGTTCCAGACTCTTATCCAACGATTTCACGGCCTTGGCGGTATCCTGTTGCAACAGATACACCTCAGCCTGCATGGCGTAGGCCCGGGCATATTTCGACCAATGGGTAGTCATGGTGTCAATTTCTGCCAGGGCACGGTCGTAGTTCTTCTCCTGAATCAGACAGAGGATACGGTTGTGCCAGAGTCCCTGATTCTCAGGGTCATAGCGCAGGGCACGGTCATAGTCGGTCACAGCCTCTGAGAACTTCTTCTGGTTGATGCGGCAGAGACCGCGCAACTCATAGGCACTCACCACGTAGGGATTGCGCTCGATGGCCTCTGTACAGTCGTTCTCGGCCCCTCTGTAGTCGTCGAGGTAATACTTGGCCACCCCTCTGAAAAACCACGGTTCATAGAGCCAGGGCTTCTGACTAATAGCCTGGTTAAAATACTGGATCGACAGCACGTAGTCCTCATAATAGAGCGCTGAGCGCCCTATCATCACCAGCCTGTCTGTGTTGAATTGTGCGAAACAAATCACTGGTGCCAGTATCATCAGATAAATAATGCGGCGCATTATTTATCTGACGACTGGTTTCGTCTTGTAGCCACAACGATAGCGCCCCTTGGTCAGAGCCACAAGCTTACTCTTAATGAGTTGCTTGCGCAACGGTGAGATACGGTCCACAAACATTTTCCCGTCCAGATGGTCAAACTCATGCTGCATCACACGGGCCAGATAGCCCTCTATCCATTCGTCGTGATGCTGGAACTGCTCGTCGTCCCAGGCCACATGGATCCGGGTGGGTCTTATCACCTTCTCATGGATGGCGGGCAACGACAGACAGCCCTCTTCCGAACTGTCGGTATGCTCCTCGTCGTATTCAAGGATATGGGGATTGATAAACACCTGTCTGAAGTCCTTATACTCTGGCAGGTCTTCCGACAGCACATCCAGGTCAATCACCGACAGTCTGATGGCCTTACCGATCTGGGGGGCGGCCAGTCCGATACCGTCCGACTCAGCCAGAGTGTCCCACATGTCAGCAATCAGCTCCTTCAGCTGGGGATAGTCGGGGGTAATGTCCTCCGCCACTTTCCTCAGCACAGGCTGTCCATAAATATAAATAGGTAGAATCATATCTTGATTGAAAATGGAGAATTGAAAATTCTTTTAGTCGGCCTGTGGCCTTTGTAAAAGCGTCACAAGTGCCGAGCGGAAAATTATTTGCGGCTGCGAAGATAATCTTCGAGTATAATCGTGGCACTGATCTCATCCACCAGAGCCTTGTCCTGACGGGCCTTCTTCTTCAGACCGCCGGCAAGCATCGCCTGATGGGCCAGCACCGAGGTAAACCGCTCGTCATAATACTCAATAGGTACCTCGGGCATGGCTTTCTTCCATCGGTTCACAAACTGCTCCACCCGGGCCAGGTTCTCACTGGGCTGCCCGTTGGGCTGTCTGGGTTCTCCGATGATGATTCGCTCCACAGGTTCCTTGGCCAGATAGGCCTTCAGCCAGTCAAACAACTCCGATGTAGAAACAGTCGCCAACCCTCCAGCGATCAACTGCAGAGGGTCGGTGACTGCTAATCCTGTACGTTTCCGACCGTAGTCGATGGAAAGTATCCGCGCCAATTCGCCTTGTTATTGGGCGCTATACAGCAGCCAGGCGTCGGGATAGGTCTCGCGCAGCTGGTCACGGCTCGACACAGCAGAGGCCTTATCGGCAAACGTGGTGGCTACCACACGGTACATATTCTTATCCTCGTTCTTCACAATCTGTGCGTCATAGCCCGCAGCCTTCAGGCGCTGCTGCAGTCCCTCTGCGTTAGAGATCAGACCGAAGGAACCTACGATCACACTGAAGTTCTTCAAACCGGCGCCACTGATCAGAGAGACACTCTCCTGACGAACTGATACATTGTCGAGATTATCGACCACACGCGTCTCGTTGGCAGGTTTTGCCTCTACAGGACCCACAACAGCGGTCTCCTCAGTCTGCTGGGGAGTAGCCTGTGTAGCGGTGTCATACTGCTTTGCTTTCTCGTAGGCCTTCTTATAGGCACTCTCACTCGACTTACAGCTTGTAAAAGCCATGGCTGCGCATAAACCAACGCACAAAAAGGTGTACTTTTTCATTTCTTGTTGTATTTAAAAAATTAGTTGTTGCATTAATTTGTGTGCGAAATTACAAAATATCACACAAAAACAAGCGAAAACACCACATAAAGTTTGTTAAATCGGGGAAAACACAACTTTTTCACAAAAATTTTGGCTCTTTTTTGCATTCCAAACGAAAAGTTTTGTATATTTGCAGAACGGAAACTCATGTAGTATTAATAAAACAGTTCGATTATGAAAAGTTTAGGTTACTTAAGTGCATTCCTCGGCGGTGCCATCGCAGGTGCAGCCCTGGGCATTCTCCTGGCTCCCGAGAAGGGACAGGACACGCGTGTGAAAATTACGGACGCAGTTGAAGACTTCCTGAAGAAGCACAACATCAAACTCAGCCGTAAAGAGGTTGTCGACCTGGTTGACGACATCCAGGACGCAGCCGAAGAGGAATAATCTGAATAGGAGGAGAGTGCGTAATGCTTTCAAGCGACAAGAACGTTGAGACGTTTGCCCAACTGATTGAGGTGCTGAAACATTACCTCGGGCTTCAGACGGAGTATGTCAAGCTCGATGTGATTGACAAGGTGGTGCGCCTGTTAACGGCGGCTGCCTTGGCAATCCTCTTTATCCTGATCATCATTGCCGTGCTCATGTTCTTCTCGTTTGCCTTTGCCTATTGGCTGGCAACTTACACAGGTACGGCGCTGGCCTTCCTCATTGTAGCCCTTATCCATCTGTTGCTCTTCTTTGTGGTCATGCATTTCCGTGGCCCCTGGATCCAGAAGCCCTTAGTCCACTTCCTTGCCTCCCTCCTCCTAAGTAAGTAATCCCCTTTCAACTCTCAACTACCATGTTGCCCGTCAAGAAACCCGTCCGTGAATACCGCACGTTGGAAGAAATCCGCCAGCGCAAGGACGAGCTGCTCCAGCAGCTCGAACAGGACAATACCCAGTTCACCAAGTTGTGGAACAACGTATTTATTAAAAAGGAGGGCAACTCCAAGACCGACTACATCGCTGGTCTGGTCAGCAATGGCATCGTAGCCATCGATACCATCTTCCTGGTCCGCAAGCTTCTCAAAAACTACGGTTCCCTCTTCGGCTTCTCCTCTTCTTCCTCCAAAAAGAAAAAGAAATCCCGCAAATAACGCCCCCTAAATAATCTTTTTTAAGTCCCCTATATATGGGGGGGGGTCGTATATTGGTCGTATACTGGTTGTATACTGGTTGTATACTGGTCGTATAAAAGAAAAGCCTGAAAAGACGTCCTGAGCTCGCAGGCCGGGTGTAATATTATCGTAATCATTCGGAGAACTCGCTACGCTCAGACAGCTCCTCATGTCGATTTGCTTGGATTGCTTCCCAATCCAAGAATCGAATAAGATACTAATCTACGTTATCTGGTTATTTGAGGCTTTTTTATATGGAATTAAAAAGCGACGATCTACCCAAAAGCGTTGGGAAAAAGAAAGATGTATGGGAATGAATACATTCCGCACGAAGAGGTCTTTAGAGACTGTTGATTATTCTGAATCAATATTGAGTCTCAGATTGCAGAAGAGCAATCTGAGCAACGAAATACGAAATGCTGTTTGAGCAAAGCGAGTTCATTGAGTGATTTGGAATAATTGACAGTCGGCCTCTGAGCTCAGGACGTAATCATTCCCATACACCTTTCTTATATACGAACAAACCACGTACACCTTTCTTTTATACGAACAAGCCTCAAATACATTCTTCTTTTTAAAGCCAAGGACATTAAATAACGATTTCTTGCCCGTCGTAGGCCAATTGGATGTCGGGAGGGAGCTGGGCGTTAACCTGGGCATGGAGCCCCACATCGTGACAGACATGGATGATGTACGTCTGACGAGCCCCTACCCTACGGGCAAACGCCATGGCATCATCCATGAGCTGATGCGAGTGATGCGGCTTGGTAAACCTGAGCGCATTCACCACTAAGACCTCAGTACCCTCCAGATAAGGATATTCAGACTCATGGATGCTCTTCATGTCAGTGATATAAGTCAGAGACCCGATCTTATACCCCAAGATGGGCAGTTTCCCATGCATCACTTCTATGGGCGTGATATCCAAGTCACCGATAGTCAGAGGTTCATGGGCATGAATCTCGTGCAGTCCGATGGCAGGCACTCCCGGGTATCTGTTTTCTGCAAAACAGTAGGGCAACATCTCCAACATACCCTTTCTGGCAATAGGATCGGCATAGACGTTGATCTCACCAAACTGACAATAAGGCCTGATGTCATCCATACCCCCCACATGGTCATAATGACTGTGAGTAATCAGGATTCCGTCAATCTTACGGAAAGGCTGTGGCAGTATCTGTTGACGGAAATCCGGTCCACAGTCTATCAGCAGACGCGTCTGCTCAGTCTCCACCAATACCGAACAACGTGTCCGGTTGTCTCGCGGATCCCGACTCCTGCACACCTCACACTGGCACCCGATGACAGGCACCCCGCATGATGTTCCCGTTCCCAAAAATATCAACCTCATCTATCAACTATAATCTATCAACTATCAACTATAAACTATCATCTATCAACTAAACCACGTTCACTTCCGGTTTCAGTTCGATGCCGAATTTCTCTTTCACATCATGTCGGATGGTCTCACACAACCTGACGATCTCCTGTCCTGTGGCACCCCCAAGATTCACAAGCACCAAGGCCTGTTTCTCATGCACCCCGGCCCTACCAAGACTTTTTCCTTTCCAACCACACTGCTCAATCATCCAACCGGCCGGAATCTTCACCTGGGTGTCACTCACGTCATAATGGGGCATGTCGGGATACTGCGCAGCCAAAGTCTCATAGTGTTCACGACTCACCACAGGGTTCATAAAGAAACTCCCGGCATTGCCCACCACCTTGGGGTCGGGCAGCTTGGCTTGTCTGATGTCAATAATGGTCTGGCGCAATTCCTGAGGCGTGAGATCCTTCACCTGTTTCAGTACACCGTAGTCCAGATGGGGCTTAAAGGTTGTCGAGAGCCGGTAAGTCACATGCGTAATCAGATAGCGGTCTTTCCATTCCTGTTTGAACCGGCTCTGTCGGTAGCCATACCCACAGTCCTTAGCCTGGATGTTCACCACCCTACCTGTGGCAATCTCCACCGCCTCGATGGTCTCGATATAGTCCTTGGCCTCTACGCCGTAAGCCCCGATGTTCTGTACAGCCGAGGCCCCTACATCACCAGGAATCAGCGACAGGTTCTCCAGTCCGTAGAGCCCTGCCATCAGCGAAGCCTCAACCATTTCGTCAAACACTTCCCCACTGCCACAGGTCATTCGGTCACCGTCAATTTGGATGCCCAAGATGTCGGAGCGTACCACGATACCCTCATAGTCCTTGGTCAACAGCAGATTACTGCCTCCACCTATTATAATATAAGGACGGCTTGCCTTACGGATGATCTCAGCCACCTGTTGGGCTTCCTCCACCGTAGCAAACTCCAGAAACCGCTCACACTTAGCCTCCAGCCCAAATGTGTTATGTCCCTTCAAACTATAATCCCTCAGCTCTCTCACCAACTATCAACTATAAACTATCACTTAGTTCGTCATTTTAAACAACTTCCAAGCCCCGTTAATCTTCTTGAACCTCAGTTCCACCTCCAGTCCGTTGGCCACACCTCGCAACAGGAAGATCTTCTCTGGTGCCGAAGGCTGGGGCTTGCCATACACGATGTTATACAGCACTTTTCCGGGCAGTGTGGGAGCAAAGGCTCCCCAAGTGTCAGGCGTAATCACACCCTCCATCATGTTAAAGTCGTCATCGGGATCAGGCCCAACAAAGGCCACCGTCTCGTTCAGACTCTTCACCTGGAATGCACTGTCGGTGACAAACTTCTTGTAGAACGTCAGGAAGTCGGCATTGGCATTCTCTTCCAGGGGTGTCACCTGGATAGCCTTCAGCATCCAGGCCCCTCTCAGTCGCTGGAACAGGTAGTTGGTCACGCGGTTTTTCTTCAGATGGATTTTCTCCACAGTAGCCTCCGACACAGCCGTATCCTTCATCAGGGCCATCTGCTGCTCGTCGTTGAAAAGTAAGGTGTAGTATCCCTGTCGCATGAAGAAGTGCTCCATCTGCCACTGCTTTTTCTCGATGAGGGTGGTTTTCCCAGCCTCCATCTGTCGCAGGGGGAAGATGATACGCTCCTGCTGCAGACGCTTGTTGGCCGCGAAGTTAAACACGAAGTCGTCAAACATCGCGTCGGCAGCTCTGGGCATCGGTGTCTCAGTGATCAACAGCTCCAGAGTGTCGGTCTCAGCCGTCTGTGATGAGTCGGCCACCGAGTCGCTGGCTGTCTCATCAGCCTGTCCGGCCTTGTTCCCTGTACACGAGAACATCAGCCCTGTCACTGCCAAAAAACCAATCAAAAACCTCTTCATGTTCTCAAAATTGCCACAAAGGTACAAATATTTCTTCATTCTTCATCTTTATTCTTATTTTTTTTGTACCTTTGCACGCAAATTTGCAAATTTTACTATAGATATGATACTTGATAAGATTGACGAGCTTCTCAAAGAAGTACAGACATTAAGCGCTAAGAATGCGGAGGAAGTAGAACAGCTCCGCCTGAAATATCTCAGCAAGAAGGGTGAGATTACAGCCCTGATGAACGATTTCCGCAATGTGGCAGCCGACCAGAAGAAGACCGTTGGCATGAAGATCAACGAACTCAAGACGCTGGCCACCGAGCGCATCAATCAGTTGCGCGAGGATTGCGAGACGCAGGAGAGCAGTGACGAGGCGCTCGATCTTACGCGCACCCCCTATCCCATCCAGTTGGGTACGCGCCACCCGTTGACCATTGTCACCAACGAGATTATCGACATTTTCTCACGTATGGGCTTTGTCCTGGCCGACGGTCCCGAGGTGGAGGACGACAATCATATCTTCACCAAGATGAACTTCGCTGCCGATCACCCCGCCCGTGATATGCAGGACACATTCTTTGTCAGTCAGCATCCCAACGATGTCACGAAGAACATCCTGCTCCGCTCCCATACCTCTTCAGTACAGGCGCGCGTCATGGAGCGTCTGCACACCGAGGATGGCCAGTTGAAAGAGCCCATCCGTGTCATCTGTCCGGGACGCGTCTATCGCAACGAGGCCATCACTGCCCGTGCCCATTGTTTCTTCCATCAGGTCGAAGGTCTGTATATCGACAAGAACGTATCGTTTACCGACCTCAAGCAGGTACTGCTCTCCTTCGCCAAGGAGATGTTCGGTCCCGACACGAAGATCCGTCTGCGCCCCAGTTACTTCCCGTTTACGGAGCCCTCTGCCGAAATGGACATCTCTTGTTTCATCTGCGGTGGTGAGGGCTGTGGCTTCTGCAAGCACACCGGTTGGGTGGAAATCTTAGGCTGTGGCATGGTCGATCCCAATGTCCTCGAGCTTTGTGGCATCGATTCCAAGATCTACAGTGGCTATGCCTTCGGCATGGGTGTCGAGCGCATCACGAATCTGAAATACCGTGTGAGCGATCTCCGCATGTTCTCCGAGAACGACACCCGCTTCTTAGAGGAATTCGAATCCGCCAATTAATCTTCTGAGGCTGGCCATATACTGGTCGTATACTGGTCGTATAAAAGAAAGATGTATGGGAATGATGGACGTCAATCATTAATGTACATCTGGAAAAGTCCTGAGCTCGCAGGCCAGGTGTAATATTATCGTAATCATTCGGAGAACTCGCTACGCTCAGACAGCTCCTCATGTCGATTTGCTTGGATTGCTTCCCAATCCAAGAATCGAATAAGAGTACACCCTCTAAAGACCTGCTCGTGCGGAATGTTTTTCAGCCTTTTTCTTTTATACTAATCTACGTTATCTGGTTATTTGAGGCTTTTTTGAAGTGGATATTATCATTAAATAGCATAGAAACCTCAGTCGATCATTAATGTACGTCGGGAAATATTCCGCACGAGAAGGTCTTCAGAGACTGTCGGATTTTCTGAATCAATATTGAGTCTCAGATTGCAGAAAAGCAATCTGAGCAACGAAATACGAAATGCTGTCTGAGCGCAGCGAGTTCATTGAGTGATTTGGAAAATCGGATAGTCGGCCTTCGAGCTCAGGACTTTTCCAGATGTACATTAATGATTGACGTCCATCACTCCCATACACCTTTCTATTATACGTACAAACCACGTACACCTTTCTTTTATACGAACAAACTACATAAAAAAGATTATTTCTTGTCGAGCTGCTCGTAGATGGAGTTGTTGGATTTGTATTCCGGAACGATGGCCTTCATTTTGGCAACCGTGGCCATGTCATCAAAACGCTTCGAAATAGTGATGAGCTCATCGATATCCTTGGATACTTTTTCATAGTCATACTCCCGCACTTCCGCAATACGGATCTTCTCATGGAACGTAGGCTTCGTGCCCTCCAGGTCGTTGAGCACCTCCTCATAAAGCTTCTCACCCGGACGGAGCCCCGTAAACTTAATCTCTACATTCTTCGCTCCCGAGAGCTGAATCATACGCTTGGCCAGATCAGCAATCTTCACCGGTTTACCCATGTCGAAGACGAAGATCTCCCCCCCATTACCCTTGGTACCAGCCTCTAACACCAACTTACAGGCCTCCGGTATCAACATAAAGAAACGCACGATATTCTCGTCAGTCACCGTGACCGGACCGCCGTTCTTGATCTGCTCCTTGAAGAGCGGAATCACAGAACCGTTAGAGCCCAACACGTTACCAAACCTGGTGGTGACAAACTGTGTACGCGTCGAAGGACTGCCAATCTGGGAGTTCGTAATGAAACTGACCTTATTGCTCAATGTCGATAAGAACGACGATATCTTCTTCTCCTTGATGGCCTGGTCGAGACTCTGCACATAGATCTCGCAGATACGCTTCGAACAGCCCATCACATTGGTGGGGTTCACAGCCTTGTCCGTCGAAACCATCACAAACTTCTTCACCCCGTATTTCACACTCAGGTCGGCAATCACCTTCGTGCCCCATATATTATTCAGCACAGCCTCCGAGGGGTTGTCCTCCATCATAGGCACATGCTTGTAGGCAGCAGCATGGAACACATAGTCCGGTCTGAAACGCTTAAACAGCTCCTCCATGCGCTCCTTGTTACAGATGCTCGTCACGATGGTCTCTGCTGAGACACTCGGATAATATTTCTCCATCATCAGACGGATATCGTGCGCGGGCGTCTCAGCCTGGTCAATCAACAACATGGCGGCCGGAGAGAACTTCGCCACCTGGCGCACCATCTCCGAACCGATGGAACCCGCCGAACCCGTAATCAGCACCCGCTGACCTGAGAGCAGTTCCTCCACCGACTTCAGGTCCACACGGATCTCATTACGCGGCAACAGGTCCTCAACACTCACCTCTCGCAGTTGCACCTGCGCAACATTGGAGCCGTTGTTCAGTTCATCCTCGTTCAGTTCTATAGCACTTTGTGCCATGAAAATCTTGGCACCCGCCCCGATGATGATATCCTGCAGTTTCTGGTTGTTACGGAAATCAGCGGTACGGTAGGGAGACACCAGCACACCCTCAATGTCATTGGTCTTGATGATCTCGGCCAGGTCCTCACAGGCAGAATACACTTTCTCACCCATAATCATCTGGTGCTTCGTATTCTTATGGTGCGTAATAAAGCCCTTTACCACAAATTTCCGTGGACGCTGGTTCATGATGTTCTTTGCCAGACCCACGCCACCCGACATGGCGCCGTAGATCAACACGCGTACGGCCCTGGTGTTCGAGAACGCCACGTCGTAGAGCGTCTTCACAAAGATACGCAGGGCCCACATCAGCAGGGTGGCAATCACATAGATAAGGAGGATGCTCGTCGTACTGAAGTTCACAAACCAGTCGGTATAATAGCGGTTCACCAGGATGTCGAGCAGCACCACCAGTCCCACCGACACCAGGTTGCCATACACCACGCGCATCAGATCCACGAAACTGGCGTAGCGCATAAATCCCGAATAGGTGTGGAAAATCCTGAAGCCAGGCACGCTAAGAATCACAAAACAGATAAGGGTGTTCATCACGCGTAGCGTGTTCTCAAACAACACCGCTGCACTGTTAAAGATCCAGTATGTCACGAGTCCGCTGACGATAATGATGAAGCAGTCGATCAGCAGAATGCTCCAATACGGCAGTGAGTTCTTCGTAAAATACCAATTTAATATCTTGTCAAATGGATTCTTCATTTACCAATCTTTTCCCAATTTTGGGTGCAAAGATACGAATAAGTGAGCAAAGTACAAAATAAATAAGCATTTATTTTTAATTTCGAGCGAAAGTATCTTCGAGGCAAAGCCTCAGAGATAGTGCAAATCGAGCAAAAAACCAAATTTTATTTGAGTTTTTTTGAGATGCAGCCTATCTTCGCCTTGTTTATCAAGGCAGAGATACGAATAAGTGAGCAGAAAACAAGATAAAAAGCATTTCGAAATACGCCCTATCTTCGCCTTGTTTATCACCCTATTTTCGCCCTGTTTACCAAGGCAGATTTGGCTCAAATCGAGCAAAATGCAAAAACAAATAAGCCCCTCATTCCCAATTATTTACAAGCAAATAATTACGTCAATTTAAATACAAAATTTTGACAACTCAATATTTCATTACATCCAGAATTTTTTCAATATTTTTTTTCGATGACTAACTCGCTAAAACTCCTTTATAATCTACGAATTACGAATATTTGTCTACAAAACACTTAAAATATAAATATTCTTAATAGTTTACATTTTGTCCCAAAAATGTTTGATAGTTTCAAAAATATTTCATATCTTTGCAGCGTCTTTTAAATAATAACAAGCATAATGGGGTTCCCCCGACACTAAATAACCAACAATCTAAGAACAAAACTATGGATGACGAAGGAGGGGGCATCTACCGCATAGAGTCCCCTCCAATTTTTCCTCAACTCTTAACTCTTAACTCTCAACTAAAAATTCTGTTCATGCCCGGGGAGCCAGCTGGTCTCCAGCTGGAAGGCAGCCGTAGTGCCCGAGGTGTATAGTGAGCCGCGGAGCGTGGTGATGCGATTACGCTTCAGGGGGACATCAGGCACCACTCTCTGCGAGATGGAGTTTCCCGCTGCGTCGAGCACATCGATAGTGATGTCGATGGTCTGCTCATCGGAGGTGAGGAACAGGAAGTTGGTTGATGTCGTTGGGGCACCCACTTTCTGTGAGGCTCCTACGATGTTGCTGAAGCCTGTATCGGCCAGGGCGAGACCGGTAGAGGGGTTGAAGGCCTTTCCCCCAGCCGAGAACGTAGTCATTACCGTCGAGGCATTGGCCGACTTATTGTCGGTAGAAACAATCTTCAGTTCCGAGACGATACGACTGAGTGTGGCACTGAGCGATACGGCGGCTGTACTCGTAATGCTCACATCCTGGGTATAACAGAAGGTCTCGCGCACATGGTCGCTGGTGAATTCAGCCGCAGTGGCACTGGTGAGCACCAGGGCATCGCTACCGAAATAGTCGTAGCCGAGTACCACCATTTTGTAACTGCCCATGGGAAGGGAGAGACTGAACTGGCCGAAGCTGAGGGCCTCCGACTTGAGTTGGGTGGTCTTATAGACCTCCTCGTCACCTGCATAGAAAGCGAGGGTAATGGCGCCGATGTCGGTATAGGTTGACGGATCGACAGCAGCTCGGGTAGATGGCATATCGTCGAAAGAAATGGTGAAGTTGTTGACCTGGACGCTGACTTTGGCCTGGTCAGCCTGAACTTCGGGGTTAGTCACTTCCTCAGCCTGTGTACAACCGGTGAGGTTCAGAAGGGCTGTGCACAGCACAAGACCTGCAATGGTTGAAATTTTTGTTTTCATTTGTTTATTTTGTTTTTGATAGAGTTAGACTCTGATTAAACAGTTGCAAATATACCATGGTTTTATTATATGACCAAATTTTCGTCATATATTTTAGGATTTTTTAAGCAGGGCGCCGCCCTGCAGACCCTTTTTAGGGTACCCCAACCCCCTTTAGCAGGGTTCCCCTGCAGTTTCTCCATCATCCCTTGCTGGGGGCGAGCCCCCAAACCCCATTCTTCATTTTCTTTCTGGTCGCCAGAAAGAAAACCGAAGCAAAAGAAAGAGCACGAAAACGTCCTGAGCTCGGAGGCCGACTGCATATTTTTCCAAATCACTCAATGAACTCGCTACGCTCAGACAGCATTTCGTATTTCGTTGCTCAGATTGCTCTCCTGCAATCTGAGACTCAATATTGATTCAGAAAAATCTACAGTCTCTAAAGACCTCCGAGTGCGGAATGTTTTCGTTAGGAAACATGAAGCACCGTGCGGTCATCGCGAAGCGCTTGCTACCGAAGGGACGCAAGAATGTTTTCGTTAGGAAACATGAAGCACCGTGCGGT
>CACXVS010000055.1 GCA_902771155.1 uncultured Prevotellaceae bacterium
CGATACGATCCTTCACGCTGCCGCCAGGATTAAAAAACTCTACTTTGGCAATCACGGGTGTCTCAAGACCCTTTGCCTGTGAATACTTGTTGAGCTCCAGAAGTGGGGTGTTGCCGACGAGCTCAGTCAGCTGTTTTGCAATCTTACTCATAATCCTTACCTTTTAAAAAATTAATAATAATTTCTGGGTGCAAAGGTACGGCGTATTTCATAACCCCACAATACCTTTTGCATGTTATTCGCATACCATAAACATGGTATTTTGCATAAAATCGCCCATTTTTAGTCCTTTTTTGCCAAAGAAATGACCGTGCATTCCACGTTTTCCTTGTTAACGGAGTAGCAGACATAAAGCGAATTGTTGTATACGAAAGCCTTGGGATAGTTGAAGCCCAAGGTCTTGTATCTACCCTCGTAGCGTCTGGGAGGCAGGTCGTCAGCCTTCCCACTACGGAGCAAGATGGCATTGTCAAACTTGACACCATCCTGACTAAGCAGTAAAACCAAAGGCCAACGCCATTTGCCGTTTGCAGGACAGCAGACCATATAGGAAGTACTATCGGGCAGGTTGCCTGCACATTGTTTCGTACGGGCATCCAGAATGTTGGTTATTTGTGGTTTGCTCCAAGTTTCACCTCTGTCGTGACTGACGGAAGCCAGTTTACGGAAAGTGCTCTTCTGGTCGCGAAACAGCATAACAATGGTTCCATCCGGTTGTACGTATTGACTAGGCTCTAACTCACGGGATTGTTTGCCTGCATCTTCTGACTCAAAGGCGGCTTTTTGCCAGCCATGATGCCCAGTAGGATCATCTGTATAGACTGGACAGATGTGTAGTCCTGGCATCATGTGCGAGGCCCCAATCAGACGACCATCAGGAAGGGTGTAAGGGTCTTGTTCCAGAACACCCGCCATCGGCAGTCCGTCTGCCATCCTTACCAGTTGAAGTTCACTCCAGGTCTGACCGTCTGTGGTTGTCATATAATAGGTACGTCCACCTCGTGGTTCCAATCCCTTTTGCCAGATGTCGATGAAGGCCGTCAGCGTATCACCTCTTACCAGCCAGCCACCGGATGTGCAATAAAACTCATCAGTAGGGAGGGCCAGAGGCTGGGGCGCACTCCAAGTCATTCCTTCGTCAGCACTGATACTATAGGCCACCCAGGTGTCATCGCTGTCTTCGTCCTTTGGAGAACTCTGCCACATACAGTATAGTTTACCTTTAAAGGCGGTCATCACCACCCCATTGGCATAATGATCAGTAAGGTCCGTCGCTGTGAAGATATTAACTGTTCTGACAGCCTCATTTCCTTGAAGTCCAAGTGTCTCATGACATGTTGTGTCGATGACCCCATCAGCCAGATAGGGCAAATTGTCTGCCTCCATGTTGTTTGGCACCATCAGCAACAGCAGCGCAGAGATGAGTTTTACGGTAGTTTGCATACGATTCTTCATAAACTTTCCTAATATGACGGCAAAAGTATGAAAAAAAAGAGAATAAACCAACTTACTATGGGATTTTTTCGTATATTTGCCGAACAAACCAACAAACAAATATAATAATGTATAAGGTTCTTATTATGGCAAGCATGATGCTCAGTGTGATGACTGCATGTGCTCAGACGCCCTCAAATGATATCGTTGCAGAAGGGGAAACCCCTGTAAGAGTTGCTGATTCGTACAGTTTCACAGAAGGACCCGCAGTTGATGCAAGGGGCGATGTCTACTTCACCGACCAGCCCAACAACAAGATTTACCGTTGGGACTGCGAATCCGGACAGATCACACCGTTTACTGATCAGAGCGGTCGCTCTAACGGGATGTACTTTGATGCCCAAGGCAACCTGATTGCTTGCGCTGATATGGACAACCAACTCTGGTCTTTCGATATAGAAGGTCATTCTAAGATACTGATCACCGACTATCGCGGTAAGTTGATGAACGGCCCCAACGATGTGTGGATCTCAAGGAATGGAGGTTATTATCTCACTGATCCTTATTTCAAGCGCGACTATTGGACACGCGACCCAGAACGTCAGCAGCCTGTAGAAGGCTTGTATTATCTGGCACCTGGAGCCAAACAACTGGTCATGCTTGACTCCACACTCAACCAACCCAATGGTCTTGTCGGCACGCCCGACGGAAAACATCTGTATGTCGCCGAGGCAAAGGCAGATAGAATCCTGCGATATGACATTCAGCCAGACGGCTCCCTGACGAACCGCCAGGTGTTTGCCAATATGGGGTCTGACGGGATGACGATCGACGACCAGGGGAATATCTATCTGACTGGCGACGGGGTGACCGTATTCGACAAGAATGGTCAGAAGATAGCACATTTCCCCATTCCCGAGGACTGGACTGCCAACGTTTGCTTTGGCGGAAAAGAGCGTAACATCCTATTCATTACCGCCTCTAAATCCGTCTATACCTTGAAGATGCTAGTCCATGGGGTGAAATGAAGAAGATATTGTTCCTACACGGATTCTATGCCAGTGGCCAGTGCATACCGGCGATGGCTTTGCGCGAGGCTTTCGCGGACCGTGCGGAGGTGATAACACCCGACTTGCCGATGCACCCGAAGGAGGCAGTCCGATTCATCCGCAAATTGATAGACCGTGAACAGCCTGACCTTCTGATTGGCAACAGTTGCGGGGCATTCTATGCTCAGATGGTGGCGCCCGTCGTGGGCATTCCAGCCTTATTGGGCAATCCGCACTTCAAGATGACGGAGTTCCTAAAGCAGCGCATCGGCGAGCATCAGTACAAGTCACCACGAAAGGACGGCAAGCAGAACTTTGTCATTGATGAAGCCTTGATTGAGGCGTTTGCCGAAATGGAGGCTATTCAATTCAATCATTACAATCCCGACTTCCAAGACCGTATCTGGGGCTTATTCGGCGAGCAGGACACGCTGGCACACTTTGAACCGCTCTTCTTGGAGCACTACCGCCACTCGTTCCACTTCCCCGGTGGTCATACCCCGACGGCAGAGGAAGTCCGTGACTGGTATGTGCCATTGGCCGAGAAACTCCTTAACGACATAAAAAATTACGGATTAGTGTATTCAACAAGCAAAAATGATGAAGATAATAGATGATAAGTTAATGAACGATCTGGCAGAAGAAGCCAAGAAGTCTCCGAGACTGAAGAAGAATTGTTTAGAATGTCTGGAAACGAAACCCACCAAGGATATCTACCTTGCAGGAGGCTGCTTCTGGGGAACGGAACATTATTTCAAGCAGATTAAGGGCGTGGCCATTACGGAAGTGGGATTCGCCAACGGTCATACGGAGAACCCGACATATAAGGAGGTCTATACTGATACGACGGGCTTTGCAGAGACCGTCTTCGTGCGGTTCTATCCTGATGTCGTGAGCCTCGAATTCCTGTTGCAGATGTTCTTTAAGGCCATCGACCCCACCAGTCTCAACAAACAGGGACACGACGAGGGCACTCGTTATCGTACTGGTGTCTACTATACCGACCCTGCGGATTTACCCATCATTGAGAAGGTATTTGCCGAAGAGCAGAAGAACTATGAGCAACCCTTGGCCGTAGAGAAGTTGCCTCTACAGAACTTCTACACAGCCGAAGATTATCACCAGGATTATCTTGACAAGAATCCAGATGGCTACTGCCATCTGCCTCTGTCGCTATTCGAATTTGCAAGGAAAGCATCTCACTGACCAATGGTTTGCCTGTATTCCAGTAATTTGTTCTGGTAGTCGGCAAAGGCATCTGTGCGTTTGTCACACGACTGCTGGTAGAGCATCTGAGCCTCGAGTAAGTCGCTCATCTTTGAGATACCTGCTTTGTAATAGTTGCGATTCAGGCGCAGGTTTTCTGCGGCCTGTTCGATACTACGCTGAGACAGGAGCAACTGTTGATACGACTCCTCCACCCCATTCCAGGCATTTTGCATACGGATCTGTAGCAGTTGGGAATGATCCTCTAGTTGTTCAACGGCTTTCTGGTGCTCAATCTTGCGACGCTTGATGGCATGAGAACCGCCCCACCAGTCGGAGATAGGTACACTGACAGTGGCAAACACCATCCCGAAATTTGTGTTATTATCTAGCAGGTTATGGTAGTTGTAGCCTGCGCCGACGGCGACTGATGGCAGATGCTGTCCAACGGCCATCTTCTTCTGGAGATTAGTGGCTTCCACCTGTTTGCCAAGCAACTGGTATTCTGCAGTTCCCAACAGTGCCTGACGATGGTCTTGTTTGGTCATCAGCGGTGAAGTGACGTCAGACTGATAGGATATGACAAACGTGGTATCACTCAGACCGCAATACTGCGACAACAACAGACGAACAATGGAGAGGCCGTTATTCAGTTTCAGCCGCTGACTCGCGAGGTCGTTCTGACGCAGTTGCACCTGCAACAGGTCGTTGGGCATGACCAAACCAGCGCGCACAGCCACATCCACATCTTTGTGGATATCAGCCAACAGCGTATCCACAGCCTCGATGGTCTTCATTTTCTCCTGCATCGAGGCCAACTGCCAGAAGTATTGTTCGGCAGTCTTCTCCACTTCGTTTTCCGACAACTGCAACTGCAAGCGACTCACATCCTCACCCACTTTGGCCAATTTGTTGCCATTGATGATCTGACCACCTGCGAAGACGGGCTGCACAGCCATCAGCGAACCGATGGTGCCGTTTTTCATCATCGAGATACTGATGGGATTACCCAAAGCTGCCAATGCCTCTGCGGGCAACGACTGAGCCAAAGCCGCCCCCAGTTCTGGCGATATGCTCTCTGAGAGGTTCAGTGTGGTTTGTGCCATACCTTGGTTGGCATTAAACCAGAGCCCAACACCGCTTACGTTGGGGAAATATTTCGTAAAGGCCTCTTTGCGCTGCTGCTGGGCAGTCTCAATGTTGTATTTGGCACTACGGATGGCGATGTTGTTATGGAGGGCAGAGTCTATCATCTGCTCCAAGGTATAAGTCTGTGCCGAGGCAGAAAGTGTAAAGCCTATGGCTATCAGTGATAATATCTTTTTCATAATTACTTTGTACTTACTTTCCAATAAATGACGGGGAGCATGGTGACTACCATGATGAGTGAGCCGATACCACCTGCGAAGATGGTGACACCCACGGGCATCCAGAACGAACTCTGAGCGATGATCATCGGCACCACACCAACGGCAGTAGTGGCTGTGGTGAGGAAGATAGGCACCATACGCCGCTTACCGGCCTCGTAGGCAGCCTGACGGACAGCGTTGTTATAAGCCTGGCGATCCACCGTCCAGTCACCATGCTGGGCCACATGCTTCTTGATCAGGTCGATGGCATGTTCGAAGATCAGGATCTCGTTACGCATAATCATTCCCATCAGCGTGATAAGACCGAAGATGGAGGTCAGTCCTAAGGCACGGTTCATAAGTCCCAGACCGATGAGTGCGCCAGGAATCATCAGTGCTAAGGCCGCCATACAGACGGTAGTCACACCATACTTTCTGAAGTTGAACAACAGGAAGAAGAACACGATAATCTCAGCGATAAAGATACCACCGATAATCTGTGGCATAGCCTCATCACCGTATTCAATCTCACCTCCCACCTCCGTACGCACACCTTGCGGCAATTCAATCTCTTCGTTCATGATGCGGGCAATCTCTTTCTCAATAGGAGCGGTATAGACCCCCTGTGCAAACTGAGCCGTCACCGTGATACAGCGCTCGCCACCACGATGCATGATACGGCTCTCGCTCCACTTGGGAGTGACCTTGGCAATCTGTCTTAGAGGCACTGTGGAGTTGGTGCTTTGCAGACCACCCGATACCATCGATGCTGGCGATGCAATGCCCAGATTGGCCACATCCGAGAAGGTCATATCAGTATCGTCCTTCACCACGATGGGTAGTTCATAGTTGTCCTCCCAGATCTGTCCCACACGTAGGTCGCTTGATGTGGCACTCAGTGCCAACTGGGCGGTAGTACGGGTAATGCCTAATTGAGCCGACGTCACAGGATCAAGTTCGACGTTGATGATGGGATAAGGCTGCAGATAGTCGGTATGAACCCACTCCAGTTCCGGCATTTGGCGCATACGTTCCATCAACCGCTCCGCCACCACATGCAACGAGTCGAGGTTGTCGCCATAGAAGCGGTATTCCAGTTCGCTCACCTCCAGATAGTCCAGACGCTTGAACTTCACGTAGGCATTGGGGAACGCCTCACTCAACTGGGGCTGATACTGAGCTAAGAGGTCGAGTGTGGCTTTGTCGCTCTGGGTATTCACGATGAACTGTGCATAGTTGTTACCTGCCATCTGCGGGGCATAGGCGTCCATGAATCTTGGTGACGAACAGCCGATGAAACCCGTGATGCCAGTGATACGATCATCCTTCTCCAGCACGTGTTGTACGGAGTCGGCTATCAGTTCCGTCTCAGCCAGACCTTTACCCTCGGGCAGGAATATCTCCACAGCGAACTGGTCGCGGTCGGCATAGGGGAACAGACGGATCTTCAGCGTAGGCGCTATCAGCGTTGAGAGCAGAATGACGGCGATACCTCCACCGATTGTTAGCCACGGATTGGCAAAAGTCCAGTCTAATACCTTATTATACGTACGCTGTACCCATTTGGTAATGGCGTTACCATCGGTACTCACTTTGTCGGGTTTGATGATACGCGTTTCGAGGAACGGAATCACCGTCACCGCCAGTACCAGCGACACCATGAGGTTGATGGTAATCGTGACGGGGAAGTCTTCCAGACAGTCGTGGAACATACCCTTCATCGTAATGAGGAAGGGATAGAAGATGGCACAGATACAGATGGTGGCCAACAGCATCGGCATGAAGTATTGGCGTGCCGACTCAATGGCGGCATCAAAGGGCTTAAAACCTTTACCCAAATATTCCAAATAGCCATCGATCACCACGATCGAGTTATCGACAATCATTCCCAATACCACGATCAGTGCCGCCAGTGTCACGATGTTCAGTTCGATACCCATCATATACATGATAGCCACACTGACGAATGTGCTCAACGGGATGGTGATGGCCGCTACAATGGCCGAACGGATGGGGAACAGCACCATCATCACCAGGATAATAATCAGCATCGATATCAGCAGGTCGCGCAGGAAGTCACTCACACTCTTCGCCACCACCTTGGGTTTATCGGCGATGCGGGTCACGTTCACATCCTCGGGCAGCTCATTCTGACGAAAATCGTTCAACACCTGATCCACCTCCTGACCGTACTCCACCACGTTATTACCTGGCGTCATCTCCATCGACAGCAGTACACACGGGTGCCCATCCTGTTCGATACGACTCGACATCGGCTCATATTCGCGTACCACACGGGCCACATCTCTCACACGCGCCACCTTACCCGTCACAGGATCTGAGAAAATAATCTGGTTGGCTATCTCCTCTTCGCTATTCTCCTGGGCCTCTACATGGATAGGCACCTGCTGGTCATCATCGCTGATGCCACCACTTATCGTAGTGATGCCCTGGGCCTGCAGACGTGAAAAGAGCATCTGCTGACCAATGCCATAGGCCTGCAGCCGCTGACGATCGATATAGAGACTGATCTGCTCTTTCTGTTCACCGAACAACTTGACATTCGCTACTGACGGGATACGACGCAGACGGTCACTCAGGTCGTCGCTATATTGTTTCAGTTCACGATAACTGCGCTGGTCGCTCTCGATGGCGATGAGCAACGCCGAGGTATTACCGAAGTCATCGTTCACCACGATGGCCAACACCCCACTGGGCAACTGCGCCTTAAAACCGTTCAGGCCGTGTTTGATCTTCGACCACACTTCATCCTTGTTGTTCACATCATCGTTCAGTTTCACCATCACGATACACATGCCATTCTGACTCTGTGTGGTGGTCTTCTTACGATTTACCTCACCGAAGGTAAAAAGGTAACGCTCCAAAGGACGAGCCACCTGCTGCTCTACCTCTTCTGATGTAGCACCAGGATAGACTGCCACCACCACACCCTGTCGGATGGTGGCATGTGGAAATTCGTCTTTCGGCATGATATACATACCGTAGATGCCCATCACAAACAGGATGCCAACGATGAGCAATGATATCGAGTAGTGCTCCAACGGCCATCGGAGCCAATTCATATTCTTCATTCTAGTAAATCACTTTTGTTCCTTCGCTTAGTTTCTGATAACCCTCTGTGGCAATACGGTCACCGATATTCAGACCATCGATAACGCTAACATAATTGCCCTGTGTCTGACCAATCGTCACGGTAGCGCGATGCGCCGTACTGTCCTTACCCACTGTCCACACGAACAGACTGCCATCGGATTTCTTTTGCACTGCTGTCACAGGAACCATCTTGCTACCGATTGCCTGCGAGCCATCTGAGACAAAACGCACATTGGCCACCATACCTGGCAACAGTTTCCGATCACCATTTGCCACATTAATTCTTATATCGTACGTATGCGTGAGCGCGTCGGCCTGTACGCCCTTCTCAATCTGGCCTCCCTGATAATTTCCATTGATGGCCTCGACCTTGATACTCGTTGGCGTATTGGCATTAATACCGCCAACCTCTGCTTCAGGAACTGCCACTTTCACCTTCACTGTCGAGATGTCAAGGATGCTGACCACAGCCTGCGAGGGTATGGCCGTCTCACCAGCACCGATCATCTTTTTGCCTATGATACCACTGACAGGAGCAATCAGCCGACAGTCTGCCAGGGTCTTCCGAGCCACCTGCAGTTGCGATTTGGCCTGAGCCACCTTGCTCTGGACCTCCACCCACTTCACCTCGGGCAGTGAGCCGTTGTCGTGCAACATCTTATAGCGCTCAAATACATCATTGGCCTGCGTCATCTGAGCCTCGGCACCACTCAACAAGTTACGGGCCTGTGTGTCATCCATCTCCGCAATCAGCTGACCTTTGCTAACAGCCTGTCCTTCATTCACCAGCATCCGCTTTACAACCCCCATACCGGTAAAGCTCACCGCCGTCGCCTCGCGTTCTTCCACGATACCTACATACGTCTGGGCATTATCCACCATATCGGGTGATACCACCTGTGTTTTCACTCTCTTCGTTTCCACTTCATATTTTATCAATTCGACATTAAGACACCAAAACGACCATAATTAATGTCAAATAAGCCATGAATTATGGAAAATTTTAAGTATATTTGCAGCATGAAGCAGCATGAGGAAGTAACATTTCAGACATTAGCCAACAATGAGGACATCCAAATTGGCTATTCTGACAACGAAATAGTCGTTGTGGATAGTATCCAACAGTTCACGCAACTAAGCACCGCTCATGTCACGATGAATGCCATCGTGATTTGTACCAGCGGCAAAGCACAGGCTCAGATGAACGGCCTGCAGATGGAACTGTATAAAAACCAGGTAGCCATCATCCCACAGAATGTAACGGTGACTGATGTGATGATCAGTCCCGACTTCGACCTGAAAGGTATATTCCTTACCAACCGTATTCTGCGCAGTTTCCTTCGCGAGAAAATCAGCGTCTGGAACGACATGATGTTTATCCATCGACAGCATATCGTAACGATGGACGAAGACGAGATACTCTTCTACACCCATTTCTACGACATGCTGACACTAGCGATTGAGCGAGGCAAGGAGAATCCTTATCACACTGAAATCATTCAGGCCTTGCTCCGTTCAGCTATCCTTGGTCTTTGTGGCGAAATGAAGTGGATGCTGTCGCAAGTTGGCAGCGAACTGCCAACTCTCAACCATAAACAGTCAACTAGCCAGAATCACTTTCAGCGTTTTCTCGATCTGTTGCACGCCAACGATGTGAAACGTCACACGGTGGAGGCTTACGCCAGCGAACTTTGTATCTCACCCAAATATCTGACTGCTGTCTGCAAGAAGAACTCCGGTAAGACTGCCAACGAGTGGATTACAGAACAGGTGTTGGAGGATATCCGCTACTACCTGCGTCAGACAGATTTAAGTATCAAACAGATCTGCGACAAACTCGCCTTTCCTAATCCCTCGTTCTTTGGCAAATACGTGAAAGATCATTTCGGCATGACACCGTTGGAATTCAGAAATAACTAGGAGGGCTTCGGCTCCTACCAGCCTAATACCCAATGACTGTCAGAGTAACGTCCGATGAGTTCTGCATCACGAATGGGATCGAGCTGACGCATCAATGGATTTCTCTTGGAAGTGTCTATTGACTGGCCGTCCGCATCGTGACTGTTGAACTCAAGGATTGTTGCTGTCTTTGCGCTGTCATCGATCTCACCCCAGCCGAATGCAGGAATGTTTTCCAATGTGCAGTTCAATAGGACGCATTCGGCATGGGGATAGTTCTTGCCGTTATTGTTTGGCAGTCGACCAAGTTCTGCAGAGTCGCTTCGTCCCTTGAAATGACAATCCACAAAGATGTTGCCATGATTCTCTGCTGTGTTGCGGATCCACATGAAAGCCCCATAA
>CACXVS010000056.1 GCA_902771155.1 uncultured Prevotellaceae bacterium
GAGGTTCGTTACCTCTCTGTCAAGAAGGCTTATCCCAACGAGGCTGAGGAACTCTTCGCCGAGGCTCAGAAGATGGCCCAGATCCGCTACAAGTCTTACATCCGTAAGGCTGCCGAGGATTGGAGCAACGAGTAATTCCCTACTCTATTCTATAGAAAAGAGAGCATCCTTTATCGGGTGCTCCCTTTTCCTTTTTTTAAATTACTATACGTTTATGAAGAAATTATACTTATTAATGCTTGCTGCTGGTCTTTCTACCCTGGCCATGGCACAGGAGAAATACGAGTTGGGCAAGCCCAATGACGATAACTACCGATACCTTGATGAATACCAGGCACTCAAGGCATATATCAACTACGACAAATACCCGAACTTCAAACTCGGTGCCGGCACTACCGTCGATGACTACCTCAAGAAATCCACGGCCTATAAGATGACCAACGCCAACTTCACCGAGACGGTTGCAGGCAATGCCATGAAAATGGCCAGTTGCGTGGATGCTAATGGTAACATGAACTTCGATAAAGTGAAGAAATACGTGAATGCCGCCACTGAGGCTGGTCTGAATGTCTATGGCCACACCCTCGCCTGGCACTCACAGCAGCCAATCGGTTGGCTGAAGAAACTCCTCGCTGACAAACCTGACCCTTCTGCCGGAGAGGTATGGACTGTGGTTGCCAGCAAGGATTTCCGCAAAGACAAGAGCGTGGGCTGGCATTCTGATGAAACAGAATTCGGCTATTCATTTAATTATGATGCCAACGACGGTCTCAACGTCCATTGCACCAAGATAAACACTAACTCCTGGGACGTGCAGTTCCTGGCGATGACAGACATTCCTACCACAGTAGGCAAAACCTACAAGATGACGATGACAGTCAAAGGATCAGAGGCAGGCAAACTCCACAGCAAACTTGGCGACTGGGGTAATGGAGAATACCCTGATATACCATTCACAACTGAATGGCAGGAGGTGGAAATCAGTTATACGGCAGCTGTTGAGAGTAGTTTCTTCATGCTCCAGTGTGGTGACTTCGTAGGCGACATCTATATCAGGGAAATCAAGTTCGAGGGCTATACCTCCGACAAGACCATCCCCCTGACTGCTGAAGAGAAGCACGACACCCTTGTCTATGCGATGGATAAGTGGATCAAGGGCATGATGGAAGCCTGCGACGGAAAAGTGAAGGCTTGGGACCTTGTGAACGAGGCCCTCTATGGCGACGGGGACGATGGTGAGGGCAACTACGTCTTGCAGAGTTCTAAGCAAAAGAATAGTGGTTCATGGGATGTCGGTGGCAGCGCCTTCTACTGGCAAGACTATCTGGGCGACTTGGAATATGTGCGCCAGGCCTGTCGCTTGGCTCGCAAGTATGGACCTGAAGACATCAAACTGTTCATCAACGACTACAACCTCGAGTCAGACTGGGACAACAACAAGAAGGTAAAGAGCCTTGTCAACTGGATTAAGAAATGGGAGTCTGACGGTGTAACCTATATCGACGGCATCGGCACCCAGATGCACATCAGTTGTTACGAAGATGCCGGGCTGCAGAGGAGCAACGAAGACCATATCGTCAATATGTTTAAGATCATTGCCGAGAGCGGAAAACTCTGTCGCATTTCCGAGATGGATATGGGCTATGTACGTGGTTCTAACAAATGGGCAGGATCCATCAAGACCAGCGAGGTAACCGAAGCCGAACACCAGAAGATGGCTGAGTTCTACGAGTTCATCTTCAGGAAGTTCTTCGAGATTATCCCCCCCGAGCAGCAGTGGGGCATCTGCCAGTGGTGTACCAACGATGCGCCTTCAAGTAGTGGTTGGCGCGGTGGTGAGCCCGTAGGCATCTGGGATCAGCAGTTCTATCGCAAGCATGTCTATGCCGGTTTCGTACGTGGACTGAATGGTGGTGAACCAAGCGCCGTCAACGGCATTCTGGCAGATAAGAAACTCGACACCTCGAAGGGCATCTACAACCTTTACGGCATGCGTCTCTCAGCCACATCGCTCGATGATCTCCCCAGCGGCCTATACATTGTCAACGGGAAGAAGGTCCTCAAATAAGCAGTTAATTAAGAGCATCCAAAAGGGTGCTCTTAATTTATAATAGTAATCTTGCAATCCCAACAACCTCGAAGAACATGGCGATGCCCAGATGGATGATGATACCACCCCAAAGATGACGTGTACGCCAGGCAAGGATACCAAGGATATAGCCACCGATGACCGACGATACCAGTTCAAGGTCGGGCTTGCCCAGATGGATACACATATATGTCAAGGCCATCGGTACCACAGCCCTGCATCCTAACCATCGTGCCAGTCCGATTACCAATGCCCCACGGAACATACCTTCCACACCAATGAAGTCGTTGGCATAAAACATCTCGAAGAGTCCTATCAACTGCCAGCGCTCCCACCCCATGGCACCATCAAAGATGGCGATGTTCATCTTCGGATAGTAGTCGAGGAACTGGGGCGTGAACGACACCATAAGGAATATTGGCATCAACAGCAGATAAACAAGTCCGTACACACGAAGATATTTCCCTGAACGCTTCAGTCCAAAAAGACCGAAATGCCCCTCTGTCAGTTTACGGAACACACACAGCATCGTGACGATAAACACCGAGCGGAACATGAACGAGCCAACCAACTGCAGGTAGTATTTGTCTTTGAATGTCGTGCCGTGAGTATCGGCCCACTCCATATAACCGTAAAAGCCCTGCCCTGCTCCGTCGATAGTCAGCAGCACCACAGGGAACAGCCACACCTGCCAGCGCCGCAACCGCCACAGTTCCTTGTGCATGGACAACGTCGTTATCAGTACCAGGAAATAAATGGTGATATACACCATCGGTATGCGCAGCATCGAGGTGCCGTTGTCGTAGGCTGGAGCTATGAGAAGGTCATAGATATGAAACCTTACCTGACCAATGACGATCAGTGTGGCTAGTCCTATGGCAAACAGATATTTCTTCCACAGGAAATCCTTCCTGACAAATCCGGCAAGGTCACCCAGAAATGATCCTATCTCGTGGAGCAGTGAACCCTTCTCGACATACAGGTACCACCAGTTAAAGTGCTTGCGGTGATGACGATATTCCAGGTCGTACTCCATCTGATAAGCCTCGCGCTCAAAGTACAGTTCCCGATAGGCCTTCATCCAGTTTCGGCATTTCAGGTATCGCCACAGCCACTCTATAGAGTACCACAGCATAAATCCCACGAAGAACATCTCGCGTTGCTGCAAGGTATGAATGTATTCGTGGTTCTTGTCGACCTCACTCAGTCTTCCCTTGTCGCTCCTGCAGAATATCAGCCCAAAGATATTTGTGGCCAGAAAACTGCCAAATGGGAAATACTTGTTATAGATGACCTTCATTACCTGCAATGGATGCGTGCCTCTGGGGCACAGATAGAGATTGTCTTGTCAGTTATCTATTTGCCGGGAACAAGATACTTAGTACCAGTGAGATCAATGAGTTGACGGGCATAGCCCTCTGGATAGCCAGGACGCTGCACGCGCTTGCCGATACCATTCTCTGTACGTTGGAACGTGCCGTTATCGTCAGTAGGCTTCACCACGATGTCGTTATACTTCACGATGAGATAGAAGGCAAGTTTCTGCCAGCGCTCTATCATCTCATCGCCCTTGCCACAACTGTAGTCGGTGAGGAATTTCACACGTTCTTCTGGGCTAGCCAAGGCGAGGGCCTTTTTCTCGATATCGGGCTGAAGTTGATCATAAGAGGCGTCGAGTGAGTCGCGCACAGCCTTCAGACTGGGGAACATCATCGAATAACGGGGATAGACCATATTCGAGACCCAGTTGCACACCCAGAAGGCATTGTCGATAGAGAACGTGACATCGTCGGCACCCTCACCCGAGAAGCACTTGGGGAGGCGCGTGATACACGAGTACATCGGGGTGTAGGCCACCATGTTGCCGTCGTCGTTGCCAAACCAGAAGCAGGCACCTACCTCACGGGGCATCGAACTGCGCATCTGCGAGATAAACGAGAAGGCAGTCTGGAAGGTAGAGATGGGGCGCTCGTTGAAGTACTCCTTGCCATCGATCTTATATGAGAGGGGAGAGAGACGGTAGGGCATCTCAAACATACCGCCACCAATGTCGCCTTTGCTGTCGAGGGCAAAGGGTGTGCCCTCATAATGGTCGCGCATGGCGTCGCGAAGATCCTGAAGAGTGAGCAGCTTGTTAGGAATGATCCAGAGGGGCATCGCCTTAGCATCAGGCTCGATGCCTGCTGCATATGCCACATACTCTGAGAAGTCGTCTACAAAGCGGTTGAAGAAACTCCACACACGGGCCTCACAATAGCGGCGACCTGAGAAGTCGGGCGCTGCATAGGCAGCATTGAAACTGAAATCGGCATCCTTACCTGTGTACCACCCCATCGTACGGGCATAGTTCACGACATTATCGGAGCATACCACGAGATTCGGCACGGGTTTCTTGCCATCGACTGCATACTTCTTACCAAACAGGTCTTTCATCTTGACCTGCTGATAACGGCCATCAAGGAACTTCGTGATGCGGCTCTGATTGGCGTGGGCTGCAATGGCATTGTCGGGGATGCGGACGGCCACCCAGACGGTACGCTCCTTCGACTTCGTACGGTCAGGACCGCACCCCATCATCTCGAGCATCCATGCTTCGTCCTTATCTGCCACCGAGAAGGTCTCACCCTCAGAATAATAGCCATACTGCTCTACGAGCGAGGTCATCACCTGCAGGGCCTCGCGGGCCGTCTTTGAGCGTTGGAGGGCGATGTAGATGAGTGAGCCGTAGTCAATGATACCCGTAGAGTCGGCCATCTCTTCACGACCTCCGAAGGTGGTCTCACCGATGGTGACCTGCCACTCGTTGGAGTTACCCACGACGTTGTAGGTCTCGAGGGCCTCGGGAATCTCACCCAGAAACTTGTTGGTATCCCACTCACGCACCTGACGCATGTCGCCTGCCTGATGGTGGGCAGCGGGATAGTGGTAGAGGGGCATGAAGGCGCCGAAGGAGTCGGCGTTGTAAGTGACAAAAACGCTGCCGTCGGCACTTGCTTTCTTGCCGACGATGAAGTTGGTACATGCCATCGCATAAGTGGCAGCGATGAGCACGACGGAAAGAATCAGATTTCTTTTCATACCTTTATTAATATATTATTGATGTTTCAAAGACACGCGTGTTCTGGCGATTGTCAGTGGCCGTAAAACGCAGTTGATGGGTACGGTTAGTCTTGACGATGGGCGTCTCGGCGAGTTCGCAGATAACCAGCGGCTGCTTGTCGGCAGCATCGAAGACCACAAACTGGCCATCGATGGTGGCCGTATAGGATGCGACACCACTCTGAGCGTCAGAGAGTCGCAGCACGACGCGCTCGCCCAACGTGACGGGACTCACCTCAGGCGGATCGGTGTCGTACTCTAGGGAACAGACAGCTCCCAACTCACGTATTCGTCCGCTCACCCACCCGTTGTTATAGTCGCCACCAGCATAACGCCCATCGACGGCTACATAAAACTTTGAGGCATCGTACTCCTGGCGCACCACCTCGTCACTGCCCACGCGATCGGTATAGGCATAGAGGCAGACTTCGCCATCGGTGACGAGAGGATACGACGAAGGATAAAAACTATAACCATGGGAGAAACCGCCGGAACGCTCGAAGACCACTGGCTGGAGACGCATATCGGTAGTCAGCAGTCCGTAAGGCACAGTAAGTTGTACACCAGGGGCCGAGAACGTATTTGTCTGGTTCCAGCGAAACAAGCGACCTTCGGGTGCCTCTGTGCTGGAGGGAAGAGTACTCTTCTCACCCCTCACGGTGAAGGCGTAACGGCTCTCGTTGCCCTTGAAGTCGCGCAGAACGTACTCCAGTTGATAGTCGCGCTCCTCGCAGAAGTCGATGATGCCGCGCTGCTCAGCACGCAGGATAGAGAGTGTGTTGCCGGGCTCAACGAACGATTTCATATACCACACCTTGTGGCGCAGCCAATAGTCGTAGTCTCCCCAAGCATTCACCAGACGGTTGCTCTCAACGGGGATGTCATTGACCACAGCATGGAACACCTCGTGGCCATCGACCTGCAAGATGGTCTCGCGGATACCAAAATGATTGCTCGAGGCCTGCATATAGTCGTCGGCACGAAGGGCAAAGCCCACCTTGCCCCAGGCCGTGAACTTCTGATTGAGGTGCGACCCGCTGATGCCAAAGACCTGTCGGCCTGTGTCCTTGTTGAAGACACCCTCACCCTCTTGCGGACAAGCCATCAGACTATGAGCCCGGGGAGGAACAGTGTCGTTGACAAAGTCGCCAATAAAGTCTAAGGGGTCGAGCATATTCCACGTCTCGGTATCGTGGATCTCCAGATGCAGATGCGGACCCGTGCTGTGACCCGTGTTGCCGCTCAGGGCTATGAGTTGCCCCTGTGCCACAGGACAGTCCAAGGGCGAGAGACGGGCATCGCCATCGCACGACTCGTGGGCATACTGCCAACGGCGCATCGCTGCCTTGATACGTGGCGAAAAACTCTTCAGATGACAATATACACTGGTGTAGCCCTCGGGATGAGTGACATAGACCGCATTACCAAAGCCGTTCTTGCCCATCGTCACCCTACTGACGTAACCGTCGCCAATGGAATAGATGGCCTTGCCTTCCACCCCATCGGTCTTCACGTCGATACCGCCATGGAAGTGGTGGGGACGGGGCTCGCCAAAATTACCCGCCAATGACATGTCATAACTCACTGGCGGGTGATAGATACTCAGGACGATACTCAGCAGAACTACTAACATGCCTTAAACGACATATCAAGTCCCTTTACCGAGTGAGTGAGTGCTCCTACAGAGACGAAATCGACACCCTGTTCGGCATAGTCGCGAATCGTGTCGAAGGTGATACCCCCCGATGACTCCGTTTCGTAACGATGGTCAATGATATCGACAGCCTTCTTCGTATCGGGCACAGAGAAGTTGTCGAGCATGATGCGGTTCACACCACCATGATCGAGCACCTGCTGCAACTCGTCGAAGTTACGCAC
Organism: uncultured Prevotellaceae bacterium; assembly: GCA_902771155.1. The sequence goes on from CACXVS010000056.1 coordinate 7,067, forward strand.
CTCGATCTCGATCTTCAGGTCGAGCCCCTTCTCCTTCAGGTACTGATGACAGCGGTCGATGGCATTCGTGATGCCGCCTGCGAAATCCACGTGATTGTCTTTCAGAAGGATCATGTCGAAAAGACCGATACGATGGTTCACGCCACCGCCTATCTTCACTGCCTGCTTCTCGAGCATGCGCATACCAGGAGTGGTCTTGCGGGTGTCGAGCACACGGGTGTTTGTACCCTTCAGACGCTCCACATACTTATTGGTCATCGTGGCAATGCCACTCATGCGCTGCATGATGTTCAGCATAAGGCGCTCTGTCTGCAACAGCGAGCGCACCTTACCCGTCACGATCATGGCGATGTCGCCCTTCTTCACCTTCGTACCATCGCCCATCAGCACCTCCACCTGCATGGTAGGGTCGAAACGACGGAACACTTCCTTGGCAATCTCCACACCAGCCAGGATACCGTCTTCCTTTATCAGCAGATGGCTCTTGCCCATTGCGTCCTCAGGAATACAGCACAGGGTGGTATGATCGCCATCACCGATATCCTCGGCAAACGACAGATCGATAAGTCTGTCAACCAGTTCGTCAACACTCAGCATATTCTTACCTTTTTACTTTTTTACCTTTTAACCTTTACATGTCAAAGTAGATGCTCAGACCTACTCTCACGCCAAAGCCAGATTTGTCGCTGTTGTCGCAACTGATCTCGTAGTAAGCCTCAGGCTCAACGGTCACGTTACGATTCAGGAAGAAGGTATAGCCTGCATTAATCTCAGGACGGAAATCGTTAGTGCTTGTATGGAGTTCCACATCACCCACTTCCACTTTTTCTCTCTCATAAGCATATTTGGCAATACCACCCACATAGATGCCGACAGTGTCGAAATACCAACGGGCACCTGCGCCAAGATCAAAAGTTACCAGCTGACCACCACTGATGGTTTTAAGACCTACTGTACCCACAGCCATCAAGTTGTCCATCAAGAAGTAACCTGCCTTGCCGTTGATACCAAAATTGAATTTGGAAGCCTTGCTGTAGGAGAGCGATGTCGTAGAAAGGGCTGCATTCACATAAAACTTACCCTGCTCAAATGGTGTCTTTGAGTCGTTCAAATACTGGGCATTTGCACTTACTGCCATCATCAGGCCGATGGCTGCCATCATCAGTTTTTTCATATGTTCAATCTATTTAGTTATTATTCTTTGTTTCTTTTCTGTACCATATGCAGAACCATGCGATGGCGATCACCAGACAGACGATACCGAAGGGATAGCCTGCATCGCCGAGGTTAAGCATCTGCTTCGATACAAAGAAGTAGGTGGTACATACCGTTGTCATAAAGAGCGCAGGGATCAGCGTGATCCAGAAAGTCTTCTTCTCGCGTACGAGATAGACGGTGGCAGCCCAAAGCGTAAACACGCTGAGCGCCTGGTTCGAGAAGCCGAAATACTGCCAGATCGTGTTGAAACCGTCAGGATTCTCTATCTGCCAGAAGAGCATACCGATAGAAATACCAAAGAGCGGCACGCAGATGAGGAGGCGCTTCGGAATGGGGCGCTGGTCGAGC
>CACXVS010000057.1 GCA_902771155.1 uncultured Prevotellaceae bacterium
TGGTCGATGCTTACATACGGCATTTTATACTCTTCCAGCATCCGCTGTGCCAGAAGGGTCTTACCTGTGAGTGATGCACCTGTTATCAGTATAATCATACTCTTGTCTTCAGTTCCTCCTTGACTTTCTCCAAATCGCTACACGATAGTATCGGCATGAGGTTTTCTATCTCTTCAATGCTCTTGTCCCACCATCGGAGTTTGAGCAAAATTTCTATCAATTCATCATCGAACCGTTTCCTGACTACTCGACAAGGATTTCCAACGGCGATAGCATACGGAGGAATATCTTTAGCGACAACCGAATTGGTTCCGATGATGGCTCCGTCGCCAATATGTACGCCTGGCATGATTGTAACATTCTGACCAATCCAAACATCGTTACCAATAATGGTATCGCCTTTCAATGGAAGTTCTTCCTTCACAGGTGCAATAGCACTTCCCCAGTCACCTCCCATGATGTAGAACGGATAGGTGGTCGCGCAATCCATCCTATGATTGGCCCCGTTCATCACAAACTCCACACCTTTGGCAATAGCACAGAACTTCCCGATAATCAGCTTGTCACCTATGAAGTCATAGAAGTGCGTGACGTGCTTCTCAAATTGGTCAGCACCATCCACGTCATCGTAATAGGTATAGTCACCGATGATGATACGCGGGTTCTTTACCACATTCTTGATAAAACAAAGTCGTGGCAGGTTAGGATTTGGAAATACCTCGCTGGGATTTGGTCTATTCATTGTCGTCATATTTATTCCTTTAGTTTCTTGGCTGGCCAGCCATAATCCTGATACATAGTCACTGAGAGGCCGTTTTTCTTGGTATAAGTCGCCAACCCTTCGGCTCTCAATCTTTCACGATTCTTCTCATCGCTGTTGATGGTTTTAAAGGCATCGAACTTGTCACCAAAGATCTCCTTGGCCGTCGGCAAGTATCTGGAGCCGTCCTCTACCTGGTCGAAGGCCGTCACCTCAAAGCCCTTTTCTGTCTGTCGGATGTGCAATAGTCCAGGATGGCTGCCGCCAGAGACGCATTTCAGCGTGTCGCCCACCTGATTGTAGTTGAAGACCCAGAAATCGCCCCATACGAGAATGTCCTCTGAATTACGCTCATCAACTCTCACGATGCTGTGGATAGGTACGCAATGTTCGCCCTTTGCATAGCGGCTACCGATGGAGTCTGCCAGATAGCGGTCAATGGCAGGGAAATAGTTTGTTTCCCGCTCATTGACAAGCACAACTCTTTTGTTCTCGTATTGCTTATCGAGGGATAATGATGGAAACGGGCTGGATTCTGAATGATTGTTTCTCGCCAGTCTTCACATCGTAAGTATAGAGAAGCGAGTCGCCTTTTTCCTCCACCTTCACGGGATTGATTTCCGTTGCGAAGTCTGTTACTGGCAGAACGATGGCCAAAACAAACTGCTTGGTGAAATCGATGGCTGTAGGCTTGCCGTTTTCACCCATCGTCGTGGCCATGCCGAAAAGCTTGTTGAACTCTTCTTCTGTGGTAATTTTCGGGTACTCAGGAATCACCTGGTCATTCTTGAAGAAATAGTTCTTGGCCACTTCAAAGGCTACCTCACTGTTTACTTCGTAGTCTTCAACTGCCGCCACCGGCTTGTTTTTGCAAGCTGCTATTGCAAGCAGCATTGTAAATGCAAATAGAATTTTCTTCATTGTATCTCTATTTTTGGATTATCATATACGCTCAATACCACTTGTAACCGTGCTCCTTGCAATAGTCTATTGCTGGCTGATAGCCTTGGAACGTAGCCTTGTGAATCCATTTTAAGCCTTTGCGCTCGTCCTGTGGGACACCTGTGCCGGTCATCAGGAACCAGCCTGTAGCAAACTGTGCCTGGGCATCGCCACCATTAGCCGCCAGCTCATACCAGAAAGCGCATTCCTCCAAGTTCTTTTCCACACCGTCGCCATTCCAGAAGGCTGCACCCACGTTCTTCTGACTCAATACATGACCTTGGAAGGCTGCCTCACGATACCATAGGAATGCCTTGTGGTGGTCACTTTCCACGCCATCGCCAAGGTAATAGGCGTTAGCCACGTTCACCTGCGACTGCATATCACCCTTGTCTGCGGCCTTCATGTACCACTCGAAGGCTTTTTCTGCACTTTGCTCCACGCCTTTGCCGTGATAGTAGCACTCGCCTACGTTGAAACAGCCATAGACATCATCCAGCTCAGCAGCCTTCATGTACCATTCGAACGCCAGTTCAAGGCTGACCTTTACGCCAGTGCCACGCTCATAACAGACACCGAGGTTATTCATCGCCTTGGTATCGCCCGCATAAGCCTTTTCGCGGTAATCGTCTGCCTTGTTTCGCTCTTTTGGCATGGTTACAACTCCTGATATTTGTTGATTGTTTGCTCCAACTCTTCCAAGTTAATGAACTGAGAGGCACTTATCAAGCATGACATTGCAGACTCCACAATCTGGAGCCTTGATGTAGAAGAGACACATACGGTTGTCCTTCAATGTCTGCTCGATATCATATATGTTCGTAAGATGCTCCATTTTTCTTTAATCTATGATATAGAATCCTGCTTCCGAAGGATGATCGAGAACCATGCTCCAGGGATTCTCCTTGGTCAAAAGCCATGTCATCCAGATGTCGCCAGCAGCTGCAGCAATGAAGAAGATACCCCATGCCAACATGGGCAGACTGCCAATGAAGATGGCTGCAATGGCTGGGATGACACCCAAAATAACGCAGGGCATCATGGCTCCCATCATATAGCCGGGAATATGCATCGGCTCGTCACAATGGCAGTAGGGAGTCAGCAGTTTCCACATAACACCGAAGCTGATGCTCTTCCAACCGCTTTTTGCATAACATGCCCACGTCAGGCCGTGAATCAGTTCATGAACCACGATACCCACGATGACAAGGATAAAGGTGATGCTCCAGTCGCCAAAACCACCAAGGAGTTCACCTATTGGCTTCTTTCCTGCCCATATCCAGAAAAACGGCACGAGGAACACGATGGCTGCAACCACCATAATCACAACGGCAAATATATTCGCCTTTACAATATCGATGGCCACCTTGCGGCCTTTTACTTCTTGCTCTTCCATATTATCTTGTAAATCCGAAAAACTTTTTATTTCTAATCTGCTGCGAAGATACGAAAAATCCTCCATATCATTGCGATACAGAGGAATAATTTGGGAATAATTATGATTTCTATTAACTAATCTTTTCGGCCATTCTCACTAGTTCCTGATATGGAAGTCCGCCAACTACACGTTCTATGTCTCCGTTCTTAGTAATGAAGAACAGTGTAGGAACCGATTGGATGCGGGCTGCTGCAGCAAGAGCCTCGTTTTTGTCTACATCAACCTTCAGCACTTTGATACGGCCATCATACTCGTTGGCAAGTCGCTTCAACATAGGGGCGAGTGCCTGACAAGGGCCACACCAAGTGGCATAGAAATCGATGATAACTGGCGTGACGCCTGTATAGTTGTAACCCCTGAGGTACTGCTGATAATCTTTGATATTCTCCATAATCGTTTGAATTTTTAATGTTTTAACGTCATAATCTTCGAAGGACAGGCCAGCGTGCATTTGCCGCATTTCAGACAGTCGGGATCGAGATATCCTATTTCCTGACCACGGCTGTCGTAAGGTGTGAGTTGCATCGGACAGACACGGGCACATTGCTTGCACTTCATCTGACAGGCACTCGATACGTGAATGTTCGTAAAGGCCTTGGGCAGTGGTGCCTTCTTCGGAGCCACCCAGCGTGAGATAGTACCCATGGGACAGAACGAGCACCATGTGTGTGGCGCATAAATGAAACTCAGCGTAACACCGACAATGGTAGTCACCACGATAATCGTCCAGAACACGCGACCAATGCCACTCCACATAGTCATTCCGCCCTCGCTCCAGGGAACGGTTAATGTCAGTTGGATGCCGAACATGCTGAAGATAAAGAACACCATGAACAGGCGGAAACCGAAGGTACGCACAAATGCTGGTATTGGCTTGTGGGGTGAGTACTTCGACAACAGACGGTCGTACATGTTGCCGCGAGGACACACATTGCCACACCACCAGCGTCCCTTCCAGATGCTGGTCATCACAGGACCTATCATACAAATGAGCGCGATGAGTCCCACAACGGGATAGAACCACCCTATTATTATATACGCGATGATGATCCAATAGAGATTTAATCCTGGTGTCGCAAAGTGGCGATGGAAAGTCTTTTTCTGTTGCATATTCCTTATTAATTCTTAAATTCGGTGCAAAGGTACGAAGAATATAATAGACAAACGAATTGTTTTATCTATCTTTGCATCGATTTTATCTATCATCAAAGAAGTGTATGACCCTACAACAACTGAAATACATCGTGGCCATCGACCGCCAGCGACCTTACATCCTGCCCAAGTTCATCCGTCTTTACGTGGAAAACTATCCCACATTAAGCTATGAGATCAATAGTGGAGATAAGATATGGATGTGCCGACCTTCAACACGGATGGCACCTTCCTGTTTCAATTCGTTCAGACAGCGCAATAGCGAATATTTCTGAATGCCGAAGTGATCGGCCAGTTCTTGTCGTGACAAGGGTAGAATAATATTCTTGGTCTGCTGATGCCTGCTCTGCTCTATCAGGTAAAGGCTTACCTTCTCGCGTACACTCATGGAAAGCATGTGTATTTTCTTAGTCAACTGAGCGATGATGTTTGATAGCAACTGTAAATAGTTCCTCATGATTCTCTGCTCGCTATGAAACAGCTTTTCAAGATCGGTAGGCGATAGACGTAAGACACTCGTGTCAGTAGTGGCCTCGACAGTCACGGGGTAGTGATTGTCTATGGAAAAGAGAAAAGCAGGAGCCAACAGTTTGCCTGACTGATGGGCTGTCATTCTGATAATACGTCCAGAGGGGCTAGTAATGTATGCCACCATCTCGCCGCTGATAATGATGTCGGCATATTGGCAAACAGAACCAGCACAAGCCAACATATCGCCTTTGTGAAAACGGATGACCCGATAATGCACCGTGTGCATCAGGTCGATGATTTCCGACTCTTCTAAGTCTTTGAATAACGGGCATTGCTTCAGCCCATGTAAGGTGTCGATATCCATAATTGCCACAAAGATAAGGAAATAATGTGAATTATTCTAAAAATTAACACGAATTATAGGGTTTGGGGCACAAATGTTACCAGGCTATATCCCCATAAATGATTATATTTGCCGCAAAACTTGAATAATCTACGTATGAGTTGGAAAAAGTTATTATCACTTAAAGATATATTCTCATACAGGCAGAAAGTTGGTTTGCTGGTCGTGGCGGGTGTGCTTTGCGGACTTGGCGGATTGTTTATGTACCTGCTCAGGGCACATACCTATTTTGTAGGCGACAACCCGTCGGCCTGCGTTAACTGTCATATCATGACACCTTACTATGCCACGTGGAGCCACTCCTCGCATGGACGCGATGTCACGTGTAATGACTGTCATGTGCCACACCAGAATCTGGCTTTCTACTATGGCTTCAAAGCAGTGGACGGACTGAAACACACGGCCTACTTCGTGACGCACTCGGAGCGGCAGGCCCCGATGGCCGAAGCGCTGACGGGACAGGTGGTGATGGACAACTGCATCCGCTGTCATACCCAACTGAACCAGGAATTTGTGAAGACGGGGCGCATGGGGTATATGCAGCAGCAGGCTCAAGGCGGAAAGGTGTGCTGGGACTGTCATCGCAATGTGCCCCACGGTGGTATGAACTCACTGATGGCTACGCCGAATGCGGAGGGCGTGACACCGCTGCCGCCATCGCCCGTACCTGATTGGCTGCAAAACATGATGAATTGAAAAATAAAAATGAAAGAGATATGGCAAAACAATTAAAGAAATGGCAAGGTTGGATCCTCTTTTTTGGATCGATGGCAGTAGTCTTTGTACTGGGACTGCTCGTTTCGTCGTTGATGGAACGCCGTGCCGAAGTGGCCAGTGTGTTCAATAACAAGCGCAATGTGTTTGAAGACAGTATCGTGGCCCAGAATGAGAAGTTCAAGGCCGACTATCCGCGTGAGTACGAGACATGGGCGATGACCGAGGACACCACGTTCAAGTCGAAGTACAATTCGTCGCAGGAGGTCGATGTGCTCGAACAGCGTCCAGAGATGGTGGTGCTATGGGCTGGCTATGCCTTCTCGCGCCATTATAATACGCCTCGCGGTCATAAGCATGCCTTGGAGGATATGCGTAAGATCCTGCGCACGGGTAATCCCGGTATCGATGGCGACGGTGATATGCAGCCTGCGACCTGTTGGACTTGTAAGGGCCCCGATGTACCTCGTATGATGCGTGAACTGAGCGACAAGAAGTCGGTGATGGATCCCGCGAACTTCTATGCAAAGAAGTGGAGTGAGTTGGGTGCCGAAGAGGTGAACACCATTGGTTGCTCCGACTGTCACGATGCCACGACGATGGACCTGCGTCCTGCCCGTCCTGCGCTCTATGAGGCATTTGCCCGCAGAGGTCTCGATGTGAAGAAGCAGAGTCATCAGGAGATGCGCTCGCTGGTGTGCGCCCAGTGCCACGTGGAGTACTATTTCATCAAGCCCGATGACCCCAACAATCCCGGCAAGGCCAATTATCTGGTTTTCCCGCACGACAAGGGCTTGACCTGCGAGGCAGCTGAAGAATATTACGATGAGATCGGCTTCTACGACTATATCCATCCGCTGTCGAAGACCCCGATCCTGAAGGCTCAGCACCCAGGCTATGAGATTTCACAGCATGGCATCCATGCCCAGCGCGGCGTGTCGTGTGCCGACTGTCACATGCCGTATAAGCAGGAGGGTGGTGTGAAGTTCAGCGACCACCAGATTATTTCGCCGCTGGCTAAGATCGACCGCACCTGCCAAACCTGTCACCGTCAAGATGCTGAGGTATTGCGCCAGAACGTCTATGACCGTCAGGAGAAGTGCAACGAGGTACGCAACCGTGCTGAGCAGGAACTGGCCCGTGCTCACTTCGAAGCGAAGTACATCATCGATAAAGGAGCCACCGAGGTAGAAATGAAACCTATTCAGGCCCTGCTTCGTAAGAGCCAGTGGCGTTGGGATTATGCCATCGCCTCGCATGGAGCTACCTTCCATGCACCACAGGAGGTCATCCGTCTGTTGTCGCACTCCGTCGATTATGCCCAGCAGGCTCGTCTGCTGATTGCCCGTGTAGCAGCCAAGCAGGGACTCATTGGCGATATCCCCGTACCTGACTATTCTACGAAGGCTAAGGCTCAGCAGGCCATCGGTCTTGACATGCAGAAACTGAACGAGAAGAAACAAAAGTTCCTCGACGAGATTGTTCCCAAGTGGATTGACGAGGCCAAGAAAAATGGCAAGTTAATTGAAATCTGATGTGGACTAAACCATACGGAATGAAAGAAGGCTTCCTCATTGGAGGAGGCCTTATCATTGCAGGACTGATGCTTGAACTGAGCAGTGGTCCTGTCGATTGGGATGCCTTCCGCTGGCCTATCAATGGCATTGTACTGGCAGGAGTTCTCGCGTTTATCGCAATCATCTTCCTGCTGAGGGAACGGGTGTATGGCTTACAGTTCATCGGCACCTATAAGGCCGCGATACCCGCACTGGTCTATGCCGTTGTACTCACCATCATTATGGGACTGACGCGGCAGGAAGTGAATGGAACGTGGCTGAACAATATGCTGTCGTTCTGGCCCTTCGTACTGATATATGTGTATGTTGCCGTCATTCTCGGACAAATCATTCTCCGACGGACGTTGCATTTTAACAGTTGGCATCGCGATATTCCCTTCTTGCTGAACCACCTCGGACTGTTTCTCGCGCTGACTACCGCAACATTGGGCAATGCTGACATGCAACGGCTGAAGATGATTACGGTGAAGGGAGAACCCGAATGGCGTGCGCTGACCTCACAGCAGCAGATTGTGGAGATGCCCATCGCCATCGAACTGAAGGAGTTTATCATGGAGACCTACGATGACGGCTCGCCCCGCCGCTTTGCCTCCGACATTCAAATCCTGACGAAGACAGGCAAGAACATCCAGACCATCGTCGAAGTGAACAAACCCGTAGAGGTGGATGGTTGGAAAATCTACCAGTATGGCTATGATACGCAGATGGGTGCTATGAGTCAGACAAGCATCTTGGAACTGGTGAGCGACCCGTGGCTGCCGCTGGTTTATATCGGCATCTATATGATGCTCGCCGGAGCTGTATGTATGTTTATTCTTGGGGGGAGAAAGCGCGTATGACTTGGGAACAATTTCTATATTTCGCAATAGCAGCAGTCTTGCTGTGGACCGTAGGTGCCTGGGCGGCATGGCGTGAAAAGACGGCCTTGGCCTATACATCGACCTTCATCGGCCTTGCTGTGTTCTTTAGCTTTATCCTGATGATGTGGATCTCTTTAGAACGTCCGCCACTTCGTACGATGGGAGAGACGCGCCTCTGGTATTCGTTCTTTCTGCCGCTGGCAGGCATCATCGTCTATTCGCGCTGGAAGTACAAGTGGATACTCTCGTTCTCTACCGTCTTGGCACTGGTGTTCATCTGCGTCAACCTCTTCAAGCCCGAGATCCATTCCAAGACGCTGATGCCGGCCCTACAGAGTCCGTGGTTCGCCCCACATGTAATTGTCTATATGTTCGCATACGCCGTATTAGGTGCTTCAACTGTGATGGCTTTGTACTTGCTATTCTTTAAACGGCAAACCATCGCTGACGAAGAATTCGACATTACGGATAATCTGGTCTATGTCGGTTTGGCCTTTATGACCATCGGCATGCTCTTCGGCGCCCTGTGGGCCAAGGAGGCCTGGGGGCATTACTGGTCGTGGGATCCTAAGGAGACGTGGGCTGCCATTACCTGGTTCGCTTATCTGGTATATATACATTACAGACAAATACCCACTCACAAGCCAAAGCTCGCTTTGTGGGTACTGCTCATTTCGTTTGTACTCTTGCAGATGTGTTGGTGGGGCATCAATTACCTGCCCGCCGCTCAAGGCTCCAGCGTCCATGTCTATAGTCTGCCGTCGTGAACTGACTTTACTTCATTATCTTCCATATCGTTTCATTCTTTTCTCAAACTTGAACAGTCCGTCCTCTTGGTCGAACTGGTCTGGCATATTGGGGGTCTGGATGATGCTCATTGAAGAACTCAACGGCATGGAATCCGCAGCGGTTGATGTAGAAGTGGATATTCCGACGGTCGAAATACGGGGTGCAGGTTTCCCACACCTCTATCTCCGGATGCATCGTCTCTATAGCCTTCCAGATGGACTGGCCGATACCTTTGCTCTGAACACCCACCTTTACATAGAGGAATGCTAACTCTCCCATAGTGCCATTAGCGGTAATGATGGCACCGCCCACATGCTGGCCATCCTCGCTGACGGCTTCGTATGCTTCGGCACCTTCTGCCTTTAATGACTGATAGAAGTCCTTGTCAGGCAGCACCTGCCACTGATTTGTTTCTTCTGCTGCATCTTTGTTATATGCTTCGAAACCATGTTGGAAGGCTTCTTGCATTTCCTCTTTGAAAACTATGGTATGCTCCTCAGAGAGTCTGACAAGTCGGATGAAGCTATTTGTCATGCTTGTTGTTTATTGCGTTTGAACTTATTCTTGAGTCGTTTATATCCTTCGACGCCCAGAATGGTCAGACCTCCATACTGACAGGTCTTTGCCAGCCCGAAGAGCACCGTCCAAAGGATGCCTTTTGCCGTAACGCTGATAGGTAATAGCATCTGGGCGAAGGACAATATATAGAAGGGGATGCAGCATAACAGTACGATGACTCCCGTCCTGAACGAGAGCGACTGCAGCCAATGCTTCACATTATAGAATGTGTGAACGATGGCATCTTTTGGAGAATACAGAATCATTCTTGGGCCTGCCCAGCGCATGATTTCACGAATCTGCTCACGCTCTTTTGACGCATAGCAATGCGTTGGACAGTTCTTGCATGCAGTCTTGTTTTCACCATATTTGCAATGGTCGAGACGGCGACATGCAAACTCTGCCAGATGTTTATACTCTTCTGGCATGGTTTCCACCTTCAGATGATGATGGCAATATAGCTCTATCATCCTCTGGACAGTCTGTTTCTCGCGCTCAATCCTGTTCATTCCATTCTTTGCGATTTCATTTCTTCACCTTCCTTGTCATACTGTTTACGTTTGCCTGTAGGAGGCTCTGTCAGGGTGATCTTTACAACTGCTGTACGTTCGAGACTGCGGGCGATGGCATCGTCGAAA
>CACXVS010000058.1 GCA_902771155.1 uncultured Prevotellaceae bacterium
TAACTACCCCACCAACAAAGGGCATCTATATCAAGAATGGCAGAAAGGTCGTGATAAAGTGAGCGAAGAGTCGAACTCGCTGTAAGCGTATCCGCTTACTGATAAGGTATATGTTGACAGAAAAATGACGATTCTATTCCTTTTTAATCCAGTGCACGCAGATTTAGCATTAGTACTAAATTGAGTACGTACGTAGGCGCACTCGAGTGCGCCCTAGAACGCACTGCAGTGCGCACGTTACGTACTGAGTAAGGGCTCGGCTTCCCAAAAGTAATAATCCCCGTTCAACGAGCGGGGATTATTACTTTGCGATTATTATGGATATAGATGCCTGGACGGTTTGGCGCAGTGACGCGCTGTCCACTGAGGGTGTACCATGCGTCGTCGATTTCGGGGCGCTGGATGCTCCTGATGCCTGAGGTGACGTCGGTGTTGTAACCCCAGATGGTGGTGCCATCGCGATAGACTGCAGAGAAGGCAATGGTCTTGTCATCGGTATTCTCCATAGTCTGCTTTACCAAGACACCTTTGTACTCATGGTTGTCGATGGTGATGGCGATGTAAGAGGTTCCCTCCTGGATGGCCCATGTGCCAGTCTTTTCACCACTGATGGAACCATCAGCATGGAGTTCGATATCCACAGGTTTGGCAGTTTCCTTCTTCATGTGGTTAAGCTTGAAGGGGTGGAGGAGCAGCTTATAGGTGCCGGCAATGCGATCGGTAGCCACTTGTTGGGTGGTGGCGATGTCGGCACTCTTCACTTCCTCACCCGTATATTCGAAGGGGGCGGCACAGAGCCAACCATCCTCGTTCTGGAACACCTGATGGACGCGCACCTCATGCTCCTCACCACGGTTCTGGAAACGGGTGTGATAGACCAGATAGGTACGCCCGTCTTCAGCTGCGATGATGGAGTTATGACCCTGCGAGCGCTCGCCATGGTTGCCCTTGGCCACATTACCCCAGTCGCTATATGCTCCGAAGATGTTGACACCACGATTGTCGTTAGCATCAGGCCCGAAGTCGAGTTTGTAATTTGTGAAGACAGCATCCGTATTGCGGGCATCGACATAAGGGCCGTCGGGCTTCTCAGAGCGGAACACGCGCATCTGGTAGCCACCATTATTATAGTCGCCTGCCACACCACCCGCAGCCAATCCGCCATAGGTAACGAAGAGGAAATACCAGCCTCCGATATACTCGATATACGAGGCCTCGCCAGATACATAATAACCTCCGGCTATCTTCTTACCGAAATAGGGATCGACGGTGATGCCGTTGCCCTCGCCTTTCAACTCATAAGTGACATCGTAGTCACGCAGACCAGTCTGTTCGTCGAGTTCGAGCATCCAGATACCTCCACTCCACGAGCCATACGACATCCACAGCTTGCCTTCCTCGTCGTAGAACACACAGGGGTCGATGTTGTTTGGCCAGCGTTCACCCCAGTTGCCTGCACCGCCCGTCTTCATCTTGTAGCGGTCTGGCAGGGCACTCTGCTCTCCGAGGACAAGTTCGAGGTCGGTATCCTTGTAAGCATCACCAGTATGGAAACCGCTGATGACGATAGGGGCCTGATAGATATAGGGGCCTTCGATGTTATCGGACGTAAGCAACACGATGCTGGAGTACCAATAGTCACCGTTGACACTCATATACATGCACCACTTGTTCATGACAGGGTTCCAGATGACATCGGGGGCCCAGAGGTTGCCCGAGATATCGTATCTGGCGTTACCACGCTTCGACCATGCCTGGGCATTAAAGGAAAAATCATATTCCACGCCACCTTTCTTCACCTTTATCACAGCTGGGGTGGAGAATGTCGTCGCATTGACGAAACTGGCTATGGTGCTCCAACTCATCAGGTCCTTCGTCTTAGCGGCTGCACGATGAGAGCCGAAGATGTAATAGGTCTGCGACGTGGGATCCCACACAATACTGGGATCGTGGACACTGACACGTTTCAGATCATAGGCCGAAGCAGAAACTGCCACCAAAGCCGATAACAGACAAAACAGATATTTCTTCATCATTTTAGTAGTTTTTTTATTAATCTGCTGCAAATATACAATTTTTCTTTCAACAATACAAGCGTTTTACATCTTTTATTCCTCCCAACGAAGCACGGCTCCATTGCGACGGGCAGGGTCGGCACCAGCATAGTCCATCGAATAAGGACTACCCGTAGTAGGACTCTTGCCGATGTACTTATGGTTACGCATCGACATGAGCATGAACTCGTGGTTCAGGTAGTCTTGCCAGAGGAACACCTCGGCTTTCTGCTCATCAGTGGTGAGGCGTACATCACCAGCAAGGCCATAGCCTGCACAGAAGATGTAACGACCATCCTCGCACTGGAGGATAACCCTACCCTGACCTTTGTCAATGACACGGAAACGGGACTGCTGACTCACATCGGTAGCTTCCGTATCGTACACCAAGCCATGAGGCTGGGCAAACATAGCCTTACCTGTGGCAAGGTTGATAATACGTACGGTCTTGCCATACGGAATGTTTCCACTGCGGTCGGCCATCGGCTCTTCAACCCTGAAATTGTCGAACTCAGCGTAACCGCCATTCTTTCCTTTGTGGTTGAAGGCAAAGAGAGCGTGGCGCGAACCCTGGAACGAGATAAGCTGATAGGAGAGCGGCATCTGGCGACCCATCTGCTGATAGTGCTCACCGTCGAGCGAGTATTCATAGTGGGCAGAGTCGTGATCGTAGTCGCCCACCATACGAAGCCACAGCTTATCTGTGGTGACAAATGTGTCGATGGTATCGTTGGTAGCTTGCTCGAAGCAACGGAGAATGGTCTGTTGGCCATCCTTCACTATGCCCATCCAGGAACAAGGCACATTGATGTTGCCAAGACCAGCCACATCGCCATCCTTCATACCTTTGGTATAGAGCTCAACGGTGGCAACAGATACAGGGCCGACGACACGCTGGGTAAGCGAGTTGCGAGCCCACATCAGCTGTTCGGCAGGCATCGACTGCAAGCGCAGACGCCCGTTCTTCAGGCTCCACTTGCTATCGTCGGGATTATGATTCCACTGCCACACCCTACCTAACGCCTTGCCATTGAAATCTTCGTTACGTTCATAAGCAGCGTGAGACTTCACATCGGCATTGATGGCAGGCTTCAACCAGGTACGGGGTGCACGGCCTAAGTTACCCTCAAGACCCAGCATGGGCCAGCCCTCTTTCCAAGTAATCGGTGCCAGAGTGACGGTACGGCCTATCGAGTGGAAGTCCATCATCAGCAAGGCCCACCACTGTCCGCTCTGGTCCTCGACGATACCACCCTGATGGATATTCGTACAGGCGGTAGCATCCTTATCTACGTCAGGAATACCAAACTTGGTGCCATCGTGACCTATACGGTAGGGTTCATTCTGAGGAACCTGTGTCAGGGGAGCAGCATGATAGCCGAAAGTCTCATCGGCTGTGATGGTTATCGTCTCGTAAGGTCCCCAGATGCTTTTGGAACGACTGCAGAGCGTGCGGCCATTTGGCATATAGTCGGTAGAGATCAAGTAGTACATACCGTCTATCTTATACATGTGATGACCCTCACCCACAGCATTCCCCTCAGGAATGATGGTACGTTCTGTCTCCTCGATAGGACCACTCATATCGGGCTTCAGTTCTGTACACTTCACTTCGCCATAGCCGTGGATGGCATAGATCTTACCGTCGTCGTCGAAGAGCACACTGAGATCGTAGATGCGACCTTGCATATTATGGTGCTGCCAAGGACCACGGATATCCTTAGAGGTATAACACTGCAGACCCTTGCCGTTGATATTGGTGAACACATAAAACTGACCATTGGCATAGCGGATGGCCGGTGCCCAGACACCCTGACCATAGATCTCCTGATGGTTCTTCAGCGAGAAGGCATCGTCGGCAAAGTCGAAACGGTCGAAGCAGTATGAGATATTCTCCCAGTTCACAAGATCCTTTGAGTGGAGAATCACGAGACCAGGTACGGTATGCATCGTCGTTCCAGCCAGATAGTAGTCATCGCCAACACGTAGGATGTCGGGATCGGAGAACTCGTCGTAGAAGAGCGGATTGGTAAATGTACCGTTACCATTATCGGCTGTCCACGACTGTGCTATTGATTTAAAAGGTAAAAGGGCAAAAAGGTAAAAAGGTAAAAACCATCTTACCATACCTAACACCTTATTATATACATTATGATTCATTTCCTTGCTTTTTACTTGATTTACCCTTTTACCTCTTTTATTTTTTACCTTTCCAACGTGGGCCAGCCATCGGAGGTCCAACGGATGGGGCACTGAACAAGGACAGAGGCGCCCTGCTGGGCTACGCTATAGCCGTGGCAGATAAAGATATCCTGATTGTCGATATGATAGGCAGCACAATGACCTGCGGCCTCATACTCTTTCTTGTCGCCCTCAAGGAAAAGCATTCCGCCACCGTCGCGCATGTCGATGCCATCGGGATCGAGATACGGGCCATCGACAGTCTTACTGCGGCCTACGGCCACACGGTAATTGCTCTTCGCTCCCTGACAGCAATAGTCCCAAGAGACAAAAAGATAATAGTATCCTGCGTGTTTGAAGATAAATGGAGCTTCTATCGCGTTAGGTCCGGCAAAGTCGGATGTAGGATTCTTCGGTGGATTGGGGTTCACGGCGAGCACCTTCTTACCCTCGGGGGCCGAGAGGTTATAACGTCGGGCAATGGTGCGTGGTTTCTCGCCCTTGGCTATATGCATCGTCGTGTCGAGGCGTACCAGTTGGATACCATCCCAAAACGAGCCCCAGACAAGCCAAGGCTGGTCGTTGTCGTCGATGATGAAGTTGGGATCGATGGCATTCCAGTTGTCGCGCCCCTCACGAGAGCAGACTATACATCCCTTGTCGTCCCAAAGGCCCATTGCCAGTGAACGGGTGGAGAGCAAGCCAATGGCCGATCCGTTACGTCCGAAGGTGGAGCAGCTATAGGCCAACCACCACTGACCACGATACTGGATGACATCGGGAGCCCATACATGATGGGTAAAGCCAGGCACAGAGTCGCGTGTCCACTCAGGAATGACCGACATCAGCGGAGTAGCCTTGACGGTCCAGGTCTTACGGTCCTTGGAGGTCATCTGCTGGATACCCATACCGGTACAGAAGAGATAATAGGTATCATTCTCCTGAGCCATTACCGGGTCGTGGACCATCGGGGTATCGGTCTCGAAGTCTGTTCTTTGGTGGTGTGGCTGGGCAACCGTCTGTGCAGGCACAATAAGGGCTAGCAGCGACCACAATATTGTTTTCGCTTTCATAAAGTAATCATGTTAAAGAGAAAAAGAAGGGGACGGGCTTCGCAAAGTCCGCCCCCAACTAAAGAATACTAACTAATTAAAATATGTGGAATATATCCGATTTACTCGAATACCAAGTGACAACCGTCAACCGTGAAGCGGAACCATACATCCGCTGCATCAACGGGAGCGATACCTTGGTAGTCCTGATAATAGGTGTTACCATCGGTACCCAGCATGACACACTTGACGTCGGCTGTACCATCGCCCTTGTTGGTGACAGAGACAGTTACCGTAGCACCGTCCATAGCTGCAAGCCATGCACCCCAGTCAGACTGACCGCCGCTGGTTATCAGGTTCGGGTTCTCATCGTAGCTAGCGCCCCATCCATAGTTGTCGGCACGAACCACAGCATACTCAGTATTATCCTCACGCGTCAGAACGACCACGAAGTTGTTCCAGTTGTTAGCGCCATTGGTGTAGTTCTTGATACGAGTCGTCACAGTCTTACCGGCAGGAACATTGAACATATCGGAATGAGCACCCCACCAACCCGTTGAGTTGTCGTCAGCGCCAATCACGGTGTCAAACTCCAGATGACAACCGTCAACCGTATAGCGGAAATAGAAGTCCTCAGGATCGACAGCAATACCCTTATACTCCTGCATATAGACATTGCCATCATTGCCATTCATCACCGCCAGGACATCGGCAGAGCCATCGCCATTGTTGGTAACGGCTACGTTTACCTTAGCACCGTCCATGGCAGCAAGCCATGCACCCCAATCAGACTGACCACCGCTGGTTACCAGGTTCGGGTTATCATCATAACCTGCACCCCATCCGTAGTTATCAGCACGGACAACGGCAAACTCTGTATTATCCTCACGGCAGAGAACCACTACGAAGTTATTCCAGTTGTTAGCACCACTGGTATAGTTGGTGAAGGTAGAGATGAAGGTCTCACCCGGAGCCACCTTAATGTTCTCTGAATGGGCACCCCACCAACCTGTGGAGTTGTCGGTTGCACCAACACATGTGTACATCTTATCAACTACCTCGAACTCAGCAGAACCGATGACGGGATTGCAAGGCTCACCCTTGAAGGTCTTGGCATAAGCGGCCACGAGAGTCTTCTTGCCGAGATTAGCCATATCGGGGATTACCTGGAGCGACAGCTCGTCGAACTTCACGTCCTTCGTGACGCCAGGTCCGTAGTCGATAGTAGCGGTCACATTGGCAAATGTCTCTTCCATAGTCATGCCCTGGAGCACCTTCTTGGGCACACCATTGAGAACCATTCCTAAAGGCTCTTTGTCCTCAGCAGAGGTGAAGCCACCAATAGGCTCGATGGTAGAACCGAGGAAGCTGATAAATGATCCCTCAGGAACGAGGAAGCAGCGGATGGGAGAGTTGGTTCCATCGGCATTGAGAGCTGCCACTGGCTGAGTCTGCTTGTAGATCTTCGTCACCTTGCCATTGGTCATGGTAACAATCAGACCACCCTGTGAACGATCGACGGTCAGAGTAACCTTACCACCCAACTGGTCAACGCCACTATCGGTATCAGTATTAAACTCAAGCGTACTCGTAGCAAGACTACGATCGATATAATCACCCCACTCGGAGTTACCGCTCGGCTGATAGTCGTAGCGGATGGCGCCATACTCCTTGTAATCGGCTGCGCCACGGTCCTCGTCGTTACAGATAATCAGAGCGAAGTTCTTATAGGTATTGGTGGCATTTGGATTGATGCCCAGGTTGAACTGAGCAATCCATGTCTCACCTTCAGGAATCTGATAGTACTTAGAGAAGACAGCCCACCAGCCAGTGGAGAAATCGGTTGCACCAACGGTGTACACATCCTCGTGCATGCCCTCGATCTCTTCTTCTTCACCGCCCTGACTCTTGGCATTGGCGATAGAGTCGATCCTTTGAGACATCCAGTCAGGACCATTAATGCTAAACAGATCACCGCCCTCACAGCTCGTCAGAGACATTAGCCCCAACGCTGCTGAACAGAAGACTGTTGCTAATTTATTTAGATATTTCATAATTGTATCGTTTTTTTGATGTTGAATGTTAAATCTTACTTGCTGAGGTCAACTACAGGATGAACTGGACCATAGAGCTGGCCTTCGTTGCTGGTACTGTTGTTAGCTGAGTTACCCTCGAGATTGGGGTTATCGTTAAGAGTGCCCTGATAGATGGGGAAGAACTCATGACCAGGAATCCATGTGTCAAATGAACTCTTGTCGCAATTCGGTTCATCAACGGGATCCTTCGGCGTAAAGTCGATTTCGCCAGACTCATATTTTGCCCTGGTCCAGAAGTTGATGGCGCCGTGCTCCCACAACTGCTGCAGACGACCTGCACCGTAGAAGAATCCCCAACGGATGAGGTCGAAGCCACGACCAAACTCACAACCGAACTCCTTCGGACGCTCTACATTGGCAATCTGCTCGAAGAGCTTGTCAGCAGAACCGAAATCAGCCAATTTCAAGTCAGCCAGACCAGCACGTTCGCGAACCTGGTTGATCCAGTCGATAGCCTGCTGTGTGGGGCCATTGACCTCATTCTCACACTCTGCAGCACGAAGCAACACATCAGAGTAGCGCATCATACGCAGGTTGATACCACAGTGAAGACCAGTAACCACCTTGTCGTAGATACCTGTGCGCAGGTTCGTGTTCTTAGCAAC
>CACXVS010000059.1 GCA_902771155.1 uncultured Prevotellaceae bacterium
TGCACCCGCTTAACAGCAAAACCTGCTTCAGTAGCTCAGTTGGTTAGAGCACCTGACTGTTAATCAGGGGGTCGTTGGTTCAAGCCCATCCTGAAGCGCTTAAGTCCCGAAGTCAAATTCGGGACTTTTTTGTTTTATGTTGCCAAATGAAATTCGTCACGTCGGACTGCGAGTTCGCACGTTACGGACTGTGAGTCCGAACACGACGGACTAAGAGTTTTCAGTAGTTGTCGCCGAAAAATAATCATTTTCCTTTGTTCATTTACTTTTTTTTCGTATCTTTGTACACTATAAGGACATAAATAACGAAAAAAATGAATAAGGCAATGATTACTTTCGTCCTGTGTTGCTGTATGATTTCGTGCATCAAGGACGAAGCCCCGAACAATGAGTGCGACATCGAGAGTGCCTGGGTAGAAGGCGCGGAATTGGAGAAGTTATTCTACAAGCCGGCAGATATGCGCAAAGAGAACATCAGTTCTACAGAGACGAGCATCACATTTATTGTGCGCTCGATGGCAATGGTGCCGACAGAAATCCCAGTGAACTTCAATATTACCTCTAGAGCCACTATCGAACCAGCAAGCGGCTCATTGCAGGACTTCACGAAAGGCCCAGTCACCTACACCGTCACCTCAGAGGACGGACAGTGGGAACGTACATACAAGGTCGCATTTACAGAGTCTTTACTGCCCAAGAGTAAGTTCTCGTTTGAGTATGCCGATTTAGTGGAAGGCGGTATTTTTATAATGAACACCTATGATCAATTCTACGATCTTGATCAGGATGGAGAGAAACAGACATTCTGGGCATCTGGCAATCCTGGTTTCGCGCTGTCACTGTTTTCCGGAGCCGGTCCGGAACAATTCCCTACCTTTAGGTCTGAGGATGGTTTCGAAGGTTATTGCGCCCGTCTGGAGACGATGTACACAGGAGATCTTGGTATGAGTATGGGTAAACCCCTCGCTGCCGGCAACCTCTTCTTAGGCCAGTTTAACGTGGATCAATCAATGATGGATCCGCTGAAAGCTACAGAGTTTGGTGTACAGTGGGACAAGGATCCGATACGCATCACGGGTTATTATAAATACAAGCCAGGACCGAAATACACCAATGTCGCTATGGAAGTCATTCCTGACCGTATTGACGAGGCCAGCATCTACGCTGTGTTCTATAACAATGTTGATCCTAACGGCAACCTATACTTCCTCTATGGTGACGATGTCGCTGACCTCGACAAGATAATAGACAATCCACAGGTGTACAAGGTCGCTCGGGTGTTCTCTTTACCACCTACGGACCAGTGGACACGCTTTGAGATGTTCTTCGAGGGCAGAGATGTTCCAGAGGAAGCGGTGGCCAACAAGAACTGTAACTTGGCGATCGTATTCTCGTCGAGCAAGAGTGGTGCACAGTTCGAGGGAGCCATTGGCAGTACACTCTACATAGATGAGGTGGAAGTATCGTATGAGAAGTGAAAAGTGAAGAATCGGCAAAGCCGCTAAGATAGAAGAATGAAGATGAAGAATATTATTATCGCAATAGGAATGACGGTGCTGACCTTCGGAATGGCAGCCACCGCGAAGGCTGGTGAAATCGACAGTCTGCAACTCAAGGTACGTGCAGGATACAATATTGGAGGAACAACCCCGATCCCACTACCTGAAACCATCCGTAGCATCGACAGTTACAGTCTGACACCATCGTTCATGGTAGGCATTGATGCCATGTTGCCACTGAATGAGAAATGGGGCATCTCCGCTGGGTTGCACTTTGAGAATAAGGGGATGAAGGCAGAAGTGACCACCAAGTCATACCACATGGAGGTCATTAAAGGTGGCACACATCTATCGGGACTCTTTACAGGTCATGTTAGCCAGAAGATTACCCAGTGGATGCTGACTGTCCCCGTCCAGGCCACATTGGGACTGGGTAAGAAAGTCATGCTCAAAGGCGGTCCATACGTGTCATTCCTCCTGAGCAAGGGGTTCAGCGGTATTGCTTCCGATGGCTATCTGCGTGAAGGCAATCCAACTGGTGCCAAGATACTGATGGGCGACAAGGAAGGCGAGTGGGCTACATACGAATTCGATGACGACATGCGCTCCGTGCAGTTTGGTATCGGTGTTGGTGTTGACTGGCAGGTGTACAAGTGCTTTGGTGTGTCTGCCGACCTGAACTGGGGCCTGACGGGCATCTTCCCCAGCGACTTTAAGACCGTAGAGCAGACACTATATCCCATTTATGGTACAATAGGAGTTTTTTACAGACTTAAGTAGAGAAGCATGAAGATCGTAATACTCGATGGCTTTACGGCCAATCCAGGCGACCTGTCATGGAAGGGATTGGAGGAATTGGGCACGCTGACGGTCTATGACCGCACCAGACCTGAGGAAACGGTAGCAAGGGCTGCAGATGTCGATATCGTACTTACCAACAAGGTCATCATCAATCGTGAGGTGATGGCGCAATTGCCTCAACTAAAATATATCGGTGTGCTGGCCACAGGGTATAATGTGGTGGATATCGAGGCTGCCCACGAACACGACATTATCGTGACCAACGTACCTGCCTACAGCACGGAGAGTGTGGCGCAGATGGTGTTCGCCCATCTATTGACAGTGACGAACCGTACGGAGCACTATGCCCTCCAGAACCGCCAAGGTCGCTGGACCAAGAACCCCGACTTCTGCTATTGGGACTTCTCCCATATGGAGTTGGCTGGCAAGACCTTCGGCATCGTAGGATTAGGGAATATCGGACGACGCGTCGCTGAGATTGCTCTCGCCTTCGGCATGCAGGTGAAAGCGCTGACCAGCAAGTCTGCCAATGCCCTTCCTGCTGGCATCGAGAAAGCGGATCTGGAAGAACTTTTGGCGTCATCGGATATCATCTCACTGCATTGTCCGCTCACAGACTCCACCCGTCACCTTATTAATCGCGAGACGCTGAGTCTGATGCGTCCCTCTGCCATCCTCATCAACACAGGACGAGGCCCGCTGGTGGATGATCAGGCTGTAGCCTATGCACTGGCAGAAGGACAGTTGGCAGCCTTTTGTGCCGATGTTCTCACTGAGGAACCGCCCAAGGCAGACAACCCGCTGCTTAGTCAGCCGAACGCCTTCATCACACCTCATATCGCCTGGGCCACCGAGGAAGCCCGCAGCCGTCTGCTGCAAGTAGCCATCAGCAACGTCCGAGCCTTCCTGAACACCAAACCACAGAACGTCGTATAAGCATGAAACATCGCATACTTTTTATCTGTCACGGTAACATCTGTCGCAGTCCGATGGCAGAGTTCGTCATGAAGGATCTGGTGAGTAAAGCAGGTCTCGACGACCTGTTCTATATCGAGTCGGCAGCCACTTCGACAGAGGAAATCGGCAACGAGGTCTATCCGCCAGCCAAACGGAAACTAGCCGAACACGGCATCTCGTGCAAGGGCAAGACCGCCCGTCAGATGACGCGAAACGATTACGACCGCTTTGACCTGCTGATAGGTATGGACGCGTGGAACATCCGTAACATGAACCGCATCAGTGGCGGCGACCCAGAAGGAAAAATCCGTCTGCTGCTCGACTACACCAATCGGCCAGGTGACGTCGCAGATCCCTGGTACACAGGAGATTTCGAAGCCACCTGGCGCGATGTTATCGAAGGTTGCACCCAACTGCTGAAAGACTTGACAGACCAGTCAATTAACGACTAATAATGCCCTTATCGGTCAATAGAATCACACCCAGCGTCATGCATTCTGTAACAGGAACGGCGAGCCACATGCCTTGTGGGAAAATGAACATTGGCATCAGAATAAATGCCGGTACAAGGAATATCAGACCTCGAAACAGCATACACAACGTAGCCCGAAGGTTCTGCTCAGTGGCTTGATAATAGCCGATGATGGCCACATTCATAGCAAAGAATATGGCAGAATAAGCAAACATAGGAAGTCCACTAATAGCAATCTCATAGGCATTAGTGCCTGCTTGCAAGAAAAGGCCGACAAGCGGTTTGGTAGCCAAGGTGAGAAACATTGTTGCCAATACGCCACAGATGGTAGCGGTAGCGAAACTAACCCTGAAGGCTCTTCGCACACGGTAGCGATTGCCTGCACCATAATTGAAACTGATGATAGGCTGGGCTGACTGTGCCACCGCATTGTTAACCATAAATACGATAGGATAAAGATAGCACGCTACACAGAAAGCGGCCACACCATCTTCACCCAACTCGCGGATAAACACATAGTTGCCGGTAAGCAACATCATGGACATGGCCAGTTCTCCCAGCATAGAGGAGAAACCA
The DNA here is from genome assembly GCA_902771155.1 of uncultured Prevotellaceae bacterium. Next base: position 4,306 of record CACXVS010000059.1, read on the forward strand.
CTACGAGCCATATAGCCGACATTGCGGGCTGTCAGATAAAAACTGGTAAGACTGAGTTTTAATCTGAAGATCTTGACGGTCTTTGCCTGGAAGAACATATACCAGATAACCATTGCTGCAGCAGCGGCACAACTAATCGATGATGCGATACCGCTACCCGCAATACCCATCTGCATCGGAAACACAAACAGCCAATCCAGGAAGATATTCAGTATGCCAGGAAAAATCTCTAATGAGGCTGCAAACTTAGGAGATCCGTCAAGTCTGATGACGAAGGTACCAATCATCTGGATGACAATGCAAATACAGCCAGGAAGAATGGTGAGAAGATAAGCCTGGCATAATGGCAATAGCGCATCACTGCTTCCCAAAAGTCGCAAGAAAGGTATGCGGAAGAGAAAAACAGCAATCGCAATAATGACCATCAGCAGCGTGCCCACATTGAAAGCTTGGGTGATGTTGATGTTAGCGGCTTTGTTGTTGTTTTGCGACAGATGAATACTTGCCACAACCGACACGCCCACACCGAACATCAGCGCAATACCCGTCGTAATCAAAAACAACGGCGAGACAATATTGATAGCCGCCAGCGCATTGCTTCCCACACCTTGTCCAACGAATATACCGTCTGCAACCGTAAAGAGCGACGCAAACACCATCGACAACAGCGTAGGATAGAAAATGCTGTTAAACAGCGGATCTATCTTCGACTTTCCAAAGTCTATACTATCTCTTTCCTTGTCCCGGATTTTCTTAGCCATATCTTCTCTATCCTGTCAAAGCATATAATACTTGGTGAGGAAGTAGGTTCTCTCCCAATCCACGATCTTTACTTCGGATTCCTTGGCGGGATGGATGTCGAACTCATCGAGTACCATCACCCTTGTCCAGATCGTAGAGAGGCCATTCTTTTGCCTTACCATCGGGAGAGATGTCGGCACTGAGCGACGGATTGCCGGTCTTGGCAAACTGCACCCACATCTTACGCATCGTTTTTGAGAAAGTCTCGTCGAATGCGCGTCCTGTGTCACCGTCCATCTCAGGATGTTTGAACAGGGGTGCAAGTGCCATTCCGTGTGCACTCTTCAGCATTGGAAGGGCAGATTCGACGGTGAAATAGTAGGTGAAAGATTTTCCGCCTGCTTTGGTCTGGCTTTCTGACAGTCTGATGCACGGTGCGTTGAACATTAACTGGCTGAACCATTTGCAGTATGGTTCATAACTCTCCCCCTTCACGTCTTTGCAGAAACTTTCCGTCAGGGCTTTCTCCTCATCAGTCATCAGGGCAAGCTTCTTCGCCTTGCGGTCGGCTGCCCATGCATTGAAAGGCTCAGGTCCGCCCATTCCTACCAGGAAGAAGTTCATCTCGTCCTTGTTGACGCCATGCAGGAACGTGATGTCCTTCACGGCACCGTTAGCCACAGCCTCCCATAGATTGCGTGGTAGTAAGTTGCCGTCTCTTTCGGGAGCCATGCGAAGGGGAAGTAATTCCGATGCTACGCCCACGAGTTTCTGTGCATCAATTTTCTTGAGGTCTGCCACGGTCTTGCAGCCTAAAGCGTCCATCAGTTCATTCGTACAAGCGATGGCTGCTTCCGTAGATGTTGACAGACCAGGATTACCGCTCAAGGCAATGACCTTCTTGAAATACTGATGCGAGCCTTTAATCAGTGAGAGGTTCGTCACGCTGCCGCCTCCTGCCGATTCGCCCATAAGGGTCACGCTGTCGGGGTTGCCACCGAAGGCAGCAATGTTCTCATGCACCCACTTCAACGCCTTCAGCTGATCCAGTAGTCCCAAGTTCTGTGTGTCAGGATAGTCTTTGCCGTCAGGTAGGTGTGACAGGTGAAGGAAACCTAATACGCCGAGTCGGTAAGCGATGCTGACAACGATGACTTCGGGGTTTTCCTCAACGAAATTATGGAAGTCGTAGAGCGGATCTACTGTTCCGCCGTAGGAGTAGGCTCCACCATGAACCCATACAATGACAGGCTTCTTTTCGGCTGCTGTCGTAGCTGGCTTCCAGATGTTGAGGTACAGACAGTCCTCGCCCTGATAGTAGATAGAAGAAAGTTCCACCTCTGGCTGTGGGGCTGCTTTGGCGTTGTAGTATGCCTCATACACGCCATCATTAGGCGTGGCATCTACTGGTGCTTTCCAACGCAGGCTGCCCATAGGCTGCTGTCCTACGTAAGGAATGCCTCTGAAGACAATGGTGTTATCCACCTTCTTACCAACGAAGGTGCCGTTGATGCACTTCACGGCAAGTGACTTGTCGTAGTTGCCATCCACTATTGTCTTGTTCTCGCCGTACCAGGATCTGACAGTCTCTTTATACTGTTCCATCTCATTTCCTACATCGTTTGCCATATTATCTTTTGTACTTGCCGCCATAACAGCCATGGTGCTGCAAATAAGGATGACAGCAAACATCCATAATCTGCTCTTTTTCATTGCAACCTATGTTTATAATTTTACATTGGGAAGACCTTCTTTCCTTCGAAATACGTGGCAGCGGGCTTTGCCTCATGAATCTCTGTCACTGGGCAGGTCAGCACGTCCTTGGTGACCAACAGGAAGTCGGCATACTTGCCCTCCTTGATGCTGCCTCGCTCGTTCTCCAAGAACATCTGTCTGGCCACGTTGATAGTCAGGGCGGTGAGCGCCTGCTCGCGGGTGAGGCATTCTTCCGTCCACCAGGGTTTGGCCTGCTCGGGATAATAAACACCCGTGACTACAATCTCCATGATGCCGAAAGGATCGTCAGGAGCACCGCAAAGCGCGGGGAAGTCGGAGTGCGAGGACAGATTGACGCCGTGGTCGAAGAAGGACTTCATCGGATAGCCTTTGTCCTTCATGCCCTCAGGAAGTATTTGAGACAGTTCCTCTCGCAACACGCTGTCACAGTGATGCCACAACATACCTGAGGTGACATAGATGTTATTGTCGGCCAAACGTTGGTAGTCAGGCTCACTGACACCATACACATGCACCAACGTATTGCGCAACTCTTTCTTTCCGCCTTTGACATAGGCATTGACTATACGTGTGACCCCTTTGTTACCCATTACGTGCACGTGCATGGTAATACCCTTTTCATTAGCCTTGCGTGTGATTTCCGTCAGTTCCTCTTCCGACCAGTTAGGAATGCCCTGATGACCATCAGGATAGACTGGGTCTATAAATCCGGTGCCACTCTCCACCGTGCCGTCCATAAACATCTTGAGCCAGTTGGTTCTGATGTGTGCAGACTCATATTTCTTGGTGGCGCTGGCTTTCTCCAACGTCTTGTCCACATCCATCCAGCTGTCCAGTTCCCAAGCCGTACCCAGTACGAAGTGCATGTCGCCGGCCTGGTCCATCTGCTGGGCGGCCTTGTAGAAGTTGTCGTTGAAGAAATAAGAGGAGTATCCGTCCTGATACATCGTATAGCCCTCTGACAACAGCTGTTCCTGGATGCCAGCCATGTTGGCCTTGGCGACATCAACGGAGAAGAGGTATTCATTATCGAGGAAAGAACGCACATAGGTACCGGCCTGTTCCTTCACATAGCCCGTGGGCACACCGTCGGCATCGAGCACAATCTCGCCACCGCGCACTTCCGTCTTGCCAGCCGTGCCTTCCTCTTTGATGAGACCGGCCTTCTTGAGCAGGATGGTGTTGGCCAGACCTTTATGACCTTCCTCGTCGGCGAAATAGATGGGAATGTCGCTACAGACCTCATCCAACATCTTGCGGTAACACAAGTCCTTGGGAAACTTCATCATGTCCCATCCGCTTCCAAATACGACATTAGCCCCATTGTCCCTGGCTTTCTTGACCGCGGCAGGAATGATTTCCTTGATGAACTTATCCACACCGTCTGCCCTGTCCATAACCGTTCCTACAGCCTGGATAGCATAGCCCAGCGCATAGTGGGCGTGACCGTTACCGCATCCAGGCATCACCAGACCCTTTCCGCTATAGTCCACCACCTCGGTCTTACCCTCTTCCACAAAGGCTTCGGCACCTGCCTTATCACCAACATAGATGTACTTGCCGTCCTTCACGGCAAAGGCCTCAACAATCTGGTTACCCTCGGCGGTATAGATCTTTCCATAGACCACAAGATCGGCACTGGGCTTACTGTTACAACTGGTCATCATCCCCATTCCAAAGATGACAGTCAGCACTGCGATAATCGACAACATCTTTTTCATAATGTATTGCTTATATATTATGTTTCTTTATTCCTTATTTTCAAACACCTTCTTTCCCTCGAAATAGGTGGCGGCTGGCTTCGCCTCGTGGATCTCCGTTGCAGGGCAGGTCAGCACATCCTTGTTGACAAGTAAAAAGTCGGCATACTTGCCTTCTTTGACGCTGCCACGCTCGTTCTCAATGAACATCTGTTTGGCCACGTTGATGGTCAGGGCGGTGAGGGCCTGCTCACGGGTCAGCAGCTCTTCCGGCCACCAGGGCTTCGCCTGTTCAGGGTAATAGACACCTGTCACTGCCACCTCCATAATGCCGAACGGGTCGTCAGGACTGCCACTCAGGGCAGGGAAGTCGGAGTGTGACGACATGTTGATGCCGTGATCGAAGTATGATTTCATGGGATAGCTCTTCGTTTCCATGCCTTTAGGAACATAGCCAGCCTTCAGCAACTCCTGCTTGTCATTGGAGAAATGGTGCCACAACATACCTTCGGTGACGTAGATGTTATGGTCGGCCATACGCTTGTAATCCTCCGGATAGACACCATGCACGTGCACAAGTGTGTTACGCATCTCGTCCTTACCGCCATTGATGTAGGCACTGACGATGCGGTTGACGCCCTTATTACCCATGACGTGCGTGTGTACGGTCACGCCCTTTTCGTTAGCTTTGCGCGTAATGTCGGTCAGTTCCTCTTCCGACCACAGCACAACGCCCTGATGACCGTCGGGATAGAGTGGCTCCACAAAACCGGTGCCGGGTTCTACCGTGCCGTCCACAAAAATCTTGAGCCAGTTGGGCTTCACGCGTGTGGAAGCGTATTCCTTTGCGTCACCGGCTTTGGTCAGCACTTTATCCGTATCCATCCAGCTGTCCAGCTCGGTGGTCAGACCCAGGACAATATGCAGGTCACCGGCCTGGTCTATCTGCTGAGCAGCCTTGAAGATATTTTCATTAAAGAAGTAGGTGGAGTAACCGTCAATATACATCGTATAGCCCTCTGACAGCAGATGCTCCTGCACGCTCTTCATCGTGGCCTTCGCTATGTCAATGGAAAAGAGGCTTTCGTTGTCCAAGAAGGAACGTGTATAAGTGCCTGCCTGCTCCGACAGGAAACCATTTGGCGTACCGTCGGCTGCAATCCCTATCTCGCCGCCGCGTATCTCTTTCTTCAGCACGGTGCCGTCCTCCTTCATAATGCCGGCCTTAACAAGCATGATGCTGTTGACCAGTCCCTTATGACCCTCCTCGTCTGCAATGTAAATAGGAATATCACTGCAGATGGCATCCAAATCCTGGCGGGTAGGCATCTTGTCCTTGAAGGTAAACAGATTCCACCCCTGTCCGAAAATAGCCTTAGCCCCAGAGTCCTTTGCCTTCTTGACTGCAGCGGGCACTATTTCCTTCAGAAACTTCTCGGGGCTGTCTTCATAGCCAATGATTGTTCCTACCGTCTGGATGGCATAGCCAAGCGTATAGTGGGCGTGACCGTTGCCGCAGCCAGGCGTCACAATTCCCTTGCCGGTGTGGTCTATCACCTCGGTCTTGCCCTCTTTCACAAAGGCTTCGGCCCCCGCCTTGTCACCAACATAGATGTACTTGCCGTCCTTCACAGCAAAGGCTTCTACCACTTTGTTGCTGTCGGCGGTGAAGATCTTACCATAGACCACGAGGTCGGCAGTAGGTTTGCTGTTACAACCGGTGAGCATGCCCAATCCGGCAGTCATACAGATGGCTGCGATGAACGACAGCATCTTCTTAACACTCATACGAATTGTCTGTTTCATTTTCTTTTGTTTTTTTGGTTTTAGGTTTTGCAAAGATAAGCAAATTCTCCCATATAACTTTGCCCAAAAGACCTGACAGATCAAGTTTTGCTGATTTTGAAGTAATTATTGCAGATTTTGAAGCCGCGCCCATATAGTTACGGTCTGTCCCATGCGCTGTTTGAAGGCAAGACGGAAGGTGCTGTAACTGCGGTAGCCGCTTTTGTTTGCTAATTCCTGGATAGTGAAAGAGCGGTGGTTAGCAACTGCATCATGATAGATACTGACGAAATGATTGACGCGAAGATCATTTATATAAGTATTGTAATTCATGCTCTTGCTGGAGAAATACTGGCTAAGATAGAAATGGTTAGTACCAATGGCCTTGGCAAGTTGGGAAAGAGTCAGGTCGTGCTGCAGGTAGAGTCTTGTGTTGATGCAATTCTGCTGTAGCAATTGCCCGATATTGTCGGTAAGCTCATTTGAGCCTATATCGCCTTCGCACTTGTCAGGAATGTCCAAATCAGCAGGAAGGTCCTGCGACTGAGAGACACTCAGGTCACTTAACGTTTCTACTCGCCAAACGAGAAAGCAGGTCAGTATGATGTCAATTACCTGCATAGCGTATTTGTATAACTGACCATGGATTTCAAACACGTAGATGCTGAATCCTAACAAGATCGTGGCCAACACCACCAGACTCTGCCACACCTCCTTGTGCTCCAGATCGGCATAGTTGTCGCGCAGCCAGCATCCGTATTGTCTCGTTGCGCGTACCATATAGATAATTATGCTGATAATCAGCAACAGATAATAGGCATATAACACTGGTAAAATGGCATCGCTACGGGTAGCGATGCACACCATCATTCCTGCAGCGAGTGGTGCCATCATCACGCCTATGGGCCAATGTGGTCGCCTGCGGTCTTGCAGCATGGTGAACAATACGGCTATAGCCAAAGGAAAAACCGTCAGGATGTCTAATAATGTGCATACAAGATAGAGCATCATGATATCCTCGCTGGCGGTAAGATAAATGAGAGGCATATACCATAAGTGGCTGAGTGTAGAAGCACCCAGGAACCCCGCCGTCCATCGCCGCAAACGTACAGACGACGTAACATCAGGGGCAATGGCATTACTCCGACGAAACAGCAGATAGCAGCATGCGATCAAAGCCAGCATGGCCACTGATGCATAAAACATGAGAAATAAAGTATCTTCCCTGATCTGATTGTACATGATTGATAAGTCTTTAACATCCACTTAGATGAGTTTTCGTATTTGGCGCTCTGTTGCTTCAGGCAGAAGTTGACGCAGGTGATCGAAGATGCGCTGATACGACTCCTCAGGCGTTCGTACACATTGGCAGGCATCGCGCCCATAAAGTGCCTCGGGCGTGGTGAGTAGCGACCAACCCCAGCCATACTCCCGTCCATGCTTGTCTGTGGGATACACGAAATCCTCTGTTACGATACGAGCAGCCATCTGCAGACGCGTGATGTAGCCATCGAACTTGCCTCTCATGTTGGGGCCCGTAAAACCGCACGCAGCCCTCAATTCACGCGTGATCAGACTGCCATTCTCAGCCAGCGTCATCAGGATCGTCTCTTCAATCGAGCCCTCCGCAGGTTGAGGGAACTTACTCCGACGCCAGTTGCACAAGTCTGGCCACCATGCACGACTGACGAACCCCGCCTTGCCCGCAAAGAACTTGCCATAGACACAGCCACCCTCCTGCACAATCGGTCCCTTCCACTTCCACAGCGGCCAGTCCCAGCCACCATCAGGGAAGACCACATAACGGCAGTCATCATCCACCAGATCCTCAGCCGAATAGCCCCTGACACCACTATCGAGCAAAGGAAGGAACCCCACCTGCTGAATTAGTGCCATCAGTTCCGGACAAGAATGTATCTCCATCTGTTTCATCCTTAAAAAACTGAATATGATGATGCAAAATTAGGCATTATTTCCCAAATAAAAAGCAAAAAAAAGCAATTTCAACGATTAATTCAAATAAAAACCGTAAATTTGCACAATTTAAAATTAACTGATATGAAAATAAGATTCTTATGGATGCTTACCGCCATCCTGACTTGCGGCCTGACAATCACCTCCTGCTCGAACAATGACACGCCAAGTTCACCAACGGATGAGGTGGAAGCGCAACTTGCAAAGATGACGCTGCGCGAGAAAGTGGGACAGATGTTCTTCGTACGCATGGAAACACTTGATACCACCATTCACTGGAATGCCTATTCCGACCTTCAGGACAATCCTATCCTTGAGGTGAACAAGACCATGCGCGATGTGAACGCAAACTATCCCATCGGCGGACTTATCCTCTATGCTTGGAATATCGACGACGAGGCACAGCTGGCGAAGTTAATCCCTCAGATA
>CACXVS010000060.1 GCA_902771155.1 uncultured Prevotellaceae bacterium
GCTGTACCAGTCAAAACTACCATAGATCTCATTTCGCAAGATCGCAAAGTCGAGACCGATGTTATTCTGAGTCGTAGTCTCCCACTTGATGTCATCATTTCCACGCTGGTTACGCACATATCCGTTAGGAAGGTCGTAACCGCCATTGGTACCAGCGATATCATAAGAGGAGCCAGCCTGACCACTTCCCCAAAGGCCTGTAGACACAACCGACTTATAGAGCGTATAGCGAGCTGTGTTCGAGATTTCCTGGTTACCGGTCTGTCCCCAAGAGTAACGCAGTTTCAGGTTGTCGAGCCAACCCCTTGTACCCTCCATAAATTTCTCCTGGGAGATGCGCCAACCTGCACTGACAGAGGGGAAAGTACCATATTGGTTGTTGGTACCGAATCGGCTCGAACCGTCACGACGAATCGTGACTGAAGCCAGATACTTATCATCATAAGTATAGTTCACCTTTCCGAAGAATGACAAGAGGGAGAAACCCTCACCAAAGCCTTCGGCCAGCTGACGGCCAGCTCCTGCCGACGGCCACATATAGTCGGTATTCAGAATAGCCAGTTCGTAGCGTTTGGCACTGCTCATCTTGTAGTCCATACGGTTCAACTCAGTACCGATCATGGCATCTCCACGATGTTTACCGATTTCCAGATTATAAGTAGCAATGGCATTCCACATCCATCGCATGGTGTGTTCCTGCTTGTCCTCTACGGCACTGTCGGTACGCATCACTTTACCGTTGGCAATGGGGTAAGTGAAGAAACGTTGCTCTTTCTGTGTGTAATCCATACCCAAAGTGGTGCGAACCATAAAGTTCTTAAATGGAGTAATGCTCAGATGCACATCACCAAACATACGCCACTGGGTATACTCATTGTCCTTTGCATTGGAAATCATGCTCAAAGGATTCTCGCGCTCAGAGTAGGCACCAAGAGCCTGAGCATACTTGCCGTTTTCTGCATAGATGGGGAAGTTGGGGTTAAACTCCAGAGCGTGCTCCAACACACCACCAGGAGCATCAACACCCTTCGTACGGTTGATGGTGAAGTTCTCACCAATGGTTACCAGATCGTCAATCAGTTTATAGTCTGCATTGGCACGGCCAGAAAGACGGTTGAACCAGGAGTCCTTAATGGTACCTTTATTATCATAGTAACCTATAGAGAAGAAAGAATTACCCTTCTCAGAGCCATTGCTTACTGACACATTATACTGCTGAATGACACCCGTGCGCGTAATCTCCTTAAACCAATCGGTATCACCAGCACGTACAGTGGCGTTCTCATCGAGGAACATGTTCATCGTCATATTGTTAAGTACAGGATTACCTTTGGCATCATAACTCCAATCATAATTATATCCAAGGTTGTTATTGCCAGGGTTCACGCCGTCATTTACTGAGGCTTGCCAATAGGCACGTCCCCATTGGCTGGCATTCATCGTCTCAATCTTATTGGTATAGAAAGATGCTGCAATACTTCCATCGAAATTCACCTTTACCTTACCTTCCTTACCCTTCTTGGTGGTAATGATAATCACACCGTTTGCAGCTCGTGAACCATAGATACTTGCCGAAGCAGCGTCCTTCAGCACCTGAATGCTCTCGATATCGTTACCGTTCAGTTCGTGCATACCAGCCTTTGTGGGTACACCGTCGATGATATAAAGCGGGTCGTTGTCGTTTAGGGTTCCCACACCACGGATACGTACTGTTGCTGCACCAGAGGGATTACCATCAGCCGTGATATTCATGCCTGGCACACGTCCCTGAAGAGCCTTCATCGGGTTGTTCTCGTTTTGCTTGGCCATTTCATCGACACTTACTGTCGAGATGGCTCCCGTCAGGTCGGCCTTGCGCTGAGTGGTATAACCTGTCACCACCACTTCCTGTAGCACTTCGGCATCATCCTTGAGTGTCACCTTCATACCCTGATGGGCAGCGACTTCCTGTGTCTGATAGCCAATGTAAGAGATTACGAGGATAGTCCCCTCGTTTACTTTAATTGTGAAGTTACCATCGAAATCGGTGATCGTACCGTTCGACGTACCCTTCTCCATCACCGTGGCTCCAATGACCGTTTCGCCTGTAGCGTCGACCACCGTACCACTGATCCCACTCTGCGCGTACATTACAGTACACGTCAGGAAAGCAAACAAACTCAGAAAAAGTTTCTTTAGTTGTTCCATTGTTGATCGTTTAAAAATGTTAGTACTTTTGTGAATTAAAATCTGCCGCAAAAGTACAATAATAATACGTGCGGATATAGCAAATATCGTTCAGAGGCTAGCAAAATTGTTTCATGTAACAATCGTTGACTATTATGTCAAAAACGTCAACTACCCTTTATATAAAGGAAAAGAGCGGATGTTACTCCGCTCTCAGTTCTGTTGGATACTTACCAAACTGCTTCTTAAAGCAAGTTGAGAAATAACCTGGGGTGCCAAAGCCCACCTCGTATGCAATCTCACCTACCGTCTTCGTGGTTGATGCCAATAATGCGTAAGCCTGTTGCAATCTCATCTGCCGTAACAATTCCACTGGCGTCTGACCTGTTATGGCCTTCACTTTCCTGTAGAGCTGCACTCGACTCAGTCCCATCTCCTCACCAAGATCATCCATCTTCAGATTGGGATTTGACATATTCTTTAGGATTGCCTCATTCAACTGTTCTGCGAATAGCATATCCTGGCTCTTAGGGGCTGGCATATCTTCTGCAGGCATTACGAATATCTCATGCAGCCTTCGATTGCTGGCATCGGTATAGAACAGCGTCTGCTCCACATTCATGCTCTGACGTTTACGTATATTCTTCTTCGTCAGCCACAATGCAAACAATATCATGATAATAGCCAAGACCAGAACTGCGATCGTCACAAAACTGCCCACAAGTACCTTATGCTGTGTGTTGTAAAGCACCATTGAGTTCTCCAGTTTGTCATGAATGGTCACCAAATCATCATTCTGCTTCATCAGTTCTGCAGCCTCTGTCATAACCAGATCTACATTGTCGGGCGTGACGACAAAACCCAGTAACGGGTTTTCGCGTTCATAAGGTCTACCTGTCAAAATATCAAGTGCAAGCCTGATAATCTTTTCACCATGAGTAGGATAATAATAGGTGCCTATCTGATGCCCCAGTTTTACATACTCCAGTCCCTCGCCTGGCATACCGTCAATACCCAGGATCTTAATACGGCCCTCAACATTCTGCTCTACCACAGCTTTATATACGCCCGTTGCCATACCGTCGTTATGACAGAACACAAAGGTGTTGTCCAACTGGCTGATGTCAGAGCGTCGGAGCGAATCAATCAATTGAGTAACAATGTTGCAGGACGCGTCACTCGACCAATCGCTTTTCCGACAAACATACTCCACCTCTGGTAAAGCCTTCATAGCGGATTCGAAACCACGGTGACGCTCAAGGGCTGGTGTGCTGCTCAGCAATCCTGTAATCTCGACCACCAAAGGTTTCTTGCCCTTCGGCTGGTCCTTGTCTCTGACTATCGAGGCAATATATTGCCCCACGATATAACCAGCCTCGACATTATTGCCCCCTATGAAAGCAGTATAGTCTGCGCTGGTCTTGCGGTCAAAGCTGACAACAGGGATTCCTGCCTTAAGAACCCGGGCTATGGCATCGTTGATAATCTGTATATCCTCATAGGGAGCAACCACCATCAGGTCAATGTCCGTCTTGGCCAGACTATCTATCAGATGAGCCTGCAATTCAGGGTCATCAACCGAATTTGCAATGTTAACCTTAACATCGTGTTCGTATAAATGCTGGGCAGCCAACATCTCTTGATTCACTTTCTCGCGCCAAGGACCTTTTGAGCACTGTGCCACCCCAATCTTATAGACCTTCTCTTCAGTACATGAAGCCAACAACGTTGCACCTATTATATATAATAAGGTACGCAAGAATATCTTATGCATATGCCAAATTATTAGTATCGGCTACAAAAATAAATAAAAAACGGGAAAACTCCAAACGATATCAAGTTTTTCAGCACATATTCATTACGCTGCATCAAATTCGGATCTTCTTACGGAACACAGGCACTTCTTCTACAGGCTGGGCAGCCAGGCATTCCTCGATGCTCTTGCCACCAAGCGGATCGATGCCCTGTTCAATTTGCCTGCACAGTTCCATACGGATCTGGGCTGTCATACATTCGTCACCCTGTATCTCTCTGAGCGTGAAAGTGCCGTCTGCATGCTTTTCCAATGACTCACCGGCATAACAGGGCACACAGCAATACCGACAATAGTCGTGCTGGCCGCAGACGGGAAACGCCTGCTTCTGATCGGCCTGGAGCATCTGCTGGCGCTGTGGGCTCATGATGGCATCTCTGAGAGATGCATGATGCACATCGCCAAAGGTGATGGGGATATTGCTGCACGCACTGACCACCCCACTGGGGGAAACGATAATCATACCATTGGAAGAGCATGGGAACCCGTGCTTGCTGCCAAACTCATAGCCGTCGGCTTTCCCGTCAGCAGACACATGAGTCTTCGCAAGCGGGTCCATCAAGATGATACGCAGGGCTTCCGGACGCGTCTGCAGATGTTCGATCAAGGATATGTCGCCGTCGGCACCAGGTGACAGCACACACGACACCTCATTCTCTGCACCCAGTTGGTGGGCTATCTCGCGCACCCCATAATAGGTTCGGGTGTTCAGACGGAACACGGGGGTCTTGAGGTTCAGGGGCACAGGCCATTCAGCCATCTCCCTCAGCACCTTCATCGACTGTTCCCACGAGCCGCGACGGCGTGTTATCTGATCGTGCACCTCAGCATCGGTGCTGTAGATGGAGACACTCAACTGTCGGAGCCCCAGGCGGGCCAAACGGCGTATCTTCTCGCTGCTGTTGAGCGCCAGGGCGTTGGTGAACAGGTTCACAGCCAGATTGCGCTCGTGCATATACTCAAGGATATCCCAGCAGTGGGGATAGCTGAACGGGTCACCGCCAGTGACGGTCACCTCAGGTATTCCTAATTCTACGGCTTCATCGATGATACGCTGGTAATCATCCAGCGTCAGCATGTCAGGGCGCAGGCGGTGCTCTTCGTGCAGGTCACTACGAGCTGCACCTTCGTTAAAACAGTGCAGACAACGCTCGCTGCAGGCATAGGTGAGTTCAAAAGTCAGAGAAATCCGAAGTTCCTCAGGTAAGGAATCCCTATAATCGTCCGCAGGTTCATAGCCCATTGCACCCATGCAGGGTGGATTGTCCTTTCGATACTGCTTCCACTCTTCGTCACTGAACACATGGTCGTGAACGAGTCCTACAGGCATCAAAGTATCACGGCAGAACGCGACGACCTGTTCTTCAGTGGCACCTGTCACAAGTGCCGCGGGCCGTGTTATACATCACGGCTCTCCGTGCCTGGCGATTATAAGCGCCGCAAGTAAAGAGGGGGCGAAAATAGGTTTTCAAACTTTTCATAAGAATTAAATAGTAGCAATAAGGGTTTCAATAAGGCGTGGTTTGGCGTAATTGTCGAGTTTCTCTTCTTTTATCCAGATGTAATCCGGCGGTAGTTCTGGCTTCTCTTCGGTTTCCAAGAGGTAGAAGTCGGCGTAGAGGATGCGATGGGTGAGTACGTGCTTGACATTTTGCTTAAGTAATTGAAAATTGAAAATTGAAAATTGAAAATTATCGCGTAGCCAATCTTCAATATTCAATGTTCCATTTTCAATTAAATAAGGTTCCCAGAGACCTTGCCAGATGTCACCTGCCCCACGGCGGTGGATGGCCACCTCACCCTTACAGCGTATATAAATATAAATAAGGTGGCGCTCACGCACCTTCAGGGTTTTCTTCTTCACAGGCAACTCGCCCACCCTGCCCTCGCGCAAGGCGATACAGGATTCCACCAGAGGGCACTCCGTACAGTGAGGGGACTGGGGCGTACACTGCATGGCCCCGAAGTCCATGATGGCCTGGTTGTAGAGCGAGGCCTCACCCTCAGGGAGCATACTCTGTGCCAAGGCCGTAAACACCTTCTTCCCCTCGGTAGTATTGATAGGCGTGTCGATGCCGAAGTGGCGCGCCAACACCCGATACACGTTACCATCCACCACAGCAGCAGGCAGTCCGAAGGCGATGCTCCCGATGGCCGCAGCCGTATAGTCGCCCACACCCTTCAGCTTCCGTATCTCGTCGAGCGTATCAGGGAAATGCCCCAGTGCCACGATCTGCCTGGCGGCATAGTGCAGGTTGCGCGCCCTACTATAGTAACCCAGTCCCTGCCACTCCCGAAGCACCTCGTCCTCCGTCGCCTCGGCCAGTGCCTCCACGGTAGGCCAGTGACGCATGAACCGTTCCCAGTAGGCCCACCCCTGCTTCACCTGTGTCTGCTGGAGGATAATCTCCGAGAGCCAGATGGCATAGGGGTCGCGCGTCTGTCGCCAGGGCAGATCACGACCGTTCTCACGGAACCAACGAATCAATGTGAGAGAAAAATAACCCATTATTCTTCACCCCTAACTCCTAACTATTAACTATAAACTATTAACTCTAAAGTTTCCCCTGTTCACCAAGATAAGAGTCCTTGAAGCCGAGGAAATAGAGCACGCCGTCGAGCCCTATGGTGTTGATGCTCTGCTTGGCGTTGGCCACCACACGGGGCTTGGCATGGAAGGCGATACCCAGTCCGGCCTCCGAGATCATCGGCAGGTCGTTGGCACCGTCACCCACGGCGATGGTCTGAGCGAGGTTCACCTTCTCCACCTGGGCGATGAGCTTCAGCAGTTCGGCCTTGCGATGACCATCGACCACCTCACCCACATAACGCCCCGTCAACTTGCCGTCCTCACCGATCTCCAGTTCATTGGCATACACATAGTCGATGCCGTAGCGCCGCTGCAGATACTCGCCGAAATAGGTGAATCCGCCACTGAGGATGGCAATCTTATAGCCACAGGTCTTCAGGATCGACATCAGACGGTCCACCCCCTCAGTGATGGGCAGGTGCTCTGCGATGTCCTGCATCACGCTCACGTCGAGACCCTTCAGCAGGGCCACCCGTCGTGTAAAACTCTCCTTGAAGTCGATCTCGCCCCGCATGGCACTCTCCGTGATGGCCCTTACCTGAGCCCCCACGCCGTTGCGCTCAGCCAACTCGTCGATACACTCCGTCTGGATCAGTGTGGAGTCCATATCGAAACATATCAGGCGTCGCATCCTGCGGAACATATCGTCGCGCTGGAATGAGAAGTCGATCTCCATCTCCTGCGACAGCTTCATCAGTTTCTCCTGCATCTCCTGACGGTTCGTGGGCTCGCCTCGCAGTGAGAACTGGATACAGGCCCGGGTGTGCTTCGAGGGGTTCTTGATGCTCTTGCGCCCCGTCAGACGGAGGATGGAGTCGATGTTCAGTCCCTGGTCTGCCAGGATGCGCGTAGCCCCCTCTATCTGCCGTGCCTCCAACTGGCGCCCCATCACCATCAGGATATAGCGGTTCTTCCCCTGGTGACCCACCCAGTCCTCATACTCATCGTCTGAGATGGGTGAGAATCCGATGTTCACGTTCAGCTCCGTTGCCTTGAAGAGCAGTTCCTTCATCACCTGTCCCGAGTTGGTCTCGTCCATACGGATGAGGATACCCAGCGAGAGGGTGTTGTGGATGTCAGCCTGTCCGATGTCGAGAATCTGAGCATCGTACTTGGCGAGAATCCCCATGACCGAGGCCGTCAGTCCGGGACGGTCCTGTCCTGTAATCCTTACTAATATCTGTTCCTGTATCATGATCTCCTATGGTTCACTCATTATCTCACACACCTGGTCCTGGAAGTTACGCCCCTCGGCAATCTTCAGCGTCCCCTGGTTCATGATGCTGAAGGCCAGCATGTGCCCGTTAGCCGACGAGCAGTAGCCTGCCAGCGTGGTCACCCCCGTCACCGTACCCGTCTTCGCCCTCACGCGCCCGTTGGCCACCGACTTCACCATCCTTTTCTTCAGCGTACCGTCTTGTCCGGCCACGGGTAGTGTCGGGAAGAGTTCTATGTAGATGTTCCGATGGCGATAGGCGTAGATCAGCAGCTTCACCATCAACTCGGGTGTCACGTAGTTATAGAGCGACAGTCCGCTCCCGTCGGCAATCCTGTACTGGATATCCTTAACCCCGGCCTTGCCCAGTGTCTCTTTCACGGCCTGACTGCCGTGAGCCGCCGTTGCGGGACGCTTGCCCACCGTCGAGGCCGCCTGATAGAACACCGACTCGGCATAGAGGTTATCACTGTCCTTCATCATGGGCAACAGTATCTCACGGAGCGTGTGGTTACGCGTACAGATGGCCAGTGTCTCCCTGGGCAGGGCCCCCGTGGTGATGGGTGCCTCGACCTCGACGCCTGCTGCACGCAACATCTCGGCAAACCGGCTCATAAACTCGTCCTTGCGCCCCACAAGCAGTGGTGTCAGTTGGGGGTTGTCGTCGTCCCAACACCATCCCTCGCCCAGCAACAGGTCGTCCTTAAACGAGGTGACGGCCACCAGTCGGCCACGGATAGCCTTCACCCCCAACCGTCGCACGCTCTCCACGAAGTAGTTCATGTCGATGGTCTCAAACATAGGGTCCATGCCTCCCACACAGTACAGGTCGCCCGTCAGCACACTGTCCTCCACCGTTCCCGTATAGCGCAGCGAGGTGCGCAGCATATAGTCGCCCCCCAGTCGGTCGAGCGCCGTCACAGCCGTCAACAGCTTCATCGTCGAGGCGGGTCGCAGTGTCTGCTTCTCCCCCCGTCTGTACAGCACGGAGTCGGCCGTCAGGTCATACACCAGTAGTCCCAGCTGCGAACGCTCAAAGAGCGGGTTGTCCGTCAGCGTGTCGAGTCTCATCTGCAGGTTCTGCGGCCAGGGCAGTCTCACCTCGGCCGTGTCAGTCGTCGCTCCCTCGGTCTGCGCCTGCATCCCTATCAAAGCTCCCCCCGCAAAAACTATCGTCAGTAAAAATCTACTCTTCAAATCTTTTAGCATTAAGCTTTAAACTTTATTTTTTCAACACAGAGACACAGAGATACAGAGTTTTTTTACTCTTTTACCTTTTTACCCTTTTACCTTTTTACCCTTTTACCTTTTTACCTTTTTCCTAATTTCTCCTATAAGTTGAAACCAATTTCTGGATGGCCTTGTCGAGCGACTCCGAAGGCTCGATGATATTATACTGGTCCCAATAGCCGGGATCCAGGAAATACTCCACCTTGTCGTAATACGCATCGCGCGAGTCGAACGAGCCCCTGCTGGCAATAGGCTGCACGTTCTCCGACTGGCTGTCGGTAACCACCATCTCACAGGTAGCCGTAAACGAGGTGGCAAAGAGGCGCTTCTTCCAGTCGCAGTTAAAGCGGAACGTGTTCCTCAGGTAACTGATACGCGTCACCCCGTCCTCGTAACGGTAGTCCACCACACTCGACAGCTCCCTGGGCCTGAATCTCACGCCGAGGGGCTTCTTCACGAGCATCGTCTGCGTGGCCTTGCCACGGTCGCTCATGTCGAGCTCGAGCTCTATACGTGTAAAGGCCAGCCTGTCCATGTCGATATAGAGTTTGCCGTGATAGAGGGCATAGTTGGTCGATGTCCTGGGCGATATCTTCACCACATACTGCGGACGGTCGTTGATGTATTCCGGCAGTGCCATCGTAAACTGGTAGTAGTCGAGCTCCTCCTTGTTCAGCAGGAAGTCGCGGTTCTTCACCACGTCCATGATCAGTGCCTGCACCGGTCCGCCCATCACCTTCACGCCCAGCGTGTCGCCCTGCTTCTGACTCAGCAGCCTGCGGCCCTTCACGATGGCCACCCTGTCGCGCCCCGTCCCTCGGGTGTATGGCGTCTTATACAGATCCTCCACACCCTCGGCCACGTAGATATAGTGCTTGCGCTTCATGGCCGTCTCTCGGTAGAAGCCCTTCAGCAGCTCGGGCACCCTGCTGTAGTTCTCGGGAATCTTCCTGATGGCGATATCCACGAGTTCGCGCGGATCCTCATTCACCACCACAATCTCCTTCAGCTGTATGGTGGTAGGCTGCAGCCTCACCTTCAGCCCCTCGGTCTGCCCCTCTACGATGCCCACCTTCCGCGTCTTGTAACCCAGATGCGAGATGCGCACATGCTCAGGCCTGCTGACCAGCTTCAGCGTGAAGGCACCGTCCTCGTTAGTCACCACCGACACCTTGCCTGCCGATACACTCACCTGCCCCAGAGGGGCACCGGTCTTGTCATCGACCACCTGCCCGCTGATCACCACCTGCTGCGCCATCACAGCCAGCGGAGCCAACATCATTATGATTATCCACAGTCTCTTCATCTTCGTCTTGGTTTTGGTTTTCTTGTTGCAAAGTTACAAAAAAATCCTCAAAACACAAATAATATCACATATTTTTATTAACTTTGCCGAGAATTTCGACATTCATTGATCAGATATGGTATATAAGTATGATTTCCTCGTGATAGGAGCAGGCGTGGCCGGCATGAGCTACGCCCTCAAGGTGGCCCGCTCAGGTAAGGGCAAGGTGTGTATGATCTGCAAGACCTCGCTCGACGAGGCCAACACCTCGTTTGCCCAGGGCGGCGTGGCCAGTGTGACGAACCTCGAACTCGACAATTTCGACAAGCACATCGAGGACACGATGATTGCCGGCGACTACATCTCCGACCGCGCAGCCGTCGAGCAGGTGGTGCGCAAGGCCCCCGAGCAGATCAAGGAACTCGTCAACTGGGGCGTCAACTTCGACAAGAAGGCCGACGGCACCTTCGACCTGCATCGTGAGGGCGGACATTCCGAGTTCCGCATCCTCCACCATGCCGACGACACCGGCGCCGAGATACAGCGCGGACTGATGGAGGCCGTGCGCCGAGATCCCAACATCGAGATCAAGGAGAACCACTTCGCCGTCGAGATCATCACCCAGCATCACCTGGGCGTGCGCGTCACGCGCCGTTCGCCCAACATCCAGTGCTACGGAGCCTACGTGCTCAACCCCGACACCCAGAAGGTGGACACCTACCTGTCGAAGATCACCGTCATGTGTACAGGCGGTTGCGGAGCCGTCTATCTCACCACGTCCAATCCCGTCATCGCCACTGGCGACGGCATCGCCATGGTCTATCGCGCCAAGGGCACGGTGGCCGATATGGAGTTCGTGCAGTTCCACCCCACGGTGCTCCACAACCCCAAGGAGACCCACCCCGCCTACCTCATCACCGAGGCCATGCGCGGCTACGGCGGCATCCTTAAACTGCCAAACGGCGAGGAGTTCATGCAGAAGTACGACGAGCGCCTCTCGCTGGCCCCGCGCGACATCGTGGCCCGTGCCATCGACAAGGAGATGAAGATCCACGGCATCGACCACGTCTGCCTCGACGTCACCCACAAGGACCCCGACGAGACGCGCCACCACTTCCCCAACATCTACCAGAAGTGCCTCAGCATCGGCATCGACATCACCACCGACTATATCCCCGTGCGCCCCGCAGCCCACTACATGTGCGGCGGCATCAAGGTCGATCTCAACGGCCAGACCTCCATCGAGCGCCTCTACGCCCTCGGCGAGTGCTCGTGCACCGGTCTGCATGGCGGCAACCGCCTGGCCTCCAACTCGCTCATCGAAGCCGTGGTCTATGCCGACACCGCCGCTAAGGACTCCGTACAGCATGCCGACCTCTACGACTTCAACGAGCGCGTGCCCAAGTGGAACGACGAGGGCACCATGACCAACGAGGAGAAGGTGCTCATCACGCAGAGCGTGCGCGAGGTCAATCAGATTATGGCCAACTACGTGGGTATCGTGCGCAGCGACCTGCGCCTCCACCGCGCCTGGGACCGCCTCGACATGCTCTACGAGGAGACCGAGCGCCTCTTCAAACGCGTCAAGGCCTCGAAGGACATCTGCGAACTGCGCAACATGATCAACGTGGGCTACCTCATCACCCGCTGGGCCCTGGAGCGCAAGGAGTGCCGTGGCCTCCACTTCACCACCGACTACCCCGTCCACGCCTACGACAAGTAGTCACGCCATCAGGTCTGAAGAACTACCATGTCGATCCCTCCCAGGGCACCCACTTCTTCCAGAACCTCACCTCGTTCGGCGTGGGCTATTTCACCATCAACACCTATA
>CACXVS010000061.1 GCA_902771155.1 uncultured Prevotellaceae bacterium
TTCGATGCCGCCAACAAGGCCAATGCCCCGAAGTTGCAGATCTCTACCACCGACATCGACTTCACCAACTTCGAAGGCAAGTCGAAGAAAACGGCTGAGGTCATCCTGGAGAACACCGGTGCCTCGGTGCTGCAGATCTCCTCGATGCAACTCTTCACCCGCGGTCTGAAGGTCACCCTCGACCAGCGTGCGATCCAGCCGGGACAATCCGCCAAGATCAAGATCACGGGTATCGCCAGTGAACTGACGAAGGTGCGCACCCGTCCGCGTATCCTGATGATCACCAACGATCCCGACCACGCCAAAGTAGTCATCAACATTAAAAAATAATAGTCAATTGTCAATTATCAATTATCAATTGAATTATGGAACATCCCGAGAACAGTTCAGAATATGCAGGCCTGCAGGTGAACAGCGGCGTCGAACAGCCCTCGATCATCAACCCCTATCTGAAGCGCAACCGTCGTCGTGATCTCTCACCGGCAGAGATGGTGGAAGGTATCCTCAAGGGCGATGTCACCGTTCTCTCACAAGCCGTCACGCTCATCGAGAGTGTGAACCCCGACCACCAGGCGCGCGCCCAGGAGGTCATCAACAAGTGTCTGCCCTATAGCGGCAACAGTGTCCGTGTAGGTATCAGTGGCGTACCAGGTGCCGGCAAGTCCACCTCCATCGACGAGTTCGGCATGCACGTACTCCGTGAGAAGGGCGGTCGTCTGGCAGTCCTCGCCATCGATCCCTCCAGTGAGCGCACCAAAGGCTCTATCCTCGGCGATAAGACACGTATGGAGAAACTCGCCCAGCATCCCGACTCTTTCATACGCCCTAGTCCGTCGGCAGGCTCCTTGGGCGGTGTCGCCCGTAAGACGCGTGAGACGATCATCCTCTGTGAGGCAGCAGGCTTCGATAAGATCTTCGTCGAGACCGTCGGTGTCGGACAGAGCGAGACCGCCTGTCACTCGATGGTCGATTTCTTCCTGCTCATCCAGGTGGCAGGTACGGGCGATGAACTGCAGGGCATCAAGCGCGGCATCATGGAGATCTCCGACGGTATCGTGATCAACAAGTGCGACGGCGACAATGTCGATCGCTGCCAGATGGCGGCCACGAACTTCCGCAACGCCCTCCACTTCTTCCCGATGCCCGAGAGCGGTTGGACGCCCAAGGTACTCTGTTATTCGGGCTTCTACGGCACAGGCGTGAAGGAGATCTGGGATATGATCTACCAGTATGTCGATTTCGTGAAGGCCAACGGCTACTTCGACTATCGCCGCAACGAACAGTCGAAATACTGGATGTAGCAGGCAGCCGAGCAGACGGTCCTCGCCGGCCAGAAGACCTCCTTCATCGCCGCCCAGGACCTGTTAGATAAATATTTTGATTTATTAAAGAAATGATTCAAATTGAAATCGATGAAGGCAGTGGCTTCTGCTTCGGAGTAACCACCGCCATTAAGAAAGCCGAGGAAGAACTGGCACAGGGCAGAACCCTCTACTGCCTCGGTGATATCGTACATAACGGAATGGAGTGTGAACGCCTGCGAGAGATGGGACTGATCACCATCAATCACGACGATATGCGCCAGTTGCACGACGTGAAGGTGCTGCTGCGTGCCCACGGCGAACCCCCTGAGACCTACGAACTCGCCCGTCAGAACAACATCGAGATCATCGATGCCACCTGTCCTGTGGTGCTCCAACTCCAGAAGCGCATCAAAAAACAGTATGCCGCCAACGGTGTGTCCCAGATTGTGATTTTCGGTAAGAAAGGCCACGCAGAGGTCCTCGGCCTTGTCGGCCAGACCGAATCCAAAGCCATCGTCATCGAGAACTTCGACGAAGTGATGAAACTCGACTTCTCCCGCGACATCTACCTTTACTCCCAGACCACGAAGTCGCTCGATGAGTTCCATCGGATCATCGACTACATCCAGGCGCATATCGCCGAGGGGGCCACGTTCAAGAGTTTCGACACCATCTGTCGCTCGGTAGCCAACCGCATGCCGAACATCTCCAGTTTCGCCTCGAAACACGACATGATTCTCTTCGTCTGCGGTCGGAAGAGTTCTAACGGCAAGGTGCTCTTCAATGAGTGTCTGCGGGTAAATCCCAACAGCCATCTCGTCGAAGACCCCTGCGAGATCCAAGCCTCCTGGTTCGAAGACATCCAGACCGTCGGCATCTGCGGTGCCACCAGCACCCCCCGCTGGCTCATGGAGCAATGCCGCGACGCCATCCTCAAAATGACATAACTTCTTACGCGTTTTTGGGCTAAAAACCGTTTCCGATGCACGCATTTGGGTAGAAGACCAAATGCGTGCATATGTTTTCTTTCGTAAATATTATTTTTTGTCTACCTTTGTGCCCTGAAACTGTAAATCGCATGAGTATAGAACATTTTGACAAGATTGATAAGGTGATCCGACAGGAGCGGCTTTATGCCAATGTGGACTTAAATCGCGAGGATGTGATGACGCGTTTCGGCATCAGCCGTCACCGTCTGAATTTCCTTATGACAAAGTATGCAGGTGGTATGTCGTTCCCTCAGTATATTAATGCGCTCCGCATTGAGGAGGCCAACGAACTGATCACCCATCATCCCGAAATGTCCATTACCGAAATTGCCGCTGAGGTGGGCTTCACGCCCTCCAACCTCCGCGAGCAGTTCAAACGCCAGTACGGCGTCACTCCGCGGGAATACCGCCAGAACCTATAATTCGTGTGTGTGCGAACCTCAATAGTCGCATTTAATTAATATTTTCAATACAATATAAACTTAAAACAATTATGATGAGATTTAAAAATCTATTAACTGGGATGCTGGCAGTGCTGGCAGTTCTGTTGTTGACGGGTTGTTGGGAGAAAGACAACCCCTCGCGTACCTCATTAGATGTGGATACCTCCACGCTGACGCTGTCGGTGGGTGAGACTGCCGTCCGCATGGCAACCTCTAAGGCAGAGGATGCCACCATCACCTACACCAGCAGCAACCCCGCTGTGGCTACGGTGGATCAGTTTGGTAAGGTAACAGCCCTGACAGAGGGCGAGACCACCATCACCATCGACATGGCGGAGACGAAAAAGAGCTGGTATGCCGCAAAGACACTTACCTACAGCGTTGTGGTGAAGAACGTGTCAGCAAAGGCTTTGGTGAATGTGGATAAGGCGACGCCATTGACCCTCGTAGCTCAGGCCGACGGCAAGATCACCGTTACCTTTAATAATGGTATCACTTTGGCCAACGACATTAAGTACACCATCAATGGCGGTGCTGAGCAGACGATTGCCAAGAACACTACCGGCAGCTTCGACATCGAAGTGAAAAAGGGCGACGTGGTGCAGCTGTATAGCCTGAACTCATCGCTGGGTGGCAGCGCAGTGGCAGGTGCCCGTGGTACGACCCGTGCCGTCGATTCAAGTGCGAAGTACATCAACATCCGCCCCTCGATGAAGACCGAGATCTACGGTAACGTGATGAGTTTGCTGAAGGGCAAGGACAATCTGGAGAGCGCCACCGCCCTTGAGGCGAAGAACGCTTTCTATGGTCTGTTTGCCGGAGCCGAGAAACTCGTAAACAATACCGAGCGTCTGCTCGTATTGCCCGCCACCACCTTGACGGAGGGCTGCTATCAGGACATGTTCAATGGCTGTAAGGGCATCGAGAAAGCCCCTGAGCTGCCCGCCCCGAAGCTGGAGAAGAACTGCTATCAGGAGATGTTCTACGACTGCGCGAAACTGAACAGCGTGACCTGTCTGGCTACCGATATCAAGGCAGAGAACAGCACAAAGGACTGGCTCGGCAAGGCAGGCACCGAGGCCACAGGTGAGAAGGTGCTGGAGAGTGTTGTGGATATGACTAAAAACAGCGACGACGGTGTACCCACCTCATGGATGGCTCAGAAGCTCGTCACGGGCATCAAGCTCAACAAGACAGAGCTTAAGCTGTTTGAAGGCGCTTCAGAGACACTCGTTGCCACCGTTGAGCCTTCGAATGCAACCGACAAGACCGTGACCTGGACCAGCGACAAGCCAGAGGTGGCTACTGTTGATGCTATTGGTAAGGTGACTGCCGTAGCCGAGGGCGAGGCCACCATCACCGCCCAGGCTGGCGACAAGACCGCTACCTGCAAGGTGACGACGAAGAAGAAGACCCCAGCCACTGTCACCACTGCCCCGACGGCTATCACGGGAATCAAAGCAGGCGAAGACAAGGCGATTGTTACCGCAGGTGAGGCTGACGGCGGTACGATGATGTACGCTGTGACCAACACCAACACGCAGCCAACTTCTACTGACGGATTCAGCGCCACGGTGCCCAAGGCTAATGACCTCACTGCAGGCACCTACTACGTATGGTACTACGTTAAGGCTGACGATACGCACGTTGATAGCGAAATTTCGGCTTCGGGAATCGAGGTAACTGTCGCTGTCGCTTACACGCTGCTGAGTGCAGCCACAGCGTCTGATGTAGGTAAGGTGGTGTGCGCCGCAGGCCATCTGCACACAGCGAAGACAGCCGTGCCCACTGGCTGTACCGCCGTCGGCATTCTGGGTAAGGTGACATCAACCGGTCATGGACTGATACTGGCCCTGCAGGACGCATCGAATCAGAAGCAGGAGACCATCATTGCCTGGACACTCGTGACCACATATGCCAGCACAATGCTGAATCTACTGCCCGACAATACAGCCCGCGGCAGTCTGGCGAGCTACACCACGCTGGGCACTACTACCGTTTCTAACTGGTGTGTGGCTCAGAAGAACGACTACATTGCGATATTCACAAACCTCGGCTCGACAAAGGCAAACAATGGCAAGACTTATGATGACAACGTGAATGCCTACATCACCACGGGTGTCGGAGGTTCGGCAATGGTATCTGGCTCTGGCTCTAATCCCTTCTATTATTGGTCTGCTACGCCGGGTACTAGCCTCTACAGCGGATGTGCCTTTTACAACGTTGGTTGGTATGACAATGAAGGTGATACGTTCCTCGAAAAAGTCAGGCCAGTTCTCGGCTTCTGACCTATTAGCTCAAACGGGTCACTGATACTTGGTGAGCCGTGAATGATAGATTAAATACGCCAGCAGGGCGAGCCGCAAGGCCCGCCCTGTTTTTTTTCTTTACGCTATACTGGGCGTACAAATATTGAAGAGGCACCCTTAATCGGATGCCTCTCTCTCATTTTAGAAGCTCATACACGACGTGGCTCCCAGTGCTGTTAGGATTGCAGATGCGATGGATGCAATCAGTGTAGATCACGGTGACAGGTCATTGATCTGTTCCCCCAGTTGCGCTTGTTGCCTCACGCTGGGGTCAGGACCTGAGTGAGCGCGGACTTATTGAGAACCGTCTGAGTCCAGATTCCCCTCAGTTAATGATTCTTCCTGAGGATCGAACAAGAATGATACCGTTTCATTAAATTCTTCCAATACTACTGACAGCATTGGATTATCCTTTCTAGAGATAATAGCGAGGAAATTCATCTGCCCATCCATTTTGCCTTCTGCTGTCTCGATGATGAATCTGTCGCGATGTTCGTAGAGGTTGAACCAACGAACGAATAGCCTATTACGGAAAGCCTGCTTACGGTCGCCTGTATCGGCCAAATAAAGCATGGCCTCATTGCCATTCACCTCAAAGAATTCTTCAACGATAGCGAAAATGGTGCGTCGCAACTTCTGGTCGAGAGGTGAACGCTCATGCCGACGGTTGGTGATACCAAACTCGTAGGCTCCACTTGGAATAATCGAATCGTTTTCGGCGAAATCTATATCAAAGCGAGCTCCACTATCGCTGACAAAGTAGAAGTTGTTATGTCTCTCAGGATCCTGCATGACCTTATACGGGGCATGCAGATTGATGTTTTCCAATCTGAGTGTATTCATAGTCGTAAAGATTTAAAGGCTTCTTTATTATGCAAAAAAGCCTTGTAGTTCCAATTCTTCCATTCTTCTCAGATTATCCTCCATGCGCTCTTTCTTCTTGCGCATCGTTTCCCTGAAGGCAGCTCTGACCTCTTCGCGTGTTCTTTTTCTTTTTGATGTTTCCATATTGATCTAAATGATTAATTGTGAATATTCGCCTGCAAATGTACAAAGAAAAGATATAGCTTCCAAATATTTCCGCCATTTTTTTATATTTCTCGACTAGAGATCACGCTGAGATCACGGGGAGAGATCAAGGGGACAGGTCTTTGATCTGTTCCTCAAAGATAAGAAATCGAAAAAACTCAAATAAAAATTGGTTTTTTACTTACTTAATCGTATCTTTGCAGCTGTAACGTATAAACAACGACGATTATGGCAGCAAGAATATAAAGGAGGAAAGAATATGAGTAAGATTACAAAAGAGAAATACGAGTTTGCATTGACACGCATTGAGGAACTGCTGCCATTGGTAGATGACAACACCCCTGCGAATGATCGCAATGCCATCGAGCTGACAATGATGTCGGACGTGGTGATAGAGTATGAGAAAGAACATTACCCTATTGCCAAGCCCACCGTTGCTCAACTCATTCAATTGTCGCTTGAAGAAAAGAACATGAGCCAGAAGCAACTGGCAGAAGAGATTGGAGTAAGTCAGTCGCGAATTAGCTATTACATCTCTGGACGTGCAGAGCCTACGCTAAAAATCGCCCGTATGTTATGCGCAACACTTGGTATAACACCAGCCGCTATGTTAGGCTGCTAAATTAACCCCTGGGGCCAGCCCCAGATGATTTGAATATTAACTTTTTGACTCACGGAGCAGCAATGCTCTGTGGGTCATTTCGTATAGATTAAACAATAAAACAGGAATTGACAGGGGTAGCCGCGAGGCTCGCCCTGTTTTTTTAACCTTTGGGTAATCCCTTGTGAACAAAATAGTCTGAAAAGAAACGCTCTTTGGAGTGAAAACTGAAATAAATGGAGAAAAGTTTGGAAGATAAGTGAAAAATGCCTATCTTTGCAGCGTGAAAGGAACCTATTTAGGGTAAGAGCCCCGGTTGGTCCGGCAAGCGACTTATTAAAATAGAAGCACTTTTAAACTCCGCTTCAGATGGATAGCCCCGGTTGGTCCGGCAAGCAAGGCCATTAAAGCGGAGTTCCTTTTTGTAACTCCCCAATGTTCTTCTCAAAGGCATATTGGTCTATGATGGCATATGGCTTATAGGGACCACCATTCTTCATTTTGCGCATAGCCAATATAGTTCTTACTCCCAAATCACGGTCGAAATAAGCAAAGTAATGTTTAAAGTAACACCAAAGATTGATTACGCCTGCAAAGGTACGAATAAGTGAGCACAATACCAAAGAAAAATGCTGTTTTCTTTCTGAATGTCCTAAATGATGACACGATTTTTGTATAACGGGCGAATTTTTCTCCGAAAAATTTGCATAATCCAATTATTTCAATTATTTTTGTGCCCCAAATGGAAAGAGAACTAAATAACCATAAAGACTATAGTAGCCCAGGTTCAAGTTGCTGGTCAGCATTCTTGAAAATGGGCGCCTTACTCGAGAATTCCCCTAATTTTGTTGATCTGCACTGAGATATATCAGTGCTATTTGCTCCTATCAGACATCGAATCTTTGTTTTGA
This sequence comes from uncultured Prevotellaceae bacterium, assembly GCA_902771155.1. Next base: position 7,587 of record CACXVS010000061.1, read on the forward strand.
TGCCTTTAGGTGTGGTATGTGCGTTGGTGTAGACAACTTTGAATGCGCCCAAGACTCTCGTGTTAATTTCTTTCAGGTATAAAATTGATAAATAATTGAATAAATATACAACATAAATATGAAAAGGATTAAAATTACATCCGAAACGCCCCTCTCAGCGTTAATCAGAGAG
>CACXVS010000062.1 GCA_902771155.1 uncultured Prevotellaceae bacterium
GGGAGGCCCGCGACAAACAGACTAAAAGCAGTTATGAGCAGCGCGACAAGATCTACAACGACAAACTCAAGGAGATTGAGGATGCGCATCAGAAATGGCAGCATCAGCAGAAGAGCAATAAGATCAATCGTCTGAAGGATATCAAGCAGTAATCACTCATTGACTCCGTTTCAAGATGGCAGCAATCAAAATATTAAGTGTCGATGACGAGGAACAGATCGAGTTTCTGATGAAGCAATTCTTCAGAAGGAAGATACGCAGTGGGGAATATGAGTTCTTCTTTGCCCATGACGGCGTGGAGGGCCTCAAAGTATTGCAGGAGCATCCTGACATCGAAATTATCCTCTGCGACATCAACATGCCCGTGATGGACGGTCTGGAGATGTTGGCCAAAGTGAACGAGATGCAGAACCCGGCCCTGCGCGTCATTATGGTGAGTGCCTACGGTGACTTGGAGAACATCCGTCTGGCGATGAACGACGGTGCTTTCGATTTTGCCACAAAGCCCATCGATATGGACGACCTGGACCGCACCATCGAGAAAGCCATCAAGCAGATAGACTTTGTACATCAGTCGCAGAAGGAACACAAGAAATTGGAGGGGCTGGAGAAAGACCTGGCCGCTGCCAACGAGATCCAGCAGTTTATCCTGCCGCGCGTATTCCCGCCTTTTCCCGAGGATAGCGACAAATTCGACCTCTATGCCTCGATGGAGGCTGCAAAGGATATCGGTGGCGACTTCTACGACTTCTTCCGCATCGACGATGACCACATTGCACTGGTTATTGGCGATGTCTGCGGCAAGGGCATCCCGGCAGCCTTATTTATGGCGGTGAGCCGCACCTTCATACGCTCGGTTGGTATGCAATTTGAGCATGTCGGCGAGTGTATGACAAATGTCAACCGGCTGTTGGCTTCATCTTCTGTGGAATATATGTTTGTGACCGTGTTCTATGCCATCTATGACATCAGGACCGGTCTCCTCACGTATTGTAACGGTGGCCATAACCCGCCTTACCTGTTGCACGCCAACGGTACGACCGAGGAACTGCCAGTGTCAGACAATCTGATTGTCGGCGCATTAAAGGGTATCCAGTTCAAAGAAAACGCCTTGCAACTGGAGCATGGAGACACATTGGTGATGTTTACCGACGGCGTGACCGAGGCGATGAATCCTGCAAGAGAGATGTTTGGCAGGATGCACTTTAACGAGATTCTCATGACGCTGGCCGACAAGAGTAGCCAGGAGATCGTCGAAAGTGTCAAGGCGGGCATCACCGACTTTGTAGGTGATAGAGAGCAGAGCGATGATATCACGATGCTGGTACTGAAAAGGAAGTGAAGAAGAATATCATCATAGGGTGTCTGGGTGGCCTGCTGCTGGCATTAGGCCTGTCGGCAGTCTATACTCGTCATCAGGACAAAGCGCGTATCCATGAGTTGGAGGCGAAGGTCATTGTACTCCAAAAGCAAGGAGAGACCTCGGAGTTAGACCGTAGTGTGAGCGAACAGATGGAAGATATCGCCCACGGTCAGCAGGCGCTCTCTGAGGAGCGCAGCCGGGAAGCGATCCGACAGTCGGAGATTGCACAGGCTGCCACCCTTCGTTCTGAGGCGGAGCGCCGGAATGCGCTGAAGGCCCAGGCGGCGGCAGAGACCTCGGCAGCAGAAGCATTGGCATCCTATCAGATGGCAGAACGTCAGCGGCAGAAGGCCGAATATGCCAGGTCGGTGGCCGACACGCTGAACTTTATCTCTTTAGGCCGAACGCTTGGATCTCAGTCTTATTCCATCTATCAGACAGGCAATACGGAGGTCGGTAATATGTTGGCATATGCCTCCTATCTCTATACCCACGACTATGGTGGCGACCTCTATGCCCCGGCGGTGTTCCAGGCCCTGATACAGTCGGCTGGGGGGCGTCATAGTTGGAACATCCACAACGGTAGCATCTCCCGCCTGGCCATCTCACCTCGTGATGGTCGTCTGCTGACGGTGAGCACCTTTGGCGAGATCTTCAGTCACCAGATCCATGGGTCGCAGATGCAGACCACTCGGCTGATGAGCGATAAGCACTTTTGGTTCAGTGATTTATATGTAGCCCCCGACGGGAAGGTCTATGCCATCAGTTATACAGGTCAACTGGTCATTTCCGACGGTCAGCAGACGCGTGTCATGTTGGTTGAAAACATCAGTAAGCCCTTCAGCCTGCAAAACCTGAACGACGGCAAATCGCTGTTGATCGTCGGTGAGAACAGCGTCGCCCTGTTCGATAACGCCACCGAAAGAATCATCGCCACGCGCCGTCTCGACTTCCAGGTCACCTGTACTGGCAGACGAGATAATAAACCCTTGCTTTTCGATCATCGTGGTCAGATGCACCTCGTCAATAGTCTGGACAAGATGATTAGCGAGAAGGTGCCCGTGAAGGGTAAGGTGACAGCCTATGCCAGTAACCGGAAAGAACATCTCACGGCTTACGGTATGGCCGACGGTACCATCTGGCTGACCGACGGCAGCGGTAAGACCCACAAACTGGTCGAACACCTCTCCCGCGTGACAAGACTGATGTTTAATGGCAAACGGCTCTATTCATCCAGTTACGATGGTAAACTCTTGTTCTGGCCCATCGAAAGTAACAGCCAGATTAATGCGGTCACACTGTACCAGTCAGCCCATTGGTTGAACGACTTCACCTTCAGCGACAATAAGGACTATATCCTGGTGGGGGAGCATAACGGCTCTGTCACCCAATGTCTGATCTCGTTGCCGAAGATAGCCGAGCGTCTCCGTCAGAATGTGAAACGTAACTTCACCCAGGAGGAGTGGAACTACTATGTAGGGAAGGGTATACCGTATAGAAAGGTAAAAGATTAAAAAAGTAAAAAGGTAAAAAAGTAAAAGAATGAAGCTATACAAGAGATATTGGATAAAAAGTTGGGTAAAAATCGTTTTACCCTTATACCTTTTTACCTTTTTACCTTTAGCCGTTGCTTCGCAAGGGCTTCCTTTGATCCGTAACTACACGGCGGCGGAGTATGGTGGACACAATCGGAACTACGATATCGAGATTGGTGAGGACGGTACGGTGTTCGTAGCCAACTTCGAGGGACTGCTCTATTACGACCGTGCCCAGTGGCGCATTATTCACGCTCCCGAACTGAGACGTGTCACGGTGGTCTATCGTGACAGTAAGAACACCGTCTGGGTGGGTGGCTACAACTTCATCTCACGGCTGCAGAAGCGCGCTAATGGCGAACTGTATTTGCAACCTTTCGGTGGGAAAGACACCTTCAAAGGCGAGGTGATGGAGATCTTCGAGGAGAACGGCTCCCTGCAGTTTGTGGTCAACGATAATAATATCTATGAGATTGAGGAAGCTGCTGTCCCCACCGTGAAGTTGAAGAAACATACCAATGCCAGACTCCTTTCCAGTGTTGAGGCCGACGTCGTATCGGTGGAGGCGCTGCAGGCATCGGTTGAAGATGCCGTTCTGAGAGATACCACCCAAACGGAGATCCTGAGCGATAACCTTCAGGTGAAAGTGAAAAAAGGCTATGGACTCATCGTGTGCGATGGAAAGGGACGTAAACTCTATACGATCACCGAAGCCAACGGCCTCTGCTCGAATCAGGTGTCGTATGTGGCTTATGACGGTCACGGCGTGCTGTGGGGCGCTACGGCGAAAGGTCGAATCAGGTGTCGTATGTGGCTTATGACGGTCACGGCGTGCTGTGGGGCGCTACGGCGAAAGGCATCTTTTCCATGGAGTTGCCGTCGGTCTATAGTTACTTCTCACCCAAAGACGGACTGACGGGCAAGGTCCAGGCCATCACAGCCTTTAATGGGAAAATCTACGTCGGTGAGACTAACGGACTCTTTACGGTTGACGCTTGGCAATACAAACGCGTGGCCGACATCAGTAATATCTGTTGGACATTGTGTCAGGAGCGCGATGCGCTGCTGGCTGCCACCTCCAGCGGTATTTACAGAATCGCAGCGGATGGCAGGGTAGGCCGACTCACCTCGAATGCCACGACGGCCCTGTTGGTCGATGGCAATCAGGTCTATGCCGGTGAGCCCGACGGGGTCCATCTCTATCAGGCAGGGAAAAACATCAAGATCAGCGACCTGCCTTTGGTGACGGTGATCCGCAAGGATGCACGTGGCAATTTCTGGTTCAAGAATGTCCATGGTGAAACGGTGACGATAGGGGATTACAAGGCACCTGCAGATACCCCGTCAACCCCTTCCCCTTTGTTGACACCCCTTAAGGATATGAAGAACAGGGTCCAGTACCTGTATGACGACCATCTCTGGATTGGAGGCGACGAGATCCTCGCCATCGTCGATATGGGTCGGAAAGACCTGACAAGACTCACCGACAGCCGTCATGTGCGTTTCTGCTCCATTGTGATGGGTAACGACAGCGTGCTGTGGGGCGGCTACGGGGATCGTCCCCAGAAGTTGCATCGGTTAGGCAGTGACGAGCGTCACCTGCATTTCTTCTATGCCCTCGACTATGCACCGCTGACGGGAAAGACGCTCTATCGCTACCGTCTGGATAATAAAGGCATCCTGGGCGCGGGTGGTCATTGGAGTGAATGGACCGACAGACAGGATGTGGAGTTCCTGAATCTGCCCTACGGCTCCTTCACGCTCTCCATACAGGCACAGTTGGCTAATGGAGAATTGTCAGAGATTGCCACCGTCGATTTCAGCATCGCCTATCCGTTGTTGATGCGCTGGTATATGGTGGTGCTGTATCTCCTCCTCTTTGCCCATATCATCTATCTGCTGTTCCGCTATCGTCTGAAACGGTTAGAGAAGGACAAGATTAAACTGGAACGTATCGTCGAGGAACGTACAGCCGACCTCCGCAACGCCCAGGAAGAGTTAGTCCGTCAGGAGAAGATGGCCACGGTGGGTAAACTCACAAAAGGCCTCGTTGACCGCATCCTCAATCCCATGAACTATATCATCAACTACTCTAAGATGTCGAACGACCTCTTGGGCGACCTCAAAGAGAACATCGATCATAATAAGGAACAGATCGACGAGAACGACTATGATGATGCGTTGGATATCTTCGATATGCTGACCAAAAACCTCACATCGGTCCATCAGTTCGGTCTGAATACCACCCGTATCCTCAAGGCGATGGAGGAAGTGCTGAGAGACCGCACTGGCGGCTACGGCGATATCACATTGCTGCCCGTCCTGCAACAGGTGGAGAAGCAGTTTGCGAAACACCACGCCCAGGAGCAGGAACAGGATGGCATCCGGCCTGTCTTCGACCTGCCAGCCGATCCGATGCCGCTGTACGGCAATCCTGACATGATCTGCAAGGCCGTCACGAACCTCCTGGATAATGCGGTCTATGCCGTGGCGAAAAAGTTACAGAAGGATCCTTCGTTCGTCCCCGAGATTTCACTGGCCGTTACCGTCACCGATGCGCATTATATCCTGAAGATCCGCGATAACGGCATAGGTATCGAGGCGAAGAACCTCGGCAAGATCTACGACCCCTTCTTCACCACCAAGACTACTGGCGAGGCAGCTGGCGTGGGCCTCTATCTGTGTCGTGAGATCATCCAGAATCACGGTGGTGACATCAGCGTGGCATCGGTTCAAGACGAATACACGGAGTTTACCATCACTTTACCAATCCCCGATAAGCAATGAGAAAGACCCTATACATATTGTTATGTGCAGTTATCTTCTGCGTGAGTACGACCCGTGCACAGGACGATACGAAGATGCGCGAGGTGTATGCACAGGCAGAGAACGCCTATAGGATAGGACGCATCGAACAAGCCCGGGAACTGCTGTTGCAGAACCTTAGTACCCTTCAGGGTAATTCACGCCAGAGTGCACTCCGCCTCATCGCCCTTACCTATATGGACGACTACGATATCCCGAAGGCCGAACAGTATGTGACACTCCTGCTGCAGCAGAACCCCTATTACAGTCCGTCGGCACAAGATCCGGCGACATTCATCGAAATCGTCAACAACATCAAGGCGGGTATGACACCCACCATCACCACAGCCTCCAGTCAGGCAGAGAGTCTAGCCGAGGTGCCTGTGCCCACCACGCTCATCACTGCCGAGATGATCAAAACCAGCGGTGCCCGTAATCTGCAGGAGGTGCTGGCAGCCTATGTGCCAGGCATGAACCTCATCGACTGCAACGACGATGTCAACATCGCCATGCGCGGCATCTACAGCAACACCCAGGAGAAGATCCTCATCATGCTCAACGGGCACCGCCTGAACAGCTACGCCACCAATACTGCCGCTCCCGACTTCAGTATCTCGTTAGAGAAAGTGAAGCAGATAGAGGTGCTGCGAGGCCCCGCCTCATCGCTCTATGGCGGTGTGGCCCTGACGGGTGTGGTGAACATCATCACTAAACAGGGTGCCGAGGTGGACGGTCTGCAGGCCAAGGTGTCAGCAGGCAACTATGGTCAGGTCAAGGTTGATGCCATCTTTGGCAAACGTTATTTCGACATCGATCTGCTGGTATGGGGTAGTGGCTACCGTAACAGCGGCGAACGGTATGGCGATCAGTTTGTCCGTCTGGGGCGCATCGGCGATCATCTCAACTACGACTTCGGACTGCAACTTGGCTGGAAAGGGTTCCAGTTCATGTATGATACGCACTTCTCACAGAAGGTGGCGCCTTACACCATGACATCGATGGCTAAAAGCTATGACCGTGAGCGTTACCTCTCCTACAATGGGTTGAAACCGAGTTTCAGCAACACTTCCCACCATGCCGATCTGAGTTACAGTCACCTGTTGGGAAACCTGAATCTCAGGTATGCCCTCACTTATGATAAGTCGGATTATACGCGTTATCAGGCCATCAGCGACAGTCCGATGCCTAATTTGGCCTATGCGCTCGACTTAAATGAGGTGCAGGACTCCTTGCTCAATATATATGGTGGCATCTCGCGCTATATGAATGGGCAGGAGCAGAACTATGGCTTCCAGGTGAAGGGTAACTATGCTTACGACATGGGCAACGGCCATAAGGGTAGCATCAGTTTCGGTGCTGAGTATGGTCACTTCCGTTCCGATGACTTCCGCTATCAGATAAACTATGACTTCGGAAAAACATCTGTGGATAATCCTGACATACTTCAAGCGGGGCAGGGCAGTGAGAATAATGCCGACGTCTATCTGCAACTGAAGCACCAGTGGCGATCGCTGATCCTGAATGCCGGACTGCGCTACGACTATAAGTCGCGTTTTGATGATACCAAAGCCAATGAGTTGTCACCTCGAATCGCACTGATCCTGCTGCAACCCAAGTGGAACCTGAAACTCAGTTACTCCAAGTCGTTTGTCGATGCCCCCTATATCTACCGTAAGACCAATATCATATTGATGATGATGCTCGGCGGTAATCCCAAGAATGTTGAGAGCATCTCGCCCGAGCGTGTCCACTCCTTCCAACTCACCTTCGGTGGAAATAACTGGATTAAAGGCTTGAATTTCGAGATCAACGGCTTCTATAACCGGGCCAACGATCTTATTATGACGCATCTCTTGGTATACAAGAATGCCAGTAAGAACGAGACCTGCGGCGTGGAACTGATGGCCTCCTATAAGCAGCCGAAGTTTACAGCCGACTTCAACCTCACCTGGACAAACACCTTTAAGTCGAACCTCATGGGCTTGAGCATGGGCGACTTAGTGAAAGAGGCCTATAACACCAATATTGATGCCAATAACAATACCCCAGCCATCATGTCGAACCTTGTTCTGGGATGGCAGGTGTTGCCACAACTGAAACTACACACCCACATCCTTTTCGAGAGTAAGCAGACCAGCCACAATACCGACCTCAACAATGTTCTTTTATATGATAAAGAAATCTACAAAGCCATTCAGTGCGACTTGGCAGGTGATGAGAAGGGAGCAATGATTGCAAGAGAAGCAGCCTTAGCACTCGCCCCTTACACCATCATGCATAAGGAGATGTCACCCCGAGCCATCGTCAATCTTGGTGGCGAATATACGTTGGGCCCAGTCACCTTCGGTCTGAACATCCACAACCTGTTTAACACCAGTTACAACCGCAGTGGCATGAATACCAACCTCATCCCCCAGCAGGGCCGCTGGTTCCTCGCCAACGTCGGTTTCAAACTCTGATGTGACGACGTTTCTACTGCATTGCTCCAAGATTTGAGTTTCAGCTCAAATTTTGGAGCAACTTTTTTGTTTATCTCAAAAAAAACATTACCTTTGCAACGCAAAAATAACAAACCAGATTCTTAAATTTGATGAGAAAACCGAATATTGACTCAAAATGCTGGGCAGCCTTCCTGAAGATGGGTGCCCGCCTTGAGAATTCTCCATCATAAATATCTATCCCTCTTGGGGCAAAGCTTTTTGTCCTTCGCTTCATAAACGGTTATGAAGTGAAAACATCCTTTATTGTTTTATTTATTTAAACTAATTAATTATGCAACTTAAAGAGAATTGCACATATTATTCTGCAAGAATATTTGGTATTGGGACTAAAGCCCAAAAATCATCATATGAGGAGAAAAACTTAAAGTTATGGAAGGTACTGAAAGATGATTTCAGTGAGAAGAAACTATTATCAGTTACAACCCCTAACGGTGAAAGGACATTTATCAGAGAGTATCAAGATGAACCAGCGCAGGGTCTTGCTTCAGTGATTTACTCATCCGATAACGAAAAATACCTTGTGAACTATTTTATCACCGATCATAGTGTAGATATAGGAAGTGATAATCGAAATGAAGATCATAATAATGTAGATATTATAGTTGAAGCATTGGAGTGTAGTCTAAATAAGGTTTTGGCTAAGCATTTTTTGTCTATTGAGTTTGAAAAATCAAGTTTGGATCATCAGAAAAAATCAGAGTTAATTTATTTTAACTTTGCTCTTGGTAATCTTTCCAATTTTAAGTAAGATATAATATGGAATCAAAAATAAGTGAAGATCAGGTTTTGGAAATGATCAAGAGATTACGTAAAATTCGATTTAACTGGCAAAAACATCGTTTCCTAAAAGTAGATATTGACAGTGTTGGACCTGATTCCAAAGAATTGTCTATTGAAGAAAGACGCAAATTATTATGGAATTTCATGGTTGATAATTATCGTGGCGGTGAGGTGGAAGAAGTTACGAGTCCAAATGGCAACAAAACTTATCTGAAAAAATGTGGTCAGTCTCCTTTATTGGGAGTAATATACTTTGTGTATAAATATAAAGAAGTTCATGCCATTGTCTTCTTATGGGTATGCCCCAAATTTTGTGTCATAAGTGTAGACTCTAATGATGCAGATCTTGACTATGATGAAATAAGAGAGATGATTGATGATAGTCTTAATAAAGCGATGGCAAAGCATTCGCTTTCTGTATGCCTTTCTGACGAATTGTCTATGGAAGATATGGATGCATACCGAGCTTATATGCGTGATCCAATTACAGAAAGTATATTTGAAGGGGACAGCTCTCCTTTTTTAGATATTACTTGAAACAAAATGGCCCAGTTATTTTGCACTGTTGAGATGGGTCTCTCAGATAAGTAATAATAGGTTTTAGTTATTCATAGATTGTTGGCTGAAGGGGTCCGCAGTGATGCGCGCCCCTTCTTTAATCCCACCCCTCTTCATTGTAATACGTAACTTTGTACCGCCAAAATTTCGTAATTTAAAACCACCAGAAATTGGCAAAGTTAAATAACCAACTATGGTAAGTAATAAAATCGGGA
>CACXVS010000063.1 GCA_902771155.1 uncultured Prevotellaceae bacterium
GCGTGCTATCAAGAACGCGATGGGTAAGGACCAGAGCGACTACAAGGAGGTAACCTACGAGGGATATGGCCCTCACGGAATTGCCATCTTCGTGGAGACACTGACAGACAACACCACACGTACCGTGGGTGATGTTCGTTCCGTATTCAATAAGTTTAACGGAAATCTGGGAACACAGGGCAGTTTGAGTTTCCTGTTCGACCACAAGAGCGTGTTTACTTTCAAGAAGAAGGACGGACTGGATATGGACGAGTTGATTCTCGACCTGATTGACTATGGTGTAGAGGATGAGTACGACGAGGACGAAGAGGAGAACAGCATCACCATCTATGGCGATCCCTCAAGTTTGTAACTGGCGCTGAGTTTACCCGTATCCCCAACGATCTGAAAGACGTCACTGCCGAGCAGCGTGAGACCATCGACAAGATGGTTGAGAAGTTGGAGGATTTCGACGATGTACAGACGGTTTACACCAACATGAAACCAGAGGAGATTACAGATTAACCCATAAAATGATTCCCCGCTTGATGAAGGCGGGGAATCTTTTTTTATTGATAGTCTTTCTCTGTAAACACAACATCCAACAGTACCTTCTGAGGATTCTTTTCAGAATGGTAGGTATAGGCAAAACGGAATTTGTTTTCCTTATACACTCTCAGTGAGGTGGTGTTCTTCAGTTCATTTCTCAGCATGTCAACCAAAAATGGTCTTTGGATACTGTCCTGATCAGCAAAGCCTGTGAGACGATAGTAATAATGCAACGTGTGGGTTTCACGCTCGAAGGTCATACTGTCGAGCGTCGTTGTATTATCTAACTTGACAGGACAATTCTTCCGCGTATATTCTTTCGCTTCACGGGCGCACCGGTCTTCTAAAGACTCCTGACAGGCAGTAAATAGAACTGTAAAGACAATAAATATCAAAAACTTTTTCATAACGAATGCTATTTTTGGGTGCAAAGATACAAAAAAAAGCAAAAATATAAGATTTACGATGTTTTTTTTGTAACTTTGCACTTCAAAGGACATATAATTTTAATGAATCATATTAGGAATTTCTGTATCATCGCACATATCGACCACGGTAAGAGCACCTTGGCCGACAGATTGTTGGAGTTTACGAAGACCATTCAGGTCACCGAAGGTCAGATGCTGGATGATATGGATCTGGAGCGTGAGCGTGGTATCACCATCAAAAGTCACGCCATCCAGATGGAATATACATATAAGGGCGAGAAATATATCCTGAATCTGATCGACACCCCGGGACATGTTGACTTTTCTTACGAGGTTTCGCGTTCGATTGCTGCCTGCGAGGGTGCTTTGCTGGTAGTAGATGCCACCCAAGGTGTTCAGGCTCAGACCATCTCCAATCTATACATGGCCATCGACCATAACCTGGAAATCATCCCAGTCATTAATAAGATTGATATGCCCTCAGCCATGCCCGACGAGGTGGAGGATGAGATTATCGACCTGATTGGTTGTGACCGTACTGATATTATCCGTGCTTCGGGTAAGACAGGCGAGGGCGTTGAAGAAATCCTGAATGCTGTGGTTGAGCGCATTCCTCATCCTGAGGGTGACGAGAATGCTCCTCTCCAGGCATTGATTTTTGACTCGGTGTTCAACTCATTCAGGGGTATCATTGCCTACTTCAAGATTGTCAACGGTGTGATACATACGGGAGATCATGTGAAGTTCTTCAATACAGGCATGGAGTACGATGCCGACGAGATTGGTGTGCTGAAGATGGACATGATTCCACGTAAGGAACTGCGTACTGGTGACGTGGGCTATATTATCAGTGGTATCAAGAATTCGAAGGAAGTGAAGGTGGGTGATACGATAACCCACGTTGCTAATCCGTGCCTTGCTGCCATCGAGGGATTCCAGGAGGTTAAGCCCATGGTATTCGCCGGTGTTTACCCCATCGATCCCACTGATTATGAGAATCTTCGTGCATCGTTGGAAAAACTTCAGTTGAACGATGCCTCGCTGACATTTACGCCAGAGAGTTCTGTCGCATTGGGATTTGGCTTCCGTTGCGGTTTCCTGGGATTGCTCCACATGGAGATTGTTCAGGAACGACTCGACCGTGAGTTTGATATGGATGTGATCACCACCGTGCCTAACGTAAGTTATCTGTGCTATACCAAACAGGGAGAGGTAAAGGAGGTGCATAATCCCTCTGGTCTTCCCGACCTGACGATGATTGAGCACATTGAGGAACCCTATATCAGGGCTTCCATCATTACGGCGGCTGATTATATCGGTCCCATTATGACTCTCTGTCTCGACAAGCGAGGAGAACTGATTGACCAGCAATATGTTAGCGGTAATCGTATAGAGCTTCACTTTATGTTGCCATTGGGCGAGATCGTGATTGACTTCTATGATAAGTTGAAGTCGATATCCAAGGGTTATGCTTCGTTCGACTATCATGTTGACGGGTTCCGTCCTTCCAAGTTGGCCAAGTTGGATATCCTGCTCAACGGAGAGCCTGTTGATGCACTCTCGACATTGACGCATCAGGATAATGCCGTCACCTTTGGTCGCCGTATGTGTGAGAAACTGAAGGAACTGATTCCGCGTCAACAGTTTGATATTGCCATCCAGGCCGCCATCGGTGCAAAGATCATTGCCCGTGAAACTGTAAAACAAGTGCGCAAGGATGTAACAGCCAAGTGTTATGGTGGTGACGTGAGCCGTAAGCGCAAACTGCTTGAGAAGCAGAAACGAGGCAAGAAACGCATGAAACAAATTGGTAATGTGGAGGTGCCTCAGAAAGCCTTCCTTGCAGTGTTGAAATTAGACTAAAAACTTTAAAAAAGACCTATGCCAAGTATTAGTTTGACAACCAGAGACGTTGCGAGAGAATTAGCACGTCGTTACAGCACAATGACACATGACGAGCTTGACCTGCTCGAAAGCATTCTTGTGCCTATGAAATTTGCAAAAAACGAGATGATCCTGAAAGAAGGCGACACATGCACAAATATCTTTTGGGTTGTAAAAGGACTGGTTAGACAGTATTATTTCAAGAACGACAAGGAACTGACCGAGTATATGGCGACAGAGAATTCGATTGTCATGTGTATCGAGAGTCTTTTCCGTGAGCAGCCATCTCAGTTGCAGATTAAGGCGCTTGAGCCGTCAGTTCTTATTGCCATACCCAAAGCTGACCTCGAAGCTGTGGCTATGAAAAGCGTCAACATTCAGATCCTGTATCGTAAGATCTTGGAAGAATCCCTCATTCTGTCGCAGCACCATGCTGATATGTTGCGCTTTGAGAGTGCACAGGATCGTTACCAGAAACTGGTAAAGAATCAGCCTCAGTTGGTGCTTCGTGCTCCATTAGTGTATATTGCCAGTTATCTTCAGATGACTCCAGAGACCTTGTCAAGAGTGCGCACTGCCACATTGATGGAAGGAAAATAGGTTTCTAAGGAAGTATCACTAGATTTAATCCAAAGACTCATATAAGTTATGGAAAAAGATTTCAAAGGTAGTGTCGCCGTTCGTTTCTGAAAGGTATAGTTATGCCATTGTTAAAGATAAAGGTATTTGTTATTTTAACAACTTCCTGATTTGTTTTTCCGTGGCATCAGGTAACAGCTGCGACAAATGTTCCACCATGCGCTGATAAGATTCCTCGGGTGTTCGTTTGGAAACTTGACAAGCCTCGATGCCTAAGAAATGCTCAGGGGTAGTTAGCAGTGACCAGCCAAAGCCGTATTCCCGTCCGTGTTTATCAACGGGATAGACAAAGTCCTCGGTGATAATGAATGTCCCCATCTGCAGGCGGCCGATATAGGCGTCAAACTTCGAGCGCATGTTCTTTCCCGTGAAGTCGCAGGCGGCTCGCAGTTCGCGATTTATCATACTGCCATGTTCGCGTAATGTGGTTAGGATAATGTCCTCGATACTGCCCTCCTCAGGTACGGGATTCTTGTTGCGTCGCCAATTGTAGAAATCGGGCCACCACTCTCGACTGATAAAGCCTGCCTTGCCAGCAAAGAACTTTCCATAGACGCAGTCGCCCTCACGCACCACCGAACCTTTCCATTGCCAAAGGGGCCACTCCCATGTTCCATCCTCAAACTGTGTAAAACGGCACTCCTCAGCCATCAGACTCTCTGCAGCATATCCCTGTATGCCACTCTCTAACAGCGGCAGGAATCCCACCTGTTTTACACACTCCATCAGTTCTGGACATGTGTGAATACCATCTATGGAATATATATCTTGTTTCATGTTGTTATTTGTTTGATACTGCAAAATTACGAATTATTGCGTAAAACACAAAATTTCTGATATAATCTGCACGAATTTGTGACGAATAGGCGAATAATTGCAAAAGAAATCGTATCTTTGTGGCGTATATTACTCTAAAACAATAAATCTGCGATATGATAGACAACGACGTACAGAGAATCAACTTGGATGACTACATCCAGACCGGTGAGGGTGGAACAGCCCTTACCTACAACCACAAGGACGGCAAGACACTGGCTAAGCTGTTCATGTCAAGTGTTGCTGCCGACAATGCTGCGCGCGAGTTCCACATCAATCAGGTGGTCTATGAATCCGGACTACCCACACCGAAACCCATACGTCTGATTACTGACGGTGAGCGTTTTGGCGCAGAGTATGAACTGATAAGTCCTAAGCGCTCATTCACCCGAATCATCTCACAGGAGCCTGACCAGTTAGTGCCGCTGTCGGAACGTTTTGCCAGGCTGGCACGGAAGATTCACGAGACACCTGCTGACACGAAACGTCTGCCCGACATGAAAGAGTTGGTGGGTGAGTGGATTGACAAATTCGAGAATCTGCCCGATGCCTACAAAGAGCGTTTCCATCGGTTTCTCGATACCGTTCCATCCACGCCTACCTGTCTGCATGGCGACCTGCACATCGGCAACATCATCACCGACGGACAGCGTGACCTCTGGATTGACGTGGGCGACTTTGCCTATGGCGTACCACAGTGGGACCTGTGTATGATGTACTTTTCATCGCACTTCCTAAGTCCTGATCGAGCCGACAACATCTTCCATTTGGACAACGACTCGTTGAAGGCTCACTGGAATGCTTTTGCACCAGTGTACTATGGTACTGACTCAAAGGAGGTGTTGGAGACCGAGGTACGCAAACTCTATCCCTTCATTGCAACGAAGTTGGCTTTCATCGTAAGCAAAATCAGAGACGGAAAGGCTCCAGTTTCTGAGGAGCGTCTGAGAATGTACGACCAATTCTTACCGCAATAATAGCTAACAACTCAAGTCAATACCCGAAGTTAAATCCATGTCAGTCTTCTCCAAAGGCCTTCTAACGGTCCCCGAGAATGGCTGGCAAACCAATAACGTGCAAAAAGATACTGGCAAACAACCATTCCACATCCAACCATAACGGCATAGGTAACACCTAAATAGCGATAACAGGCAAGACCATAGCCGCAGAAGATGAAGCAGCCGATGATGGACTGGAGCAGATAGTTGGTAAGACTCATACGTCCAAAGATACAGAGATGATGAAGCACTCGACGAACACCCTCGAAAGCATACCAGGCTGAGACTACTGCAGAAACTATCATTAATAGGATGATGAGGTTGTAGATAGGCTTAAGCCATGGGTCGAGATTACCGAAATCCACAAAACTCAATGCAAGGACTGTGATGGCAGAGTAAATAAGAATGATGTGCCATATCTTGAGATGGCGTTCCTCATTGTAGAAAAGCCTCTGTCTGCCCAACTGCATACCGAGGATAAAAAGACAAAGCAACTGTGTCAGACGTCCGCTAAAGACATTATAGCGCAGATTCAACTCAAAACCGTATCGCAGGTTGGTGAGGGTGTTCTCCCAGAATGTACCATGCTCGTGTGTACTGATGACCTTGCCATACATTTCCCACAAGGTGCTGTGGTCGATCGTGGTACCTGTCAGCAGACAATAAAGTTCTACGGGCTGTATGGCCAGCAAGGCGATGATACACCACACCCACTTCGATGGCAGATAGCTGACGGGGATGAGCAGCAGACCGTAGCATGCATAGAGCATCAGGATGTCTCCGTCGTAGAAGGCCACATTGACAACACCGAAGAGGAACAGCAGACACATACGCCAGGCAAAGCGCCCAGAGAAATTCTTGCCTTTCTGCTGCTGGTTATCGTTCATGATGAAGAAACTCAAGCCGAAGAGCATGGCAAAGATACCGTACATCTTGCCTGAGAGCAGCTGTATGGACTATCGGATCCTCGGTGAAGATGTCGAAGTGCTCTACCGAGTGATACAGGATGATGCCTGCCACCGCGATACCTCTCAGGGCATCGGCCACATCGATTCGGGTGTTGGGTAAATTGCGGGTTTTATACATTTTCTTATTTATATCGTATTGATTGTTTTTTGCAATTCTTCTAAGAATCGGGCGGCATGTGAGCCATCCATCTGGGCGTGATGGAATTGGAAGGAGATGGGTAGGGTAGTCTTCAGCCAGCCTTTGCGGTAGCGGCCCCAGGCCAGGAAGGGATTGGTGAAGATGCCGCTGTACTGGTTGACGATGCTGTCGAGTTCCGTCCCGGTCACTGCCGACGTGCCGACTATCACAGCCTCATCGTCTAAGATGTCCTGACACGTCTGGCTGATGGTCTCCGTCAGATCCAGGTAGTTGGCATTAAACGCCTCCAGGTCGTCGCAGACGGCAACGTCACAGAAGCTCAGTCCGCCCTTGATGTTGTCCGCTATCACGTTGATGGCCATACGGTCGTATTTATACAGTTTCCCGTCCTTGGGCAACATATAGAACTCATCTATCTTTGATGCAGCACGGCCGATGCACCAGCAGAGCAGCATGTTGAATTTCAGCCCCCGTCGCCGACTTACCTTACGGAGCCGTGTCACATCGAACGTCTTGGTGAGCGTCACCATCGGCATGGGCGACTTCATCCACAACTCGAAGGCGATGGCACGATTGGTATCCTTGGGATTGATTTCCTGCTTCATCTTATTATTTGTTTTCGTCTGCAAAGATATAAATAGTTGCAGATATAACCAAATTTTAGGGATAAAAAGGGGTAAAATGTAACGATGATTAATTACTTATTCGCTGACGCTCTGCTTTACCTGCACCTGTTCCCTTATACTTGCTCTTCTGAGCATTGAAGGTGTAACGGATAGAGATGTCCAGGCGGTGACTACGGCTTCGTGTTTTTTGCACAGTATAGAAGAAGCCACAATCATGAGCCATATCCTGTACGCTACGCTGGAACACATCACTGATGCTGGCACGCAGGCATAGGGCATCATTCTTCAACCAGCACTTCTGTACCACAAAACTGACATTATACGAAGGTGAGAGAATACGGAAGTTCAATACATCACCCTTTGTCTGGATGTTGGCATTGGCCTCCAACTGCCAGCTGTGCTTAAAGCGGAAGGTGTTGTAGATGTCGAAGAAGAAGATGGGCTTAGT
>CACXVS010000064.1 GCA_902771155.1 uncultured Prevotellaceae bacterium
AAAGTTTTTCTGCCAGTTATCGTCAGTATACATACCATAGGCGATATGTCCCTTGAGAGACAGCCATTTTCGGGTTCCGGGAATCGCCCAGTAGTCGGGAAGGGCAAGTCGCACCTGAGGCACTGGGCGGGCATTGATGCCAAGTGTCTGCGAACCTGTGCTCAGCTCTTGGTTCTTCAGTTCCATCGGCTGTTCCTTGGCACCTACTGTGAGTACACCTTTCAGCCAGCGGCCTTCGACATACGCCTGCTGCACTACCAGCGTACTAGTAAAACCTGCAGCCACAGCCAGATCGGCACCATAGCCAATGCCCCACTTACGGCCATCATCGAGGGAGAGCGGGCGCTGGAGAGCACCACGAAGATAACCATTCGAAGTCTTCAGCGAACTCAAACCGTACTTGTTGGCATTCAGCCACAAGGGGGTATGATCGCCACTGGAGAGTGTAGCCTGCATCTCCACACGATACTGCAGACTGTCGAATAGCGAACGATTCTCTGCACTGACAGTCTGATAGCTACACATTATTAATAATATAGAAGCGAAATATCTCATATCGGGTACAAAATTACAAAAAAAAACGAGAAAAGATACACTTATAGGGAAAATCCCCTCCCTGTTTAGGGAAAATCCTTTGCAAACCTGCCGATTTTGTCGTTTCTTTGCACTGTGAAACAGAAAAAGAATGTCGAACAAGCAAAAATGATACGATTATGAAGAAGATGTTTTTCGCACTGATGGTGATGCTGACCACAACGATGGCGGCAAGCGCAATGAGCTACGAGCAGGCCCGCAGCGAGGCTCTGTTCCTCACCGACAAGATGGCATACGAGCTGAATCTGACTGACGAGCAGTACGAGGCAGCTTACGAAATCAATCTCGACTACCTGATGGGGGTAACAGGACGTGCAGATGTTTTCGGCACCTACTGGGAGCGCAGGAATCTCGATCTCAGCTATATCCTGCTCGACTGGCAGTGGAGTGCCTATCTGGCAGCTAACTATTTCTATCGTCCGCTCTACTGGGAGGCAGGCTACTGGCACTTCGGTGTCTATCGCCGCTATCCGCACCGTGACTATTTCTACTTCGGGCGTCCGCACTTCTATGCTACCTATCGCGGCGGACATGCCTGGCATATTCATGGCGGACATGGCTACTACTACGGACGCAGAGAGCACTTCCGTTCATCCCCAAGAGCGCACTTCGGCATGCACGACCGTTGGAACCGTGGTGACTTCCGCACACCTCATCACAGCTCTACACGCATCACAGCAGGACCGAATCATGGCCATCATGGAGGTAGGATCGGCAGCAATGCCTCAGGCTACAACCGTCCAATGAATTCTGGAAACGGTAACGTGAATCGCAGACCAAGCAACAGCTTCGGTGGCTCATACGGCAACAGACCGAGTGGTGGTTCTTATGGCAACAGACCGAATAGCGGCTCTTACAGCAGCAGTTCAAATGTGAACAGAGCGCCTTCACGCCTCACTGAGAATTCTCACATGAACAGCAGTTCGCGCCATGGAAGCTATATGGGACACGGCAGCAACCCCAGCCGTCCCTCTCACTCTTTCGGAGGCTCATTCTCAGGCGGCTCTCGTTCTAGCGGTTCGTTCTCTGGAAGCTCTCACTCTGGTGGTTCGTTCTCTGGTGGCTCTCACGGTGGAGGTTCTCACTCTGGCGGTTCACGAGGTGGTGGTGGCGGTCACTTCGGAGGCCACAGATAAACAAGGCTACAGTTCGAGCGTACGGACTTCCGCATTCGACATCCTCTGAATATCGCTCATTGACTTTTTATAATATACTGCCTGGATGGCCTTGTTCATGATTCCATGGCCTACAGCCAGCACCTTCTTTCCCGGGAATGTCGCCCTGACATAAGCGATGAATTCGCCAGCCCTGGAAAGAAGGTTTTCTAATGTCTCAATGTCATCGGGCCACACCTCGCCCTTCAGTTCAGGGATAAAGCGTCCTGTAAAACTGCCCCAGTCGCGCTCACGCAGCAAAGGGGTCGTCTGCACCTCAAGTCCATGAGGCTCTGCGATTATCCTTGCAGTATCGACAGAACGTTTCAGGTCACTGGCGATAATGGCATCGAGCTGACGGTCTTTCCATGTCTCACTCAACTGAGTAGCCTGGAGAATACCGTTCTCATTGAGCTCCCCCTGTGTCTGTCCCTGCATGATCTGACGGGCATTATCCACCGTTTCTCCATGCCTGACTAAGTATAATGTGGTCATAATTATTTAAATTTCTTGCACTATAAACTTTTTGTAAATTTGCAGCGCAAAATCAAGATAATAACGTATATGAAGATATTACAAAGTTCTGTTTTCCGTGCCATCTGTGCCATCGCCGTCGGTATCCTATTGATTAAATATCCAGATAATACTGTTACGTGGATCACTGTGGCCATCGGTGTCCTGTTCCTGCTTTCAGGACTGATTTCACTGATTGTCTATATAAACGCCCGCAAAAACGTGTCGGAGTATAAGATCATTGATGCCGAGGGACGCGTGGTGGCAGGCGAGAAACCCACCTTTCCCATCGTTGGTGTGGGTAGTCTGATTCTGGGATTCCTGCTTGCACTGACACCCAACATCTTTATCACTGCCCTGATGTATATCATCGGCGGCATTCTGATTCTGGGAGCTATCAACCAGTATATGAACCTGATCAACGCCCGTAGGTTTGGTAAGGTAGGCTTAGGCTACTGGGTGTTCCCGTCTGTCATCTTGCTGATTGGTCTCTATGTCATCATCAAGCCCATGGTTCCTGCCAGTATGGCGATGCTCATTCTGGGTTGGTGCTCGCTGCTCTATGGCGTGACAGAATTAATCAATTCCATCAAATTCCACACTGACAAGAAGAAATTCAGGGAGGCGCAGGAGATCCAAGTGGCAGAGGAGGTCGTAGAGAATACCGAGGAACTGACGGCTGAAGAGGTCAAGGACGAAGCACCCGCTGATAATACTCAGCTTTCCGTTCCAACTTCATCGGATAAGCTCTAGAACTGCTGGGCATGCGATAGAGACGCAACTGACGGCCTTCGAATGCGAAGGCGGCATATTCACCCACCTTTGGAGGTTCAACACCAAACTGGCGACAGGCTATTTCTGTGGCCAGTTGACCTGCCGTAACGATACTTTCGCATAAAGGAAGGTCGCGCACCATCTGACGGAGATCTGTCTCTTCCACGATTTCCAGATCTTTGTCTGAGGCAGTACCCGTCGTGCGACGGATACGCGTAGCGGTATCAAAGAGGGCGATACCTTGAGTTTCGAGAAAAGGAACCAACTGCTCCAAACGGAAACACTTATGGGCAGCATCGACAAAATAATCCTTATCCTGAAAGAAGAGCAGTCCGAAGATGCGCCACATGTCGTTGATGAAATTCGGATAATAGAACTTCATCGACCATCGCTTCTCCGAAGGAGGAAAAGTGCCAAGCATCAGTAGCCTGGCACCTTTAGGGAGAAATGGTTGGAAAGGATGACGCTCTACCTCCATTACCTCTTGCCCAATTCCTCTATCACCTCTTCTGTGAACCCTTGGATATAGGTTCTCAGGATATCGATGCCACGCTTGTTCTCACGTCCCCAAGGAATGATCAGGTCGGCAAACTTCTTCGTGGGTTCAATAAACTGCTCGTGCATGGGTTTCACATCGTTTTCATAGTGGTCGAGCACCATTTCGACGGTACGTCCACGCTCCACGACATCACGACGGATATTACGGATCAGGCGCACGTCACTGTCGGTGTCTACATAAATCTTCAGATCCATCATATCACGGAGTTTCTTGTAATGAAGCGTCATGATACCTTCGAGAATGATGACGGGCTTCGGCTCTACATGGACGGTCTCTGGCAGACGATTGGAGATGACATAGGAATAGGTGGGCTGTTCGACGGCCTCACCGTTTTTCAGTTTCTTGATATGTTCTGTCAGCAGTTTCCAGTCGAAGGCATCAGGATGGTCGAAGTTAATCTGCTTCCGCTCCTCCGGTGTCAGATCGGTAGTGTCATTATAATACGAATCCAAAGGAATGACTGCTGCACAACGAGGAGGCAGCGCCTTGGCAATACGCTTTACGACGGTGGTCTTGCCTGAACCTGAACCGCCCGCGATTCCAATAATAATCATATACTATTTACTTTTCACTTTTCACCTTTCACTTCTCACTTTTCACTTCTCCAAGTACACCACCGTCGGCAGATGGTCACTATAGCCATTGAGCCACTGGCCGCCAGCATGTGTACGCAGGGTATTACCCTTGTAAGGACCATCCTGCTGAATCAGATAAGGGCGACGAAACACTTGATAGTCAGTCAGTTTCAGACCTGTGTCTCCCAAGAGTGATGACGAGACGATAATCTGGTCGAACAGATTCCATGAACCTTGGAACTGCAGGGTGCCTTCACCCGCAGCCAACACGTTCCACCAAGGATTATAGAGGTCGCCCTCGCCTACCTCGGCCTTTTCGCGCTTGGCTCCCAGACACTTTGCCATCGAAGGGTCCTGAGGATCGTCGTTCATATCGCCCATAATCAGCAGCTTTACCTGCGGGTCATCCTCCAGCCAGTGTACCACTCACAATCAGGAATCCACGACTGGCACGGTTGGCATCCTCTGGCAACCTATATATATAAGGTACGAGCTTCACGTTTCGCACACTGAAACGGGCAGGGTCATAGAGCAAGGCACAGTCCACACCACGCTGGTCTGGCCCCTCGATATGCACAAACTGATAATTGCGGGCTTTGAGCGGAGCCTCGTTGCAGAGATCCGTCAGACATCTGGCGTTTTCCACCTCAGCCACCCCGATGGCTGCGCAACCTTCCTGCAACTTGTCGGTACCCATCTCGGAAAGCACACGCGCCATGTTATGCAACTTGTTGACATATTTCTCCCCAGTCCATTTAAAGGTACCTTCAGCCAGGAACTCATAATCGTTCTTGCCTTCGTCATGACAGGTATCAAACAAGTTCTCCAGGTTATAAAAGCCAATCGCATAGTCGACCTTTCCGCCGTCTGGACGGGAGGCGCTGACTGTCGTTGTTGCCAAGAAAGCCCCTAAAATTAATAGTAATATTCTCATATATGATCATTTATGAGTGCAAATATACCACAAAAATCTGAGCAAACAAAGAAAAAGGGGCAAAAAAGTTTGTAGATTCCAAAAAAACTTCGTACCTTTGCACCCGCTTTATGCGAAAATTGTATTTAAACATTAATATTTAACTCAAAAATGAAAAAAGGTATTCATCCAGAAAACTATCGCCCCGTCGTATTCAAGGATATGTCCAACGGCGATATGTTCCTTTCGAGGTCTACAGCAAAGACGAATGATACAGTAGAATTCGAAGGCGAAACTTACCCAGTGGTAAAAGTCGAAATCTCTAGCACCTCTCACCCGTTCTACACTGGTAAGAGCAAGCTCGTTGACACCGCAGGTCGTGTTGATAAGTTCATGAGCCGCTACGGTAAGGCTGCGAAGAAGTAAGAATTATAGCCGCAAATTTATAAAGGCGCGTTCTTGGTAGTTGCATATGCCAATGACGCGTCTTTTTTACTTAAAAAAAGTAGTGAAAAAAAGTGAAAACATTCGTGTTTTCACTTCTTTTTTGTAACTTTGTACCCAAGAACTTAACACGTCTATAAAATAAGAAATGAAAACCGTTTACGATTTCACTGTCAAGGACAGAAAAGGCAAAGACGTATCTCTGAAAGAGTACGCCAATGAAGTGTTGCTGATTGTCAATACAGCAACCAAGTGTGGATTCACCCCTCAATACGACGAACTGGAGAAACTCTATGAGAAGTATCATGCACAGGGCTTTGAAATCCTCGATTTCCCCTGCAACCAGTTCGGACAGCAGGCTCCTGGTACCGACGAGAGTATCCATGAGTTCTGCAAGCTGAACTTCGGCACAGAGTTCCCCCGCTTCAAGAAGATCAAGGTCAATGGTGAAGATGCCGATCCCCTCTACAAGTTCCTTCAGGAGCAGAAGGGTTTTGCAGGATGGGATATGAGCCATCAGATTGCTCCCCTCCTCGAGGACATGCTCTCAAAGGCTGATCCCGACTACAAGCAGAAGCCCGACATCAAATGGAACTTTACCAAGTTCCTTATCAACAAGAAGGGACAGGTCGTTGCACGCTTCGAAGCAACGGAGAATATCGCCAACATTGAGGCGCAGATTGAAGAATTGCTGAAATAAGGAACCTCTTCAAACATAATCACATCAAAAAAGGCTCGTTTCACAACGAGCCTTTTTCATAAAAACTTACTTAAAAAACTAAATTAATCAACCATAAACCTTAACCATTAAAATCTTTTTCTGCTGCAAAGATACACTTAGTTTCGAAAAGTCATGTTCATAAAGCGTTTTTTGATGTTTAAAATGCGTTATTTAGCGGATTTTCCACCTAAAATCATGATTTTTAAACATTTTTAGCCCAAAATCATCACTTTTTTACCTAAAAATGTTGGTTATTCACGGAAATTATCTATTTTTGCACATAGAAATACTGACCATAAATGGATTATCGGATTCTATTAGCACTGGCCATCATGGCAATGATGATTATTTTCTTCCTGCTAGGAAGGAACGCCTACCTGCGTAGTATACGACTCCGAGAGCGTACACAGCTCAATGCCATCTTCACCAATATCACCCACGAACTGCTCACACCCCTCACCGTGATTTCCGCCTCCGTCGATAAGCTCAGGGAAGAGGAACCTGACTATAGCCACGACTACGATCTGATGCAAGTCAACATCCAGCGCATGGTGCGACTGTTGCAGCAGATCCTCGAGGCCAGCAAGTCAGAGGCCGGAGAACTGAAGTTATTGGTAACCCAAGGCGACGTCATGCGCTATATCCGTGAGACAGCAGAATGTCTGGAGCCACTCCTCCTCAAGAAGAAGATGAAATTCACCATCACCTGTCAGCCCGAGAGTATGATGGGATGGATAGATACCGACAAACTCGATAAGATTATCTATAACCTGCTCTCAAATGCCGCCAAATATTCCAGCGAAAATGGTGAGGTAAGCATCAAGGCCACCACGAACTACACCTATGATCACATCCGGATCGTCGTCAGCGATACGGGTGTTGGCATCCCATCCGATAAGTTGCAACACCTCTTCGAACGCTTCTATGTCGGGGATTTCCGTGAGCAACGCACCATCGGCACTGGTGTGGGACTGGCTCTCACGCGCGACCTTGTCTATCTGAATCAAGGCACCATCGACTGTCAGAGCGAATTGGGCAAGGGCACCACATTCACCGTCACACTGCCCATCTACAAGGAAGCCTTCAAGCCCGAGCAGATCGACGAAGAGCATAAGATCGACTTCAACATCCCCAAGAATACCATTGTCGACTTCCAAAGCATCGTTCCAGATATCAATGCCGATACAGACAACAACTCCGATGATGAGAACAACTACAAACTGCTGATTGTCGAGGACAACCTCGAATTGCTGATGCTCATGCAACAGCTGTTGAAGGCCTACTATAGAGTCTACATAGCAAAGAATGGTGCTGAGGCACTGAAGATCGTCCAAACCAAGGCACTCGACCTGATTGTCTCCGACGTTATGATGCCTGAGATGGATGGACTCGAACTCACGCGTACGATCAAGGGCGACACCAACTACAACCACCTGCCTATCATTCTGCTTACGGCCAAGACAAATGAGGAAGACGAGGAGCAGGCACTCGAGGCTGGCGCTGACGAATTCCTCACCAAGCCCTTCCGTCTGAAAGATCTCAAGTTGCGCATCGACAACATCATCGAGAACCGTAAGCGCATCCAGATCGAAAGCAGTCAGGAGGCAGGCGAGGAAGTCCGCCCAAAGGTGGCCAAGCCCCTGACCCCCGAGGAGATTTTCGTTAACCGTGTGCTCGAGTTCGTACACCAGCATCTGGCAGATGAAGATTACGACCGTGACGCCCTGGCTGCCGACATGGGTGCCAGTGCTTCCACCTTATATAATAAATTAAAGGCTATCACTGGCATGAACGTCTCGGCCTTTATCCGCGATGTCCGTATGAAGGAAGCCCGCCGTATGGCTGAGGAGGATCCCACCCTCCGAGTCAGCGACCTCGCCTACAGTGTCGGATTCCATGATCCGCGCTATTTCTCCACCTGCTTTAAGAAGCAATTTGGCATCCAGCCCAAGGAGTTTCTCGACAGTTTGTTACAAAAATCATAAAAATCATATCAAAATTGCAATTTTCTTAATTCTTAATTCTTAATTCTTAATTTAAATGATTACCTTTGCACACGGATATAACCAATCCTAAACTTTATAATTATGGCTAAACAAAAAAAATTCATCCTCCAAGAGAGTGAGATTCCTACACAGTGGTACAACATTCAGGCTGACATGCCCAACAAGCCAATGCCACCGATTCACCCAGTAACCAAGCAACCGCTTGGTGTCGACGACCTCGCACACATCTTCCCTCGTGAATGCTGTGTACAGGAGTTGGATACCGAACATGCATGGATCGACATTCCTGAGGATGTACTCGAGAAGTATAAATACTATCGTTCTACCCCATTGGTACGCGCCTATGCCCTTGAAGAGGCACTCGGCACACCCGCCCATATCTACTTCAAGAACGAGAGTACCAACCCGCTGGGTTCACACAAGATCAACTCTGCCCTGCCCCAGTGCTACTATGCCAAGCAGGAAGGCACCACGAACGTCACCACCGAGACGGGTGCAGGCCAGTGGGGCGCTGCCCTCAGCTATGCTGCCAAGATCTACGGCCTCGACTGTGCCGTCTATCAGGTGAAGATCACCATGCAGCAGAAGCCCTACCGCTCCTCGATCATGCGTACCTTCGGTGCCGTCGTTGAGGGTTCTCCCTCGATGTCTACCCGTGCAGGAAAGGATATCCTGACAAAGGATCCCACCCACTCCGGTTCACTGGGAACGGCCATCTCAGAGGCTGTCGAACTCGCCACCACAACACCTAATTGTAAATACACCCTGGGCTCCGTGCTCAACCACGTAGGTCTCCATCAGACCATTATCGGCCTTGAGGCCGAGAAGCAGATGGCGATGGCTGGCGAGTATCCCGACATCGTGATCGGCTGCTTCGGTGGTGGTTCCAATTTCGGTGGCATCTCTTTCCCCTTTATGCGTCACAACCTGAAGGACGGCAAAACCACCGAGTTCATCGCTGCCGAGCCCGACAGCTGTCCTAAGCTGACACGAGGCCAGTTCCGCTACGACTTCGGCGACGAGGCAGGCTATACCCCACTGCTCCCCATGTACACCCTGGGTCACAACTTCAAGCCCTCAAACATCCACGCTGGCGGTCTGCGCTATCATGGTGCCGGCATGATTATCAGCCAGCTGATTAAGGACGGCTACATGCATGGTGTCGATATCCCACAGCTCGAAACCTTCGAGGCTGGTATGCTCTTCGCTCGCACGGAGGGTATCATCCCAGCTCCAGAGAGCACCCATGCCATCGCAGCTACCATCCGCGAGGCCAACAAGTGCAAGGAGACTGGCGAGGAGAAGGTTATCCTCTTCAACCTCTCTGGTCATGGACTCATCGACATGCCAAGCTACGAAGCCTTTATCAAGGGCGATCTGCAGAACTACACCGTCACTGACGAAATGATTGCAGAAAACCTTGCAGAACTCGACAAACAACAATAAAAACGTCATTCCACATGAGCATAAAGACAATTCTTAAGAGATGGACTGATACGAGTTTGATGCTGCGCATCTTAGTCGGGCTGGTGATTGGTGCTGTATTCGGACTGATCGTGCCGCAGTGGACATTCCTTGACATTCCAGGACAGGTGTTCGTCAGTGCATTGAAGGGAATTGCGCCTGTCTTGGTGGCTGTGTTGGTGTCTGCATCGATAGCAAAGGCTGGCGGAGGTCTCGGCCCCAGGTTCAAGATAGTCATCTCGCGCTATATGCTCAGCACATTCATTGCTGCGCTGCTGGCTGTAGTGGGCAGCTTCCTGTTCCCTATAACGCTCAACCTGTCGGAAGCAGTCAATGGAAGTGCCCCTAAATCGCTGGCAGATGTGTTTATGAACCTGCTGATAAGCATGGTGGAGAATCCTGTGAAGGCTGTGGCTAATGCCAACTACATCGGCATCCTGTTCTGGTCTATCATTGTGGG
This sequence comes from uncultured Prevotellaceae bacterium, assembly GCA_902771155.1. The sequence continues at coordinate 10,178 of CACXVS010000064.1, forward strand.
CATCTCCCTGAAACTGGTGGCCAATGGGAAGACCATCAGCGTGGTTCAAGACTTTGCTGATGTGATCACACTGGCTGTGAAATGGATTATCCAGTTTGCGCCTTTCGGAATTTTCGGACTCGTGTTCTCTTCTGTAGCCGAGAATGGTCTTGACATTTTCACCACTTATGGCCATCTGCTGTTATTGTTAGTGGGTTGTATGTTGGCTAACACCATGATATCCAACCCCTTCATATCATTTCTTATGCTCAAGAAGAATCCATATCCGCTGCTGTTCACCTGTCTGAAGGAGAGTGGTCTCAACGCCTTCTTCACCAGGTCATCAGCAGCGAATATCCCCATCAACATGGCTCTCTGCAAGAAACTCGGGCTCGACGAGGATTTCTATTCCGTGAGCATCCCTCTCGGAGCCACCATCAATATGGATGGTGCAGCAGTGACGATTGCGGTGATGACCCTGGCCGTCACGCACACGATGGGCATCGATGTGACTTTTGGAGCCGCCTTGTTCCTCTGTGTGATTGCCACTTTGGGAGCATGTGGCTGTTCTGGCGTGGCTGGCGGTTCGCTGTTGCTGATCCCCATGGCCTGCTCGTTCTTTGGTGTCAGCAACGATATAGCGATGCAGGCTGTTGGCGTAGGTTTCATCATCGGTGTGGTTCAGGA
>CACXVS010000065.1 GCA_902771155.1 uncultured Prevotellaceae bacterium
CCAATCGCCACGTTTGAAGGCGAAGGGACCCTCCTTGAAACCTTCAGGCAGACCTTCCATCACCTGACCGCCAACCTTCATCGGCGGCATCTCAGGCATACCTTCACGCTTCGGGAACTGCACTTCCTGCAGTTCTCCATCGAGTTCGAGCATATTGCCCTTCAACTTGGCGCCACGGATGCCCATGCCACTCCAGTAGATATACGCCTGACCATCGTCGTCGACGAGAACGCAGGGATCGATGCCAGAGACACCTTTAATAGGCTCTGCCTCACACTTGAACGGACCTTCCGGGTTGCTGGCAGTTGCAACACCGATGCCAAAGCCACGTCCGCCCTTCGGAGCGTTGGGGAAGTAGAAATAATACTTCCCGTTCTTGTAGACACAGTCGGGCGCCCACATGGAATAGCCCTCGGGGTTACCCCAAGGAACGATCTCCTGAGAAATGATCATACCATGATCGGTCCAATCAGTCAGGTTCTCAGAAGAGAACACATGGTAGTCTGCCATACAGAACCAGTCCTGCCTTTGTCCGGCAGGAGGCATGATGTCGTGCGATGGGTAGACATACACCTTATTATTAAATACGCGAGCAGTAGGGTCGGCAGCGAACTGATCGCGAATAACCGGGTTCTGTGCCACTGCCAAGAGCGGCACACCCATGAAAACAAAACTTAGTAATTTTTTCATTGGCGTTATTTAACGTTTTTGTTAGTGAATAGTTGAACTTTCGGTTGCAAATATACTAAATAATCATGATATTAGATGCTTTTTCTTATAAATAGTTTAATTAATATTACTTATAATTAAGATAAATACTTTAGCAAATGTAACAGGGATTTTGCAAAATGTAACATTCGCGACTATAATACCTAATAAACAAAGTCTGCGTTACAATAAATAAAGTATTTAAGTTAAATTTATAATATCTTTGCACACGAAATTGCGAACAATAACAATTATAAATCTACATTATCATAACAATTATCTAACTAATTCATTAAATTATGTGGAATTTTAAATCACTGCAAAAGCCGTTAATGGCACTGTTCTTGCTCTGTTTGTTCCCTCTGGGAGCTTTGGCTCAGAGCGTAGTCAAGGGAACGGTGAATGATGAAGCAGGTGAACCGATCATCGGTGCAACTGTAAAGGTAGCTGGCTCAAACATTGGAGCAATTACCGACTTCAATGGTAATTTCTCTGTTGACGCAGCCTCAAACGCTACTCTCGAAATCTCTTATGTAGGCTACACCACCCAGAAAGTGAAGGTAGCTGGAAAGAACAACATCACAGTCGTTATGAAAGAAGACGCTCAGATGCTGAGTGACGTGGTTGTTGTAGGTTACGGTACAATGAAGAAGAGCGACATCTCTGGATCAGTTGCAACTGTAGACCAGGAAGCCGTTATGAAGCGTGTTCCTCAGAATATCGGTCAGGCTCTGCAGGGAGCTGCTGCCGGTGTGATGGTATCACAGCAGGACGGTTCACCTGACGGAAAGGCTGCTATCCGCATCCGTGGTGTCGGAACTATCAATGGTGATGCTTCTCCTCTCTACGTAGTAGACGGTGTACAGGTTGGTAACAACGCCGACTTCGTAAATCCCTCTGATATTGAGCGTATTGAGATCTTGAAGGACGCCTCTGCAACCGCTATCTACGGTTCTGCAGGTGCCAATGGTGTTGTGATGATCACCACCAAGCACGGCCAGAAGGGTCACACCAATATTACTATTACAGCCGACTTCGGTCTGCAGACTCTGCCTTACAAACTCGACGTTTTGGGTCTCGGTCAGTACACAACTGCCATCAAGGAGGCTAAGTCAAACGATGGTGCTATGTTCATCAACCAGATCTGGAATGCCAACCCAAGCAGCCTCAGAGAGATTAACTGGCAGAAGGAGATGACACGCGCAGCTCTGCGTCAGCAGTACGGTGCATCAGTAAACGGTGGTAACGATAAGACCACATACAACATCTCATTCGGTTACAATCATGTAAATGGTTTGGTTATCAACACCAACTATCAGCGTTTCACTACACGCGCGAACATTACTTCTAAGATCAACAAGTATCTGGAGATTGGTGGTGACATCAACTACACTCACAGTGAGAGCCATGGTTCTAACGCCTCTATGGGTAACAACCAGAACCTGTCTTCACTTCGTGACTTCGCTTCAATGACTCCTACACTGGACTACTACGATCAGAACGACGCCAGCAAGGAGATTATTCATCCGTATCTGACGAACCCCGACGGTGCTCCTGGTTCTTACGGTGCAGGTTACCTGATGACTCCTAACGGATGGGAAGGTAACACCTCTATCGCAGCTAACCCCTATGCTACACAGATGGAGAACGGTGAGCGCGCTCGTAACGGTTTCGACCGTATTCAGACAACCGCTTTCGTCGACATCACATTCTTCGAGCTGGCACACCACAAACTGGACATCCGCAGCCAGGGTACCTATACATACTGGGGCAACAACAGCTCTGACTATACTGGTGGTCGTACACGTTGGAACCAGATTGGTGGAAATTGGACAGAGGTTCTGCTTCCTTCAGGATCAGACCAGAGCTTCGCATTCTCTCTGAACAACAGCCACGGCTACAGCCTCGGCCTTCAGACTTATCTGACCTACAACCTGGATTTCACCAACCATAACCTGACGCTGATGCTCGGTAATGAGGTTGGCAAGTCTTGGGGACAGTGGACCAGTGCCAGTGCCCGTGAGTTCGACTCTCTTGAAAACCGCAATATCAAGTTGACCAACAAGCCCGACGACATTCAGGGTAATGGTGCATACAACGCAGACGTACACACGATCTCTTACTTCGCACGTGCTTCTTACACCTTGATGGATCGCTATATCATCACTGGTACAGTACGTAAGGACGGTAGCTCAAACTTCTCTGGTGGTAACCGTTGGGGTACATTCCCCTCAGTAGCCGGTGCATGGCGTATCTCTGAGGAGCCATTCCTCCGCGACGTGAAGTTCGTTGACAACCTGAAGCTCCGTGTAGGTTGGGGTCAGACTGGTAACGCCGGTGGTGTCGCTGGTAAGTCTATCGCAGCTTTGAACTCTAATGGTGGTAACAACGCCGTTATCTTCTATCCCTCATCTCCTGGTGTTGCTGGTGCCTTCGGTGGAAACCGCGACCGTCAGGGTGGTTGGCAGGCTGACCTGGTTGATACCAACCTGAAGTGGGAGACCACTGAAATGACCAATATCGGTATCGACTTCGCATTCCTCAACGACTTTGACATCACTTTGGATTACTTCATCAAGAAGACCAAGGACCTGCTCCTCTATCAGCAGATTCGTCCGACAGCTGGTTTCACTCAGATCTACACCAACTACGGTGAGATTGAGAACAAGGGATTTGAGTTCGCTATTGGTTATCACCACAACTTCAACAAGGACTTCAGCCTCAACGCTCGTCTGACTGGTTCTACTATTAAGAATAAGGTAAAGAAGATGGGTGATCCTCTCTATAACACAGCTTCTGGCAACAACGGTGCAAGTGCATACGACGGTTCTCAGGTAGGTGCTATCGATGGTAACGGTGACTGGAACAACCACTCAATCTGTAAGGAAGGTGAGGCTGTAGGTTCATACTATGGCTATGTTACCGACGGTATCATCAAGGATCAGGCTGACCTGCAGGCTTATCTGGCCAAGTTAGGCGGTTCAGAATCAGGCGTTCCCAACGATGAAATGACAAAGGTTGACTCAGACCACCCACTGACAGTAGGTGACATGAAGTTCAAGGATATCAACAATGATGGTAGAATTGACTCTGAGGACCGTCAGATCCTCGGCAACGGATTCCCCGCTCTGAACTACGGTCTGACTGTAGGTGCTACCTATAAGGACTGGGACTTCAACCTCTATATGTATGGTGTATTCGGACAGGACGTTCTGTCTTACTCAGCCATGAAGATGAGCTCTATGCGTCAGCTTGATGACCAGTGTACTCCTAACATCCTTGCAGAGGCTTATGATCAGGCATTCCGCAATGGTAACGGTTCACTGCCTCGCCTGAGCATTATCGACTCTAACCGTAACTACCGTGTCAGCGACATGTGGGTAAGGAACGGTGACTTCCTCCGTATCTCTAACCTCCAGGTAGGTTACACACTGCCTCAGAACTTCTCTAAGAAACTCTCTATCCAGAAGGCTCGTATTTACTTAGGCGTAAGCAACCTGCTGACCATCTCTGGTTACAACAAGTACGGCGATCCTGAGTGCGGTAGTGGTTCTGTACTCTACGCAGGTCTCGACACTGGTCGTTATCCTCAGCCCCGCACATTCATGGGTGGTATCAATGTAACTTTCTAATAATATAGTAAGAAGGTAAAATACAAAAAGTTTAAAGCATACAAATATGAAGACAAGATATATTTTATTTAGTACAGCACTGTGCAGCGCTATGGGTCTTGGTCTTACCTCCTGCAACAACGACAAGTTCCTGGAGGTCAACCAATACGAGATCGTCGCTATGGATGCTATGTACGAGAACGATGCCAATGCCAAGAAAGGTTTGAATGGTGTCTACGATATGATGTTCCCGAATGACGATTATGATGGTGACTGGGGTTTCAAGCCCAACCTTTTCACAGGTTGTCACCCGACTATCGATACCCAAGCAACTGGATGGGATAAGAACTGGAACGTACAGGCATGGAACTCAGGTTCTTCTGAGCTCCTCGGCGGTTGGAAGCACGTTTATCACGGTATCTGCCGTGCCAACGACTTCTTGGCAGGTCTTGAGACTACCAACACCCCGCAGAAAGCTCGCGCAGAGACTTATGCAGAGATGTGGGACTTCATCATCGCAGACTTCGAGGCAGCAGCCAACCTGCTTGACTGGCAGCCTATGGACGGCAACTACGGCCGTGCAACCAAGGGTATGGCTCTTGCATACCTGGGCGATGCTTACATGTGGAAGGCTTATCGTCTGACAGACGGTGCTAACGGACAGGCACAGGATGCTGGTGCAGCAGCACAGCTCTACAGCAAGGCAGCAGACTGCTTCAAGCAGATTCTGAACAGCGGAACATACAAACTGAACGAGTCGTTCACCACTCTGTGGGATCCCGCCTCTGCATGGGGACCTGAGACCATCTGGTGCGAGCAGCTCGATGAGGGTACAAACTGGGGACAGTGGGGTAACCTGACCACCAAGCTGATGCTGAAGTGGTATACCGCATGTCCTGAGAACGGTGGTTGGGGTTCACTCTACCTCTCATGGGAGTGGTACTCTTGCTATGAGAAGGGTGACAAGCGTCGTTCAGGTTCTTGCTACACAGGTGCCGTTCCTCAGATCGACCCGAACAACTCAGCTTACGATCCTAAGTATGAGGGTTGGTATGAGCCCGCTATCTACGGTGTGAACCCATACCTGCAGGAGGTTCTTGGTAAGGGTCAGTCTGGTACTACCACCAAGCAGTTCCACTTCAACAATGGTGAGTGGGCACCTGCTATCTGGAGTTCTAAGATGTGGCGTACAGCATCTGCCAACTATAAGGGCTGGGCTGACGGACACTGGAGTCCAACTCCTATCTACTGGAAGCGTTTGCCTAACGTTATGCTCGACTATGCTGAGTGCTGCTTCCGTACAGGTAATGAGGCTGAAGGCTGGGCACAGCTGGATCAGTTGCGTGAGCGCGCCTTTGGTAAGCTCGAGGCTGGCAACGAGGCTGCTCTGACCGCAAAGTATCTGCCTTACTACAACTCATTCGCTGAGTGGGTAGGTCGCGCAGAAGGTGAAGATCAGGATGGTGGTCCATTCTATAAGAACCGCAAGGAGTATCCTATCCCCTTCGGCAGCAACGACGACATGCGTGAGGATGCTAAGACATACTACACCAAGTATACAGCTGACAAGGGCTTCAAGTCTGAGGTTTGGAAGGTTGCCGTTAACACAGAGCGTCGTAAGGAGTTCAACTGCGAGTGGTGCCTCCGTCCGGATATGCAGAAGTCAGGCTTCATGGCTGACCACGTAGCCACCAACTATCCGAAGCAGAGCGTTGAGGATCTGAAGGATGTACCCTGGACCAATCGTGACTACGAATACAACGACCTGAAGATGGATATGCCTATTCCTGAGGATGAGATCCTCAAGAATCCGCTTTGCGACCAGAACCCAGCTTATGTTGGTGGTGGCAATTAATATACAACGATAAGAAAACTCTAAAGTTAGTTTTTTATAGTAGTTAGTAATTAGACACATTGTTTTGGTATTTAAAAAGGATGCTGCGTCGAGATGATGCGGCATCTTTTTTGTCTATTTATTTGTTATTTGCTCTTTTTTTCGTAATTTTGCAGCAAATACGAATAAGACATGAAGAAAGTGCTATTGACGATGCTGACAGCGGTCCTGATGTGTTGTGCCTGCACCAGTGGGACAAGCGACGAAGCGTCGGGGACTGATGAAGAGAAGCGCTACGACGCCATGCTACGCAAGACCCAGTGGGAGAAGATCGTAGAAGAGGCTGCAGAGCATCCTATCCAATCGCAGGCCTGCTACAAGGTGCTACGACTGGCCCAGTTCCGACTGGGACAGGCTGGCAAGGAAGCTATCATGGAATGTCTCTTAAACTCGAGGGACGTTCTGAGTAGTGAGACTGCAGCCCTGATGATGAGCGATGTCTATTTCCAACTCAGTATGGTGAACATGGCGCAACGTGCTGCCTTCGAGGCACTTGTAACCACCAAGAGCGCCAATGCTAAGACACGAGCCCTGCAACGGCTCACAGAAACGGCACTCGTAACCGGACAATATGAAATTGCACGAAAATATATCTCCATCCTAGAGGAAGAAGGCTCCGTCGACAAATGGCTGAAAGACATCAAGCCTCTGGCAGAGCACCCAGAACGTATCGAGCAACATCCTGTCTATCAACAACTGCGTCAGAATCATGAGAAAGTCGAAGATCAGTTCTTTTTGTAGTCTGGCAGTTCTGCTATGGCTGTTGACTGCCTGTCAGACCATCTCCACACCCAAAGACGTGGAGGTCATAGACGAATGGCCGGCCATCTACCCAGACTATATCGATGTCACTATCCCAACAGATATTGCTCCCCTGAATTTCACGATGCTCAGTGACAGCGTCACAACCATCGACGTGACACTCAAAGGATCTAAGTCTGGCAACCTACATACCAATTCCTCAGAGAAAGGCAGCGGTGCGACAGCCGAGTTCGACCTCGAAGACTGGCGCCAGCTGGTGGCTGAGAACAAGGGCGGAAACCTGCAAGTGACCGTATGCGCTGAGCAAGAAGGACACTGGAAGCAATATCGGGAGTTCACAATCCATATCAGTGAGGACTCGTTAGGCGCATGGGGCATCACCTATCGACGTATCGCCCCAGGTTATGAGCATTACGGCCACATGGGTCTCTATCAGAGAAATCTGAGTACATTCGAGGAATCATCCTTGATTGAGAACAACGACCATCCTGGTATGTGCGTCAACTGCCATACCGCCAACCAGGCAGATCCCAGCCGGTACGTATTTCATGTCAGAGGCGAACACGGAGCGACAGCTTTCGTGAAAGATGGCCAAATAGAACTGCTACAATCCAAGAACGAGATACTTGGCGGCGCGATGGTATATCCCTACTGGCATCCTGGAGGCCGCTACTGTGCCTTCTCCACCAATAAAACCTCACAGATGTTCCACGCCAGGAGCAATAAGCGCATAGAAGTGTATGATGCAGCCTCTGACGTCTTCGTCTACGACACAGAGACCAAAACAATTCTCAACGATACAACCGTCATGCGAAAATACTGGGCAGAGAACTGTCCTGTCTTCTCACCCGACGGCCAGTGGCTCTATTATATGACGGCGAAGAGACAGGTCTACCCTACTGACTATGATCAGGAGAAATACAGCCTTTGCCGTATCCATTTCGATGCTGAAACCGGAAAGATCGGAGAAAAAGCAGATACCCTTATCAATGCCAGGCTGACAGGCAAGAGCGTCACATGGCCACGCCCTTCGTATGACGGTCGCTATATCATGTACACACAGGCAGACTACGGCTATTTCTCTGTCTGGCACCAAGAGGCCGACCTCTGGCTATTGGATCTGCAGACCGGCGAGAGTAGAGCTATGGACGAAGTCAACAGCGACCGCTCAGAGAGTCTGCACAACTGGACGCCAAACAATCGCTGGTTCCTCTTCACGAGTCGACGTGAAGACGGACTCTACACGCGAATCTATCTGGCCCACATTGACGCAGAGGGGAAGGCTACTAAACCGTTCCTCCTGCCACAACAGGATCCGAAACACTACTATCGCAGCCTGCTCTATTCGTACAACACGCCCGACTTTACCATCCGACGCATAGAAACAGATGCGAAAGCACTCATAAAACAACTGGAAAGCGATCAGCGGACAACGACCCAAACCTCCAACTGATCAGCTATTTTGTGCAAGAACCAATTAAATGCTTCCAATCCGAAGAGCACCATAATCGTCGCAGCGATACTCAAAATATACATACCGCCTCCACAGGCCAAACCGATGGCAGCTGTTACCCATACGCCAGCAGCGGTGGTCAGTCCACGTATCACGTTCTCGTTCTTATTGAAAATGATGGCACCTGCACCAATGAAACCGATACCCGACACCACTTGAGCCGCTACACGCGACACGTCGAGGCGATGGCCAGGCTGAGAGACGATATCCTCGAAGCCGTAAGCAGAAACAATCATAAACAAAGCCGAGCCCATCGCCACGAGGAAATGGGTACGGAATCCCACATCCTTGGCGCGATACTCACGCTCCAAACCTATCACACCACCCAAAAGGGCTGCTACGCAGATACGCAGCACAAATTCCCAAGTCATATCCATAGTTAAAGCTTTTTACGATAACAACGATGCCGGCGGTGATTGATCGACTCCAGATACTGCCAATGTGAGAGTACCCCCTCATTGGTCTCCATCTGCGGTCCAGTCTCAGCCCACTCAAAGCCGTAAGCCTGGAACTGACGGATCAGGTCGTCAAAAATCAATGCATTAGCACCCTTTGAACGATATTCAGGGAGCACACCGATCAGCAACAAATCAACGATAGGCGTCTTGTGCCACTTCAGGATCTTCAACAAGTGCCACCAGCCAAAAGGCAGGAAACGCCCGTCGCGCGTCTTCTGCAAGGCTCTTGAGAACGAGGGGAAGGTAATGCCGAACCCCACCATCTTATCACCATCCATGATTGCCGTCACAAGGTTTAAGTCGGCTATCTTAATATAATCGTTGACAAGTTTATCTACCTGTGTTTCTGAGAGTTGCGAGAATCCATAGAGATCCTTATATGTGGCATTCAGCAACTGGAACACTCGCCGGCCATAGTTCTGTTCTATCAATTCGCGGCGCGTAAACTTATGTACTCTAAGTCCATAGCGCTTCTTCACCATCTCCGTCAACTTCGCAAACTTTTCGGGAACGACCTCGGGCCTTCCATGCGCTCCATGTGCTGCGGATAATAGGGATAATTATAATTGATATACATCGTTGAGAGTTGATCGAAGCCCTCTACGAGCATTCCCTCACGGTCGGTATCGATAAATCCTAATGGCCCAGCAATCTCATTCATGCCTTTTTCGATTCCCCAATCTTCGACAGCCTTCAACAAAGCCGTGCTCACGTCTATGTCGTCGATGAAATCGAACCATCCGAAGCGCACCTGATGGCAGTTCCAGCGCTCATTGGCGCGGCGGTTGATGATAGCAGCCACACGCCCGGCTATCTTCCCGTCCTTATAGGCGAGGAAATATTTAGACTCGCAGCACTCAAACGAAGGGTTCTTGTCGCTTCTGAGTGTTGCCATCTCTTCCGAATATAAAAAAGGCACAGCACAATCGTTGCCACGATACAAATCATAATAGAACTGTACAAACAGTCCTAAATCTGCCTTCGTTGTCACCTCTTTAATCTCAACCATAGTTTCCTCAGGATTATCCTCACTTATCGTCTCGTCTATATCTATATAAAGATGGCGCAAAGATAAGGCTTTTTTCTTAAACAGCCAAAATATTCGAAAAAAAATGTTCTATTTATCCCAAACAAATATCCCTATAGGGCATCAATGTATTCGTAAAGCTTTTTGTAGAAAGGATGACGTGTCAGCGTGGAGGCATCGCCGAGGATGATCAGTTTCATCCTGGCTCGGGTGATGGCCACATTCATACGGCGCAAATCGCGCAAGAAACCTATCTGACCATCGTCATTGGCACGCACCAGCGATATCAGTATGATGTCGCGCTCCTGTCCCTGAAAGCCGTCAACGGTATTCACGCTGATCAGCTGGCGGAAAGGCTTGGCCCAATCCTTCTTCTTGATCTCACGACGGAGATACTGCACTTGTGCCCTGTAAGGTGAAATGATACCCACATCAAGCCTTTCATCGAGAACGCGCTGTTTTCCAATCTTATTGAAATACTCCCTGAGCGCCAGAAGCGTCAGCTCTGCCTCCGCCTTGTTAATACGTCCGAAGCTCTCTCCAACGAACTGTTCCCTGAATGTGACATCACTCTCTTCAGGAATCTCGAACTTCGAAGTATCGATCCATGTCATAGGAATATCGAAATCCAATATACTGCGGAACTTCACTTCAGGGGCACTCTCCACCTGATTGCCATAGAACCAGTTGGAAGAGAAGCGCATGATCTCCTCATTCATCCGATACTGCATCTTCAACAGGGTCACTACCTCAGGCTTGTTGTCGACGATGCGTTCCATCAGCGTCTTCCCCAACCCACCCTTCAGAGCGGCAAAACTCTTCACGGTCGGAGGAAGCTGACAATGGTCGCCTGCCAGGATGACTCTCGACACTCTACGGATAGGAATCCAACAGGCAGCCTCCAGGGCCTGTGCCGCTTCATCAATAAACAAGGTGCCGAACTTCTGACCTTCCAAGAGGCGATTGGCTGAGCCCACTAATGTACAGGCGATGACACGGGCCTCACCGAAGAGTTGGGCGTTGATGCGCACCTCCAGCTCGGTAGCCCGTTCCTTCAGACGTTCCATCTTCTGGTGATATTTGTCACCACCATGTTTACGGTTGGCACGCAACTCCCTGATAGCCTTGCGGATGGCCCACAGCGTATCGTAGTCAGGATGAGCCTCGAAGCGGCGCTCGTAGGTAAACGACAACATCTTATCGTTCACGCGTGTAGGATTACCGATTCGCAATACATTCACTCCCCGATCGACGAGCTTCTCTGAAATCCAGTCGACTGCCATATTGCTTTGTGCACATACCAGTACCTGATTCTCACGGCGCAACGTCTCGTAGATGGCTTCCACAAGGGTCGTCGTCTTACCTGTTCCAGGAGGACCATGAACGATGGCCACATCCTTGGCACACAGCACCTTATTCACAGCATTCTCCTGCGTAGGATTGAGGTAAGGGAAATGCATCGGAGCGAAAGTGAAGGTCTCAGCCTGCTGACGTGAGTAAAACAAGTCGCGCAGATAGCCCAGACGCCCTTTAGCCCTCATCACACGATCCAGCGCTTCGAACATCGTCTTATAGCTCGTCTCGTCAAAGAACAACTGGACGCCTACATGCTCTGATCCTTGCACATCGATCAGCACTCCAGTGTCGGGCACTGCCACCACCATCCTGTCACCTTCTACATAACTGACGGTCGCCGTAAAGTTGAAATATGTAATCTTTTCTTTCTCATCAATACGGAAGAATACCAAAGGCTTTCCGAACTCAAAATTATGTTCTATCTCATCGTCTTCCCCCTGACGGAACACCTCCACGACAAGCTGATTCAAAGAGTTATAATAGCTCTTACCCATTTTAACGGGATACCATGCATCACCACGCTTCACCTTTCGCTGCAGCCCCATCTCTTCAGTCTGCTTGCGAAAGGTCTCCTTCTCAGCTGCATACTCCATCTGGAGCAAGAGCCGTTGTTGCTGTAATGCCAGAATAGGCAAACTCTGCTGCTTTTCCATAAATCGGATGCAAAGATACGCATTTTTTCTTGATTCTTAATTCTATATTTGTTTTTTCTTTGTATCTTTGCAGCCGAAATGAAACAGATTTTACTCATAAACGACGTTGTGGGATATGGCAAGGTAGGCATGGGGGCCATGCTGCCTATCCTCTCTTATCTGGGCATTCCGACGTATAGTCTGCCTACAGCACTTGTGTCGAATACGCTCAACTATGGAAAGTTCAATATCCAGGACACCACGGAATATATAAGAGGTACACTACCCGTGTGGAAGGAACTGGGATTCAGTTTCGATGCCATCTGTACAGGACTGATGTTCAGCGACGAACAGGCCAAGCTTGTGGCCGGCTACTGCAAGGAGCAAGGTAAGCAAGGTACGACGGTCTTCGTCGACCCCATCCTAGGCGATGGTGGTCAGCTCTATAACGGTGTCACCCAGAAACAGGTGGCGCTGATGCGCGAGATGGTCAGTGTGGCACATCTCACCTTCCCGAATTATACAGAGGCCTGCTATCTGACTGATACACCTATCAAAATGGAAGGTATCACCTGGGAGGAGGCGGGCGACCTGCTCGACAAATTGCGCAAGATCGGTAGCAAATCGGCTCTTATCACGAGTTGTAAGATCGACGGACAGTGCTCCGTAGCAGGCTTCAACCATTTCGACGACAGCTATTTCCATCTCGAATATCACGAGATTCCAGGTCTGTTTCATGGCACCGGCGATATCTTCTCAGCCGTTCTTATTGGTCATCTGCTCAACGGCGAGAGCCTGAAAGTAAGCACGCGCACGGCCATGGACACCGTGTTCCGTATGATCGACCGCTACAGAGATACGAAGGACAAGAACCGCGGCATTCCCATTGAGAAATGCCTTGATCTGCTTTAATTCACCTATAGACATGAAAAAAGCCGGGACACCTGGTAAAGAAGTGGTCCGGCTTTCATGATCTATAAAAAATTAAATGCACAGATAGCGTTTCGCAACGCGATTCTACTACTATAACTGAGAAATCGAAAAACCTTGCAAGAAAATCCGTTAAAAAATGTTATTTCGCTGCATTTTCCTAAATTCTTTGTAATTTTGCACCTAATGAGACGGTTCCACCCCCTCCATACAACCCTTTCAAAACCCGAGCGGTTCACTTGGCCGTTCTGTTATGAACCCCACCCGCTCTGCCTGCTGGCTGCCGAAGAGGTAAAGAGGGAGATAGCCCGAATTGAACCCAGCGAGGGAAAGATGTTCGGCGTGTTGGTGGTGGATACCGACGAGGGACTGGGGTTTCTTGCAGCCTATTCCGGACTGCTCGAAGGGCGTAACGACTGGGAATACTTCGTACCGCCTGTCTACGACGCCCAGCAACCCGACGGGTACTTTAAGACGCGTGAGCGCGAAATCATGCAGGCCGAGGATCATAAGCAGATGTCGCAGGAACTGCAGATATGGCTTTTCCAGCAATATCGCCTCCTTAACGCCAAAGGCGAAGTACACGACCTTGTAGAGATCTGGAACGACTATCACAGTGCCCCTCGCATCCGTGAGAAGTTTCCCCTACCACCAGGCGGCACAGGCGACTGCTGCGCTCCCAAGCTGTTACAGTATGCCTATCAGCAGGGATTCCAGCCCGTTTGCATGGCCGAATTCTGGTGGGGCGACAGCCCGAAGGGCATTATCCGCCATCACGGCCAGTATTATCCTGCCTGTCGAGGCAAGTGTCTGCCAGTGCTGACGTGGATGCTGCAGGGACTGCAGGTCGATCCTGATCCTGACAAAGAGCCCCACGCCCGTCACGACGTAGAGATTGTCTACGAAGACGAGGCTTTGGCTGTTGTCAATAAGCCCTCTGGCATGCTCAGTGCCCCTGGGCGTACCGAACAATACAGCGTAGCTACCTGGGCACAGGAGCGCTGGCCGGGCAGTATGATAGTGCATCGTCTCGACATGATGACCTCTGGTCTACTCATCGTGGCAAAGACTGCAGAGGCTTATCACCACTTGCAGGATCAGTTCACGGCCCGTACGGTCAAGAAGAAATACCTCGCCCTTGTAGAGGGAACGCCTCGGAGTGAGCACGGCGTCATCGACCTGCCCTTGAGCAGCGACCCCATGAACCGTCCGTTGCAGATGGTCGACACCGGGCACGGCAAGAGAGCCATCACCGAGTACCGTGTCCTTCACAGCGGGCAACATTCCCTCCTCGCCTTGTGGCCACACACAGGACGGACTCATCAGCTGAGGGTACACTGCGCTCATCCCGACGGCTTAGGCTGTCCGATTGTGGGCGATGAGCTCTATGGCAAGAAGGCCGACCGCCTCTATCTTCAGGCGCAGGCCATCAGTTTCATCAACCCCTCGACAGGTAAATGGCAGCATATTGAACTCACGGATATATTAAATATTAAACATTAA
>CACXVS010000066.1 GCA_902771155.1 uncultured Prevotellaceae bacterium
GGGTGTGCCCAAGAAGGAGCGCAAGGCAAGGGTAGAGGAGGTATTGCGCCGCATGGCCATCAGTCATCGCGCCCATCACTTTCCTCAGCAGCTCTCTGGTGGTCAGCAGCAACGCGTCGCCATTGCCCGAGCCGTCGTGATGAATCCCAAGCTGATCCTCGCCGACGAGCCTACTGGTAATCTCGACTCGAAGAACGGCTTGGAAGTGATGCAGCTGCTCACCCAACTGAACCAGGAGGGCACCACCGTCCTGATGGTGACCCACTCAGAACGCGATGCCGGTTATGCCCAGCGCATTATCAACCTGCTCGATGGTCAGGTAGTGCCAGAAGTTAGTCTTTGAAACATAATTCTCTCGTCTTGAAAATTATCATGCTTTCCCCGTCTTACCTTTATTATAGGCGGATTTGTGTTAATTCTCCCCAAATAGCTTCGCTTTTATAAGCTTTTTTGTAACTTTGTAGCCAAAATATGGCTTTCGGGGATTTTGAAGTAGTAACAAAGTAAAGACGATGAGAAAGATATTGATTTTAGCCGCCTTGATGCTGAGTGTCTCAGCACAGTCGCAAACACATGACTGGGAGAACCCTGCCGTACTGGGAATTAATAAACTGCCGTATCACGCTACCCTGCAGTTACCCTCTAAGTGGAAAGCGTGTAAGGAGATTGTTAGTCTTGACGGCGAGTGGCTGTTTCGTTGGAGTCGTAATCCAGAGGAGAGGGCCGTTGACTTCTACCGTGAGGACTATGACGTGAGCAGTTGGGGGAAGATAAAGGTGCCAGGCAACTGGCAGACACAGGGCTATGGCACACCCATATATACCAATATCGAGTATCCCTTCCAGCGTAACCGTCCCAGTGTTACCAGTGAACCGCCAAAGGACTGGACGGCCTACGAGAACCGCAATCCTGTGGGACAGTATGTCACATACTTCGACGTCTCCAAAGATATGCTTTCGAAGAATCTAATCCTGCACTTTGGCGGCGTACATTCAGCTATGTATGTTTGGGTGAACGGACAGAAAGTGGGCTACAGCCAGAACTCGATGTCGCCGGCAGAGTTTGATGTGACCGGCTATCTGCGTGAGGGCAAGAACAAACTCGCTGTAGAGGTGTATCGCTGGAGCGACGGCAGTTATCTGGAAGATCAGGACATGTGGCGACTCTCAGGCATCTTCCGCGAGGTGCAGCTATGGGTGCGTCCGTTGGCGCATATAGCCGACTATCATGTGACGGCAATGCCTGACAAAGACTATTCAAGAGCAGAGGTTAAAACAACCGTCAGCCTCTGCAATGCAGGAAAGACCTCGGCTAAGAATCTGCAGACTGTATTGCTTCTGAATGGCCGCGAGGTGAAAGGCGGACTGAAGCAGTTGGCTGCTGGTGATACAACAACCGTCCAAATGACCAGTTTAATCGACAAACCGCAACTTTGGTCGGCAGAAACTCCCCACCTCTATCCCTTCAGTCTGGAGTTGCGCGAGGCAGACGGAACGGTTGTTGAACATTTCGACTACCATTTGGGAGTTAAGAAAGTAGAGGTTGTTGGCGAGGTTTTTAAGATCAATGGCCAAAATGTGAAGTTGCGTGGTGTGAACCGTCATGACCATCACCCTGTTACAGGCCGTTGGGTGGACGATGCCACCTACGAGCAGGATCTCCGTCTGATGAAGCAAGCCAATATCAACTTCCTGCGCACCTCGCACTATCCTGACCGTGAATATCTCTACGAACTCTGCGACCGTTGGGGAATCTACGTCATGGACGAGGCCAACCAGGAGAGTCACGGCTATGGTTATGCCAACCAGGAGATGGGACACGACCTGGCTTGGCAGAAGGCCCACGTTGACCGTGCCGAATCGTTGGTGAAGCGCGACTTCAACCATCCTTGTGTCATCCTGTGGAGTTTGGGTAATGAGGGAGGCATTGGCCCCAATATTCAGGCGATGTATGACAAGGTGTGTGAACTTGACTCTACACGCCCGCCCTTCTACGATTGTCATCCACGTTATTCTGCCCTCCACGACTTCGGCTATCCGGCACCCGACGAACTGCGCAGTGAGGCTGTCAAAGAAACCGAAAAACCCATGATTGCCCGTGAATACGCTCACGCCATGGGTAACTCGATGGGTAATCTGCAGGAGTACTGGGATGTCATCTATGCCGACAGCAGCATTGTAGGTGCAGCCATCTGGGACTGGGTGGATCAGGGACTCTTGAAGAAAGACGGCAACGTGGCGTTTTGGGCCTATGGCGGTGACTATGGCGACAAGCCAAACCTCGATGCCTTCTGCATCAATGGACTGTTGGCGCCCGACCGCACACCTCATCCGCATTACTATGAGGTGCAGTATGTGTACCAGCCTCTGCAGTTCGTTCAGGAGGGTGACAGCATCCGCATCATCAACCGAAACTTTTTTACCAGCATCGACCAGTATGAATACTATTGCGAGGTCTATCATAACGGGGAACTGGTCACAGGTGAACTTGCGAAAATAACCGGAGATAAATTCGGGATTCCCTATCCATATGACCCCTACAACGAGCCAGAACTGATCCTGAACGTCTATGCCCGTCTGCGTCAGGCCACACCCTGGGCAGAAAAGGGATTTGTCGTAGCCCGCGAACAGTTTATCCTCAAACCTGAAGAGTTCTGGTATGGCGTCAGCGAAGGGAATGCTAAGCCCCAGAAATCTGCAGAGGATATGGTCTTTACTACAGATAACGGCTCCGTCACCATCGATCCTAATGGTGCGCTTATCTCATGGATCGTCGATGGCAAACAGCTGCTGCAGGCTCCTTTGGAACCCTATTTCTGGAAACCCGAGAACGACAATCAGCATGCCGCCCATTTTGCTGAGCGTACAGCCCCATGGCGCGATGCAGCAAATAACCGTACGGTCAAATCTGTCCGTATCAAGGACCATCAGGTGATTGCTGACATGACACTTCCTGTAGGTGCTGATATGACGTTGACATATACCGTAAAGACCGATGGACGTATCATGGTGGATATGGACTATCGTCCTACATCCACCAATATTCCTTTGATTCCCAAATTCGGCATGAGGATGCGGCTGCCAGCCGACTATACCAACATCGAGTACTATGGTCGTGGTC
Source organism: uncultured Prevotellaceae bacterium (assembly GCA_902771155.1). The sequence continues at coordinate 3,121 of CACXVS010000066.1, forward strand.
CGTGGGAGAACTATCCCGACCGTAAGCGTAGTGCCTTTATTGGACGTTACAAGATGCCTCTTGGTGAGTTTGAAACGGAGTATGTCCGCCCGCAGGATAACGGCTGTCGGACAGACGTACGCTGGTTCTGTATTTCAAACGGAGAAAAGACCCTTCGCATCGATGGCCTGCAGCCGCTTTGCATCCGGGCGTGGGACTATGGCGAAGAGAATCTGGAGGGCGTTCGTCATCCCCATGAAATCCGTCGTGGCAGTTTTGTCAATCTGAACATCGACCTTCAAATTCATGGCGTCGGTGGTATCGACACCTGGGGCAGACGCACCTTACCCCAATATGCGATCGATGGTAATAGTCCCTACCACTACGCCTTTCTTCTCGATTGGAAATAGGAGTATGTAGGTACTATTATGCGCTAAAGCCAGAAATCACTTTGTGGTAAGGCGTTGTGTCTATGGGTCTCCATGGCCCACGTCTTTGCCAATCTGACGAGCACCTTTCAACAGAATAGGCTTCCTATTAGGAGCGTCTTTCCAAGCTTTGAACTGATGGATAATTTCTCTTTCTATTCTCATAATTTACACTGGAAAGTTCGTTTTTGTGTATGTTTGCCACACTTTTTCTAACTTTCTGGTGCAAAAGTACTAATTATTTAGCGGATATCCAAGGAAAAATCAAAAAATGGTTTTGATCTTCTCTAACATTTGTTTATCAAAGTGACCAGAAATTAGTTTAAATAGGTACTGGGCAGACATGTTTTTTATAAACTCTCAATGCCTCTTCCCTTAGCATTCTTGCGAAGTCGAGGTGCATGTTGCTGAATTCCTTGACCAGGATTTCGTTTTGAAGGAAAGTCTCAGTGGCTCTTTCCAGATTCTGGCGGAGCAGTTCTCGATCGGCCTCTGCGTCTTGCAGCGTTTCCGTATGATTGGCCACGGTCTCATAGAGGAGTCTCAGGTTACGCCTGTTGTCAGCCTCATTCTTGCCTTTCGGGTCGATGCAATTATTCAAGAAACTTTGAAACACCCTACATCCTATGTCCCCCTTGAAAAAACGATGGTTCGACGTTGATAGGAAAAGGCCCATCACCTGCATCTGGTTCAGGCCCATCCTGCTGGCAATGATCTGGAAAAGATAGATTTCCTGCGGAGCAGAATACTCATCGGCCCCGATAATCTTAATAAGCGTTTGCAGATAGTTCTCTCTTGCTTTCCGGTCTTTGGGCATTTCCTCCTCCACATGGTCGTAATGACCCTGAAGGCTCTCCATCAGTTGCTCCTCGTCAATCTGTTCCTGATGGCATATCAAACTGATGGCCTCTTTCTCCTCAGGTGTGATCTTCCCGTCGGCAATGGCCATCGCAGTCAGGTCGCGAGCCAACTTGAATTGTGGTTCAGTCACCACAGTCAGAAAATGGTTAATGATACTCATCTCTTTCTATTCAATCTCGATTTCTTTGTGCAAAGGTACAAATAAGAAATCACATCTCCAAAATTATCATAAAAATGATAATCATAATTATGATAATTTTCAGAAAGGCATTGAGGTTGACAACTTCAAACATACCCATATGCTCATTCATCATAGGATGTCTGTTCGTGTCGTGTAATGATCTAGTTTACGATAAGGCTCCCTTAGGAGCCGAAGCCTTTGACCCTGTGACGGGTTGACTTCGGCTCGAGGGCTATGGGCCTGTAGTTCTCGAAGGCCTTCTTGATATCGGAGGCTTCGATATGCTGGAGATCGATGTCGCCAGCAGAGAGGGTATTGTCAGTGCTGTAGAGACGGTCGGCCATGGCGGGGATGATGCCGTTGTTGACGAACTGCTCTACCCAACGGGCGTTGCCGAAGTTCTTGGTTTTCATGCCTGCGGCGATGGTGATG
>CACXVS010000067.1 GCA_902771155.1 uncultured Prevotellaceae bacterium
CGGGACAGTCGGGGATTCTCACCCGGTTCACAAAGTGGACCTTTTCGTTCCCAATTAATCGCGGCTAAGCGAACCTTTACGGGCGACTCTTTTCAGAATCACAATGCAAAGGTACGAATAAGTAAGCACAATACAAAACAAAAATAGTTTTTTTTCGAAATTACTATTTATATCTCATCTAAAATGACTAAATTTGTGCCGATATTTAGGAGAAAATGACAAATCCTCCGAAAGGAAATGGAAAGAAAACTGTTTTGTGAGATATCACCCTTTACCTATCGACTGTCGATGGAGAAGGAAATCCTGAAGCGCCACATTCAGGATATGATGCGAAAAACGCAGTTCGCCAGAGAGCGGACGGCAGAGTCATTGCCAGTGGTGGTATATCGCCACAACTCGTTGATTCGTAGGCGACTGGGCAACGTCAACATGCAGTTGCAGGAGAACAAGGCGACGAACCTAGCCCTGGCAGTGAAGCACATCGACGGACTGGTGATTCGGCCCGGCGAGACATTCTCCGTATGGAAACTCATCGGGCGCACATCCAAGCGGAAGGGCTACAAGGAGGGACTCACTATCGCCAAGGGCAAACCTTCACAGGGCATTGGCGGCGGCATGTGCCAATTGTCGAACCTCATCCATTGGCTCGTACTACATAGTGATCTGACCATCACGGAGCACCATCACCACGACGGACTCGACCTCTTTCCCGACTTCGGCCGCCAGATTCCTTTCGGCACTGGCACCAGCATCTCGTACAACTACATCGACTACCGTTTCCGCAACGACACCCGAAATACATATCAACTCCGCCTTTGGACAGATGACGAATACCTTTGTGGCGAACTGCGGGCTACGGACCAACAGCCACACACCTTCCACATACATGCTGAGAACGAATATTTTTCGCGAGAAGATGGTGTAGTCTATCGTAACGGCGAGGTCTATCGCGACGTCATCGACCGCATCTCAGGCCAGCGTCTCGAAAGCCAACTCATTCGCACGAACCATGCACGAGTGATGTACGATTGCCCACCATCGATGATTATTAGAGAATGAGGTACTTTACACCAGGTAGTCTTTCGATGCGTCTATAGCGATGAGGACACCATCCTCGATACCGGTTCCTGTCTTTGGGGGGCGGTAGGTAAGCACTTTGTTGTCGTATTGGCCGAGATAAGTCAGTTGGCCTGTACTGGCATCCATCCACCATACTTTCTTTTGATCGCCGGATATCTTGCGTAAGTCGATCTTCATCTCGCGGCTTGTGTAGTTATAGACCAATAAGTAGTCGTTGCCTCGGGTGGCAATCAGGCGGTCGTATTGGGTGCCGTTATCCAGAATGACACTTTGATCAGGCACACGCTCGAAATAGGGAAATGCGAGCATCAGTCGTTTCAAATGCTTCATCTGGTTAAATCCAGGATCTTCAAGTGCCTCTGTCCATACCTTTTTATTAAAATAGGCCGAAGGATAGCCAGGCTTGTAGAACTGCATGATGGCATTATGGCCATAGGTGTGCCCGCAACTGCCCGCAAACACACTCCAATAGGCATAACGACGCACATCACAGGCCTGCCAGATACCCTCATTCGGATCGTGGAGTCCTTTGGGTATGCCCTCATAGATGGGCTCATCGTCAATCACAGGTTTCATAGGTTTGTAGGCCCAGGTGGAATCCACATACATCCAGTTGTCCTCTTCCGTATTGTCGGGTATGGGATAGGTCTTGTCGTTCATGCGCTGACCATACCTACGATGCCCACTCTGGAAGGTGTGGAAGTCAATCCACGCTGCCTGACTCCACCATTTGGCGGATGTATAGCGACCACGGGGATGATAGGTCATCAGGTGATTCTTGTCTATCGTCTTGATGGTGGTGGCAAGTGTCTCCCATACGTCAGTCTTGATATCACCTTGTATATCGCCACCGATGATCCAGATGATATTCGGACAGTCTTTGTAGCGGTTGGCGAGAAAACGGCCGTAGGTCTTAGCCTGCTCTACAGAGAGTTTGCCAGCCTTTACCACGCCACCCCAGATGCACACCATACCGACGTAGATACCACGCTGCTCGGCCTGACTGACGATATAGTCCATATGGTCCCAATAACCATAGTCGGCCTTGGTCAGCAGATTCCCCTGTTGATCGTGGGAGGGTTGCCCATAGACGTTTATCGAGGGAACATCATTCAGTACCTGCACCTGAGTCATGTTATAGCCAGCGTCATGTGCCTTATCTAAATAATACGCTACTTCCTCACGGTTCAGTCTTTCAGGCATCAGCCAGGCCGTCTCACCCAACCAGAAAAAGGGCGTGCCCTCAGCATGTTGTAAAAAACGCCGATTGTCCGATACTTGTAGCCTACCATGCTCCCAAGGTTTTTGCTCTGCCTTCATGTTGTTTGCCATCATCATCAGCAACAACGTAGCCAATAGTTTTACTGTAGTTTGCATACCTTACCGATACAAATAGCGTTTGATACTCATTTTCGGCGTCTTTTCAAAGGGCTCGTCAACAAATACTACTTCGTTAATCTTACTATAGACGGGAAGTGACTTATTGGCGGTGGTGCGGATAAATTCAGGGATCTCCGCACGTTTGCTGATGTCCAAGTCTTCGGGGATCTCGGGATATACCAAAGCCACTAACCTCCCCTTTCGCTCCACAACCAGCGATTCGCTCACATATGGGCAGCCAGACAACACGGCCTCCAATTCCTCGGGATAGATATTCTGGCCGGAAGAGTTGAGGATCATCGACTTGATGCGACCACGGATGAAGATGTTGTTGTCTTCGTCCAACAGACCCAAGTCGCCTGTACGGAACCATCCGTCGTCGGTAAACGCGGCAGCATTGGCTTCGGGATTCTTGTAATAGCCAATGGTAAGATTGGCACCCCGTACCTGTATTTCCCCAGGGACGTTCCTTGGGTCGTCGGAATTGATGCGAAGATCGTGGACGGGCTTACCACAGGAACCAGGCACGAACTCCGTACACCATTCAAAACCCAATAACGGACAGGCTTCCGTCATGCCATAGCCCACCGTATAAGGCAGGTGTATCATACTGAAACACTCTTCCGCCTCGGGCTTCAGGGCGGCACCGCCCATGATGAAGCCGCGCACCTGACCGCCAAAGGCTGTCAACACCTTCTTGCGGACAAGTTTGTATATCGCCTTGCGGGCCTGGGGTATGGCCGTCAGCCATTTCATCTTGTCAAGGGCAGGTTTGATGGAATTGGCGTACACTTTCTCCATTACCAGCGGCACCGTGACTACCATATAGGGCTTCACCTCCTGCATGGCTTTCAGCAGCGTTGTTGGCGACGGTGTCTTGCCAAGGAAATAGACCGTCACACCGTCGACATTAGGATGGATGAACTCAATAGCCAGTCCGTACATATGTGCCATGGGGAGCATGGAGACGACGGTTTCACCGGGTTGGTTGGGGAAATGGCTGTTGCTGAACGCATCGGTGTCTGAAATGGCACCATAGGTGAGCATGACACCCTTAGGATTTCCGGTCGTTCCAGAGGTGTAGTTGATGATGGCCAGTTTATCCATATTGTCCGACGGATAGGAAACCTGTGCCCTCGTAAAACCCGTGGGATGTTTCTGTGCGAAAGCCTTCTCGCGGTTCTCCCATGCCTCGGCCACCAGTTCGTCGCGGTGCCAGAGCATCGAGCGGTCCTTCACATTGATGGCAGCCCTGAGGTTGGGCATCTGCCCAGGATTGAGCCCTTCCCAGATCTCCTTGTCGGTGAAAAGCAGCACACTGTCGGAGTGATGTGTGAAGGTGGAGATACTGTTAGGGTGGAAATCGGCCAAGAGGGGCACCGCCACACATTCGTTGACATTAATGCCCCAGAAGGTCATGGCCCAACGGGCGCAGTTCCGCGCACAAATGGCGATCTTGCTGCGCTTGGTAATACCAGCCTCAACTAGGAAAAGCCGAAACTCTTCAATGCTTCTTGCCACATCTGCATATGTAAACGCTTCGCCCTCGTAGTCGCAGAGCGCTTTCTGATCCCACTGTTGGCGGACGGTTTCCTCCAACGTCTTCAGATAATGTTTTATTTTCGTCATTCAAATTTAACTATTTCATCAAGATTCTTTCTTTCTGGGCGATTGGGCTCCTCTGCCCGATAGCCCAGAGCAATGACTGCCATGATAGTCTCGCTCTCAGGGATAGCAAACAATTCCCTCAGTTTATCCGCTTCACGCATGCCCATGATGAGCGTGTCGAAACCCATGGCGCGGGCCTTCAGAATCAGATAGCAGTTACTCAGACCATTATCGTAGGCACCCCAACCGTCACCAATCTCATTGGTCTGATTTCCCTGGAAGAAACCAGATTTACCACGCTCGAAAGTTGAGACAATAAGCACAGGTGCGTTTTTGATACGTTCCTTGTTGCCACCTACCATATCCTGAACAGCCGCCAGTTTCTCTTCACTGATGGCGACATAGTATTTCGTAGGTTGTTGGTTGGCCCAGGAGGGCGCCTCCTGTGCAGCTTTGATCAACTCGCGCACCTCGGCCTCTGTGATTTTCTTTGAGGCGTCATAGTTGCGAACACTTCTGCGTGAGGTTAATACTTCGTCGAACGACGGTGATGACGTAACATTCTCGTTGCTGTTTCCGTTGTAGCAACTTGTCATTGATAACAATGCTAAAATAGCACCAAACAAAACTTTCTTTGTCATAGTCTTTTTTATTTTTAGATGATTGTTTATATGTTGGGGTTTTTATAATTAATCACAAAACTTGGGACAAATATAGTAATATTTCTCCGTTTTTTCGTATTTTTGCACCAAGATTTAAGAAGAATTATTGAATATCAATATAATAACAGATGAATCAAATTGAAGAGAAAGAAGGTATCACCGATGCCAGAGAACTGGGCATGCCAAAGTACATCATCTTGGGTGTCCAACATTTGTTTGCCATGT
>CACXVS010000068.1 GCA_902771155.1 uncultured Prevotellaceae bacterium
CGTGATCAGGAAGGGATAGAAGATGGCGCAGATACAGATGGTAGCTAAGAGCATCGGCATGAAATACTGCTTGGCCGAGTCGATGGCCGCCTTCTTGGGATCGTAACCCTTGCCGAGATACTCCAAATAGCCGTCGATGACCACGATGGCATTGTCAACCACCATTCCCAATACCACAATGAGTGCCGCCAAGGTCACAATATTCAGTTCGATGCCCGCCATATACATCATGGATACGGAGACGAAGGTTGTCAACGGGATGGTGATGGCCGCTACGATGGCAGAGCGTAAAGGGAACAACACCATCATCACAAGGATGATGATCAACATGGAGATGAGCAGATCGCGCAGGAAGTCACTTACGCTCATTGCCACCACCTTTGGCTTGTCGGCAATACGCGTAACATTCACATCCTCAGGTAGTTCGTTCAAGCGAAACTCATCGAGGACCTTGTCTACCTCCTGACCATACTGCACCACATTGTTGCCCGGTGTCATCTCCATCGATAGTAGCACACAAGGATGACCGTCCTGCTCGATACGACTCGACATTGGTTCGTATTCCCTCACCACACGAGCCACATCTCTTACACGGGCCACCTTGCCACTGGCAGGGTCGCTGAAGATAATCTGATTGGCTATTTCCTCCTCGGATTTCTCCTGAGCCTCCACATGAATGGGCACTTGTTGGTCTTCATCGCTGATGCTGCCGGCTATCGTTGTGATGCCCTGAGCCTGAAGACGGGAGAAGAGCATCTGCTGACCAATACCGTAGGCCTGTAGTCGCTGACGGTCGATATAGAGCGAGATCTGTTCCTTCTGCTCACCAAACAGCTTCACATTTGCTACTGATGGAATGCGGCGCAGACGGTCGGAGAGATCGTCGCTGTATTCTTTCAGCTCACGATAGCTGCGCTGACCGCTCTCGATGGCGATAAGCAGGGCAGAGGTGTTGCCGAAGTCATCGTTTACTACAATGGCTAACACACCGCTAGGCAGTTGGGCTTTGAAACCGTTCAGTCCGTGCTTGATCTTGCTCCATACCTCATCTTTGTTGTTTACATCGTCGTTCAGCTTCACCATCACGATGCACATACCGTTCTGCGAGGTGGTAGTAGTCTTTACACGGTTTACCTCACCAAAGGTAAAGATGTAGCGCTCCAGTGGCCGGGCCACCTGTTGCTCCACTTCTTCTGTCGTAGCACCAGGATATACCGCTACGACAACCCCCTGACGGATCGTCGCGTGGGGGAATTCGTCCTTGGGCATATCCCACATACCGAAGATACCCAGCACAAACAGGATGCAGATGATAAGCAGCGATATCGAGTAATGTTCCAATGGCCACTTGAGCCAGTTCATCTTTTCTTTCATAACTCTCAACTCTCCACTAATACACCACTTTTGTTCCTTCGCTGAGTTTCTGATATCCCTCAGTCACAACACGGTCGCCCATGTCCAGGCCATCGACTACATGGACATAGTTGCCCTGTGTCTGGCCGATAGTAACTGTGTTACGATGGGCTGTCTTTTTCTTCTGGTCTACTGTCCAGACAAACAGACTTCCATCGGCCTTTTTCTGGACCGTAGTTACTGGAATCATCTTGCTGCTAATGGCTTGTGAACCTTCCGAAACGAAGCGGACACTGGCCACCATGCCTGGCAACAGTTTCCTGCCATTGTTGGCCACATTGATTCGGATATCGTATGTATGGGTGAGGGCATCGGCCTCGACACCCTTCTCTATCCTGCCACCCTGATAACTGCCGTCGATGGCTTCCACCTTTATGCTAGTGGGGGTGTTGGTATGAATACTGCCAATCTCTGCTTCTGGTACAGATACTTTCACCTTGACGGTCGAGATGTCGAGAATGTTTACGACTGCCTGTGAGGGTAATGCCGTTTCGCCAGCTCCCACCAGTTTCTTGCCGATGATACCGTCAACAGGGGCTGTCAGCCGGCAATCTGCCAGGTTCTTCTTAGCCACTTCCAGCTGCGACTTGGCCTGTGCCACCTTACTCTGTATCTCCACCCACTGCACCTCGGGCAACGAGCCGTTGTCGTGTAGCATCTTGAAGCGTTCCAGTGCATCGTTGGCCTGAGTCATCTGGGCCTCGGCACCAGTGAGCAAGTTACGGGCCTGTGTGTCATCCATCTCAGCAATCAGCTGACCACGGCTCACAGCCTGTCCTTCATTTACCAGCATCCGTTTTACCACGCCCATGCCAGTAAAACTCACGGCCGTAGCCTCACTTTCCTCTATGATTCCGACATACGTCTGGGCATTATCTACCAATCCAGGCGACACCACCTGTGTCTTCACTCTCGTCGGAGCTTTCTCGCTTTGCTCCTTTTTCTGTCCGCAACTGCCTACCATAACAGCTGCCATGAGTATCATAATTATTTTTTTCATGACTAAATGATTTCTTCCATTCCTGTTTTCTGAACTTTCATGCCCATGTTCTTGTAGAAACTGAGCGCAGGGGCATTACCCTCCCAGACATTAAGGGTCATATTGTAACAACCTATTGACTTGGCGTAATCACGTACGAACTCATAAAGAGCCTTTCCGACATGTTTGCCGCGAGCCTTTTCGTCTACACAAATATCATCAATATACAAGGTCTTGGCATCCTGCAGCAACTTGTGGTTTTTGACGTCAGTTATCTGGCAGAAGGCATGCCCTAGTACTTCGCCATCGTCGTATACGAAAATGGGTTTACTGTCATTATCGAGCAAAGCTTCGAGTTCTTGTTCATTATATTTGGTTGTGTAGGACTTGAATAGGTCTGGGCGTATCTCGTGATGCACCATATCTACTTGGTGCAGCAATTCAATGATGCGCCCGATGTCGTTTTTATTTGCCTTTCTGATCATTATATTTATATCTAAAACTGTGCAAAGTTATCAATTATTGCCATAAATGTGCACTAATAGCATCGAATTTTAGGATTGTTTATCAAAAACCTAAAACCCAATGACTATCAGAATACCTTCCAATGAGTTCGGCATCGCGGATTGGGTCGAGTTGGCGCATCAGCGGATTCCTTTTTGATGTGTCGATGGGTTGGTTATCCGCATCGTGGCTGTTAAACTCAAGGATGTTCGCTGTCTTGGCACCGTCGTCAATCTTGCCCCATCCGTATGAGGGTATGTTCTCCAGGGTACAATTCAGCAGTACGCATTCTGCATACGGATAGTTCTTTCCGTGATTATCGGGTAACCGCCCCAGTTCGGCATATTCACTCAGTCCCTTGAAATGGCAGTCTACAAAGATGTTGCCATGATTCTCCTGACCGTTGCGAATCCACATGAAAGCCCCATGGCTGGTAATGGTACAGTGGTTGAAGAACGAGGGACCGCGCCCTAATATCGTATCACCGCCACCGTCAATGCGGCAGTTTTGCCAGTAGCAACTGCCATTGGCCTGCAGGGCATCACCGTCACCGATGATGTGGACGTTCTCAAAGTAGTTGCGCTCCCCGTTCACCAACAGACCTTCTGCCTGTCCTTTGCAATCAGTCCTAATTGTCAGGTTGCACAGAGTCAAGTCGCTGCAGTTATCGGCAGCAAAGGCTGCTCGGCGTGAGGGGAATGTACCTCGAACCTCGTTGGTCTTGATGTCTGCAGGGTGGGGATTAAATACCTCGTTGTTCCTATAATGAATCAAGACACCATCGCGACTTTCGCCCTCGATGGTGACAAAACGTTTGTTGCGGAAGTACACTAGTTCCTCGTAGTCACCATTCTTCACAAACACCCGATAGCCTTCCTGAGCAGTTGCAACAGAATCGGGAATGAAGTCCATCGCTCCCTGAACGGTAGAAAAGTCACCATTGCCGTCTGCCGATACCGTCAGTAGTCGCTGGTTGGTGTCGGGGGCCTGGTCTTTTGTGCGAAATGTCCAGCCCTTTTTCCCCTTTATGCCTTCAAAGCCACTGATGATGCCTTTATCGATGATGACATAATACGCATGACCATATTCCAGCATGTTGTGATGTAGGTAGATGGTCAGCTGTTTGCCGTGGGGGATGATGGGATAGAAATGGAAACCGTCAGAGAACCCGCCGATAATATCAAGCTGATAGTGGCCCGTATCCCAGGCATTTATACCGGAGGGGGTTCCGGCTTTGGTGTTGCGGTTTGTGATATGTTGTGTCTTATATAAATAAGGTACGGGCGTATATTGCGCGTTAGGATTTTTCGGCTGACTTTTGGTAGGCCCAGCTGGGATGCTCATGTCCAGACGGTCGACGAGTTTACCCGTTTTTAGGTCATAGACAGACACGAAACCTTGCTTGCCAATGACGACATCATCACTCATCGTCAGTGTCAGATGCGTGTCGATATTCACATTAGTTGCTCCATTTTCAGGAAACATCTTGACGACAGCATTCTGTGCCTGGCATACATATACCATGTTTACCAATACAACAAGCGCAATTAGTACTTTCTTTTCCATTTCTTTCTCCTTTTGCCAATAATCCGAGATATTGGGAGCAAAGATACGAAAAAGTCCCAAAGCAGAAGCAAATTGCCTTGGGACTTATCATTTTTTAAGAATTTTGGCTACTTCATCTGGGCAAAGAAGTCTGCAAGTTTATCCCAAGGAATCATGTTCTTGGGCTGGCCTTTGCCTGCCTTTTCCTCGTAGCCACCATCGTAGAGGTCGCAGTGAGTGGCATCGGGGATGATGAGCAGTTGTTTGTTCTCGGGGTTGGGATTTGGTTCGCCAACGAACTTGTAACCCTCGGCCTTACCATCCACCATATAGTGATAGGCGGCCTCCGGCAGAGCGAATCTCGTTGATGTAGTAGAGGAAGCGACTGTTGGCATATGCCTGGGTTCCAATGACGCGCCAGCCGTCGTTTGAGTTGCCTGAGCGCTTGTGATAGCCGCGTGAGGTCTTGTAGTAGTCGAAGTAGTCGTGCACGAAGTTGGGGGCCTGTGGGGGTACGGTGTCGAGTACGCCACCAGCCATCGCATTAGGGTCAGCGAGACGCTGCTTCGAGAGATTCTCACGGTTCTTATGACGCGCCTCTTCGTTGTCGAAAGCATCGTTGTAGTCATTACCACTGACGCGTGTCATATCATACATTGTTGAGGCTACGGTAGCCTTGATACGTGTATCGGCAGCGGCAGCATTCAGGGCGATGCCACCCCAACCGCAGATGCCGATGATGCCAATCTTCTCGGCATCCACATTCTCTTGCTTTGAGAGAAAATCGACAGCAGCCATGAAGTCCTCGGTATTGATGTCGGGCGAAGCTGTGCGACGAGGCTCACCGCTACTTTCACCAGTGTAAGAAGGGTCGAAGGCCAAAGCCGCGAAACCACGCTCTGCCATCTTCATCGCATAGAGTCCGCTCGACTGTTCCTTGACGGCTCCGAAAGGACCACTGACAGCGATAGCAGCCAACTTGCCTTCGGCATCTTTTGGGATATAGAGGTCAGCGGCAAGTGTCAGTCCATACTGTGTTTCAAACGTTACCTTCTTGTGATTCACCTTCTCGCTCAGCGGGAACACCTTGTCCCACTCCTGCGTCAATGTTCGCTCGACGCTTGCGGCGCTTTGCTTGTCAAAGAATGTTGTATTCATACTTTCGTTGTTTTGATTGTTGTTACTCTTCTGTGTGCAGGCTGTGAGCATTCCACCCATCAACGCTGCGGCTAATAATACCTTTTTCATTGATATGAAAACTATTTCGTTAATAAATTATAGGTGGCATCATCCACTGGTTCACACCACTCGTTGCTGGCATCTTCCTGGACGTCTTTATGATAGGTGAGGTGTTGGAACCAAGAGTCTTTCTGGGCTCCGTGCCAGTGCTTCACTTCGGCAGGGATGGCGATGACGGTGCCGGGAGTCATCTCAACGGGAGCCTTGCCCCATTCCTGATACCATCCGCGACCAGCAACGCAAATCAATACCTGCACCTGCTTGTGATGGATATGCCAGTTGTTTCTGCAACCTGGTTCAAACGTAACATTCATCACACCGCCACCGACATCTGCCAGATAACTCTGACCAATGAAGTACTTGCCGTAAGGATTAGGTTCGCCCTTAGGCCACTTGGTGCTTAGGGTGTAGCCTTCGTTGCAGAGCCATGTGCAAAGATCATCGACCAGTTGCTTCGAGTTGCCCATATTCACGGCACCCTGCTTGTGGGCGGCGAGTTGAGGAGCAACGCCTTCGAGACCACTCAGGGCTGCTACGGTAACTATCTCACGATCGGCAGCCGATAGTTGGTCGCCAGCGAAGATATCACCAAATAGGTGTGACTTCAGGTAGTAGTCATCCTGCGGACAGAATTCATAGTTGAAAGGCTTTCCTGAGAGCTGCGTCTGGTTCTTTGTGCCCAGTTCGTAGGCC
>CACXVS010000069.1 GCA_902771155.1 uncultured Prevotellaceae bacterium
CAGGAGATGCGCCAGGAGCGTTTCGACAACTGGGAGCTGACTGACGATCACGGTATGCACATCTTCGGTGTGGCCAAGGATCAGAACGGCAAGGAGTATTATATGGTACAGAACTCATGGGGTGAGACTGGCGATTATAAGGGCATTTGGTATATGACCAAGGCCTTCATCGCCGCCAACACTATGGACTTCCTGATCAATAAAAACGCGATACCAGCAGAAATCAGAAAGAAACTCGGTCTCTAAGCGATTTTCTTAAATAAGATAAAAAAGGGCATAATCTGTTAAAATTTAAGCAGATTATGCCCTAAATTCGTTTTTTATGAGTAACTTTACACCCAAATTGCCGAAATAGGCATTTTTGACACCAAAGCGAAAAGAATAAAAAATAAATATATTAATGCATTTCAAATGGAATTACGAACCACCTACATCAGAACGACAGACGGCAGCTAAGGAGCTGGGAGAGAAGATCGGCATGAGTCCGATCCTCGCCGACCTGCTCATTCAGCGAGGCATCAAGACGGAGAGCGCAGCAAAGCGGTTCTTCCGTCCTATGCTAAGTGAACTGATTGACCCGTTCCTGATGAACGACATGGACGTGGCGGTTGACAGACTGAACGACGCAATGGGGCGCAAAGAGCGCATCATGGTGTATGGCGACTACGATGTCGATGGATGTACGGCGGTAGCTTTGGTGTATAAGTTTCTACAGCAATTCTATTCCAACATCGAATACTATATTCCTGACCGTTATGAGGAGGGCTATGGTATCAGCAGAAAGGGAATAGACTATGCGAAAGAAGCGGGTGTTAAACTGGTGATTGTGCTCGATTGCGGTATCAAGGCGATCGAGGAAATCAAGTATGCCAAGACACAGGGTATAGACTTCATCATCTGCGACCATCACGTGCCGGATGATGAGTTACCTGAGGCTGTGGCCATTCTCAATCCCAAGCGCATAGACTCCACCTATCCTTTCAAGGATCTTTGTGGCTGTGGCGTGGGCTTCAAATTCATGCAGGCATTTGCCAAGAACAACGGTATTCCCTTCTCAAGACTGATTCCCCTACTCGACTTCTGTGCCGTGAGTATCGCAGCAGACATCGTGCCCATCATGGGTGAAAACCGCATCCTGGCCTTCCACGGACTGAAGCAGTTGTCAACGAGTCCGTCGGTAGGTCTGAAGTCGATTATCGACATCTGCGGTCTGACGGGGCGTGAGATTACGATGAGTGACATCGTGTTTAAGATCGGCCCTCGTATCAATGCCTCAGGACGTATGCAGAACGGTACAGAAGCGGTGGATCTGCTGGTGGAGCGCGATTTTGAGAAGGCGCTGTCAGAGGCCAGCCACATCAACGAGTACAATGAACAGCGTAAGGATGTGGATAAGCAGATGACCGAGGAGGCCAACCAGATTGTGGAGAAGCTCGAGAGTCAGGAACACCAGTCGAGTATCGTACTCTTTGACGAGAACTGGAAGAAGGGCGTGATCGGCATCGTGGCTTCAAGACTCACAGAACTCTATTATCGTCCGACGGTGGTGCTGACGAAATTCAACGGTATAGCTACTGGTTCTGCACGTAGTGTAGCCGGCTACGACCTCTATGATGCCATCAAGAGTTGTCGTGACCTGCTGCTGAACTTCGGCGGACATACTTATGCCGTAGGCCTATCACTGAGAATCGAGAATATCCCTGAGTTCCGTCGCCGTTTCCAGAAATATGTCAGCGAACATATCCTGCCTGAGCAGACGGAGGCTACGCTGGACATTAACGCCGTGGTTGACTTCAAGGATGTCACCAAGAAACTGCATAACGACCTGAAGAAGTTTGCACCTCACGGTCCTGACAACCCCAAGCCCCTGTTCTGCACGCGCAACGTGTATGACTATGGTACATCGAAGGTGGTGGGTCGTCAGCAGGAGCATATCAAACTGGAACTGGTGGATTCGAAGTCGAGCAATGTACTGAATGGTATCGCCTTCGGACAAAGCGACTCTGCGAGATTCATCAAGTCGAAGCGTTCGTTTGATATCGTCTATACCATCGAGGACAATATCTACAAGCGTAACGAGGTGCAGTTGCAGATTGAAGACATCCAACCGAGCGAGGAATAGATTATAGTGAATAGTGGATAGTTATCAACTAATCCTAAAGAGATACTGGGGCTACGATGATTTCCGTGGGATTCAGCGGGAAATCATCGAGTCGATAGGCAGCGGACACGACACGTTAGGTCTGATGCCGACGGGTGGTGGAAAGTCGATTACGTTCCAAGTGCCGGCATTGGCACAGGAGGGTACTTGTATTGTCATCACCCCTCTGATTGCCCTCATGAAGGATCAGGTGGATAATTTGAGACGCAGGGGCATCCGTGCAGCAGCCATCTATTCAGGACTGACTCGTGAAGAGATTGTCATGACCCTTGAGAACTGCATCTTTGGCGACATCCGTATTCTCTATGTGTCGCCAGAGCGACTTTCCTCTGATCTTTTCCAGACGAAACTACGTCACATGCGTGTGAGTTTCATCACCGTTGACGAGGCACATTGCATCTCGCAATGGGGTTATGATTTCCGTCCGTCGTATTTAGAGATTGCCAAGATTCGCAAATTGGTGCCTAAAGCTCCTGTGCTTGCACTAACGGCTACAGCCACCCCTGCTGTCGTCAAAGACATCCAGGATAAACTGGTTTTTCCACGCTCCCTGAGTCGAATCCAGAGCCAGTCGAAGGACCTGCCGAATGGGAATGTCTTCCGCATGAGTTTCGAGCGGAAGAATCTCGCCTATGTCGTGCGGAAAGCCCCTGACAAGCGGGAACAACTGCTACATATTTTGAATAGTATGAAGGGCACAGCCATCGTCTATGCCCGCAGCAGAAAACGTACGAAAGAGTTTGCAGAACTGTTGAATGAGGCAGGCATCACCGCCACTTTCTATCATGCAGGTCTTGACAGTGTGGTAAAAGACGAAAGACAAAGAGACTGGCAACAGGACAAGGTGCGTGTGATGGTGGCAACCAATGCCTTTGGCATGGGTATCGACAAACCTGACGTGAGGCTCGTCATCCATATGGACTGTCCTGACAGCATAGAGGCTTATTTCCAGGAAGCAGGACGCGCCGGGCGTGACGGTAAGAAGGCCTATGCCGTCTTGCTCTATAACGATGCCGACCATCGCAAACTCGAGAAACGCATCGCCGACACCTTCCCAGAGAAAGACTATATCAAACAGGTGTATGAGCACTTGGCCTATTACTATCAGATCGGTGTGGGCTCAGGATATAACCATACTTTCGAGTTTAATATCGACGAGTTCTGTCATACCTATCACCACTTCCCCATTCAAGTGGATTCTGCTTTGAAGATCCTGAACCGTGCCGGCTATATTGAATATACGGAGGAACAGGATAATCAGGCCAGGGTGATGTTCACCGTGAGCAGGAACGACCTCTACCGTCTGGAAAACAACACCCCCAATGAAGACAAGGTAATTACGGCGTTACTGCGTAATTACGGTGGTCTGTTTACGGACTACAACTATATCGATGAGAGTTTCATTGCCAGTCAGACGGCACTCCAGCCACAACAACTTTACCAAATCTTAAAGAGTCTGAGCCAGCGGCATATCCTGCATTTCATCCCTCAGAAGAAGACCCCTTATATCCGTTATACACAACGACGTGAGGATATGGAACACGTGCAAATAAAGCCCGAGGTGTATGAGGAAAGAAAGGCACAGTTCAGTGAGCGCATCCACAAGATGATAGGCTATGCCACCAACGATGACGTGTGTCGCAGCAAACAGTTGCTTAACTATTTCGGTGAGGAGAGCAACAAAGACTGTGGTCAGTGCGACGTATGTTTGAGTCACAGACCTGAGGGGCTGGTTTCGGAGCCTCGTCTGAATGAAGCGATGGATAGAATCCTCGCCTTATTAAACGACGGGAAGTCCCACCCCATTACAGACTTACGCGACATCCAGTTGCCTACTGACGAACTGGATGCCGCGCTGTCCTATCTGATGAAAGAGGAATATATCTGCCAGGCAGACGGGTTCCTCAGGAAACTCTAAATCGTAATTTTAGAAGTCCAACTTCAACTGGCGCTCATCTATCTTGTCATGTTCATGACAATAGCTGCTGCCATCGAAGCAGTGGGTGCAGACCCTACACTTCGGAAGACCGATACTCTCAATCAGATCCTCCAATTTGGCGAACTTCAGTGTGGTGAGTCCCAGGCGCTTGGCAATCTCTGCCACCATACGCTGATATTCAGGAGAATCGGTCTGTGCATACTTCTCGAGATTCTTCTTGTCGTCGCCCTCGAAATCCTTGATGATACGACGGGTAATCAACTCCATATCACTCTTGGAAGAGGTGAAGCCGATGAACGGACAGCCATAGACCAGAGGCGGACAAGAGATGCGGCAGTGAACCTCCTTGGCACCATACTCGAAAAAGGTTCTCACGTTATCCTTCAACTGGGTACCACGTACGATGGAGTCGTCGCAGAACACCACGCGCTGATCCTTCAGCAAAGCAGGGTTTGGAATCAACTTCATCTTTGCCACCAAAGCACGGCGCTCCTGATTTCCAGGTGTGAAAGAGCGGGGCCATGTGGGAGTGTATTTCAGGACGGAACGCTTGTAAGGAACCCCCTTACCTTCGGCATAACCCAAGGCCATACCGACACCAGAGTCAGGTACACCACAGACGCTAGCACTTCCATCGAGTCGGCTGTCAAGAAGACGATCTCACCAGGACCTAAGTCTCTGACACGATGGAAATCGAGATTCGGGAAACTCGTAGTCTCACTCGAAACGGCATAAGAACCGTCTTTCTTTCCGATTACGATCGGTGTACGACCCAGGAAGTCACGGGCTGCGATAATGCCCTTCTCCGTGAGGATCAGCATCGAGCATGAGCCCTCTATCTTCCTATATACCAAATTGATACCTTCTACAAATGTGCGGCCCATATTGATGAGCAGCGCCACAAGTTCTGTCTGGTTGATGGTGTTTGCCGAATACTCACTGAAGTGCATACGCTTGGGCAATCTCCTCCAAGTTGTTGATCTTTGCTACTGTCACTACAGCATAGCGCCCCAGATGTGAGTTTACGAGGATGGGCTGCGGGTCTGTGTCACTGATGACACCAATGCCTTGATGGCCTGAGAAAGAGTCGAGTTCATCCTCGAACTTAGAACGGAAATAGTCACGTTCCAGATTATGGATCTTACGACTGAAGCCCTTCTCCTCATCATATGTTACAAGACCTGCGCGACGTGTTCCAAGGTGTGAATTATAGTCTGTGCCGTAAAACAGGTCGTTGACGCAGCACTTTGTTGATATGGTTCCAAAGAATCCTCCCATATGTGTTATCCTTTTCCTTTATACCTTATTTAAAATAATACAAGAACGAAGCAATACCTTCGAGTGCGGGCTTACGCTGTCCCTCTATTTCAATTCTGAAATCAATTTCTGCCTTGCAGATGCCACGCAGATTCTGGATGTTGTGCAACTTGGTAACCAGACGAACCTTTGAGCCAGTGATGACAGGCTGTCCGAAGCGCATCTTGTCCATACCATAGTTGACAAGCATCTTGATGTTGTTTACCTCAATGATCTGATCCCACATGTAAGGAAGCAAAGACAATGTCAGATAGCCATGAGCGATGGTACTCTGATACTGACTCTCTTTCTTGGCGCGCTCCACATCAACATGGATCCACTGATGGTCGAGTGTGGCATCAGCAAAAAGGTTGATACGATCCTGATCTACTAACAGCCACTCAGAAGCACCGAGTTCCTCACCGAGGTGGGCTGCAAATTCATCATACGAATTAATGACTAACTTTCCCATGATAGTTGATTAAAAAGAAGCGCGGGGGCGCTCGTTTAGCGTCCCCGCGTTCCTATATGATTATACGTCTTGATTCTCTGGACGAAGTTTGCGTACGGTCTCACCTGCACGCCACATCTCCTGATTACGCATAGCCTCGAGTTCCTTCTCCAGACCTGCACGGTAGTCGGGCTTAGAGTTAGCATCGATAGTGATCTGTGCCTCGTTACCAGTCTGTACAGAATAGTAGAGCCACTCCATCACAGGCTTGATGGCATCGTGGAAACGGGGAGCCCAGTCAAGCGCACCACGCTGAGCGGTGGTAGAGCAGTTGGCATACATCCAGTCCATACCCTTTGCACCGAAGAGCGGGCCAAGGCTCTGGGTGAGTTCCTCAACGGTCTCGTTGAAAGCCTCCGAGGGAGAGTGTCCGTGCTCACGGAGCACCTCATACTGAGCCAGCAACAGACCCTGGATGGCACCCATCAGTGAACCACGCTCACCAGTGAGGTCAGAGGTTGCCTCGCGCTGGAAGGTGGTCTCGAACATATAACCTGCACCGATACCAATACCGAAGGCGAGTGTCTTCTCCGTAGCCTTACCAGTAGCATCCTGATAAACTGCATAAGAACAGTTCAGACCACGACCCTCACAGAACATCGTGCGGAGAGAGGTACCTGAACCCTTAGGAGCCACCATGATAACATCGACATCCTTTGGAGGAATAACACCTGTACGATCGCTCCAGTTGATAGCGAAGCCATGAGAGTAATACAAAGTCTTACCAGGCTTCAGATATTTCTTGATAGTGGGCCACTGCTGAATCTGACCAGCATCAGAAAGCAACATGCAGAGGATAGTACCCTTCTCTGCTGCCTCCTCGATAGAGAACAGCGTCTCACCGGGAACCCATCCGTCGGCAACAGCCTTGTCATAGGTCTTACCCTGACGCTGACCAACGATTACATTAAAACCATTGTCACGCAGGTTACAAGCCTGTCCAGGACCCTGAACACCATAACCGATCACGGCGATGGTCTCATTCTTCAATACTTCACGTGCTTTCTCCAAAGAGAACTCTTTGCTGGTGACTACAGTCTCAACAACGCCACCGAAATTCATTTCTGCCATTTTGATTAAAATTTAAATGTTAATATTCTCCCTGCGTTCCATGCCAGTCCTACTCGAGAACCGGACGCTTGGTGCTCACCACCGTCTTCTTATGGGTCCACTCCCACCCTGCTCTGAGGGCGCGACAAGGGGTTAACTTATAGAAATCGGTTGCAAAATTACAAATTTGCCCTGATACTGCCAAATTTTTAATTAAAAAAACACGACCTTACTCCTGCAAGTTTCCACATTATCATCCTTGCAGATACGCACGCAGTATTCATTCTCTGCAATTTGCTCTTTGTAAAATGACAGTTTATCACCCTGATGAGCCTCTGCCACATAGGCAATCTCGAAGCGCTTGATCGCGTGCTGCTGATACCAATCGATATCCCAAAGATCAAGCACATGCTCGATATATTTCACGGAGTTGATGTGGCCGTTGATATCAATATCGCTATAATTGGTGTCTATCGAGCGTACCAGTTGAGCCTCATCACCCATCTTCACACGACCACCTTTATCAATTGGACATTCCTTGTCTTTCTCAATCCAGTTGTTGATGGCGCCATTGTCGATGGCAAAGAGATCTGTAGGCTGACGCGTCTCCGTATCAATCATCGCCCAGATGCTACGTCCGTAGCCAAAGACCTGTCCATCCTCACCCACCACACGGAAGTTACGACTGGTAAAATAGCGCATGGCTGACTCCACCCAGGTTTCCACATTGAACTTGGTGTACATCTTCGGCATCTCCTCCATTTCGATGGCAAGACGTGAGAGCACCCAAGAACGATTGATCCTGAGCAGGTAGCGCATCCCGAAGCCACGATCTGTTGAGTGGAAATCTGCCGCATTCAACATGTGGTTGCCAAGATGTCCCATCATGAGCCGTCC
>CACXVS010000070.1 GCA_902771155.1 uncultured Prevotellaceae bacterium
GCATGGGGCTCGATAGACGGGCGAAGCACACCCAGCGCATCCATTGCCTGATGATAGCGGTTGGTATAGTACTGGGCAATCTCCATGGGCTCCAACTGTTCCAGACGGGCTTTCTTGGCAATCTTATCCTCGCCCTCATCGGCATCGTGCTCCAGATGACCTACATCCGTAATGTTACGCACATAGCGGACCTTATAGCCCAGATGTTTCAGATAACGAAACACAAGATCGAAGGTAATGGCAGGGCGAGCATGCCCCAGATGAGGATCACCATAGACGGTAGGACCGCAGACATACATACCGACATGAGGGGCGTGAAGGGGCTCGAAGCGCTCCTTCTGACGCGTCAAAGTATTATAAATAACCAGTTTTGATTCCATCTTCTAACTATAAACTATACCATCTGGTTACTCGAATTCAAACAATGACACAAGTCCTGTCAGTCTGAGGACTGTCATGATGTCATCTTTGACATCTTTCATCGTTGCCTTGTTACCAGCAGCGCGAACGCCCTTGATGATTCTGCTCAAGATACGCAGACCACTTGACGAGATGTACTGCAACTTCTTGCACTCAATCTCTATATCCTTACCTTTACTTGTGTATAAAGGTTTCAGGATCTGGTCGACCTCAACAGCTGCAGCTGTATCAAGATCACCTTCAAAAGTCACTAAATACTTGTCGTCTAACTCTTGTAATGTTGTCTTCATAATAATACTATTTTATTCTTATTCAAAATTAAATATCTTGACAAAGCCTGTTATATTAAACACCATCTTAATCTCTTCGTTCACATGGCGCAGGGTCACACTATAGCCACCATCCGTAGCCCCTCTTAGGATACTCAGGAAGATGCGCAGGCCACTCGATGCGATATACACCAGTTTCCCACACTCGATGACGATGTCCTTACCACCAGTGTTGTAAAGCGGCTTCAGGATTTCTTCTGCATCCATAACAGCCACAGTATCCATCTCTCCCTCTAACGTGACAACCAACTTGCCATCAATTTCTTCAACCGTTGTAACCATATCGTTTATATTATAATTATTTTTTTATTGTCTTGATCAGTGTCAGGATGTTCTGCCCCTCCACGCGCTCGTAGTTGATGGTGTCCATCATCTCGCGTACCAACAAGATGCCAAGTCCTCCTATCGGGCGTTCTTCAATCGAGAGCGATGGGTCTAACGTTTCTGCTTCTGTAGGATCAAAGGCGATTCCTGTGTCAGTAATGACGAACTTCAGAATCTCGCCATCCGATTTAGCCTCGATGGTAACCTCGCCTTCAGTACCTATCGGATAAGCATAGTCAATCACATTGACGACAGCTTCT
This sequence comes from uncultured Prevotellaceae bacterium, assembly GCA_902771155.1. Next base: position 1,334 of record CACXVS010000070.1, read on the forward strand.
TCCACTGCCAGGCGCAACTTGTCGCCCTGACCTTCCTCGAGACCCAGACGCCTTGTTACCGACTTCACGAAGGTACCTAGTTCAACCACCCCCTTCACATCGTTTTTCAGTGTCAGTTTCTCATCAAGATCATACTTCTCTATTTTAGGCTGATAACGGATGGCAAGCATCGTCAGGTCGTCGCTCTGCTCAGCCTTTTCCACAAAGAGTGCCACTGCCTGCGACATACACTCGAGCAGTGCCTGTGGCGTTTCCTGTATATGCTGAGTGAGTACCTCCTTGACACGCGCCAGGGTGAACTGCTTGCGCTCCATGTTCTTTGCCTCCGTCAGACCGTCAGTATAGAGGAAAATGGTGGTCTTCGGAGCTATCATGCACTCTTGAGCCGTAAACTTCGTGGCATCGAAGATACCTACAGGCAAATGGCTTTCTACTTGCATCTCATTCAGTGTCTCACCCAACAACATGGGCTGGTCATGCCCTGCATTGCAATAGCGCAGACGTCCTGATGGCAAGTCGAGCACACCTACAAATAAAGTCACAAACATGCTCGACTCGTTTCCTTGGCACATGGTCTCGTTGATAGTCCTCATGATATGCGCAGGGTTATTGTCGCGTACTGATGCAGAACGGAACAGAGATCGGGTCACCGTCATCACCATGGCTGCAGGCACACCCTTCCCACTCACGTCGCCAATACAAAAGAAGAGTTTCTCGTCGCGCAGGAAGAAGTCAAAAAGATCGCCACCAACCGCCTTGGCAGGAACCAGCGATCCATAGATGTCGAGATCATTGCGCTCAGGGAATGGCGGGAACTTCTCTGGCAACATCTCCATCTGGATGTTCTTTGCCACTTGCAACTCACTGTTGATGCGCTCCTGCTCCACCCTGATGCGTTGCAGTCGACGGTTATTGTTGGCAAATCCAAACACGATAAGTGCCAATACAACCATGGCCACAAGATTAAGCAGCGAGAAAAGCAGCCACATGTGGTTCAGCTTGCCATAGACCTCGTCGTCATAACATACCACGGCAATCTTCCATTTGGCAGAGCCTCCGAACTCAGAAACGAACACGTAAGCCTCATCGCCATCGAAACTGGTGAATTTTATCACCTTGCTATCACCGCTTTTGCTGGATTGCTTGGCGACAGTGCTGTCGTTAATCATGGAGACCACGCGTTCCACATCCTCCCACTTGGAGATGGTGTCTCTCGGGCTCGCGATGACTTTACCGTTCTCCGACAATAGAAGGTCATACGATGTAGGATATAAATGTTTTTTATTCAGAGCATCACCTAACCAGTCGGTAGCCACGTCGAGTCCAAAAGCAGCCACAATCTTTCCCTGTTCATCATGGATGGGCATGGCAAAGGTAATAATCTGTCTCTTGGTGATATCCCCGACATACGGATCAGTCCAGCCTGGTGCTTTTTGGTCTCTGGCAAACTGATAGAAAAGTCCTTTGGTGTAGTCGTGGTCAGGGCCAGCAGCCTGTCCCTTCACGACCTCCCCGTCTTTCCAGTAGGCAAAGGGCTCAAAGAGACGCCCTTTCTGAGGATAATAGTCAGGAATGAAGCCTATGCAGCAACCTGCTATGTTCGGATGCGACCTGAGCACCCACTCAACCACATCATATAACGAGTCAGGATCGGCCAGATTCCGCTTCAAGTCCCAGATATGACCTTGCAACGAATTCTCGGCCATCTTCAGCGAGTTCATAGTCACGTTGGCCTTTAAGGTCAACTCAGACTCTGCACGCTTTTCAAGCTCATCGCCCAACAATTTACGAGTATATATCTGTTGGCCGATGGACATCAACTCTATCAGGATGGCCGCAGTGATGATAATGGTCAGGCTGGAGTTGGCTTTGATAAGATGTATTAGTCGTTTAATCCAGGTCATTAGCGATGTTGGGAAGTAAGCAATGGGGCGCAGTGATGCACCCCATTGCCAATTATTTCACGTACTCAGCGAAGTCGGTCAGTTTCATATCGCCCTTGCGAGCCAGCGTGTCGTGCATAGCGAAGGCTGCAGGCAGATTATGACGGGTCTGACCCATCTTGGCAATCTTCAGGTAGTCCCAAAGCAACTGCTTGTAGTCAGGATGCGCACAGTTCTCGATGATGGTCTCTGCACGCTGGATGGGACCCTTGCCACGCAGGTCGGCGATACCCTGCTCGGTCACGATGATGTTCACATCGTGCTCTGAGCTATCCTGATGGCTTACGAACGGCACGATCGAAGAGATCACGCCACCCTTGGCTACCGACGGGCAAGTGAAGATTGAGAGGTAAGCATTACGGATGAAGTCACCGCTTCCACCGATACCGTTCATCATCTTCACACCACTGATATGCGTCGAGTTCACGTTACCATAGAGGTCGGCCTCGATAGCGGTATTGATAGCGATGACGCCTAATCGACGGATAATCTCTGGCGAATTGGAAATCTCACTCTGGCGCAGTGTCAGGTGATCCTTGAAGTAGTCCATGTGGTCGTAAACCTGCATCAGACACTCGTTGCTCACTGTCAGCGAACAAGCTGAGGCATCCTTCACACGACCGTTCAGCATCATAGCCACCACGCTGTCCTGCAGCACCTCGGTGTAGATATTGAAGTCGGGCACGTGCTTGTCCTCACCCAGTGCACCGAGGATGGCATTGGCTGTCGAGCCCACACCACTCTGCAAAGGCAGGAACTCCTTGGGGATACGTCCCTTGTGCATCTCGTCTACGAGGAACTCTGCTGTCAGGAATCCGATCTTATCTGTTACAGGGTCACTGTCTTTGAAGGCACGGGCCTCGTCGGGGATGTTACACTCTACGACACCTACCACCTTATCCTTAGGAATGCTCACGAAGGGCTGGCCGATACGGTCGCCTACATGCTCAATGGGAATAGCCTTGCGGTAAGGAGGATCCAACGGCTCATACACGTCGTGGATATACTTCGCATTAGGATTGTGGAAACTGTTCAACTCCAGTATCACATGCTTTGCCAGACGGGCTGCCGTCGGAGAGATACCACCAGCAGCTGTCAGATACACATGGTAATCGTTGCCCACCTCCTCGATGTCACACACCTCGAGGATAGCCCAGTCCAGCGGACCGTAGAAACCATAGCGCAGTTCCTGTGCCATGTGACTCAGGTGCAGGTCGTTGTAGGGAATCTCGCCCATGTTCACGTGCTTACGGAAATCGGGGTTCGTCGTGTAAGGTGCACGATAGAGGATAGCCTGAGCGTTTGCCAGGTCACCATCCGTGCTCTGTCCGGTAGAAGCACCCGTGAAAATTGCTACTTTAAACTCGCGACCAGCCTCATGCTCAGCCACAGCGAGCTTAGCCAGTTCCTTTGTTGTTGCCTTGGCCACACCAGCTGGTGTGAACCGCAGCCTCTGCGGCAGTCAGTCGTGTATAACCCATAATTATTTTAAATTTGCAAATTTTGCATGCAAAGTTACAACAATTTTTAGACATAAGAACATAAGAACTGATTTTTTTATGTTTCTTTTGTTCTTTTGTCATGAAAAGGCTTCAAAGATAATCCATCAGCACGTCCCAGACGGCAATAATGTGACAGATACTACCTGCGAGCACGAAGAAGTGGAATACCGAATGCATGTATTTTTTCTTGTTCAGTGAATAGAACACAGCCCCCGTGATATAGCTCACACCTTCGGCAATCAGCCAGATGACTGCCGCTGCCGATACGGAGGCCATCAACGGTTTGAAAGCCACGAGCACACTCAGTCCCATCCCGACGAAGCAGAAGGTCTCAAGGTTGGAGTGCTCTTTCAGATGGATGAAGCTCACGATGGTGCCCGCTATCGCACAGGCCCAAACAAACGTAAAGAGCCCCCACCCCCAGTAGCCCTGGGTGCGCAGCGCCACCAGTGTCAGTGGTGAGTACGAACCTGCTATATGCCAGTAGATCGCCGCGTGATCCCATTTCCTCAGCCTCTCCTTCCACTTCGAGTGGTGTTTCATCGAGTGGTAGAGGGTCGAGGCCACATACGAGCCGAGCATGCCGAAGAGGTAGAGGATGACTCCCCACCTGGCCCAATTGCTGTCACTGCGGAACACCCACACCAGGAAGATGATGCCGATCACCACCCCCAGCAGGATGCCCCCACCATGCGATGCGGCATTCCAGATCTCCTCACGTTTCGTATATCTGATCATATTGGCTACGGTCTGTCATTGATTCGGGTGCAAAGATACAAATTTTTCTCTTTTCACTATTCACTTTTCACTATTTTTTGTACCTTTGCATCGGTTATTATTTAGAATCATGGCAAAAGATGTAGCATTAGTCCTTTCGAGTGGCGGGGCAAGAGGCCTCGCCCATATCGGGGCCATCGAGGAGCTTGAGAAGAGCGGCTATCGCATCAGTTCGATAGCAGGCAGCTCCATGGGTGCCCTCATTGGCGGCGTCTACGCAGCAGGGAAACTAGAGGAGTTTCGGGCTTGGATGAAGACCATCGACAGGAAGAAAATGCTTGAGCTCACCGATTTCTCGCTGTCGCTCAATCACCTGGTGAAGGGCAAACGTATCATCGAGGCCATCATGGAGTTCGTGCCCGATGTGCTTATCGAGGACCTGCCGATACCCTATTGCGCCGTTGCCACCGACCTGAAAGCTGGTCGCGAGGTCATCATCCGCAAGGGCAGTCTGTTCGAGGCCATCCGCGCCAGCATCTCCCTACCCTCGTTTTACGAACCCGTGCAGCGCGGCGGCATGATCCTCATCGACGGTGGCGTGATCAATCCCATCCCCCTGAACCGTGTCAAACGGCATTCTGGCGATATCCTCGTAGGCATCGACGTGAGCGGCCACGACTACAAGGCGCAATGGGAGCTGCAGCACGAACTGCAGGAACGACGTAAGCACGACAAGTCGCTGAAGGCCCAGATCCTCGACAAACTGATACCCGACAACCTCGATTTCAACTACTACACGATGCTCTCACGCACCAGTTCGCTGATGATCCGCCAGAACTCCATCCTCATGGCCAAGCTGACGAACCCCGACATACTCGCCGATATCCAGATGACGCGCTATGGCAGCTTCGACTACCACAAGTCTGAGAAGATCATCGCCATAGGCCGCCTGAAGACCGCGCTGGCCATCAGTAAATACGAGCACCTGATTGTTTAGGAGAAGATGAAGGAGATCAAACTGGCCGACGTGAGCCGTTATCGCGGCGAGCTGATGGGCATCGCCATCGTGTTCATCATCCTGTTCCATATACCTTTGGATCGTTCCGACATGTTCTTCGGCTTGCGCAGATGTGGCAATATCGGTGTCGACATGTTCCTCTTCCTCAGCGGCATCGGCCTCTGGTACTCATGGACCAAGCAGCCCTCTTTCAAGTCCTTCTACAAACGCCGCCTGCTGCGCATCTTCCCTACGTGGCTGGTCATCTCGTCGCTCTACTATCTTCAGCATTTCGATTTCGCTACAGGCGATTATGTCGACTTGATTCTCGACATCACCATCAACTGGGGCTTCTGG
>CACXVS010000071.1 GCA_902771155.1 uncultured Prevotellaceae bacterium
TATTGGAGTATTGTTACAGCAGCATTGCATTGACAAACAGCTCTACCTGCAGCACGACTTGAACATTATCCAACTAGCTAAAGCAATTGGTACAAACCGTCTTTATCTCAGCCAGTATTTTTCCAGTCAGGGCACCACCTACAATAACTATATCAACGATTTACGCATCAATCATTTCATCCATCTCTGTCGCGAGGCAGCAGATGCCCAGCGCTCATACACCATCCAACAGTTGGCTTTAGAGAGTGGCTACCGCAGTTATAGCACTTTTCGTGATGTCATTAAGCGCAAGACGGGAAAGTCGGTGAGAGCTTGGATGAAAGAGTTTGGAGAGCCCTAAAGTCACGAAATCAACAAAAAAAGTCACGAAATCAGCAAGAATCACAGTTCAAGCCTTGGGACCGTGACTTTTTTTAGGGAATATTGCTAATTTTGTAAGCGTAAAATTTCAAAAAAATGTCTATTCATATCAATCACATGTAGCAATGAAAAAATCGATTATCTTCGGCAATATCATCACGATGGATGAAAAGCGCCCCTTTGCCAAGGCCGCGTTAGTGAAAAACGGCATATTTGCCTATATCGGCAGTGCAAACGAAGCGAAGCAGCTCGCAGGCGCAGATGCGCAGGTGCTGGATTATGGCGACAACTATATCTATCCCGGATTCCTTGAGTCGCACAGTCACGGTCATCTGGCGGGAGACCGCTTTATCGGACAGGCCAACCTGAGCCAGGTGGGCTTGACCGACTATGCCAAATACCGCGAAATCATCAAGGAGTTTATTGCGAAGAACCCGCAGCGCCAACTCTATATGGCTGCAGGGTGGGTGGAGAATGATGAATACGTCACCAAAGCCTATCTGGATGATATCTGCGCAGACAAGCCTCTGATCATGCAAACTGGTGGCGGGCACTCCATGCTGCTCAATACCAAAGCACTTCAGTGGGCCGGCATTGATGCGGCATACGCGAAGAGATATGGCTATGACATGGTGCACGTTGACAAGAATGGCGACCCCGACGGCTACATCTGTGAAAATCCCCTGATGGATGTCATCGCCATACTACCCTGTTCTGTGGAGGATGCCAAGAGCTACTTGCTTGCGTGGCAGGATTTCGCCCTGCAGAATGGCTATACAGCCGTAGCCGACGCTGGTGTGGAACTCTTCTGCAAGGATTGTCCCCAGGCCTACTATGAACTGGAGAAGGAAGGCAAGCTGAAGATACGTACCTATGCTTATATGTACGTTACCGACAATATTGCCGACCCGAAGGCAGAGATTGCCCGCATTGCCGCACAGCGTGCCGAACTGAGTGGTGAGTATTTCCATATTGTCGGAGCCAAGGCGTTCCTCGATGGTGTGACCGAGGCGCATACAGGTTGGCAGAACCAGGACTACCTGGACCAGCCCGGCTATCACGGTGTGGAGCGCTACAACGACCACGACAAGATGGTTCAACTGATTGTTGAAGCCGACAAGGAGGGCATGTCTGTTCATGTACACTCAGAGGGCGGTGGTGCTACCCATTTCATGCTGGGCTGTATTGAGGATGCAGAGAAGATTACCGGAAACCTTGACCAGCGTAACGTGCTGGCCCACCTGCACTTCGTCACCGATGAGGATATCCGCCGTATGGGCGCAACAGGCTCCATACCCGCTGTTGCACCGCTGTGGACTCCGAAGATTCCCGGAGGTCCTTACGAACAGGAAGTCTCCTACGTCGGTAAGGAACTGACCGATCAGGCCTATCCCATCAAGTCGTTCTATGATGCAGGTGCCAACGTGGTATTCCATTCCGACTATCCCGTCTCGCCGATGATGAATGTCAAATTCAGCATTTATACGGCAGAAACGCGCTCGGCTCCAAAGGACATGTTGGGCGGGATATGCCAACCGCGTAATGTCAAGGAGGCCATCACCCGCGAGCAGTCGCTGCGTGCCATGACTATCAATGTGGCCCGTCAGTGGCACCAGGAGCATCGCATGGGTAGCATTGAGTTCGGTAAGATTGCCAATATGGCAGTATTTGATTGCGACTTCCTGCACGACGACATCGAGAAGGTCGCACAAGCTAATATCGTTGCCACAATCGTTGATGGCGAAGAAGTCTATAAAGCGTAATTGACTAAATGATTATACTTAGAAAACTATCGCAGATTCACCCAGACATCCCACTGGTGTGGAAACTTTTCTCTGAATCGTTCCACGAGCATGAGCGTATTATCTTTTCCGACCTATTGGACTGTCCACAGGCAACTTTATATGGCATTTACCCTGATGAAGAGTCCCTGCAGTTTGCGGGATTCTTCATCGTCCTCGACTGTGAGCGAATCGTGTATCTGTACTATTTAGCCGTCTGTCCTGAAATGCGCTCTACTGGCATAGGTGGAAAGGCGCTGCACACCTTAATAGACATGTATAATGGCAGACAGATAACGCTGGCCTACGAAAGCATCCTCCAGCCCAGTGACAACGCTGGTCAGCGTAAGCGCAGGCAGGCGTTCTATCTGCGAAACGGTTTCCATGAAAGCCCTTGGTATTTTTGCTTTGATGGTACCGAATATGTATTGGCTAGTACAGAAGAAGCAATCGATATTGCTGGCACCAAAGAGATATTTTATCAATTTGCCAACTTTGATTCCGATTTTTACACTCATAACATAACAGAAGACAAATAGTCAAATAAAGCAGCAAAACAATGAAAGAGACAGCAGACAAAGTTTATAGGAACGCAAAAGTTTATTCCGTTGCATTGGATGGAACAGAAACGCATGCGGAGGCACTTGTTATCAAAGACGGCAAATTCGCATACGTTGGAGATGAGACAGGTGCCACTGAGTGGATTGGGAATACCACAGAGGTCATTGACTGCAAAGGGAAGAGCGTTATCCCCGGTCTTGGAGACGCACATTTGCATCATGCGCAAGCTGTGCTGAAGTACGGCACGTGCAGCTTTAGCCATATTGTACCAAATCCAGAGACTGACACCCCCGACGGTGTGGTCAAGCTGATTCAGGAGAAACTGAAGACCTATGCTGAAGAGCACAAGAATGCCCCTGTGATTAGAGGATTCGGCTGGGATAGAATGTGGTTTGCCGGTGTACTACAGGGCATTGTGAGACCGTTTACCAGACATGATGTGGATGCGGTTATACCTGATAAACCAGTCGTTCTCACATCGTTCTGCGGTCATCTTGTCTTGCTGAATACGAAGGCTCTGGAAGCTGCCGGTGTTACAAAAGATACTGATGACCATCATGGACTGATTGTCAAGGAAGCCGACGGAACGCCCAGCGGCTATATCTCTGAACCTGCCATATTCCGCCCTATCATCTATAGTATTCCGAACTATGATTTCACGCCGGAGGAGTATCACGACTGCTTAAAGAAAGCGTTTAATGACTTGAACGCAAGCGGATACACACTTTTATGCGACTGCCAACAGGTAGAGTCCTCTTATGCTGTGCTTTCAGAAATGGCCAGGAATGGCGAATTTACCGCCAGAGTATCCGGTGTTCATAATGTCAACGATGCAACAAGGGAGTCGGATCTCGAAAAGGCCATCGCCAACCGCACGAAGTTTGATGTCGATGAGCTCTTTATGGTGGATACGGTAAAATACTTTGCCGATGGTTCCCTCGCTATGATTGAGCCATACACAGAGCGTGCGTCCGACAAAGAACCAGGCACCAGAGAGCCGCTTCTATGGGATGAGGAGCATCTGAAGGAGTCGATGGCACTTGCCAACAAGGAAGGCTTCAACATCCATACACATGCCATGGGAAGTTATGCCATACGCAGAGTGATTGACTGCTATGAGAACGCGCAGCAGTTGTACCCGAATCCCAAAATCAGAAACATCATTGCGCATTGCACATTCATAGAGCCAGAGGATCGTGTGCGTATGGGCAAGAGCCATATCATAGCCAGCAATCAGCCTGGTTGGTTCAGTGACAACCCCACCGAAGAACCTGTCATGGTAGCTTGGTGGGGTGAAGATGTTGTCAGGCAGACCTATCCAAGTAAGTCCCTGATAAGCAATGGTGTGGTGTGTGCTTACGGTTCCGACTTTCCTGTCAATGCCGCTTACGGTCTTGCAGGTATTCAGGTAGCTATGACGCGAAGGCATGTTAAGTTGGATCCGACTTATGAGTTGTTCAAGGATTTACCCGCTGCCTTGCCCAATGAGTGTGTATCCTTGAAGGAAGCGCTTCAGGCACATACCATCCATGTGGCATATCAGGCACATCTGGAAAAAGTAACTGGCTCCATCGAAGTCGGAAAATCCGCAGAGCTGGTTGTTCTTGATAGTAATATAGAAACCACTCCTGCAGACCAAATTCAGGATATCAAAGTGCTTGAAACTGTGTTTAAAGGGAAAACAGTATTCAAAAACACTTAATATCCCATGAAATCCTAACTTATGCAGACAAG
>CACXVS010000072.1 GCA_902771155.1 uncultured Prevotellaceae bacterium
TAAGGAAAGAAGCCATCTTCACTACGTCGCTTTCCCACGACAGCCAACGCATGGCACCGCCAGGACAGAGCACAACGGCACAACCGTTGGGCTGTTGGGGCAGATAGACCTCAATCATTGGCTTGTCCTTATCGTCATCTGTGGCTCCCGTCGTGGACAGGTAATACTGCTTTTGTGCTCATGCAACTACAGGCAGGAAAAGCATACAGAATAATGCGATTCTTTTCATGTGAATTAATCTTTAAACTCCCAAAAACCTGTGCCAGTCTCAGGGATGAATACTTGAAGTTCTGCACTCTGGCAGCCACCAATACCTGAGAAAACAGCTGATGGTATGGATTCCCATAATCACCCAAGTTTTAACATGAACAGTTCCTTGCCAACATCATCTCTTTCTCTGTCATACGCTTAGTCATAATATTCTATTTTCAGTTCCTCACTGACATTAAAGTCATCGTGGAAACCGTCATCATACTTGTACACGATCCGAAGACCTCGGTAGGTTGAGGGTACTTTCAGTACCTCCAGCAGATGCCAGTTAGGACGGCCAAAGTCGTATGATTCTCTGTCTAGAATAATGCGATTTGATACGAAATCAAACACATAATAACCGCCGCCAATGCATGAATCGCCTGGTTTCAACAGGTCTTTATGCTGATTAACCATGCCAAGGCGAAAGTAGCCATCCATTGTTATTATAAACTTGGGGAAATTCATCTATATATTTGTTAAATATGGCTGCAAATTTACAAAAAAACGGGGAATTATGAGTACCTTTGCCAAAAAAATTTGTTCCATCGTTCGTCAAGTAAATATGGATTACCTGCCCAAAGATCCAGCCATATTGGTTTCGAGCGTGAACATGCTCCTGAGAGACGGGGAGTTTGACACGCTGGAATCATTGTGTTATGCCTTCAGCAGAGAAGCCAAGGATATTAAGGACTATCTCATGAAGTACGGCTTTGTATGGAGTGAGCATCAGAAACAATTCAGACCCATCGGCTACGATCAATGATCACAAAAGACAGCATAGAGACCGCCTATAGCTTTCTGCATCAGAAGCGCAACGTCTATATTCATTCTTCGCTCAACTGGCAGAAGGATGATATTGAGTATGCCATTGCGTCCTATGCAGATAACATGAGTCAGGAATTATATGATGACATCAGTGGCGGCAGGGCAGACTTCCTCCGTGACCACAAACGGTTTCCAGAGGATATTGCACAAGCAGTAGAACGATTAGAAAACATGTTATAGAAGTATGGAGAATTTTGAAGATCTATACGCCGGAGCTTCCTGCCTGATGATGCTCACTACCCTACCCGTCAATTCCCCAGGGGGAAATGGTGTGGCCGACATCGTGGTCAATGGTCGCCTGGCAGGTTTGGCAGCGAGTAAGAGGTTGAAGTGATTAGCAGACGATGGATACTCACTCGAAAAAAAACTCAAGAATATCTTGGTCTTTTGCTCATTAATTCGTATCTTTGCGGCAGATATTTAGACCGAGGCCTATAAAATAGGCTAATAAATATGGTTATTATGAGAATACTGGAAAAATGGGGAATTGCCGCCACCTTTGTTTGCGGCGGACTTTTGTTCCTGGCATGCGCCAACAATGACAACAGCGCCCCTGACACATCGGCACTCGACCTGTGGCAGGCTGGAAAAACAGTTACAACCGAGACCGTTACTGCCTACGGAGGCATCGACAAGTGCTTCGCCGCTGAGCCCATCCCCGACGGCGTTTGGCAGCGGATGCAGGGTAAAACCTTCAAGGAGAATCCCTACATAGGCCGTGACGACCTGCGCCACATCCGCGCCCTGCACTGGGACTACGACAATCAGATGCACGTGGGCGAGATGGTGTGCAACAAGCAGATTGCCGAGCGCGTGGTGAACATCCTGCACCAGCTCTTCGATGCTAAGTACCCTATTGAGCGGATGTTGCTGCCTGATGTCTATGATGCCGACGACGAGACGCAAATGCGCGACAACAACTCGTCGTGCTTCTGCTACCGCTCCATCGCCGGCTCTACCAAGCTGTCGAAGCATGCCCGTGGACTGGCCATTGATATCAATACACTTTACAACCCCTACTATAGGGATCTGGATGACGGAACGCGGTTCATCCAGCCCGCCACTGCCGAGGCATATTGCGACCGCTCGTGGGACTTCCCCTATAAGATTGACCACGAAGACCTCTGCTTCCGTCTCTTTACTGAGGCAGGCTTCGAGTGGGGCGGTGACTGGACTACGTACGTAAGGACTACCAACACTTTGAACTCATAGAATAAGCGAGAACACGCAAAGACTAATCAATCATGTACGACCAGATTCGGGAAGACAAACTCTATATCATGCTTTATGCAGTAGTGACAGCCATGTCCATGCTGGCAAGTTGTTACCTGCTGTTCCGTCGGGGCAATGCCTTCGCCACGGATATAACACCGCCAGTACGCCTTCGCCGCTGGGCAGCTGCCTTCTTTGCCTTCTCCGCTTTGAGTCACGTGTGGTATATGCCGATTCTTTTTCTTTCCTCAAGCGAGGATATCAAGCGGTGTGACCTGATAGGCGGATTACTTGACAGCATGACGTTTTTTCCGTTGTCGGTAGCCCTGATGTTTGTGATGCTGCAAGACCGCAGACGCCCGCTGTGGCCTATTGCCGTGATGTTTGTACCCTTCGTCGTAGGAAATGCATACAACGTTGTTACATGCAATTATTCTTTTCTGCCGATGGCATATATCTATTTCCCGTTGCTTTGCATAGGCATAATTATATATATGGTACGGGCGCTCAGACAGTATGGCCGCTGGCTGCGCGACAACTATGCCGACCTGGAGCATAAGGAAGTGTGGCAGAGCTTCGTAGTGCTGGCCATCATGCTACTAGTGTTCGTTGCCTATGCGTTAACCAGTGAAGGCCCAGTTTACGTATATGCCATGCTGGTGATCAGCGTCGTGTTTCTCTGCTATATCCTATGGCGCGTGGAGACGCTCAGCGACCTGAGCATCCCCCTGTCGCAGGGCCAGTGCGTCGCAGAGCCTGCCACGATAATGGCAGAAGATGTGGAAGGTAACAGTCTTTCACAGGCCATGCGCGAGAATTTTAGGGCATTGTTACAGCAGCATTGCATTGACACCCAACTCTACTTACAGCATGACCTGAACCTTTCCCAGCTTGCCAAAGCCATCGGAACCAACCGTTTCTATCTCAGCCAATATTTCTCTAGTCAGGGCACGACTTACAACGCCTATATCAACGATCTGCGCATCAGCCATTTCGTCAGCCTCTGTCAAAATACTGACGCTTCACAGCGTTCCATCACTGCCCAGCAGTTGGCCCAGGAGAGCGGCTACCGCAGTTACAGCACCTTTTGTAGTATCATCAAGCGCAAGACAGGAATGTCGGTGACTGCCTGGATGAAAGCGCTGCATGATGGACTTGGAGAACCCTAACTGCTAACAAGAACCAATTTCAGGCGACGGCTCTAATGTTTAAAATCCGATAGCGGATGTTTAAAATGCGATAACGCATATATAAAGACCCGTAGAAGGACTTTCAAAATATGCAATAATTATTTCATAATTAGCAAAAAGTGCTCTGACAGACGTGTATGGTCTTGTGAGATTCGGATAATTTCCGTATATTTGCAAAATAAATTAATCAGTAGAAATCACTAATCTACAACAATTGCTTTATGAAGACTAGATTCAGCAAGAGAGCCAAGGTATTCGACATCGGTATCACCGCCGTTGCCGCGCTGCTCTCGGTGGGCATCATGATTTTTGGCGTCTTTCACTTCGGACTCAGTAACACTTGGCCAGAACTGGTGCTCAATTTATTCTACATCGCCTGTCTGGTGATGATGTGGATGTATTTCTTCGATATACGCATCACCACGCAGCAGTTCAACTACTGGTCATCAGTGTGTGTGGGTATCACGATCCTGCTGCGCGACATTCTCTTTGCGCCGCCGTTGATGTACTACTCCCTCCATCTGGCTTGCTCCACGCTCTCCGTCCTACTCCTCCTCATGCTCACCTTTTTCTATGCACGTAAGGAATGGAAGACCTACTCCAAGAGCAACCTCTGGATGATCTTCGTCGTCGACTGCCTCATCGCCCTGCTCTACAATATCGACATCATGCTGGAG
>CACXVS010000073.1 GCA_902771155.1 uncultured Prevotellaceae bacterium
GGCCTTGCAGGCTATTCAGGAGGTTGGTGAGCAGGTTCTGCCAACAGGATATACCTACGACTTCTCTGGTCTGACGCGTGAGGAGGCCAAGGCTTCTAATTCTACGGCTATCATCTTCCTGCTGTGTTTCATCTTCATCTATCTGATCCTGTCAGCACAGTACGAGTCGTATATTCTGCCTTTGTCGGTAGTGCTCTCTGTACCTTTCGGTCTGGCAGGCTGTTTCCTCTTTACGCAGCTCTTCGGCCATTCTAATGATATCTACATGCAGATCTCGCTGATCATGCTGATCGGTCTGTTGGCTAAGAACGCCATCTTGATCGTACAGTTCGCCCTGGAGCGTCGTCAGACGGGTATGGCCATCACCTGGTCGGCCGTACTGGGAGCCGCAGCCCGTCTGCGTCCTATCCTGATGACTTCACTGGCTATGGTTATCGGTCTGCTGCCGATGATGTTTGCCTCGGGTGTGGGTAAGAACGGTAACCAGACGTTGGGTGCCGCAGCCGTGGGCGGTATGCTCATCGGTACGATCCTGCAGATCTTCGTCGTTCCTACGCTGTTCGTCATCTTCCAGTCTATCCAGGAGAAGATCAGTCCGCTGAAGTTCGAGGATGAGGAGAATGCCGAGGTGGCTGCCGAGTTGGCCCAGTATGCACATGCAAAACCTGTTGATTATGAATTGGAGAAGTAATATGAAGAAGATAATGATCATGATGTCCGCAGCCCTGCTGCTGTCGAGCTGCGGACTCTACAACAAATACGAGCGGCCGACGGTGGATTCCGAAGGTATCATCCGTGATCCCCTGTCACCCGCCGATACGCTGGCAGTAGCGCCTCAGGACACCGCCTCTTTCGGCAACATGCCTTGGCGCAGTGTCTTCACCGACCCGCAGCTGCAGCAGCTCATCGAGCAGGGCCTGGCGCATAATGCCAACCTGCAGAATGCCGCCCTCACTGTCAAGATGTACGAGAGCATCCTGACGGCAGCGAAGTTGGCCTTCCTGCCAGCCATCACCCTTGGCTCACAGCAGCCGATGGGTACGATTGCCACGATGCACACCAGCCCGTCGACGGAGACGAAGAGCTATTCGATTCCCATTTCCGCCTCTTGGACCATCGACCTCTTCGGCAACATCCTGTCGCAGAAGCGTTCCACTCAGATGAAACTCCTGGGCTACAAGGACTACCAGATGGCTGTCCGTGCCCAGGTCATCAGTGGCATCGCCAACAGTTACTACACCCTGCTGATGCTCGACGAGCAGGTCCGCATCGTGAAGGAGATGTCGAAGATGGCGAAAGAGACGTGGAACATCACCCAGCAGCAGTTCAATCTGGGTCGTGTCCGTGCCAATGCCGTGCACAGTGCTGAGGCGGCTTACCTCTCCACGCAGACACAGCTCAACGACTTCGAGCGTCAGATCCGTTCCACTGAGAACGCCCTCTCTCTGCTCATCGGACAGGCTGGTCAGCAGATTCCGCGCTCCACACTGGCTGAGCAGTCGCTGCCCAGCGAGTTTGCCGTAGGCGTGGGTGTGGCGTTGTTGCAGAACCGTCCCGACGTGCATAATGCCGAGATGAATCTCGCATCCTGCTTCCACGATGTGCAGACCGCCCGTTCCCAGTTCTATCCGAACATCACCATCGGTGCCTCTGCTGCCTTCACCAACAACAATGGTGCCCTGAATCCCGGCAAGTGGCTTTCCTCATTGTTCGGTTCACTCGTGCAACCCATCTTCCAGCGCGGTGCCCTGATTGCCAACCTGAAGGCCAGCAAGTACCAGTATGAGCAGGCTTTCAACAACTGGCAGAACACCATCTTCAAGGCTGGAAATGAGGTGTCGAATGCCCTGGTGAACTACAACCAGTATGATGCCAACTCGAAGCTTGAGACCCAGCGTGTCGAAGCCCTCTCAAAGGCTGTCGATGCCACTATCGCCCTCTACCATTCCAGTGGTACGACCTATCTGGAGGTGCTGACAGCCCAGACACAACTGCTCTCGGCCCAACTCTCTCTGGCTACCGACGATTTCAATAAGATGCAGTCAGTCGTATCGCTCTATACAGCCCTCGGCGGCGGTGGAAAGTAAATTGATAATTGAAAATTGACAATTGATAATTATGGCAAGCGAAATATCCCCCAAAGCCGAGATCAGTCCAAAGGCAAAGATCGGCGACAACTGTAAGATATTCCCCTTCGCTTATATCGAGGACGACGTGGAGATCGGTGATAACTGCATCATCTTCCCCTTCGTCTCGATCTGCGACGGTTCACGTATCGGCAACAACAACAAGATCCACCAGGGCTCGGTGATTGCCGCCCTGCCGCAGGACTTCAACTACCGTGGTGCCAAGTCCTACGCGAAGATCGGTAATAATAATGTGATCCGTGAGAATGTGGTGATTAACCGCGGCACGAACAGGGATGGTTGCACCATCATCGGAAACAATAACTTCCTGCTCGAAGGTACCCATATCAGCCATGATACCATCGTGGGCGATCACTGCGTGTTTGGCTATGGCACTAAGATTGCCGGCGACTGTGAGATCGGCAATGGTGTCATCTTCTCTTCGGGTGCCATCCAGAATGCCAACACCCGTGCTGGCCGTCTCTCCCTGATTCAGGCTGGTTGTGCCTTCTCTCACGATGTGCCCCCGTTTGTCATTGCCGGTGGCAACCCGATGGTCTATGGTGGTCCTAACACCACGATGATGAAGATGGCCGGCATCGACGAGAAGGTGCAGAAGCACATCGCCAATGCCTACCGTCTGCTCTTCCATGGAAAGACCAGCGTGTTTGATGTGATCAATCAGATCAAGGATCAGGTGCCCGACGGCCCCGAGATCCGCACCATCATCGAATTCCTCAGTCACTCCAAACGAGGCATCATGTGTAAGTAAGCACGCTTTCCCAAACAGCGCCCCGAATGATCTTCCAAATCATCCGGGGCGCTGTTTGTTCCAATTACTGAGGCTTGTTTTGGAAGAAACCTACAAACTCATCGAAGTCACGGATAATGTTTTCTAATTGCGGATTGTCTTTCTGAACAATCATGGCCGTGTAATTCTTCACTTCCTCTGCAATGATGGTTGACACTTTGATCAAGAACCTATCGCTGTGCTCATACTCCCTAAACCATTTCAGGAAAAGCCTGTCGCGCATATCCTGACGATTATCACCCGTCTCGCATTGATAGAGTAATATATCAGGATTGCTTGCAAAGAACTCTTCGATGATAACAAAGATTGTATCACGTAGTTTCTTGTCATTAGGCGATGATTTCTGGTTCAGATTGGTGATGCTGAATTCATAGGCGCCATCGTCCCAAATAGTCTGCTCAATACGGAAACTGATCCGATAGAGTACATCGAATTCTGTTAGGAAGTTAAAGTCACCTTCTGATGTCTGCCATACCTCGTATGGAACTCGCTCGTTGATACGAGCAATGTTTAATGCGTTCATAGAAAATTAGATTTAAGTGGTTTATATTAAATGGCAAGCTGACGTTCTGTTGCTATTTCCTTCAACTCCTTTTCAGCCTGTGCAACCCACTCACGTTTTCTCTGAACCATCTTCTGAAGCGCTGCTGCAGCCTCTTCCTTGCTTTTGTAAATTACCTTTTTATACATTTCTCGTTCATATTAACGTTTATCGGATGCAAAGATAAGGACTATTTCCGTAACTTCCAAATTTTGGAGCAATTATTTGGAGGTTTCCTAC
Organism: uncultured Prevotellaceae bacterium; assembly: GCA_902771155.1. The sequence continues at coordinate 3,719 of CACXVS010000073.1, forward strand.
ATATACCCCTGTATATTCCTACATATCCCCCATATATACCCCCTGTATATTCCCTGTATATGGGGGGTATTTATGTTTTATTTTTCGTAACTTTGCCCCCATGTAAGGTGCGCACCTGAATCCCGTGCCTGAGTAACCACCCCCCTTCTATATAGCCCTCCCCCTTAAAGGGGAGGCTATAGTAGGAAGGGGTGTTACTCCAATAGGGATCACAGTGACAAAAAAACGGAAAGCAACGACCCATGACGACAAGGTGATTTTGCTATGCGAAGGAAAATTTGCGGGATTTAATTCTAGCACTTTTTTGATTTAAATGTAACAAGTGCTAGATTTAAATCTAGGAAAACCACCTCCGAAGGGGGATTTTTATTGTTTAACGGGGGTAAAATGTATTTTTAACACCTCTTACGAAGAAGAGCAAAGAAACACTTAATCTACAAAAATAACCTATTTTTGCACTTCACAAGCATGAGATAAATGAGATATATTAATCTCCATAATATATATATAAGGTGTGCTCTACTGACCTTAACACTTTTGATGTCCCAGACTGTTTTCAGTCAGGTGATGGATACCGGTCATAAGATAGATACACTTTCCGCTGCGGATAGGCTTGCTTTCCGCACCAATGCCGTCGAGTGGCTGATTCTGGTGCCGAATATCGGTATCGAGTATGATCTGGGGAGATACAATTACAATCGTTATAGCATTGGTTTGAATCTGCGTTATAACTGGCAGACAAGCCATACCTTCAAGACGGGCGTCATCTTCAATGTGGCA
>CACXVS010000074.1 GCA_902771155.1 uncultured Prevotellaceae bacterium
TTTGAGTATTTCCGAACGTGAGTACCTTCGGCGAAGCCAAAGATAGTGCATATCTATCTTCGAGGCAAAGCCTCAAAGGTACTATTTTATATTTCTTGGGTGGTGTTCCAGTATTTCTCGCCTGAGCGTCGATGTGTCGATATGTGTATAGATCTCCGTCGTACCGATACTCTCGTGACCCAGCAGTGCCTGAATGAAACGCAGGTCGGCACCACCCTCCAACAGGGCCGTGGCAAACGAGTGGCGCAGGGTGTGGGGGGAGATGGTCTTCTCGATACCTGCCGCCTCGGCCTGTCGTTTGATCATGATCAGGATCATCACTCGTGTCAGATGCTTCCCATAGCGGTTCAGGAACACAAAGTCTTCCTCGCCGGGTTTGATGGTCATGTGGCAACGGTCGTCAAACCAGAATTTCAGTTCTTGGATGGCTCTCTGGGAGATGGGCACCAGCCGCTCCTTCGAGCCTTTACCCATTACTCTCACATATTCTTCTTCCAAATACAGATTCGATAGTTTCAGATTCACCAATTCACTCACGCGCAGTCCGCAGGAGAACAGCACCTCGATGATGGCGCGGTTACGGTGGCCCTCCCATTTCGAGAGATCGATGCTTGCCTCTAACTGATCCACTTCCTGAGGTGTCAGTACCTCAGGCAGATGCTCACCGATCTGGGGCGACTCCAACAGTTCTGTAGGATCGTCATCGCGATAGCCGTCTAATTGTAGGAAACGGAAAAACGACCTTACACCACTCAGTATCCTGCATTGGGATCGTGGGTGGATGCCGATATCGTGCAGCCCAGCCGAGAATGCTTCCAGATCTTCCAGTGTCACATCTCTGGCATCCTTCTCCTCATGATCCAGATAGTCGAGCAGTTTCTGTAAGTCGCGCTGGTAGGCATCGAGCGTGTTAGGCGACATATTACGCTGCAGTTTCAGATAGCGCACATAACTTTTAATGATGTCCTTTTCCATATTTTCGGCAAAGGTACGAAATAATTCTTAATTATTTAATTCTTAATTCTTAAATTTTTCGTAACTTTGCAGCCGTTACATGCCGAAGTTGCGGGCTGCATTTCCTGATGTGGAGATAGCCTACTTTCAGAGCAATGTCGAGGGCGAACTCATCGACAAGATGCAGCAGGCAGGTTTCTTCGATGGCTACGACGGCATTGTGCTCAATGCGGGTGCCTATACCCATACTAGTGTAGCGCTGCACGACTGCATTCGCTCACTGAAGTGCCCCGTTATCGAAGTCCATATCTCCAACGTGCACAAGCGTGAGTCGTTCCGTCACCAGTCACTCATCTCCGCTGCCTGTCTCGGTGTGATCTGCGGCTTCGGTCTCGACAGTTATCGCTTGGCCATAGAAGGATTGATTGCCCATTGTCAGAAATAGAAGAATACATCCTGCGCCATACGGAGCCTGAGCCCGACTATCTCTACCGTCTCTGGCGCGCCACGAACATCCATACCATCCACGGTCGCATGGCCAGCGGACATCTGCAGGGCCGTCTGTTGAAGATGCTCGTCAGGATGATACGTCCCGCCACGATCCTTGAGGTCGGTACGTTCGGCGGCTACAGTGCCATCTCGATGGCTGAAGGCCTTGACGAGGGTGGACGACTCTACACCTTTGAGATCAATGACGAGATGGAGGACTTTACGCGTCCCTGGATTGAAGGTTCTCCGGTGGCCGATAAGATTGAGTTCATCATTGGCGATGCGCTCATCGAAGCCCCGAAACTCGGTATCCAGTTTGATATGGCCTTTATCGATGGCGACAAACGTACCTATCGTGAGTGCTATGAGATGGTGATGACCATCCTGCGACCAGGTGGCTTCATCCTCGCCGATAATACGCTTTGGGATGGTCATGTGGTTGATCATGCTTATGACCAGGACCGACAGACACAGGGCATCGAGACATTCAACGACTATATTGCTGCCGATGATCGGGTGGAACAGGTCATTCTGCCCCTCCGCGACGGCCTTACATTAATAAGAAAGAAGTAATTATGCAAGAGACAAGACAAAACAAAATTGCACGACTGCTCCAGAAAGAGCTCTCACTGATATTCCAACAGCAGACCCGCGCCACCCATGGCACGATGGTCAGCGTCACCCGTGTAAAAATCTCCCCAGACCTGAGTATCTGCACCGCCTATCTCAGTATCTTTCCCAGTGAAAAAGGTGAGGAGATTCTGGCTAACGTTAATGCCAACACTAAGGGTATAAGATATGAATTAGGTACGCGCGTGCGTAATCAACTGCGCATCATTCCTGAGCTGCGTTTCTTTATCGACGACAGCCTCGATTATATCGAACGTATCGACGAACTGCTGAAGAAATGAATTTCCCTTTTTTCATTGCACGTCGGTATCTCTTCTCGAAGAAATCCACCAACGCCATCAATATCATTAGTGCCATCTCCGTCGTAGGTGTCGCCGTTGCCACGATGGCCCTTGTGGTTACTCTCAGTGTTTTCAATGGTTTTCACGACCTTGTGGCAACCTTCTTTACTTCCTTTGATCCGCAACTGAAAGTGGTGCCTGTAAAAGGAAAGACCGTCGCAGCCGATGACCCTGTGTTGACGCAAATCCGCCAACTTCCTCAGATAGAAGTGGCCACAGAGTGTGTGGAAGATCAGGCACTTGCCATTTATAACGGCCATCAGGCCACAGTCATGGTGAAGGGTGTCGAAGATAACTTCGACCGTCTCACCCGTATCAATGAAATCTTAGTGGGTGACGGTGAGTTCAGTCTTCATGCCGCTGGTATGGACTATGGCATCCTGGGTATCCAGTTGGCTGAGCAGCTTCATACGGGTTATACCTATGACCATCCGCTGAAGATTTATGCCCCACGCCGTGAAGGTCAATTTGACCTCACTAACCCAGAGGAGGCCTTCGAGGAAGACGAACTCTACTCGCCAGGTGTACTTTTCAACGTGAAACAAGCGAAATACGACAAGAACTATATCATCACCAGCCTTGCCTTTGCCCGTCGCATCTTCGGTCAGCAGGGCATGCTCTCCTCACTGGAACTACGTCTTAAGCCTGGCAGTAACTTTGATGCCGTCAAGTCGGAGATCCAGCAACTTTGTGGTGAGCAGTTTGTTGTGCGCGACCGTTTCGAGCAGCAGGATGACACTTTTAAGATCATGAAGATCGAGAAGTTCATAGCCTATATCTTCCTCACCTTCATTCTCATGGTGGCCTGTTTCAATATCATCGGCTCACTCTCCATGTTGATCATTGACAAGAAAGACGATGTTGTCACCCTGCGTAACCTTGGTGCCAGTGATCGTCAGATCATTCGTATCTTCCTTTTTGAAGGTCGTCTCATCTCCGCCATTGGTGCTGTGATAGGTATTGTCATTGGTCTGGCGCTTTGTTGGATCCAACAACAGTACGGACTGGTGGGACTTGGCTCCACCACAGGTAACTTCGTCATCGATGCCTATCCTGTTAGCGTCCATCCTGAGGATATCCTGCTGATCTTCCTCACAGTTCTTATCGTCGGCTTCCTCGCCGTCTGGTATCCCGTCAGGTATTTTGCCCGTCGGCTCTTAGCCTAAAATAATAAATCCCCGCCAGCCAGCGGGGATTTATTATTTGGTTATTTGTATCAGTCTTAAATCAACTTTAATGTTCCCATCAGATAGACGAGGCCAAAACCGAGTACCATCGAGATAACACCCATGATGATACCTACCTTCGACATGTCACCCTGCTTCACATAGCCAGTAGCGAAGGCCAGTGCATTTGGTGGGGTAGAGATAGGCAGAATCATGGCTGATGATGCTGCGATGGCTACACCAATCAATACAGTACCAGTGCCACCAATTGGATCGAGTTTGTCGCCCATAGCACCGCAGACTACTGCCAGGATAGGCATCAGCAGGGCTGCAGTAGCAGAGTTTGAGATGAAGTTCGACAGCAGATAGCAGATAGCACCACCGAGCATCAGGATGAGCAGTGGCGAGAACTCACCGAATGGAATGCTCTCTACGGCATTGGCAGCCAAACCAGAAGCATTCAGACCATAGCCGAGGGCGAAACCACCAGATACCATCCAGATAACACTCCAGTTGATCTGCTCCAAGTCACGCTTGTTAATCACACCTGTAAGAGCAAAGATACAGAATGGAACCATTGCTACTGTGTTGGCATTGATACCGGTAAAGCGGTCTGACAACCAGAGTGCAACGGTGAGGATGAAGGTGAAGATAACCACTTTTGACTGGAAACCCTTCTGCATGCCACCGTCGATTTTCAACTCAACAGTCTTCTGACTGAATGGGAAGAACTTCAGCAGCAAGCGCCAGCTAATGAATAGCAGAACGACAACGAGTGGGAACATGAACATCATCCACTGACCGAAGCCGAGACCCATGTTCAATCCTTCAGGATCGTTCAGGTATTTCAGAGCGATATTGTTTGGAGGTGTACCGATAGGTGTACCCATACCACCGAGGTTTGCGGCTACGGGAATCGACATTGCCAACGCAATGCGACCCTTACCCTCTGGAGGCAACTGACGGAACACTGGTGTCAGGAACGTCAGCATCATAGCGGCAGTAGCCGTGTTAGAAACGAACATCGAGAACAAACCCGTTACCAGCAGGAAGCCAAGGAGCACCATCTCGCTCTTTGTACCAAAGGGCCGAAGCAGCACCTTAGCTAACTGGGCATCAAGACCAGTCTTCGTAGCAGCGATAGCCAGCACGAATCCACCGATAAACAGCATGATAACAGGGTCGGCAAAGCAGGCCATTACCCCTTTATAAGATAATAACTTACCTACCTCCTCTTCATTAACCATTGGGGCGATACCACTATCCGTACAGAAGAGTAGCATCAGTACCATGATGGCAATAGAAGTAGCCCATGATGAAACAATCTCGAGTATCCACATCAGTGTGGCAAAAGCAAAGATGGCGATAACACGCTGC
>CACXVS010000075.1 GCA_902771155.1 uncultured Prevotellaceae bacterium
GAGAAGTCGATGGGCGCATAGAAGGTCCTGGTGACAGTCTCACTGGAGATATGGGTGAAGATCTTAGTGGTGTCATAGGTCCATATTTCGGTCTTGTTGGAGTTCAGCACGAGTGCGAGTTGGGTATTCAACTGCTTGGCGCGGTTGCTTACCTCCTGTTCCTGGTAATAGTACAGACGATTGGAGAAAATCAAGACGAACACACCAATCAACAGGATCGCCACCAGATAGGCGGAGAGGTGATACCGGTCTGCGACGGTACTCCAGTTCTCAGCCTGGGCATAAGCCGTCGCAGAGAAGAGTAACATTAGCAGGGTCGTTGATAGTTTCGTCATGTCAGTAATAACCTTTATTGATATTATTGGTAGGTTTTTGGTGGCGAAATTACTCATTTTTTGCGAAACAACAAAGAAAAATGGCAAAATATTTGGCGGATTGACAGAAAAACGCTACTTTTGTCATCAGAAAACGCTAAAACTTAGTAAGATTATGATAGATGTAAAAGAAACTTTGAAGAGGAGCTGAATCGTGTTCGTGCAGGTCGCGCCAATGTCGCCATCCTCGATGGTGTCCGTGTAGAACTCTACGGCAGTAAGGTGCCCCTCAACCAGGTGGCAAACGTCAGTGTGCCTGATCCCCGTACCATCGCCATCAAACCTTGGGACCGTAAGGAGATCCGTAACATTGAGAAGGCGATCATGGACTCCGACGTGGGTATCACCCCGGAGAACAATGGTGAGATCATCCGTCTGAACATCCCCGTACCTACCGAGGAGCGTCGTAAGGATCTCGTGAAACAGTGTAATAAGATCTGTGAGAAGGCGAAGGTTGAAGTGCGTAACGTACGTGCCGACATCAAGGATAAACTGAAGAAAGCCATCAAGGACGGTCTCTCAGAGGATAATGAGAAGGACGCCGAGCAGGAGCTCCAGAAACTCCATGATAAGTACATCAAGAAGCTCGATGACCTCATGGCCGCGAAGAATAGTCGTCAAAAATACTGGCAGCTGGTACACCGTCCTGACGGACGATGGCCAGCTGATTGATTGTAAAATTAAAGGCACCTTTCGTCTTAAAGGCATCCGTTCCACCAATCCCGTTGCCGTTGGTGATCGTGTTTCTATCTCGGAAAATTTTATTTCCGAAATCGAAGATAGACGCAACTATATCATTCGAAAATCCCAGAACCTTTCCAAACAAAGTCACATCCTTGCCGCAAACGTCGATCAAGCCTTTCTGGTGGTTACAGTGAACTACCCTCAAACCTCCACAACCTTCATTGATCGCTTCCTGGCATCCGCTGAAGCCTATCGCGTCCCGGTGGTTCTGATCTTTAATAAGACCGACCGTCTCGATGCCGACGAACTCCGCTACCAACAGATGATGGTGCAACTTTACGAGACGATCGGCTATACTTGCAAACAAATCTCCGCTGCCAAGGGGGAAGGTGTCGAAGAGCTGCGACCCTTGCTCGAAGGGAAGATGACGCTTCTCAGTGGCAATAGTGGGGTGGGTAAATCCACACTCATCAACTGCCTCGTTCCCCATGCCAACCTTCGCACCGCAGAAATCTCCGACGCTCACAACCTCGGGCAGCACACGACCACCTTCTCAGAGATGATTAGGGTCCCTGAGTTTGCCAAAGGATGGCTCATCGATACCCCCGGCATCAAAGGCTTTGGCACTTTCGACATGGAACCCGAGGAACTCACCAGTTACTTTCCCGAGATATTCCGCTTCTCGAAAGACTGCCGCTTCTCCAACTGCACCCACACCCACGAACCAGGTTGCGCAGTCCTCAAAGCTATAGAAGATCACTACATCGCCCAAAGCCGCTATCAGTCCTACCTCTCCATGATGGAAGATAAGGATGAAGGAAAATATAGAGAAGGGTTTTGATGGACTTATAAAAAATAATGAATAGACTTATAATAAGCATCGTTTTACTCTTGAGTGTCGTCGATGTCACCGCTCAGGAGTCTGAACCCAAGAAACAGCCTTTCTTTCTGAAAGGACTTTACTGGGTAAAGACCCTTATTGACTCTTCGGCCGTACACGGTGTCGATCGGACCTATATCGAACAACCTAAGCGCCCTTGGGCTGCCGAGGTGCGTACAGATGCCAGCCAGACCACGCTAAAAATGCACACGGACCTCGAGTTCGAGGGTGGCGCGACAGCCAAGATTTCCTCGAGTACCACCAATGGCTTTGCCACCTCTTTAGGGGCCTGGTTGGGTTATCGTGGCTATGGTTTTGGCTGGTCAAAAGAATTGACAGGTGGCGATGGTACGACCTTTTCCTTGGGTGCGACAGGTGGTAGTTTCGGCATCAATTTCCGCATTCACACCTACCGTAGTAATACGCCGGAGTTTATCTATAATATCGACAATCATGGTGAGCAACATAAAGAACGTTTCCAGGATGAACTCGACGACCCGATCAAGATCCGTTCCCTCTTTATCGATGGTTATTGTCTCTTCAATCGTAAGCACTTTTCTTATGCGGCGGCCTATGACCAGTCGCTGATCCAACGGCGCTCAGCGGGGTCGTTGATGGTAGGGGCGATGTATCATCATGCCAGTGTCGATTACAGTGCCGATTCCAACTGGGGGTGGGTTTATTATATGAAAGGTGTCGGCAAGCTGAAGTTCACACAGGCCAACATTGGCGTGGGCTATGCCTATAACTGGGTGCCTGCTCGGGGATGGCTGGTCAATATAATGGCGATGCCTACGCTCGCATTATATAACCGCACCACCCTCCATCACTATAACATCTATTATATCTCGGATAAGGAGACAGTTGAGGAGGTCTTGAATGACCCAGATACAATCTATGAACTGGAGGAAGTGGAGACTATTAAAACCCCAAATAAGGTGACGTGGAACTTTGATGCCCGATTCGCGGTGATCTATAACTGGCAGCGCACCTACCTGCGTGTCTATGGTCACTTCAACCGTTTTACCTATGGTAGTGACATCACTTGGGGACGACTTTATGACTGGAAAGTATATGCAGCACTCGGATTTAGATTCTAAACGCATCGCCGTCCTGCTCTCAGGAGGGGTTGATAGCAGTGTCGTGGTGTACGAGTTCGCCAATCTCGGACTCCACCCTGATTGTTTTTATATCAAGATTGGACCTGAGGACGATAAAGAATGGGACTGTTCTTCAGAGGAGGATCTCGAGATGGCGACGGCTGTCGCGCATAAGTATGGTTGCAACCTTGAGGTCATCGACTGTCATCGCGAATACTGGGATCAGGTCACCCGTTACACGATGGAAAAGGTAAGGGCCGGTTTTACGCCCAATCCCGATGTGATGTGCAATCGCCTGATTAAATTCGGGGCCTTTGATGAGAAACGAGGGCATGATTATGACCTCATTGCGACGGGCCATTATGCTCAAACGGAGATTGATGAGGCTGGTAGGAAATGGTTGGTTACCAGTCCTGACCCTGTGAAGGATCAGACCGATTTTCTTGCCCAGATCTATGACTGGCAGTTGCGGAAGGCGATTTTCCCCATCGGACATTACGTCAAGGACGAAGTACGTCTGATTGCTGAGCGCGAACACCTCGTCAATGCCAAACGTAAGGATTCGCAGGGTATCTGTTTCTTGGGTAAGATCAACTACAACGACTATATCCGTCGTTATCTCGGTGAGAATCCTGGTGATGTCATCGAACTCGAGAGCGGGCGTCGCATCGGCTTTCACCGTGGCCTCTGGTTTCATACCATCGGCCAGCGCAAAGGCATGGGGTTCTCCGGTGGCCCTTGGTTCGTAGTCAAAAAGGATGTCCCTAACAATATCCTCTACGTTTCCCATGGCTATAACCCCGCCACTGCCTACAAATCCTCATTCCCCATCCACGATATCCACTGGCTAACAATGCCAGTGCAGAGCACTGATATTTCCTTCAAAATCCGTCACACTCCCGAATACCTCCCCGGCACCCTGGAACAAACAGCCCCCGACACCTACACCATCCATTCAAAGGAACCCATCCATGGCGTCGCCCCCGGCCAATTCTGCGTCATCTACGACCAAAATCACCACCGCTGCCTCGGCTCCGCTGAAATCACTATCTAGTTTGGCACCTCATTCGGATACTAAAAATATAATAAAAATATGAATTAATTTTGTTAATTCAAAAATTTACCTTACCTTTGCACACAATCTTTTGCAAAGATATAATAAGGTATATTGAATAATAGCTATTAGAATGAGAAAATATCTTCTTATGTTGTTCCTCTTGTGCAGTACTATGCTGGTACGTGCACAAATGAGTGATACCCAGGTTGCTCAGTACATTCAGCAAGAGATGCGTGCCGGTACCACTCAGTCGCAAATCGCCGTTTCTTTGATGGAACGTGGCGTTAAAATGGAGCAGATCCAGCGCGTCCGGGAACAATACGAAAAAGCAAACGGTAATAGCGGACAAAAGGAAAAAGAGCCGAAGGCTGAGGATGCAGATCGTGCCCGTAAGAACAATGGCGCATATCGCGCAGATGCGAATGGAAAGGCTCTCTATACCCAAATGGTGAATCCCCCGTCTGATGAGGATTTGGCGAAACGTCAGAAAATCCAGCTTTCTGATTCTGTGATAAATACGATTAGAGGAAAGGTTGTCTTCGGTCGTGATATTTTCAATAAACCGGCTTTGTCTTTTGAACCAAACATGAACATTGTGACACCGCCTCATTATGTGATAGGTGCAGGTGATCAGGTGATTGTGGATGTGTATGGTGCCTCTCAGCGAACAGATGCCTTAACGGTTTCCCCAGACGGTGCCATCACGATTGCCGGCTATGGACCGGTTCAGATTGCCGGTTTGACCGTCGCAGCTGCTGAGGCGAAGGTGAAGCGACTCTATGGTGAACGCTACAGTAGTTCTGAGATTCGCCTGACAATCGGTCAGACCCGCACGATCATGGTGAACATCATGGGT
>CACXVS010000076.1 GCA_902771155.1 uncultured Prevotellaceae bacterium
CCCTGTGGCGGTGATGCTCTGTGCCGCCCTTTCGATTGGCGAGAAGATCACCCCCATGAAGTCACTGGGAGTATTGCTGGGTATTGCCGGTGCAGTCCTTATGGTACTGATGAGCCAGTCGCTTGGCTCAGGCAAGAACGATCTGATTGGTATCGTCCTTGCCATTCTGAGTGTGCTCACATGGGCCATTTACCTGATCATCACCCGCAATGTGGCTTCAAAGTATTCGCCGGTAACTCAGATGAAGTATGTGTTCCTGATCTCTGCCATCGTCACTGTTCCCATAGCATTGCCAGAACTCTCTGCCAATGCCCTCTATACCCCGTCGTGGGGGTGGAATGGGGTAGCCGAGATGGCCTTCATCGTTATTGGCGCCACAGCCTTAGGTTATTTCCTCATCCCCTTTGCGATGAAATACCAACGGTCTCGATCTACACCAATCTCCAACCCGTCATTGCTTCGTTCGTAGCCATTATGCTGGGCCAGGATTTCCTGACGTGGGACAAACCCGTAGCAGGTGCATTGGTGCTGATCAGTGCCTACATCGTTACAGTTGTAACAGCAAAAGAATAAATTCACTCCGGGTAGTTACCCTCGATGTAGGCCTATTGATACCTACTTTTGATTAATCTGCTTAGCAGCCATGATAGGTGCGCAATGCTTAAAACACCGCGTTTTAGGTATTGCGCATTTCATTTTATCGCCGTACCTTTGCAGCGGAATTAAGAACAAAAAAAATGAGAACGACGACAACAACTATTCCCACGGAGATGCTGGTACTGATGAACCACATCTATGAATTAAATAAAGGTGTACGCCAGATGGTGCTGTTCACCTGTCATAAGAAATATGGTCAGTTGGCCATCGACAGGTTGGAGAGTCAGGGCATCCCATACCTGTTGCAACCCGCAGGCCAGCAGAACCTGAACGTGTATTTCGGACGGCGCGAGTGTCTGGAGGCTATCCGGCTCATCGTCACCCGTCCGCTGAACCAACTCACCCCCGAGGAGGACTTTATCCTCGGCGCCATGCTCGGCTACGACATCTGCGCACAATGCGAACGGTATTGCAAACGCAAATTAATAACTTCTTAGAATAATAGATATGAACGCAACAATTGTAATCTATGGTTCCTCTACAGGAACCTGCGAGGCCATCGCAGAGAAGATCGCCTCGAAACTGGGCTGTGAGGCCCTGAACGTGCAGGACTTGACAGCCGACATCGTCAGTGCAAACCAGAATCTGATTCTCGGCACCTCAACATGGGGCGCAGGAGAATTGCAGGACGACTGGTACGACGGACTGAAGACGCTCCAAGGTGCCGACCTCAGTGGAAAGACTATCGCCCTCTTCGGCTGTGGCGACTGCTCATCCTATAGCGACACGTTCGTAGGTGGCATGGGCGAACTCTATAATGGTATCAAGGCTAGCGGCGCCAAGTTCATCGGCAGCGTAGAGACCGACGGCTACACCTTCGACGACTCAGAGGCCGTCATCGACGGCAAGTTCATCGGTCTGCCCCTCGACGACATCAACGAGGACGATAAGACTGATACCCGCATCGAAGCCTGGATCGCTGCAATCTCTCCAAACTTGTAATCACAGGTATAAATAATTCATAAGACGTATTTGTTTAGTTAGTTAGTTGGTGGCTGGCCGTGATGGTCAGCCATCATCTCTATTGCTTCACCTTCATATAGACACCGTCGAAGGCGACACCCATTCCGAAGCAGCCGAGGGTGTCATACTTCGTCGTGGTCTTCAGCACCACGAACTTCTTGAAGAAATGGGCACTGAAGCCATAGCCGCAGTCGTTCACGTTTTTATAATTGAAATAGTCGTGGGTACTCTCGCCCAGCACTGCAGGACGGTCAGGCGCACTCTGTCCCTCAGCGATATGGGCCTCCTCGTTTTCGTCTTCCTCGATCCTGAAGAGCATCGTGCCGGTGATGGTGCCGTCGCTCTGATACTCCTTCAGATAATACCAGCCATCATCGCTCGTCGGTGCACCGACCACTAAGATAGGCGCAGGGTTCTTCGCCTTGGGATAGAAGATCTCACCCACGGCAATCTCATCGCCATTTACGGCAAACTTCAACCTGACGGGAATCTTGTCACCCAATGTTCCCACGAAACTATACTCACCTAAAACGTCAGCCTGAGCAGCCATTGCAAGCATCAGGGCGAAAAACAATAAAACCTTCTTCATAACATATCATATTAATGATTATCCTAACATCACATCGAGCACCATCATCAACACGAAGCCGATGGCAAAACCGATGGTGCTGAGGTTACTATGCTTGCCACTCGAGGCCTCCGGGATCAGTTCTTCCACCACCACGTAGCACATAGCACCGGCAGCGAAGGCCAGCATGTAGGGTAGGATCGTGGTGAGCAACGAGGCCAACAGCAGCACTGCCAGGGCACCCACAGGCTCCACCGCTCCACTCAGCGAACCCAGTGCAAACGAACGCCAACGACTGTTACCTGCAGCCCGCATCGGCATGGAGATGATCGCACCCTCGGGAATGTTCTGGATGGCGATACCCACGGCAATCGCCAACGCACTAGCCATCGACATATCCTCCACACCGTTCTCGGCACCGGCAAACACCACACCGACCGCCATACCCTCAGGCAGGTTGTGGATGGTGACAGCCAGGGCCAGCATCGCCGTCTTCGAGAGATGCGACCGCATACCCTCGGGCTTGTCGGTACCGATGTGCAGGTGAGGCGTCAGTTCGTCGATCAGCAGCAGGAACCCCATACCAGCCAGGAATCCTACGGCGGCAGGCATCACAGCCCACTTGCCATTCTCCGTCTCCATCTCCATCGCAGGGATCAGCAGCGACCACACCGATGCCGCGATCATCACACCCGAGGCGAACCCCAACAGGGATTTCTGCAGACGGGCCGACATCTCGTCATGCATGAAAAACACAAAGGCTGAACCCAGCATCGTGCCCAGCAACGGAATCAACAGTCCTATTATCAAAGTTGTTATCATCGGCAGTGCAATATTTAGTGCAAAGATACGAAAAAATTCCAAACTGCATGGTGGCTTAGATTTTTTTCTTATCTTTGCAGCATAAAACTATAAAGTTATGAAGCGATTATTGATCATTTTCATGTTATTGCTACCTGCAGTGACTCATGCACAGAAAGATCGCACCATCAGCGATCTGCTCTATTTCCCCTTCTCGTGTATCTCAGATCCCATGACTACAAAAGATCAGGCTTGGCAGGCGGTGATAGATACCTTTGGTTACTGCGAAAGCGTGAATCTCTGTCCGGGAATCCATGCTGGTTCGAATTTTGATTTCACCTATCGTGGTATCCCCATCGCCATTTGTTATTATGACTGGTACGACAGAAGAACCTGGTATGATTTCTTCTTTGAAACGAAGAGCGAGGCAGATCAATTTTATGGCGATCTCGTGAATGACATACGTGGTGCCGGCATCCCACTCACAAAAGATAATATATATGGTGGTATGTCCAACCGCAGAAAACCTACTTCCAATTTCAAATGGGTAAGCGTCGAAACGCCAGTGAAGGTCAAGGAGGCTAGCCCATCAAACATCGAACTTGCCGATCACGTCGGAAAGTACAAAGTGGAATTAGGTGTGATGAGAAAAAAGTGATTAATAGTAGAATCCCTCCGGTTATAAAACTGGAGGGATTCTCTTTGCTAATACCCCATACACGAGGTCGCTCCCAGTGCAGTCAGGATTGCTGAAGCAATCGATGCAATCAACTGCACAATAAACTTAGTTGTTTCTTTCTTACTCATAAAAATCTCCTTTCTAGTTTAATACTGGGGACAGTCCCTAAGACTGGGGGCTGCCCCCTAAGGTTTTTAATTGCCCGATGGCTGGTCATTACCTGATGGGCCAGGGATGATGCCGCTTCCACCGCTTGAACTGCCACCGTTGTCAGTACCAGAACCGTTCTCGGTAGATCCGTTCTCAGACGACTGGTGCTCACCGCCGTCTTCCTCGATGTCGCCCGAGTCACCAGAGGTCACACGCTTCAGCACGTTTCCATCCTCATCGAGACAGGTGATCTGGATAGAGGTGTTCTTCAGTTCGTCCTTTACATCGACATTCGGGGTGAAGATGATACGTCGCACGGTAATGAGGTTTGCCTTTACATCCTCCAGTTTCTCGACCGCCTTTGAACGGACGCCGAAGCGCATCGTGCCAAGGCCAGGCAGGGGGATAGAGTGACCTTCAGTCGCCCAGGTGCGGATCACCTCGCCTGCAGCATCCCAAGCCGCTTTGATCACACCAGCAGAGATTCCGCTGTGGGTAGCAGTCTCCTGGAACACCTTCTTCTCGTTGATGGGCACGTAGAGGTCGGGACGCATCACGAACTTCTTACCCGGGTTCTTACCAAGTTTTACTTCTCTCAGTTGTGCAATTACTTTAATAGCCATAATTTGAATGTTAAACATTTTGTTAGTTCTCTCGTTGTCGCCTGATTGAGTCGCTTTGAACCACCTTAAAGGAAAATCTTGCTACCATTAATGCGCGCAAAATCTAGATTTAAATCCCGCAATTTTTATCCTTAATGGGCGCCTCTGCGACCTCTCTCATTTGACGTTGCAAAGGTATAACATTTTCATTGCGGTTCACGAATACTTTACCAGAAAAAATAGTTTTCTCACAAAATAATTGTGTGTCTAGGCGCGGTCATTTGGTCAAGGTCATTTGGTCAAAATCGAAAACGGATTGTCAAAATCCTCCACTATATATAAATAATTAATTATTTATATATAGTGAGCAATGACCGCGTTCCCGAAACCGAAAATGACCAAATGACCATGACCAAATGACCACGATTGTGTGTCTTTTCCTCATAAAATTGGCAGAAAGTTTGGAAATTCGTCCAGAAAAGTGTGATTTGAATGAAGAGAATACTTTATAACTCGCTGATAGAATTGTATTTAAGGAGTTTAAAGGCGCATTCTCTGAGAATTATGTGCTGGAGCAACTTATAACCTGTGGTGATCTGTCAATAGATTATTTCAGCAAGGAAAACTCTGGTTAAGGCAGAAGAGAATTTGAAAAGTAAGTCGCTAAGTCAGTTTGTGACGATTGATCATGCAGACAAAAACCTCAAAGGTCTCCGCTGCTCCATGAAACCCTATGTCGATCAGGGCTGGATGGAGAATATTCCGCTTTATGGCGTCCTGGGATATATTAACAAACAAATCAATAAAGAGTCAGGAGAGTAGAATGAATGTTATAGTTCAATGGGCAGCGATACTCAGTCTACACAATATGGAAGGAGAGGCAATAAAACTAATCGAGGCGTAAAGTTACTGCAAAATTCCGAAATGACCAAACGTTTTTCTAATTTTTTCAGTATTTATATTCCAGGGGATAGGGACCTGTACCAGACTAATTTTCTATTGGAGGCAAGGGTAAAAATCATTTTTTAAACACAGGGGACAGACCTTAAACACTAATATTTAAACGCAAGGGACAGAACCTTGAATTCTACTGCAAATTTTAGAGCGTTGTATTTGTTTGAGTTTCAAAGAGTTTAAGATGAATTTGTGGAATGTTAAATAATATTTCTCAAAAATTGCTTTGTAGGAAATAAATTAGGTGGTAATTTTGCATCGCAAAAGTGATCAAACTAAAATTAAACAAATAATTATATAACTCAATTATCAGAAAATGAAAAAAGGTATTACTAAAGGGATTGTTTTGCCAAATGGCTTCAGGATGATAGGAGATATTCCTGTGTCTGTTCTCAAGGCTATTTCAGTCGTCGCAACTCATCAACAGAGTGTACGCCGTTGTTATTATCGTGGTGATTATTTCGGTAAATCAGAAAAACTCCATAGACGTCAGAGATGGGAAATAGGTTCTAATAAGAGTCCTGTTATGGGATGGTAATTCCACATTATTAATTAATATAAAGATCATTGCCTGTCGAAAACTCAGTATCTGACGACGAAAGAGAATCCGAATACTTTCGGCATCGTGAACAGTCTGACCAGACTGATGCAGCAGGATTGGTTTAAGGAGTTCCGTACGGATAAGAAGTATGATGCTGCCTGGATCGAGAAGTTTGTTGCTGCATTGCTGACTTCGGAGTATCTATGTAAATCAATAGTTTTTCGGTAAAAGTTCGACTGGAGCGTTCGACTGGCTTCCTTTGAAGGAGGTCAGTCGATTTTTTTTTTATTTCTTGAAACTACGATAAACACAGGGTATTTGAACGTTTTTTTGCTCGATTCGACTGAGTCGAGTTTTTTTTATTTCTGTCAGTCGAACAGTCGAACTCTACTTTTGCACTCGCAATCAGATTATTGTGGGGATCTTTGACATGTTAATACGACGAAACGCAGGTAGGCCTGCGCGAACATTATTCATCTAATCAAGCAAAACAAAATGGAAACAAAGATTTTAAGAGTGGTACGCCAGGGCGAGGCCTTTGGTGTGCAGTCTGCTAAGGCAGAAGGTGGTTCCATCCAGAAGTGCAATATCGTGTTGCGCGAGTTGGGTGGTTCACGCTCGGCCGAAGGACGCTTGCAAAGCAAGAAATTCGAAAACGAGTATGTGTGCGCTATGCTGGGCAATCTGGCGGCGTGCAAGTTCTACGAAGGTGATGTGGTTGCGGCCACGCTTCGTTTCTCTACACATGAGTATCAGGCACAGACCTTCCAAGAGATACTGGCTACGGATGTGGTAAAAGTAAAAGGGTAAAAAAGTAAAAAAACTGAGTTGGAGCCGAGGAGGATTTTCTCGAGTAAATGGCCAAGGAATCCGAAACTTCTTCTCGCTAAATCAACTCAAACAATGAAAAGTAATATTCAAATTTTTAAGAATGAAGTTTTCGGCGAGATTCGTACTTGCCAGGTAAATAATCAGATTATGTTCGTGGGCAAGGATGTGGCCACGGCGTTGGGATATGCCAACACCCGCAAGGCTGTGCTTGACCATGTAGATAAAGAGGATCGCGAGGATGGGGTAACGATTCGTGACGCCATCGGTCGAGATCAGAAAGCAACCTTCATCAATGAGTCGGGTCTCTACTCGCTGATACTCTCTTCCAAACTGCCACAGGCCAAGGCTTTCAAACGATGGGTCACGGCCGAGGTTCTGCCACAAATTCGTCAGACGGGCGGTTACATTCCTACCCGTGATGCTGATGGTCGCCATCTCTCGAGCAAGGAGATCATTGAACGTGCCGATGCCATCGTAGGTTGCACCCTGCGCATGTTGAACGA
>CACXVS010000077.1 GCA_902771155.1 uncultured Prevotellaceae bacterium
GGGCGGTACCAAGCGCCGTTATGCCAGCGTAGGTGATATCATCGTCGTCTCTATCAAGAACGCGATCCCTACAAGTGACGTGAAGAAGGGTGCAGTATCTAAGGCTTTGGTTGTTCGCACAAAGAAGGAAATCCGTCGTGCTGATGGCTCTTACATCCGTTTCGACGACAATGCCTGCGTGCTGCTGAACAATGCTGGCGAGCTCCGTGGAAGCCGTATCTTCGGCCCTGTTGCCCGTGAGCTCCGTGCTGTGAACATGAAGGTCGTTTCTTTGGCACCTGAGGTACTTTAATAATAAAAAGTAAAAAAGTAAAAAGTAAAGAAGAAATGGCAAAGTTCAATATTAAGAAAAATGATACAGTCATCGTCCTGACCGGTGAGGATAAGGGCAAGACTGGTAAGGTGCTGAAGGTTCTTGCCGACAAGCAGCGTGCACTTGTTGAGGGTGTCAACATGGTAAACAAGAGTGCCAAGCCAAGTGCAAAGAACCCTCAGGGAGGCTTCGTGAAGATGGAGGCTCCTATCCACATCTCAAATATTAGTTTGATTGATCCGAAGAGCGGCAAGGCTACCCGTATCGCCATCAAGCGTGAGGGCAAGAAGGTTGTTCGTATCGCTAAAAAGTCAGGAGAGGAGATTAAGTAATGGCAAATACAGCACAGTTAAAGCAAGAGTATAAGGAGAAGATTGCTCCTGCTCTGAAGAAACAGTTCAACTATACTTCAACGATGCAGATTCCTGTCCTGAAGAAGATCGTTGTCAACCAGGGTCTGGGTGACGCTACGCAGGATAAGAAGATCATTGAGGTGGCCATCAACGAGATTACCGCCATCTGCGGTCAGAAGGCTGTGGCAACCTACTCAAAGAAGGATATCGCCAACTTCAAGCTTCGTAAGAAGATGCCTATCGGTGTGATGGTGACACTGCGCCGTGAGCGTATGTACGAGTTCCTGGAGAAGCTGGTTCGCATCGCTCTGCCCCGTATCCGCGACTTCAAGGGTATCGAGAGCAAGTTCGACGGACGTGGTAACTACACACTGGGTATCCAGGAGCAGATTATCTTCCCGGAGATCAATATCGATTCAGTCGATCGCATTCAGGGTATGAACATCACTTTCGTTACATCAGCCCAGACTGATGAGGAGGGTTTTGCTCTGCTGAAGGCTTTCGGTCTTCCATTCAAGAACGCTAAAAACGATTAAGAGATATGGCAAAAGAATCAATGAAAGCCCGCGAGGGAAGCGTGCCACTCTGAAGAAGATCATCGCTACTGCCGATGTGAACACAGAAGAGGGCGCCATGGCTGCTTATGAGGCAGCTCGCAAACTGCAGAGCATTCCCAAGAACGCTAACCCCATCCGTCTGCACAACCGTTGCAAGATCACGGGTCGTCCAAAGGGATATATGCGCCAGTTCGGTCTCTCTCGTATCCAGTTCCGTGAGATGGCATCAAGCGGTCTGATTCCGGGAGTGAAGAAGGCCAGCTGGTAAACCTCATTCAGATGAAGAGATTTTCAATTATTTAATATTGTCGGGGCAGTCCCGATTAATTAAAAACTTTATTTTATGACAGATCCAATAGCAGATTATCTGACCAGACTCAGAAACGCCATCATGGCACATCACCGTGTTGTTGAGGTTCCTGCGTCTAACTTGAAGAAAGAGATCACCAAGATCCTCTTCGAGAAGGGTTACATCCTGAACTACAAGTTCATTGAGGATGGTCCTCAGGGTACTATCAAGGTAGCTCTGAAGTACGACCCTGTAACTCGTGAAAACGCCATCAAGTGCCTGAAGCGAGTTTCGACACCAGGTCTTCGCCAGTACACTGGCTACAAAGACATGCCGAGAGTAATTAACGGACTGGGTATTTCTATCTTATCCACGTCTAAAGGTGTAATGACAGACAAAGAGGCTGCTGCCCTGAAGATTGGCGGCGAGGTGCTTTGCTACGTATATTAATTGGAGGATTGAATTATGTCAAGAATAGGAAAATTGCCAATTAGTATTCCTGCTGGTGTTACAGTAGCCCAGGACAAGGACGGCGTAGTAACTGTCAAGGGTCCCAAGGGAGAGCTTTGCCAGAAGGTTGATCCTTCTATCAAGATGAAGATTGAGGACGGTCACATCACATTCGAGATTGATGAGAACAGTCCTGTGAATATCAAGCAGAAGCAGGCTTTCCATGGCCTCTATCGTGCACTTGTCAACAATATGGTTGTTGGTGTGAGCGAAGGTTACAAGAAAGAGATGGAGCTCGTCGGTGTAGGTTACCGTGTGTCTAACCAGGGTAACATTATCGAGTTCGCACTTGGTTATACTCACCCCATTTTCATCCAGCTTCCTAAGGAGGTTAAGGTTGAGACCAAGATGGAGCGTAACCAGAACCCGCAGATTATCCTCGAGTCATGCGACAAGGCCCTGCTCGGTCTGATATGTGCAAAAATTCGTTCTTTCCGTATGCCTGAGCCTTACAAAGGAAAGGGTATTTTGTTCAAGGGTGAGGTTATCCGTCGTAAGTCGGGTAAGTCCGCATCAGCTAAGTAATCTTAGTAATTGAAAATTGAAAGTTGAAAATTGAAAATTAAGAGATTATGACAACGAAGAAAGAAGAAAGACGAATTAAGATCAAATATAGAATTCGCAAGAACGTGTTCGGCACAGCCGAGCGTCCCCGTCTGAGTGTGTTCCGCAGCAACAAGCAGATCTATGCTCAGGTGATCAACGATTTGGAAGGTAAAACTCTCGCTTCTGCATCATCACTGGGTCTTGAGGCCATGCCGAAGATCCAGCAGGCTGAGAAGGTCGGTGAGTTGCTGGCCCAGAAGGCTCAGGAGGCAGGCGTTAAGGCTGTAGTCTTCGACCGTAATGGTTATCTGTATCACGGCCGTGTGAAGTCGCTTGCAGATGCAGCACGTAAAGGTGGACTTAATTTCTAAACGATTATGGCAATGAAAAATGTTAAAGTAAATAGTGACGTAGAGTTGAAAGACAGACTGGTTGCCATCAACCGTCCGCCATTGCCAAGGGAGTAGAGGCCGCCAAGAAGAATCTGGTGAAGGTTCCCGTACTGAAGGGTACCATTCCCCACGAGATGGAAGCCCGCTTCGGTGGTGCTCAGGTATTCCTGAAGCCGGCAGCAGCCGGTACCGGTCTTGTGGCTGGTGGTGCTATGCGTGCCGTGCTTGAGAGCGTTGGCGTGAAGGACGTGCTCGCTAAGTCAAAGGGTTCATCCAACCCTCACAATCTGGTGAAGGCTACTATCGTGGCACTGAGTCAGATGCGTGATCCTTATACAGTGGCAGGAACCCGTGGAATCAGTATGCAGAAAGTGTTTAACGGATAAGGAGAAAGAACTATGGCAACAATTAAGGTAAAGCAGATTAAGAGTAAGATCGGTTATCCGGTTGATCAGAAGCGCACGCTTCAGGCCCTCGGCCTTCACAAGATCTCCCAGGTTGTTGAGGTAGAGGATAATCCTTCTATCCGTGGTATGATCCGCAAGGTACATCACCTGGTGACCGTCGTTGAGTAATTAACAATTAAAAGAAGAATCGATTATGAAACTGAATAATTTAAAGCCGGCAGAAGGTTCTACCCACTCACGTCGTCGTATCGGTCGCGGACCTGGTTCAGGTCTGGGCGGTACTTCTACCCGTGGTCACAAGGGTGCCAAGGCTCGTTCTGGTTATAAGAAGAAGATTGGTTTCGAAGGTGGTCAGATGCCACTTCAGCGCCGCGTGCCGAAGGGTGGCTTCAAGAACATCAACCATAAGGAGTATTTTGCAGTGAACCTCTCTACCCTTCAGAAACTGGCTGAGGAGAAGAACCTCACTAAGATTGGAGTGGCAGAACTCGTGGCAGCAGGTCTTACCAATGGCAAGGAGCTCGTCAAGATCCTTGGTACAGGTGAGCTGAAGGCCAAGATCGACGTCGAGGCTAATGCTTTCTCAAAGACTGCTGAAGAGGCTATCAAGGCAGTAGGTGGTAACGCAACAAAAATCTAAGCAATACAATGAAGAAGTTAATAGAGACACTAAAGAACATCTGGAAGATCGAGGATCTGCGTCAGCGCCTCCTCATCACACTCCTGTTTGTAGCGATTTACCGTTTTGGCTCGTTCGTGGTACTTCCTGGTATCAATCCTGCCATGTTGAACCAGCTGCAGTCACAGACTGCCGGTGGTCTGATGTCGCTGCTCGACATGTTCTCTGGTGGTGCATTCTCCAACGCGTCCATCTTTGCGCTTGGAATCATGCCTTACATCTCTGCTTCTATCGTAATGCAGCTCCTTGCTGTCGCCGTCCCATACGTTCAGAAGATGCAGCGTGAGGGTGAGAGCGGCCGTAAGAAGATCAGTATGTACACCCGTTGGCTTACAGTGGCAATCCTGCTGTTCCAGGCACCGGGTTACCTGATGAACCTGAAGATGCAGGCCGGAGCAGCCCTGGCAACAGGTATCTCCTGGTCGGTCTTTATGGTTCCCGCAGTCATCATCCTTTCTGCAGGAAGTATGTTCATCCTGTGGTTGGGTGAGCGCATTACGGATAAGGGCATAGGTAATGGTATCTCACTGATCATTATGATCGGTATCATCGCACGTCTGCCTCAGGCATTCATCCAGGAGGTGACCTCTCGTTTCACTGCCATCACAGGTGGTGGACTCGTGATGTTCCTCATCGAGATTATCATTCTCTATGCAGTTGTTTGCGCATCTATTCTTTTGGTGCAGGGTGTCCGCAAGGTGCCCGTTCAGTATGCCAAGCGTCTTGTAGGTAACAAGCAGGTGGGTGGTGCTCGTCAGTATATCCCCCTGAAACTGTTCGCTGCCAATGTGATGCCTATCATCTTTGCCCAGGCACTGATGTTCATCCCGTTGACCATCGTTCAGTATTCAGCTCCCGAGAATGCGACATGGTTCGTGCGTACGTTGCTCGACCATCATAGCTGGACCTACAATATCGTATTCGCCTTACTGATCATCGCATTTACCTACTTCTATACGGCTATCACGCTTAATCCGACACAGATGGCTGAGGACATGAAGCGCAACAACGGCTTCATTCCTGGTGTAAAGCCTGGTAAGGAGACAGCAGAGTATATCGACACCGTGATGTCACGCATCACGCTGCCCGGTTCTCTGTTCATCGCCTTCATCGCTGTCATGCCGGCACTGGCAAGCCTGTTGAATGTACAAGATGCGTTCTCTCAGTTCTTCGGTGGTACGTCGCTGCTGATCCTTGTCGGTGTGGTGCTCGACACGCTCGCACAGATTGAGAGTCATCTGCTGATGCGTCACTATGATGGTCTGCTCAGTTCTGGCCGTATCCACGGTCGCGGAATGGCTGCATACTAATCTTCTATGAAGATATTCCTGAAGACTGAAGATGAGATAGAGCTGATGCGCCAGGCGAACCAACTCGTTGGTAGCACGCTTGGCGAATTGGCGAAACATATCAAGCCTGGTGTAACGACCCTCCAGTTGGATAGGATTGCCGATGAGTTCATCAGAGATCATGGCGCAGTCCCCACATTTAAAGGGTTCCCTAATCCATATGGAGGGCCGTTTCCTGCCAGCATCTGCACGTCGGTCAACGATGTTGTCGTACATGGCGTTCCCAACGCCACAACAGTCCTGAAGGAGGGCGACATTATCTCTATTGATTGTGGAACGCTCCTGAACGGTTTCAATGGCGACTCTTGCTACACCTTCTGCGTGGGTGAGGTCTCCGAAGAGGTGAAACAGCTGTTGAAGACAACGAAGGAGTCGCTTTATCTCGGTATCGAGAATGCGGTGGCCGGCCGTCACCTCGGTGACATCAGCAGTGCGGTGCAGGAGCATTGCGAGAAACGGGGCTATGGCATCGTACGCGAGTTGACCGGTCACGGTATCGGTCGCGAGATGCACGAGGACCCGCAGGTTCCCAACTATGGTCGGCGAGGAAACGGCGTGATGCTGAAAGCCAGCATGTGTATCGCCATCGAACCGATGGTTACCATGGGCGACCGCGCCATCTGGCTTGATGAGGACCGCTGGACGATTCGTACACGTGACGGCAAGCCCGCAGCGCATTTCGAGCATACGGTGGCCGTCCGCAAGGGGAAGGCAGAGATCCTGTCTTCATTCGAAGAGGCAGAAAGCATCGAGTCAGCGAGAACAGTATAATGGTATTTATAATGTCGAGCGTAAGATGTTTCGACCAAAGGTCAGAAGTAGAAGGAGTATTATATTAATAATGTATGGCAAAGCAATCCGCTATTGAACAGGACGGAACAATCCTTGAGAGTCTTTCGAATGCGATGTTCCGTGTAGAACTGGAGAATGGAGTCCAGATTATTGCGCACATCTCAGGTAAGATGAGAATGCACTATATCAAGATCCTTCCTGGCGATAAAGTCAAGGTAGAGATGAGTCCTTATGACCTGACAAAAGGTCGGATAGTATTCAGATACAAATAAACAATAGGAACAAATATGAAGACAAGAGCATCATTGAAGAAGCGCACCCCAGACTGCAAAATCGTACGTCGCAAGGGTCGCCTGTTCGTTATCAACAAGAAGAACCCAAAGTACAAAATGCGTCAGGGTTAATGTTAAATAAGCATAAAAGATGCGGAGGTTTGAGAAAATCTTCGTAACTTTGCATGCTTTTTTAGCAGAATTTCGAAATTTAAAGTATTTTAATTTATCATTTTAATTAACAAATGGCAATAAGAATTGTTGGAGTAGATTTGCCCCAGAATAAGCGTGGCGAAATCGCATTGACCTATATCTATGGTATTGGTCGAAGTAGTT
>CACXVS010000078.1 GCA_902771155.1 uncultured Prevotellaceae bacterium
AGAGCAGACCGCCAAGGCCGACAGCCATCACATGAGTATCGATGCCCCCTTCGGAGAGGACGACGACAACTCGATGGCCGATATGCTCAGTTCTGGCGACGACACCCGCACAGATAAGCAGGTGGACTACGAATCCCTCACCTCCGACCTTGAGAACGTGCTCCGCAGTGTACTGAAGGACCGCGAACTGAAGATCGTGCGTGAATGTTTCGGAATCGGTTGCCAGGAGCGTGGTCTTGAGGAGATCGGTGCCGAGATGGGTCTTACCCGTGAGCGCGTGCGCCAGATCCGCGAGAAGAGTATTGCCAAACTCCACGACAGTGGTCATGCCCGTATCCTCATGAAGTATTTAGGTTAATCCGTTCATCATCCTTCGCCTTACCGCGGAGGATTTTTTCTTTCAGACAAATGACATACAGACAACACCTCACCATCTTAGGCCTTCTTTTGGCCGCTAACGTCTTTTCTCAGGCTTTACCTACCGACGGACCACTCACCTTGCGTCCTGCGCTCCAGCAACTCGGAGAACGCCTCCTTCAGCACAAGACGGGCAGCATCGTCGCCATCAACCCCGCCAATGGTGAGATTCTCTGTCTGGCCACTAACACGCCTCAGGGCAGCGATGTGCGTCAGGCCATCGGCAAACCTAATGCCCCTGGCTCCACCTTCAAGACGGCACAGGCGCTCACCCTGCTCTCCGAGGGCATCGTCACCCCCGCCACCACCGTCGAGTGCCACAATGGCATCACCGACGGCAATATCAAGGTGGGCTGTCATCAGCACCGTTCGCCCCTCGCACTCAAAGAAGCCCTCGCACAGTCGTGCAACACGTGGTTCCTCATGACCTTCGCCTCGATGATCAACGACGACTTCATGTATGCCTCGCGCGATGAGGCCATCACCACCTGGCGCTCCTATATGCAGTCGATGGGCTTGGGCGGACCCATGCACATCGATATCCCAGGTGAACAGGGCGGACTCCTGGCAGGAGCCGACTACCTGAACCGTCGCTATAAGGAAGGGTGGGATGGAAAGACGATCTGGTGGGCTGGTATGGGACAGGGTGATGTCACCTGTACGCCCTTGCAACTCTGCAACCTCGCCGTCACCATCGCCAACCGTGGCTGGTACTTCGTGCCCCATATCCATAAGGACACGCAAAACCAGCGTTATCTCACGAAGCGTCAGACGAAGGTTGCCCCCGAGGCCTATGCCCCCGTCGTCGAAGGCATGCGCCTCGCCGTCGAACACGGCACCGCCACCTGCATCAAGGCCAGTTACCCCATCTGCGGTAAGACGGGCACCATCGAGAACCCTGGAGAGGATCACTCTGCCTTCATCGCCTTTGCGCCGATCAACGATCCCAAGATCGCCATTTGTGTCTATGTCGAGCATGGCGGCTTCGGCGCCGATCTCGCAGCCCCCATGGCAGGCCTGATCATCGAGTCCTACCTCAAAGGAAAACTCTCTCCCAAGTCCGAAGCCACTGCCACCCGTCTTTCTAAGAAAACCTGCAAATAGGCTTTCTTATTTCAGACCAGGCCACTCACCTCTGATTTGCTTGCATTGCGTATAAAGGCTGGGACAATCACGTTTTATAAATGATGAAAGGTCATAAAAAAAGGGCTCCGCTGAGCCCAATACAATAACTTTTAAAACTAAAAATTTAAAAATGTCAACCGTCATCACGACGGGCAAAAACTAAACACTATAACTTATTTATCTTATATTATTCAGCAGTTCCGCTGCTGGGGTCTCTTGCATTTTGATGTAGGCGAAGAGTTTCTTGCCTGCATCTTTAAGGCTGGCCCCGAAGAGATATACCACATCGTCGACAATCAGGAATCTGTCATGGTTTCGCTGGCAGAGATTGATGGTGATGGGTTGGTACTGCTGGTTATGTCGCGTGATGTCAAGCTGTTGCTGGTTTGATAACTGACGGGTGTAGATAGTGGCTGATACGTTGGCATCGCGCTTGCTGAGTATCGTCAGGGTGGTCTCATCGATATAGTTGTCGATGAGGACGATTGAATGTTTAGCCTGTTTGATAAGGCTGACAATCTGCATGTAGGCGTCGAAGATTTGTCCATCGAAGAAGATACCTTCTACTGGGGGTAGGGAAGAGCGGACGAAGAAATCTATTTTATCTTCAGCAGCGGTCAAACGCTGTTCTATAGTTTCGAAGCGTCGATTAACAGAATAACCATTCAACATGTATTCTTTTAAGACCCGATTTGCCCATTGACGGAATTTTACGCCCCGTTTTGAATTAATACGATAACCAACGGAAATAATCATATCAAGGTTATACATAGGAACCACGCGTGAAACCGTTCTTTTGCCTTCTTTGCGAACCTGTCGGAATTTCCGACAAGTTGAACTTTCTTCTAATTCTTCGTCTTCATAAATGTGCATGACATGTTCTACAATGTTTGTTCTAGAAGACTGAAATAGATCTGCAATCTGCTGCTGTGTCAGCCAGACGGTTTCATTTTCAACTCTTACTTCCAGCCTGATGGTTTCATCGGGTTGGTACATCACGATCTCGCCAGTGTTTGAATCGATGTTGTTCATAATGTTATTTTTAAGTGCGACAATTATTATCGGGCACAAAGGTAAGGGTTATTTTTGAAACCAACAAATTATTTTGAAGAAATATTGAAGAAAGGATATCGTTTGTGTCGTTTCAGAAATAAAGAAATCCTCGACCTAAGCCGAGGATTTCTTGGTTAATAGCCCATACAGGACGTGGCGCCGAGTGCAGTCAGGATCGCCGATGCGATCGATGCAATCAACTGCACAATAAACTTAGTAGTTTGTCTTGCCCTGACCAAATGACCACATTAAAAACGTTAAATCATAGTTAAAACTTGCAGAATCGTTTTTTTTAATGTATCTTTGCAATGCCAATCAGAACAAACGACATCTGAGAGACAAGAAACAGCTAGTTTAACAATTTATAATTTATTAGATTATGGAACAGAATGAAAAGAACCGCCAGAAGGATCAGGAGTTAACTAAGGAAGAGTTGGAGCAGGTAAACGGCGGAGGTTTTCTACCACGTCCGAAAGGGTATGACGACCCACTGACGTGTTAATTGCTGCTGACCAGCCAAGAACTGCTGGGGAGGAGATTTCAGAACTTCAGAAACTTGAGTAAGCATCCATTAAAGTGAAGGGGCTCGCAGCAATGCGGGCCCTTTCGCTCATGGGGGCAGGGGGCAGAACGATGTGCATTCTATATGATCAGTTTCACACGGAAGCCGCGCTTGGTCTCTTCCTCTATCACCTGGCGGCACAGCCCGGAGAGCTCGCTGCGATGGGCATCGTTCAGCGGCGTGGCAGTCATTTTCTCCACCATGAAGTCGAGGGCTGTGACGAGCGACTGTTCGCTGTGCGTGATTCGCACGGTGATGGGGCGGTAGGGTGCCATCGCGCCGTCGAGCATCTTGCCGATCAGCTGCCGGGCCTTCTCTTCCTTCTCAGGGATGCCGTACTTATGGCAGAAGGCATTGACAGCCGAGTGCATACCGAGGAAGTCGAAGTCAGGGCCGCCAATCTCGAACACCTCCTTGCGGATGCGCTGTATGAAGACCTTGGTGGCGCTGTGGACGGGCGACTCGAAGATCTGCCGGGGCGAGCCGTCCTCGTGGATATAGCCGTCGTACATGAAGAATATACGGGTGCTTACATCGTGGGCAAACTTCATCTCGTGGGTGACGATGAGCATCGTCATGCCCTCCTTGGCCAACTGACGGATAACGCTGAGCACCTCG
>CACXVS010000079.1 GCA_902771155.1 uncultured Prevotellaceae bacterium
CCCTTGAAGGTCATGGCATCACCCACCTTGGTTGGGTTAGTGAGTGCCTCACCATGACGACTCTTATCTGCAAGTTTCTCCCAATCGACGCCGAAACTCTCATTATCATGCAATACGTCTTGGATGACAGTCTGATCCTTACCCTTGGCATACCTGCCATATACCTCAGCAGACGATGCAGACGAATCCGCAATCACATTCGACTTCGACGTGAAACGTCGAGTCGTCTCGTAGAAGTTGCGGTTATAGACTTCAACCACCTCTTCATGAGGCAGATAATGCGTCACATTGTTCTCGTCGACGAAATAATAAGTGATGTCACGGTCCATCGTAATGGTCTTTCCACTGGCCAATTGCTCGGCTTTCGACGATGTGGCATTCATGACCCGTATCTTCCTGCCAGGGTACTTCTTTCTTGGCATCGGTGATCTCATAGATACTCTTCAGCGTGCCGTTCAGTTCTTTGCGGACAACGTCGTATTTAGAACTGGCATTCTTTAGCATATACATGGCCTGCTTGTCGCCTTGAACCTCCAGGATCAAACGGTTCTTCAGAGCGACATTCGTCCATTCACCGTTTTGTTCCGCCATCTCAATGGCCGCTCTCAGGTTCTTCACCTTCTCGGCAGCGTTGGCACGTCCTGTGGCCATCGCCTTGTCGAGGTTCAGGTCGCCTGGCAGACGTGGTGCGCTCTTGGCAGCATTCAGACGCATCTCCGCTACCGAAGAAGCACGACGCGTAGCCTCCAGGCTCTTCTCCGCCGACTCACGCAACAGCCAACCCTTTAAGGTGTTGTACGGCTTTTCGAAGCCCTTCTTGGCATTCTGTATAGCCTCACGCATACCTTGTCGGGTAAGGTTCTTGGCCTTTATCGTGCTGGCGGCACCAGTGGCACCCAACACCATGAATGCACCATTCTTGATACCTATCCAGAACATCTTGAGCATGCTGTCGCCGTTCTTGTCGTAAACGTACTCACGAATCTCTTCGGCAAAATCAACGGGCATAAAGATAAGTTCTGAGAGGCCCCAGGAACCGACGCCTGCCACAATACGGCCAATGAAACCGATGTCTTTCTCTACCTGTTTTATGGCTTCGAACCACCATTCCAACTCATCCTTGATGCCTAACTCTGGCGGCAGTTCCTCGTCCATGCCACCAATGTCGCCCATAACCAGACGGGCATACGTGCTTCGGATACGATTAACGTTGCGCTGATCATAGCCGTAAGTCGCATCATAGCCTTCAAGCTGCATCTCAGTGTATTTCACCAATGGGAACATCCGGTTCAATTGTCCAGTCTGGACAATTGACTCGATGATATGCATCAGGCGGTCGTAGGTGTGCTGGTCTTCCTTCATGAAGGCCTCGGCAGCGTTCATGTCGTTGACTTCACGACGGGGCTGTGATGCCAGACGTATCGCATGAGTACAAGTGTAGATCTTTGGCTCGGCATTGTTCGGACCCTGATATTCCACCTTAATAATACACTCGGCATCAATACGGTTAGGCGCATCGAGCACACCCTTCAAACTACGGACGAGACAGAGGCGGCCCTCGTCGCATCGGTCGGTCAGTGCCTCCATCTGCAGTCCCAACTTATCCACGAACGCCTGCTTCGATTCGTCCTTAGCCTTCACGGTGAAGCCGTCCTTAAGCATCGGAATAGGAGAGACCTTCAACAGGGTGTTGCGAGAGATATCGTAGTCATAAAGCGTGAGAATGGCCTGATTCTCCTGCGACATATACTGTTTGCTACCAGCCTTGATACGCAGTTCCGGACGCGTGCGGTGTTTCATCGGATCATACTCTGTGATGTAACAACCTATCTCACCCTTGTCCTTAAACTCCACAGCCAGGCCCATGTAAAAGCGCAGCACGGGCAATGTGCCCTCAAGATGGGTACCACGATCGTTCTTTGCCTCCACATGAAGCGTATAGGTGAGGTACTGACCAGGGATGCCCTCATCCTTTGCAGGATCTTTCACATTATCGAGAATACGCGTAAAATGATGTTTTTTCTGAGCATCCCAATACACATCTACGCCATAGTCACCTTCGTTTCCCTCACTGTCTGTAATGTAGGCAGTCACACCATTCTCTCCCTCGAAACCTGGCACGAGGAAGGGCAGTTCCAAAACCGATTCATACCGGGCGGGGATGGTCAGGTTCTCCTGACCGAACTGTATCTCACCCTTTTCTATGCGGAAATGAACACGGTTGGTATAAGTGCCTCTGTCAACAGAAAGGCGGAACTTCACGACACCCTCTTCGGGCGGGTTATCATCCTGGGGTGCTGACACGAAGCATGAACGCCACCCGTTTACCATACCATCGTCTTCCACATCAAGATAGTTATCGACAGAGGTGATCTCAATCTGTCGGGTCAGATTCTCATCCACCCATTCGCCTCCCTTGGCAGGATGGCGCACGATACAGGCACTGACGCGCTGTGCTGCATCGCCAGTGATCAATGTGCCGTCGAAGTCCTTGTAGAACCGCATCTCTAACTGGTCGGGCTCTTCATCGTCATCATCGTCCTCGTCGTCCTCATTGTCATCCGAGTTGTCTTCGTCTTGCTGGTCTTTAGCGTTTGCCTTCCTTCTCTTTCTGAGTTTATTGATAAGATGAGTCAGGTAACCGATGATACCTGCACCGACGGCAATAGGGATGGCCGTTCCCCACGGTCCTTTCTCGTCGGGAGCTTCCGTATCATCCTCAGCACTGGCTGTTATGTCGCCTTCGCTGACTTTTACTTCTTCAATTTCTCCCCAAATATCAAGATACTTGTCGGCTTGATAAACTGGTGATCCATATGTGTCCCAGGTATACTCCTTTGCCTTAGGGTTATCATAATCTTCAAGGGTATCGCCTTCAAAAGGCTTATGTTTCAGTTTATCCCATTTCAGACCTATATGAACTCTACCATTATTAGCGAAGCCTGCCGTAATATAAAAGCGGACGATTCCTACTGATTCGGAGTTGGGCTCCGAACTGGCAGGCAACACGTAGTCGTATGAACTAGTTGAACGAAGATACTCTTTATTTCCATTACTATCCAGACCTCGGTAATAAACTTGAGTCACATCAACGTGAAGGTTTGTAGGGCTGACCGTCACATTACCGACGGGTTTGATACTAAAAAAAGGAGAACCACCATAATCTTCGCGCTCCACCTTACACTTTCCTTTAATGGTGAGGGCTGGCAGCTTAGCAGAATACTCTGTGTCACCATTCTTTCTGGTAACAGTCTGGGCAGGAATAGTAATTATAAACTCATCATTCGTAGCCCATACATGGCCCTTACCAGAAAAGCCTCCCCACCCCCCGTAGTCTTTCACACTGAATTCCGTCAGTTTGAAGTCCATATCAACCACGGCTTTCTTGGAGTCGCCACTGGCCCATGTGCCCAAGGGCATCAGGAGCACTAATGCCGTCAACAAGGTTTTGAAGTATCGCCTGATTGGAGTCATAGCATAACGGTATTATTCGGTTTCCTTATACATTTTCCATTGACTATAGGGCAATACCAGGAAGAAGCCTTGAGTCTGGGTGTTCTGTGGTCCCATCTCTCCATGCAAGCCCACTTTCTTTGAACCTTGGGAAATCTGTGCAGGAGTGGCAATAGAGAATTTCAGGACGCCTTTTGTCTCAGCATTCAACTTCTTAACCATATTCTCTGCCTGCGCCCTTGTAACTTTTGCTGCCTTCGTGACACTGGTACCAGCAGAGTGAGCCTTCGAGCCAGTGGCAGCCCAGTATTCATTATAAGTAACGGGCGTGGTAGTGATGGCATATTGAGTGCCAACAGGTCGCATACGAACAATCAGATTATACAGTGTTTTCTCACGCTGCTCTTCAGACATACCTTGAGCATTCACTGCTGTAACAATAGCAACAAGTGCTAATAATGTAATAACTAACTTTTTCATAATCTTTATAGTTTTATTTGTTAATATCAATGACGGGGTCTTATAATCCTGACAGGTTTCCTAGCAATATTCACGCTATCTGTATCCGTTCTGG
>CACXVS010000080.1 GCA_902771155.1 uncultured Prevotellaceae bacterium
TTATACTTCGCACCTGCCACGAGTGCACCCATGTCGAGGGAGTAGAGTTGTTTGTCCTTCAGGTTCTCAGGTACATCTCCCCGTACGATACGACCAGCCAGTCCTTCCACAATGGCAGTCTTACCGGTACCAGGTTCACCAATCAGAATGGGGTTGTTCTTTGTACGACGGCTCAAGATTTGAAGCAGCCTACGGATCTCATCATCACGACCGATCACGGGGTCAAGTTTACCCTGACGGGCTAGATCCACGAGGTTCTTAGCATACTTCTCCAAAGACTGATAGTTGTCATCAGCCGACTGTGACTGTACCTTCTGTCCTTGGCGCAGTGCCAGAATGGCCTGCTGCATCTCCTTCTCCGTGCAGCCGGCATCCTTCAGAATACGGCTTGCCGTAGAATTCACGATAAGAAGTGCCTGTAACACGGGCTCACACGCCACGAATTCGTCGCCTTGTTTGGTGGCGATCTCTTGTGCGCGTACGAGTACATTATTACTATCATTTGAGAGATATGGCTGACCGCCCTGTACCTTCGGCAGATGTTGGATCTCGTTGTCCACGAGCATCTCTATCTGCTGGGCGTTCACGCCGAGTTTCTGGAAGATGAAGGTCGTTACGTCCTTCGCCTTCTCCATCACACCCTTGAGGATGTGAACAGGTTCTATCACCTGCTGACCGTTCATCTGGGCGGTGTTCACTGCCTGCTGTACGGCCTCCTGTGCTTTGATTGTAAATTTGTCGAGTGTCATATCTTAATCCTCCTTTTTTAATTTTGACAGAAGAACAAAAGAACATATTATTTAGTCGTTCCATTTGGCGCAGCTTTTTTGTCCTTATGTTCTTATGTCAAAAAATCAACAAAGGATGTGCCGAGGGGATTGTTACCGACAATTTGTCGGGATTTGCTGACGATTCGTCAGTGTGATTCTTAAAATCCATATAAATGGGGATTGTGCAATTGACTGAAAAACTATACCTTTGCACCCGAAATAGAATCAAGCATAATTATATGGTTAAAAGATATTATATATTATTTTTGGTTTTTGCTTTTGTCCTGCAGGTACATGCGCAGCAGGACGAGATGCGGCAGACGGTAGCCTACCTGGCCTCGCAGGAACTGGGCGGTCGTTATCCTGGTACTGCAGGCGACAGCCTCGCTTCTGCTTATATCGTCGACCAACTTCGCAGTCTGAAACTCAAGCCGATCATCAAGGCTAAGAAGGAAAAGGGTTTCTATCAAGACTTCAACTTTACCAAAAAGGAACAGGAGATCACCACCCATAACATCCTCGCCGTATTGCCAGGCAAGGACAAACAGCTGAGGAATGAATATATCGTTGTGGGTTCACATTACGACCATCTGGGTATGGGCGGTGAAGGTTCCGGTTCGCGTCGTCCCGACACGCTGGCTGTTCACCCTGGTGCTGATGATAATGCCAGCGGTGATGCCGTTGTACTTCAGTTGGCGAAGCATTTTAAGCAGGTGGGTTCCCCCCGTAGCATCATCTTCGCCTTCTTTGGGGCAGAGGAACAAGGACTGATTGGTAGCAAACAGTTCCTGGAATGGATGAAGCAGTCAGATGCCAAGCGTATTAACCTCCCTGCCGATCGGAAAAGTATCGTAGCTATGGTGAACTTGGATATGGTGGGACGTATGCGCGACAGTGCCATGAGTGTCTCAGGCACCGGTACCAGCAGTGCCTTTAAGACGATCGTAGAGCAGGTAGCCGAACAGGCAAAATTGAATGTCAGTTGTACGCCCGACGGTTATGGTCCAAGTGATCATGCATCGTTTGTAGCCGCAGAGATCCCCGTGCTCTTCCTGACCACAGGCGGTCATATGGAATATCACACCCCTGACGATCTGCCTCCCACTTTGAACTATGACGGTCTGCTGCAGACCCTGACATTCTCGGAGGCATTGATCGACCGACTCGCCAATCTGCCTACAATCCCTGATTATATCAGTGTGCCCAGCAGCAATACGATGAAGCATGCCAAGTTTAAGGTGACCTTAGGTCTGATGCCTGATGTCATGGGCGCCAGTCGTATTCCCGGTCTTCGTGCCGACATCGTAGTGGCAGGCAAGCCCGCCCATCAGGCCGGTATCCGTAGCGGTGACATCATTCAGGAGATCGACGGTAAGCCCGTGACGAATATGAATGATTATATGCAGCGTCTGTCGGAGCTGCAGCCTGACACCACCATTCAGGTGAAGGTGCTGAGAGGCGAAGAGATCATCACATTTGACGTTCACTTAGCCCCTGCGAAGAAATGAAGAAATCTGTTTATTGGTTGTTAGCGGTCGTCATCACGTTGGTACTGAGTGTCTATCAGCGTATGACGGGACCGACGCATCCCAAACGGGTGACTGTCGAACTGAACGGGGAGCGTTACACACAGAAATTGCCTCGTAGTGGGGTGCAGCAGGATGAGATCGTGACCTTGAAGGATCTTCCGGAAGATGCCATCGTGCAACTGCATTACCGTCGTTTTCCGACAAAGGATGCTTATACTGCGGTGGATTTCTCTTGGAAAGACAGTACTTGGCAGGCAGCCTTGCCCGTACAACCTGTGGCGGGAAAGTTGCAGTATTATATCTCTGTCAATGGCAAGAAATATCCTGCCGAGGAGCCCTTGCTGATCCGGTTTAGGAATGATGTGCCTGCTTATATCCTGGTGCCGCATATCCTGTTTATGTTTGCATCGATGCTGTTTGCAGTTTATACCTTCCTGTTGGTCGTGACGCACAGACCCTATAAGAAGTGGTTGTGGATCACCGTGGGCACCCTGTTTGTCGGAGGCTTTGTCTTAGGTCCGCTTGTGCAGCATGTCGCCTTCGGTCCTTGGTGGGCAGGCTATCCCTATGGCACAGACCTGACGGACAATAAGACCCTGCTGAGTTTCCTGTTCTTCCTGTTGGCCCTTGCGACCATGAAGTGGAAGATCAATAAGTGGATCGTCGGTCTGGCGGTGTTGTTTATGATTGCCATCTTCAGTATCCCGCACAGTGCCTACGGGTCGGAATATGATTACGAGAAACAAGAATTGAAACATTAAATAATAAATTTATGAAGATTAAGAGTTTTATGATGATGACGATGGCTGCAGTGGCCCTCGTGTTTGGTGTGAGTTCATGTGGTGGTGATGATGATGTGCCTGAGGCACCAGTTGCTACACAGGTGGCTGGTTCCTATACAGGTACAGAAGTCCTTACTGTTAGTGGAGAGGCAGACGAAAGTACTGAGACATTTGTCTTTACTAAAGCCACAGACGTATCTGTTGACGTGACGCTTCCCGAATATGGTGAGGGTATGATGACGATTCCTGCACTGCCTGTAAAGGGTGTTATGCTGACCAAGAGTGGCAATACCATTTCTGGCAAGCTTGATAAATACGAGGGTACTACGGAAGCTGGGAAGGCCTATACTATTAGTAATATTGTGGTCCTCTTCAGCGACAATACCGTTGTGATGACATTTAAAATGAAGTATGGCAATATGCCCTTTGACTTTGATGGTCAGTTTACGGGCAATAGGTCAGTGAAGTAAGTGGAAAGCGTGCGTATCAAAAACATCCTTTTAACTGGCATGGCGTTGTTCATGCCAGTTATTGGTGTTTCTGCACAGTCTTTCCGTGACTCTGTGGAGTTGGAACCCATCGTGGTGACGGCTTCACATACGCCTAAGGCCCGCCCTGAAGGATGCTCCTGTAGTGACACGTCTGATTACGCTCCATGACATTAAAATCACCGATGCCACGAACATCCAGGATCTGCTGATCCAGGAGATTCCCGGACTGGAGTTCGGCTTTGCCATGAGTCAGGAGACGGCCCTCCACATGAGTGGCTTCGGCGGTAATGCCGTCCTCTTCCTGGTGGACGGTGAACGCCTGTCGGGTGAGACGATGGACAACACGGACTATAACCGCTTGAACCTCGACCATGTAGGACGTGTCGAGATTGTGAAAGGGGCGTCGTCAGCGCTCTATGGCTCCAATGCCGTCGGTGGCGTTGTCAACCTCATTAGTCAGGAGAATCTGTCCCCTTGGGCGTTGAATGTGAACTCCCGCTACAACACCTTCGGCCATGAATGGCGTAACGGTGCCAGTTTCTCGTTCAACACGGCGAAATGGAACTCCCAGACGAGTTTCCAGTATACCAAGATCGATCCTGTCGATCTGCCGAAGCGCTACTCTCCCGAAGAGATCGTCGCAGAACTGATGAAGAAGGCACAGGGACTGCCTTATAACGAGGATGTGTTGAATGACGATTCAAACATCAGCCGTCTCTACGGACAGAAGACCTATAATGTCAAGGAACGCCTGATCTGGCGTGCGACGGACCAGTTGACCCTGACAGGTCGGGGCGGCTATTTCTTCCGTACCAGTGAACGCGACACGTACAACTACCATTTCAATGCCTATAGTGCCGGTCTGAAGGGTAGATACGCTTGGGATCATGGACGTCATCTTGAACTGTCGTATGCCTACGACCAGTAC
>CACXVS010000081.1 GCA_902771155.1 uncultured Prevotellaceae bacterium
CTGGATCCCAATATCGAGGTAATATGGGGTACGGCTACGGATGATTCTCTGGGGGAGGATGCCAAGGTGACGATTCTCGCCACAGGTATGGAGGATAGTCTGAAGGAGGAAGTGAAGACAGATGTGTATCGTAACGAGGATGAATATTTCGAGAATCTGATACCTCTGCTCTATAAGCCTGCCAAGAAGACACCTCCTACGATGGCACAGGTCATAGCAAAGCAACAAGAGATTGTCTTCGATGTGGAGCCTGCTCCTGAGCCTGAACCAGCAGTGGCTCCTGAGCCGGAACCTGAGCCAGAACCTGAAAAGGAAAAGGCTCCATCAGCAATTGATAAATTGAAGAATTGGCTCAATTGTTTTATGAAAGAAGATCCGAATGAATGAACAGATGACACCTGAGGAGATGGCCTTGGAGGTGAAGCGTCTCGCAGGGCAGCTACAGGCAGAGGGTAGGAGTGATCTTTTGCTGAAAGCCCTTGGTGTGCCCTTGCTCGAAGAATTGCGCATCGAGGCTGCCAAGGGGAAACTGAGTCGCCTTCTCATCACCAACGACTATCGATTCATCCTTGAAGATTATAATCGTCAGGAGGTGGAGCTTCAGCCTGTGCATAAGGCTGTCTATCTGCTCTTCCTGGCGCATCCTGAGGGGATAGAGTTCAAAAGACTCTCGGATTATCGCGAGGAACTTACCCGTTATTATATGGCTACGGCAAAGCTGATGGATAAGGAGAAAATCATCGAAGGCGTGGATCATCTGGTTAATCCTCTCGATAATGCCATCAATGAGAAATGTTCGCGTATCAAGAAGGTGTTTCTCGACATGATGGACGAATATACTGCGAGCTACTACATTATCAGCAGCCATACCCAGAAACACATCGCAGGCTCCAGTCGTATCTGGTATCAACGCCTGAAGGTCATCACCCTGCCAAGAGAATTAGTCGTTTATTCAAAAGCGTGATTAAGGAAGACAAAAAAAGAAAGCAAGAGTGTCATCACGACGGTCTTGCTTTCAAATTTCTAACTAACTTATTATCAACTATTCATTACTCATTCTGATTTTGCTGGTGCAAAGGTACGATGATTTTTGGCTGTTTGTATGCTTTTTATGTGAAAAAATAAACGTAAACGTTTGCGATTTTCGATAATTATTCGTATCTTTGCCGCGTCTATCTAAATTATCAACTTTCATGGCTAATATAAAACGCAGAACGTCACTGAAAGATCTCGCCAAGGAGCTTGGCGTCAGTATCGCAACCGTCAGTCGTGCGCTGAGAAGTTCGCCTGAGATTGGTCTGGAGATGCAGGCAAAGGTGAAAGAGCTGGCTAAACGACTGAACTATAGGCCTAATCCCTTTGCTCAGAGTCTTCGCAAAGAGGCTCCGAGAGTGATTGGTGTGGTGGTACCCAATTTGGTGACACATTATTATTCAGCAGTGCTTGACGGTATCGAGGAGGAGGCGCGCAAGGCGGGCTATTCGATTATCAGTGCGAACACCCATGAGAACAGTGAGGCTGAGGTGAGGGCCATCGACAATTTCATCAGTCTGCATGTGGAGGGAATCATCGCCTGTCTGGCTCAGGATACCACTGATTACAGTCATTTTGAGGAAATCTCGAACATGGGTATCCCTCTGGTCTTTTTCGGGCGTACCTGTCTGCCAGAGAAGTTCTCGAGTGTGATGGCCAATGGTGATGTGGCAGCTCAGGAAGCGACACAGCACCTGATTGACACAGGTAGCCGGCGGATAGCCTTCGTGGGAGGTCCTAATCATCTGGACATGGTGAAACGTCGAAAGCATGGCTATTTGGAGGCCCTGAAGGAGAATCGCATTCCTATTGAGCGTGAGTTGGTGGTATGTGAGAAGATTGACTACGAATGGGCTCTTGAGGCTACCACGAAGCTGTTGGAGATGGATAATCGGCCTGATGCTATCCTGGCTTTCAACGATATCATCACATTTGCTGCCTTTACTGCCATCAAGCAGAAGGGGCTGGAGATTCCGAAAGACGTGGCACTGATAGGTTTTACTGACGATGTTCACACGAAATACGTAACGCCCAAACTGTCGGTCATCGAGGATCAGTCGTATGATATGGGTGTTCAGTCTTGCCAGTTGCTGCTCAAGAACATCGGTGGCGACTCGAAGATCTACAAGAAAATCGTGCCTCAGAAACTGGTGATCCGAGAGACGAGTGCCAAGCACCAATAAAGGCTTTACGCTGATGTGCGTAAAGCCCTCATGGCATTGAATACGGCCAGAACGGTCACGCCTACATCGGCGAATACGGCCAGAGCCATGTTTGCCAGTCCGAAGGTGGCAAGCAGGAGTACGGAAACCTTGACGGCAATGGCGAAGATGACATTCTGACGGGCGATAGCGATGGTCTTGCGTGCTATCCGGATGGCTGTCGCTACCTTTGAAGGCTGGTCATCCATCAGCACCACATCTGCGGCTTCGATGGCGGCATCGCTGCCAAGACCGCCCATCGCAATACCCACATCAGCCCGAGCCAATACTGGGGCATCGTTGATGCCATCGCCCACGAAAGCCACTACAGGCTTGTCGGAGTTGCCTCCGTTGACAGTCTCTGGAGGTGTGAGCAGACGCTCTATATGGCTGACCTTATCTGCGGGCAGCAGTCCGGCATGGTATTCGTCGAGTTGCAGTTGCTCAGCTACATGGTGCCCCACTTCCTCACGATCACCTGTCAGCATCACGGTCTTCCCAACACCCAGTTGCTTGAGTTGGGCAATGGCTTCTTTACTGTCAGCCTTGATCTTGTCATTGATGACAATATGTCCTGCATACTGTCCGTCGATAGCCATGTGGATAATGGTTCCCGATGCTGCTTGATGTTGGTGCTCACATTGTGGGCAGTCGTGCCACTG
The DNA here is from genome assembly GCA_902771155.1 of uncultured Prevotellaceae bacterium. The sequence continues at coordinate 2,897 of CACXVS010000081.1, forward strand.
GGCACCGATAGTGTCCATCATCTTTGTATTGCCCACACACACGATGTTATCACCTACCTTTGCGCGGATGCCCTGGCCTGCTATCTCCTCGACATCGCTGATGTGGCAACCGTCGGTAGCTTCTTCAGGGAAAGCGTCGCGCAGTGCAGCTCCGATAGGGTGGGTGGAGTAGTGCTCCACATGGGCAGCCAGATGCAACAGATGATGGGCGTCGTATCGCTCAGGGTGTACGGCCTCTACGGCAAACTGCCCGTGGGTCAGGGTGCCTGTCTTGTCGAAGACGACGGTTCCCACCTTGGCGAGGATGTCCATATAGTTAGCTCCCTTGATGAGTATACCCCTTCGGGAGGCTCCTCCGATGCCCCCGAAAAAGGTGAGGGGCACACTGATGACCAGCGCACATGGACAACTGACGACGAGGAACATGAGGGCTCGATAGAGCCATGTGGCAAACGAACCTCCCAGGAGTGTCGGAATGACTGCAAGGGCGATGGCGGCAAACACCACTACAGGCGTATAGACGCGGGCAAAGCGGGTGATGAAAGCTTCGCTCTGAGACTTATGCTCGCTGGCATGTTCCACGAGATTCAGGATCTTTGACACCGTACTCTCGCCAAAGGTCTTGGTGACCTGAACCCTGATGACATCAGAGATGTTGACGCAGCCGGAGATGACCTCGTCGGTCTCAGTTACTTCGCGCGGTAAGGTCTCACCTGTCAGGGCAACGGTATTGAGTGAGGTGCTGCCC
>CACXVS010000082.1 GCA_902771155.1 uncultured Prevotellaceae bacterium
TCGCCACGCACATAGTCACCTTCGTATACATCACCGTTCTGAAACTTATAGATACCTCGCCCGTCCATCTCGTCATCAAGCCACTGCCCTATATAACTGTCACCATCGGCATACTTGAAGACACCTTTTCCCGAGCGAAGGTTGTCTTTCCACTCACCTTCATAAGTCGATCCGTCGCCCCAGTCGTAAAAGCCCTTGCCATTCTTCTTGTCGTTCAGCCAGTCTCCCTTATAGAAAGCACCGCCAGCGAAGGTGTATAGTCCTTTACCTGAACGCTTGTCCTGTTTCCACTCACCGTCGTACTTGTCACCGTTGAAGTAATACATCACGCCGTGACCATGCTGATAGTCGCGGAACCAGAGTCCATCGTAACGGTTATTATTCGAGAAGTAATAGATACCTTTTCCATGTTGCTGGTCCTGGAACCACTCCCCCTCATACTTCTCACCATCGTAAAAGGTATAGATGCCATAGCCCTGACGCTTACCTTTTACATATTCTCCCTCATAGACATTACCATTCTTATATATTGTCTTACCTTTACCCTGAGGCTTACCCGACATCATCTCGCCCTGATATTCACCACCATCTTTCGTTGTGGCCGAACCAAGGGTTATCTTCTGCGCCCCTGCTGTCAGCGGGAGCATTGCTATGATCATTGAAAAAATATATGTCTTCATTTGATAATTTGCGTTATAATGAGATTGCAAATTTACACACATTTTCTGAGATATCAAATTTTTCTCAGACTTATTAACGTTTATTTCCGATTATTTATTACCTTTGTACCCTGTATGAAATATATCGCCATTATTCCAGCCCGCTATGCGTCGACACGCTTTCCGGGTAAGCCGCTGGCAGTTCTCGGCGGAAAGACTGTCATTCTGAGGGTTTACGAACAGGTGAGCCGTGTTCTGCCCGAGGTATACGTTGCAACCGACGACGAGCGCATATTTACTGCAGTCGAAGCTTTTGGCGGTCGTGCCGTAATGACACGTTCAGACCATAAGAGTGGCACCGACCGTATTCAAGAGGCTGTTGAGAAGACTGCTACTGATGCCGACGTCATCATCAATGTGCAAGGAGACGAGCCCTTCATCCAACCCTCACAAGTTGAAACGCTGATGCATCTCTTCGACGATGCTTCGACTCAGATTGGAACCTTAGGCAAGCCTTTTGAGAATCTCGAGGCCGTCATGAACCCCAACTCGCCTAAGATTGTCACCGACGTTCGTGGATTCGCCCTCTATTTCAGTCGTTCTGTCATCCCATTTATTCGTGGTGTAGACGAAAGTGAGTGGTTCGGCCACTACCCTTTCCTCAAACATCTGGGTGTCTATGCATATCGCCGCAATGTGCTCGCCGAGGTTACCCGTCTACCTCAAAGCAGTCTTGAAAAGGCAGAGAGCCTTGAACAACTCCGCTGGCTACAGAATGGCTATCGTATCCGTGTTGGACTAACCGATGTTGAAACCGTCGGTATTGACACGCCCGAGGATCTCAAACGGGCAGAAGCATTCCTTACTAACTTTAAATAGACAGATATGATCAATTATGATTTAAACAAGATACGGGCTATCATCTTCGATGTCGACGGTGTACTGAGTTCTGAGACCATCACCATGTCGTCTGAAGGTGAGCCTCTGCGCACAGTGAACATCAAGGATGGTTATGCCATTCAGTTGGCCATGAAACTCGGCCTGCGTATTGCCATCCTCACAGGTGCCAAGACACGGAGTGTACGTGTGCGCTACGAAGGGTTAGGTGTCGAGGATATCTACGTGGGGTGTGCCGTTAAGGTCGAGACTTACGAAGCCTTCCTCAAGAAATATGGTTTCATCGATGAAGAAATCATGTATATGGGCGACGACATCCCCGATCTTGAGATCATGCGCCGTGTGGGCTGCCCCGTATGCCCCAAAGATGCCTGTACAGAAATCAAGCAAGCAAGCCTCTATGTCAGCGACCGTATCGGCGGACATGGCTGCGGGCGCGATGTCATCGAACAGACCCTCCGCGCACAAGGCAAATGGATCCTGGATAAAACAGCATTCGGATGGTAATATAGAAGTGAAAAGTGAGAAGTGAAAAGTTTAAATTGATTTTGGCGAGCAATTCGCCACGTCGGCGCGAGCTGTTAGCGGGTCTTGGCATCCCCTTTGAGGTGCGCGTACTATCGGACATCGACGAGTCATTTCCTGCAAATCTTCCCGTGTCGGAAACGGCCCTCTATATCGCCAGCAGAAAAGCTGAAGCATATAAGGCTCATATTACTGACAATGAACTGATTATAACAGCTGACACCGTCGTCATTATCGACAATGAGATATTGGGCAAACCAGTCGACGAGGCCGATGCTATACGCATGCTCCACAAACTCAGCGGGCGCACCCATCAGGTCACTACGGGTGTCTGTCTGCTCACAGCCACTCAGGAACGTCGTTTTGATGTCACCACCGATGTCACCTTCAAGACTCTTACTGACGATGAGATTCATTATTACGTGTCGCATTACAAGCCTTTCGACAAGGCCGGTGCCTATGGCATCCAGGAATGGATTGGATATATAGGCGTCACAGGCCTGCATGGCAGCTATTACAATGTCATGGGTTTGCCTGTACAGAGAATCTACGAATATTTAAATCAATTATAGCAATGACAGATTTCAAGACCTTGGCGCAAACGCGCCGCAGCCACCGCAAGTTCACCACTGAGGAGATCGACCCTGATGACCTGAAGCTCATCCTCCGGGCCGCCCTCATGTCACCCACATCGAAAAGCCAGCGCGCCTGGCAATTCGTTGTCGTCGATGATAAACTAGACCTCCAAAAGCTTGCAGATGCCAAGAATCTCGGTTCACAATTTCTCAAGGATGCCCCTGTGGCTATCGTCGTGTTGGGCGATCCTATGCAGAACGACTGTTGGGTGGAGGATGGTTCCATCGCAGCTATCTCCATGCAGTATCAGGCCGAAGACCTGGGACTGGGCTCGTGCTGGATCCAGATGCGCGGACGCGGACTCGACGACGGCACCACCGCCGACGAGGTTATCCGTGGCGTACTCGACATCCCCGACAACATGAACTGCCTCTGTATCGTCGCCCTGGGTCACTGGACTGATGAGCGTAAGCCACAGGCCGAAGACCGTCTGAAATGGGAAAACGTTCACCTCAACAAATATTGAAAAACTATTTATATATATATATATATTATAAAAAGGTATATATTGCTTGAGCTGATTAAGAATTAACGATAATTAATCCGAAACTTAAGATGGTTTCGGATTTTTTTTGTAATTTTGCCCGCATATTTCAAACTTATCACTAATTTATTCATTATGAACGACAACAAAGTTATGAACATGGCAGCGGATAACATTCGTATCCTTGCTGCATCTATGGTTGAGAAGGCTAAATCGGGTCACCCCGGTGGTGCTATGGGTGGTGCTGATTTCATCAACACACTGTACAGTGAGTTCCTGGTTTACGATCCCGAGAATCCCGCATGGGAGGGTCGCGACCGTTTCTTCCTCGATCCTGGTCACATGGCTCCAATGCT
>CACXVS010000083.1 GCA_902771155.1 uncultured Prevotellaceae bacterium
GTAAGCCTTGGCACCGCTCTTCTCCATCTTCTTAACCAGCTCCTCAGCATACTTTGTGGGGTGCAGCTCGAGGAATGCCTGGCCGAAGCAAGCAGAGAAGGTAGGAGTGGGCTCAGTGATACCACGCTCTGTTCCAGCCAGCTTAGCTGTGAAACCAGAGAGGAAGTAGTACTTGGTCTGCTCAGGAGTCAGGATAGATACTGGGGGCAGTACACCGAATGCGTCAGCAGAGAGGAAGATCACGTTCTTAGCCTCTGGACCAGCACTCTTACCATTTACCTTCTGGGCAATCTTCTCAATGTGGTTGATAGGATAGCTTACGCGAGTGTTCTCAGTAACGCTCTTGTCAGCGAAGTCGATCTTACCAGCACCGTCAACAGTTACGTTCTCGAGCAGAGCGTCGCGCTTGATAGCACCATAGATGTCAGGCTCGTTCTCCTTAGAGAGGTTGATAACCTTAGCGTAGCAACCACCCTCGAAGTTGAACACACCCTCGTCGTCCCATCCGTGCTCGTCGTCACCAATCAGCAGACGCTTCGGATCGGTAGAAAGAGTGGTCTTACCTGTACCAGACAGACCGAAGAAGATAGCGGTGTTCTTACCCTCCATATCGGTGTTAGCAGAGCAGTGCATAGAAGCGATACCCTGCAGGGGCAGATAGTAGTTCATCATTGAGAACATACCCTTCTTCATCTCACCACCGTACCAGGTGTTGATGATGCACTGCTCACGGCTAGTGGTGTTGAAGGCAACACAAGTCTCCGAGTTCAGACCCAGCTCCTTGTAGTTCTCAACCTTTGCCTTAGAAGCGTTGTAGATTACGAAATTAGGCTCGAACTTCTCCAGTTCCTCAGCAGTAGGCTGGATGAACATGTTCTTTACGAAGTGAGCCTGCCAAGCCACCTCCACAATGAAACGAACGCGCAGACGGGTAGCCTCGTTGGCACCGCAGAAAGCGTCAACAACATAAAGATCCTTGTTGCAGAGCTCCTTGATGGCGATGTCCTTAACCTTGGCCCAAACCTCCTCGCTCATGGGGTGGTTGTCGTTCTTATATTCCTCAGATGTCTTATATTCCTCAGATGTCCACCAAACCTTATCCTGGCTCTGGGCATCCTTTACGATGTACTTGTCCTTAGGTGAACGACCAGTGTAGATACCGGTCATAACGTTTACAGCGTTGAGCTCGGTGTTTACGCCCTTGTCGAAACCCTCGAGTCCTGCTTTTGTCTCCTCTTCAAAGAGGTACTCATACGACGGATTGTGAGCAATCACGGTAGAACCAGTGATGCCATACTGAGTCAAATCTAACTTTGCCATATTACTAATCTTTTTATTTAAGTTGTGAATATTATCCTCATTATCAGTTGGTTTTTGAAAAACCGCTGCAAAGATACAAAAAAGTTAAGAGTTAATCGTGCAGAGTTAAGAGTTTTTTGCACAAAGAAGAATCTTTTAGTGCCACTCCGACATATCAATTCACTTGCTTGGTATAGGTGAAGAGATAAACCACCCCGATGGCCATGACAATCACGGCACCTGCCTGTCCGACTGCATCGCTGGCAAAGCCCATGAGCAATGGGAAGATGGTTCCGCCGAAGAGTCCCATGATCATCAGACCGCTGACCTCGTTCTGTTTCTCAGGTACTGAAGTGAGTGCCTGGGCAAAGCAAATGGAGAAGATATTGGAATTGCCGAACCCCACTAGGGCAATAGCCGTGTAGAGCATCCATGCTTCCGTGCCGAAGAAGAGACCGCACATCGAGAGTGCCATCATCAACACGCTGATAATGAAGAAGGTACGGCTGGGCAGTATGCGTAGGAAGAACGAGCCCGAGAGACAGCCGATGGTACGGAAAATGAAATAGAGGCTCGTGGCAAAGGCGGCATCGTTCAGACTCATGCCGAGGCGCTCCATCAAGATCTTCGGGGCCGTGGTGTTCGTACCAACATCAATGCCTACATGACAGATGATACCGAAGAATGTGAGCAGCACGATGGGGGTGCCTAAGAGTTTGAAACAGTCTGTAAACTGCTCTGCTACAGACTTCTGAGGACCGGTAAGCGGGTTCACATCCTCCAGAATAGGTGTGACTCCCAACATCACGGCTGCCATGATACCCACCAAGAAGTAGATGCCGAAGAGGATGCGCCAGTCGAAGCCGAAAGTCGGTATCACATGGGTAGCACCCCACATGGCCAAATAAGGGGCGAGGAACGAGGCGATGGCCTTGATAAACTGTCCGAAAGTCAGGGTGGAAGCCAAATGATTGTCTTGTGACCGTCCACTGTCCATCACCGTGGCTACCAGCGGGTTGAGCGAGGTTTGCATCAAGGCGTTGCCGATGCCGAGTAGCGAGAAGGCTATCAGCATCGTGGTGAAACTCTCACCAAAGAGTGGAATCAGCAACGACAGAATGGTCACGATGAGCGATAGCATCACCGTGTTTTTCCGTCCGAGTTTGTTCATCAGCATACCCGTTGGTACACTGAAGATCAGAAACCAGAAAAATACGAGGGAGGGAAAGATGTTGGCCACAGAATCGGTCAACTGCAGGTCTTCTTTTACGTAGTTAGAAGCAATACCCACCAGGTCCACGAAGCCCATTGCAAAGAAGCAGAGCATCACGGGGATGAGCGTTAGATCTCTTGTTTTAGCCACCATGTCATATATATCGTTTTTTTATTTTCTTTTTTACAAAGGAATAGCGACTCTCCCGAGCCGCTATTTTCCACTCATTACCTAACTAACCTTAGTGTTTATTACTAACTAAATTAAAAATAACAATAACCATTAATCTTAATGCATGAATATGAGTTAGAAATGAACGATTTTTGCTATTTGTAACTATTGAAGCATCTGACTATTTGGCTTTGGCGCGCTTCTTCTGTTCCTTCTGGTATGCCTTCATCTCGACGATGGTGGCGAGTCCTTTCTTGACGCGGAACTCCTGACGGGCACGGCGCATCTGCTCGAGGAAACGCTCACTGGTGTGCAGACGGGCATAGGCGGCGGAGGCAGCCAGACGGGCAGCGTTGACATCGCTCTGCCAGTGGGCACCGACAATCAGACGGCTGTCACCATACATATAACCACGAGCGAGCAGGGTGTCAGCACGGTCGGGATTAATCTCTGAGAGCAACAGGGCAGAACTCCAGCCTAACAGGGTGTGACCTGAGGGGTAGGAGCCGTTCTTGCGGAGATGAGGCTCATCCTCAGGATAGAGGGTCGGCTCGTTGAAGCGCATAAACGGACGCTTACGCATGTAGTATTTCTTAGGAATAGTGCAGATACTGTCGCAGGTAGCCGTTCCTTCACGTAACACCTTATAGATCTCTGGGGTCTCCTCCTTGGAGATCTGCAGACCGAACGGCTCACTGAACTCACGGATAATGCAGTCGAGACCATAGACAGCGTCGCGGATGGCAATGGCAGCACGCTCCTTGTCGTTACGCATCTCCTTACCCCACATATACTGCATGATGTCGAAGGCAAAGGCAGCGCCGATGGTATCGGGGGGAGCCGGACACCATTTGAGCATGTCGGGCATCTCGCTGGTGGTGAAATACGCATTAACTGGTGACTTGTCACTCTGTGCCGAAGCACATACTGCCAGCATCATCATGGCAGCAATCATCATAATCTTTTTCATACTTCTAAATATTAAATGTTTAATGTATCAGAATTTCACTTGGAATCGGGTTTCGAGGATACTCACCTCATTGTTGTCAAAGCCGCTGCGGTTGGTTACCTTCGTGTAGGAGGCACGCACACGCCAGATCATATACTTGTTGATGTAGTAATTGTAACAGATTGCCCAGTCGCTCAGGTAACCGCCCCGGATGTCGGCCTTTGCGTCGGAGAGTGACGTGTAGTTGTATTGCAGACAGATGTCCATATTACCTGGATCGGGGGTGGCGATTCCGCCGTCAACCATGTTAGGCGCGTAGTTGCGACCCTTGATGAGACCACGCAGGGTGACATAGGCACCACTGCCCGTAAAGTTGTTCTTCCCATTGTCGCGGGTGATCGTATTGAGGAAATACTGTCCGATCACGGCAAAACGTCCGTAGGAGTACATGATCTCAGGCGAGAACTTATACATAGTCTTGGCATCGGTGACGACCACCTGCTGGGATTTGACTTTCGCCACACGTGTCGGCCAGTTGCTGCTCATCGTAAACTGTTTGTGGTTCTGTCCCTCGGTGCTGCTGTAACGGGCACCGTCGATGCCACCGCTGACACCTATCTGGAACATCTTTCCCCGTTCGGTGAAAGGACGATACAAGAGTCGAGTCTGAGCGCCAATACCTTCGTTGCCGATCTCATCTGTCGGGCGTTTCATGGCTTCTGTCTCCACAATGATACTGGCTGTGCCGAGAAACTTCTTGCCATTATACTCATACATCACACCGAGAGTACGGTCGTTGTTGAACACGGCATTGCTCTGGGGCTCCTCCATCGTCTCCTTGAACGAGGAACTGGTGCTGCTCTGGAAGCCATACTGATGGATGAAGTAACCACCACGGATGGAGTTCAACTTGTCGAAGTCATACTGCACGAAGACATCCTTCAAGCCAACCTTACCATAGGCATAACCGATGTCGAGTTTGGCCTTCCATTTTCCATAAGAGAAACCGACTCCGACACGCATGTCGGGGATGGCGACACCGCTTTTCAGTTCGTCTTTTTGGTTTTGCGGATTGATGTAGGCCGCATCGAAGAGGATACGTCCTGATGGCTTTACCGATAACTTCGGCTCTTCCTGTGCATTGACGGCTGTGGCCATTATGAGACCCATTGCCATCAATAATACTTGTTTCTTCATACGCGTATATCAAATAGTTTAATAAAGCCTGTCATTACAAGGATCTTCTGGAACTCTCCTCCTACATGGGTCAGTACCAGTGAACCGCCTTTGGCTGCACTCTCTTTCTTTAACTTCAACAGACCGCGTAAGCCTAAACTGCAGATGTACTCTAACTTTGAGCAGTCCAGTTCGATACTCTTGTCGGCATTTGCCGATAATGGATTCAGGTCTTCCAGAAACTGGTTGGCCTCGGCTGTGTCGATCCAGCCTGTCAGGATTCCTAAATAGGAACCGTTTTGTTCTTTGATTTCGATATTCATACTGAAAGTGTTTAATGTTTATTTCGTTTCAATTTTCTTTGTTATCGTCAATACGTTATAGCCGTCCACAGTGCGCTCATAGTGCATCGTGTCCATGATGGTCTTTGCCAGGAAGATGCCCAGACCACCTATCGGTCGGTCTTCGAGACTGGCTTCTATATCCACATCCGGTTGCTGTGTGGGATCAAAGGCACCACCATGATCCTTGATGACCAGCGTTATTACACCATCTGTCACTTTCGCTGTCAACTCGACATGACCGCGTGTACCTTTCGGATAAGCATAGTTGATGACGTTCGCCACACATTCCTCGACGGCGAGGTTCAGTGTTTTGACCATATCCTCATCGATGTCATGCTCACGACAGACGGAGAAGAAGAAACCTCGCATACGGCCTACCTCTGTCATCTCATTCTTCATGATGATACGCCGTGGGGCTGATGATTGGTTCTTCTGTGTCACACCATGACGTAAGAAGAGCAGGGTCAGGTCGTCACCCTGTACGGTGCCGTCGGCAAACACGTTGACATGCTGTTTCAGATAGTCGATGATTTCAATGGCTGAGGCCTGTTTGTTCTTCTCCAGATCATGAAGCAACCGTTCTTCCCCAAACAGTTTCCTGCTTCCCTCTTCCGAGATATACATCGCTTCGGTCAGTCCGTCAGTATAGAGTAAGAGGGCTGTGTTTTCGGGGAAGGGTATCTGCTGCTCCTCATACCGGTAGTGATCTTCGATGCCGATGGGCAGGTTGCTGTCAACATCCAGTAATCGGCATTTGCCATCGGCGGTTATCAGGGCAGGGGCATTGTGTGCTGCATTGCAGTAGGTCAGGTGGTGTGTGCGCAAGTCGAGCACCCCTATGAAGGCTGTGACAAACACTAAGGAGTCGTTGGTCGACGCGATGGCATGATTCATCTCACGCATGATGTTAGCAGCACTCTGATAATTGCCTGCCAGATTGCGGAAGAGTGTTCGGGTGACTGCCATATAGAGTGATGCGGGTACGCCTTTTCCTGCTACGTCGCCAATGATGAAGAACACCTCGTCGCCTTCGATGATAAAGTCGTAGAGGTCGCCTCCCAC
>CACXVS010000084.1 GCA_902771155.1 uncultured Prevotellaceae bacterium
GTTCCACCTCCGTACTGGTCCAATACCAACAACCTGCATTCTCAGGACTGCGATTCACAGGTGTCCCACCACATCGTTCGATGATGGGGTTCACGATCGCAAGTGTACTATAGAGCAATCCCAACTCAGCCACACTCGGCACATAGTCACTCTGGAAGAACCAGTGATGACGGAAGGCCAACAAGCCCAACGGCGACGTGTAATAGTTTCGTGGATCTGCCTTGTTGTCCTTCACCACCATGCTGTCTCTATCGAGATGCGTTGTCTGGAGTGCCACCGTATTGACATAACCGTCATACTCCGTCTCACTGCCACTGGTTTTCTGGTCAAAACTCAGCGTATCGGCAAAGGCCACTGGCGCAATCTCATCGAGCAGCACAGCCAATGCCTGATGCTTGTCTGTCTTTTCAGCAAACACCACCGCCACTGGCGTATGAACGTCAAGGACTCACTATCTGACCATCCGAACAGAGGATGTAACCTGGATGGATGTCGAGGTCTATCGGCTCATGTTCATCGCACGATGTCAACACCATCGACAATGCCATCATTATTATTAAAGATAAATTCTTCATATTTTTTCTTTATTAAATATTAAATAGATAAGTTCTTTATTTACAGGACTATAAAGGAAATTTTATGCCAACGGAACCGCCGGTTCTCCAACTCAGTCCTGACCCGATGATTACATCTTCCTTCACCTGAAAGAACAGTTCCCAGCCACCCTTCAGGGCATAGGTGTGTTCATATCCGAGATGTACACCGCCTACGAAGTCATGCAAGTCTGAGCCGCCACTGGCACCTATCCTGACATTTCCATGATGGTTACGCCCACGATTCACACATGGCTTATAGACAATGCCCAGATGCCAGGAGTTATAGTTATGCCAGAAGCTCTTCTTTGTCACATGCCCCGCATTGGGGTCATCGTCATACTGAAGATAGCCCGTTGCGAAATACTCCCAGGCATTATGATACTTGCTGCCATGCTCGTATGCAATGGTCGCATCCAGCCCTTTCTCATACAAAGCTCCCACCCCAAACATCAGATGGTTGCTATTCGTCTGTGCATTGGCAACAAGACCTATCGAGGCCACTGCCAAACATAACATCATTCTCTTCATCATAGCTAATCTTCAATTAAAAGGGAACTGTCAAACGCATCAGCACTCAAGATATCCTCATAGTCTATCGTCATCGAGATAGTTCGACCACTTATCTGTTTCTCACTCAGTTCGATGGTCAGCACCTTGTCATTAGGGAATGTCATCTTCTTCAGCACCGCCACATTCCTATAACCTCGTTGGAACGACATACTCCTATCGAGTAACAATGTTGGTTCCAGCATCAGATCCTGAACGTTCGTAGCCTTCTGCTGCTTCTTGTCACAGAGTTTAAAGCGTAGTTCATCGATGTCGAAACGTAGGTTAGTCTTGTTCTCCACACTGAAGTCGATAAAGAAGTATTCCCCCACTGCATAGACATTGTTCAGTCGCATCGTTGCATGGTGCTTATTGGTCCTGGTACTGTGATACTTCGCCGGACTATTCCAGATACGACGGGCATAGCGTACCATATCCTGTGTACTCATACTCACGGCAGGGTTATGGAAAGCATTACGCTCATCCATCTGTACCTCCTTGTCTGAAACGGCTTCCTCCAGTCTGGTAGTATAAATCAGTGCATACTGAGAACGGTAACGTTCTGTCACCACTGTCACAATAGCCAGCACGGCTCCATCCTCATGGCCACCTTCCTTCGGCTTCACTCGGATGACATTCTCAATGGGTTTGTCACCCACCACCTTGTCGGTACTGATGTCCACCAGTCGGATGGGTTCTGATGCCGTTATCACTGTGGTGACGTTCTCATTCACCGTCAACTGCTCCATCTCGTTGTAAGTCTGCTGGGCTGAAGCACTCAAAGCAGACGCGGCGCAGAGAAAAAACGCGCCCAATTTGGTTCTCGAAATTCTTTTCATGATGAATATTGTCAAAATTTTTTATTTCTTAAACATCTTTAACATTTCCACAACAACTAACGCTTGCGTTGTTGTTTGGAATTGACCAAGAACACTTGTGTTCCATACTTCAGGCGGACACGGTTCTTCTTAATGGCCTTGCTAATGGCATTAGAGGTCTTCTGATAGGCATTCTGCAAAGCCTGACCTGCCCACTGACTGACAGAAGTACCGCCACTGGTCTGGTTCAGGTTCATATTACCCTGCATAGCTGTACTACCAATATCCTTCGCTGTTTCACGGAACTGACTGGCAGGAACATAAAGACCTTCCTGACCATCCGTTACATCGTAAATAGACAGTCCTATCTTCAGGATCTCATCACCTACAAGCACACTCTGTACCTTACCCTTTACACGCTGCTGACCGAATCCGCTCATCGTAGCATACAGATAACTGCCTTTGGGCAACTGTGTGCCATTGATGTCGATGGCATCCAATAGGCGTAGACGTACACGACTACCCTCTACGGCTTTTACCTCTTCATCGATGATAGCCCTTATTAGGTTCGAGTTGGGCGCATTCTCGCTCAGTGTATTGAAATACTCCGATTCATCCTTCGATACCTTCGTCACGATATTGTTCTGGGCATCATCATCGAGTTCACGCACGGCATTGGGTGCTTCATCTGCTACATCCCTTGCCGCTTTCGCACCCTTGGAAATAATACTATCCTGGGCATCTGCCACAGCACCTATAGCTGCTGCACCTTGCGCACGGATATTATTTAAGTCACGGTCGAGTTCTGCCATCATGCCCTGACGACGCATCGCCAATGCCTTGGCACGCTCTTCGTCTGTCATTGGCACCACATAATCATCGCTACTCATGCTCTCACCCTTCTTGGCTGACTGTGCAATACGGTTATTTAAGTCCTGAAGGTTCTTGATTCTTGCCTGCTCCTGGGCCTGTGCATCCAACAGACGCAACTCCTCCTCAGAATACTTCGACTCAAAATCTTCTTTCTTATTCACGGTGTCCTGATTCTCCGTAAAGTCCTGCACGGCACTGCGGTCAGTAATCTCACCAAACGCATCGCGCATGTTCTTTCGCTTACTGCCAATATCCTTAGATACGTTGGCTGATGGCAACTGAGCATTCAGATACTCGGTCGTCTGCAGGTTGGCGTCTTTCTTATCCTCTATCTCTACATCGAATACCTCCATGAATAGATAGGGTATCACCAGCGACCCGATATAAACCAATGTCGGAATGACGTACTTCGGTTGTTTGAAATTAATCTTCTTCATATCTTCACTTTACTTTGTTTACTACTATGTGGTGACCTTTCGACTGCATCGCACTGTCAACACGCTCGATGGCTGTCGCCTTTATCTGCCCCTGATGTTGCATGACATCCATCAGATAGAACACATTCATCATAAAGCACACCATCACGAATCCGAACACGATAGCCAGAAATGCCATCTTATGTTCCTGACCGACCTCCTGCAGCCGTTTAGCTCCCCAGCTGATGCCGCACTTGTCGGCAAACCTTTTGCCTGCTTCCACCTCGCGCTCATAACGCTCCTTATACTTCGGATCGTTCTTGTCCGGCATCGGCTCTCCTACTATCAATCTCTTCCAACCCATAGCTTAATAAATGGTTTTTTGTTTCTGCTCCAGATCTTGATTCAGGAGGGTTCGCCAGTTTGTTATCAACAGTCCGTGAGGATTATTCTCAGTTCTCGGCACACGTTTCAGTTCTCCAGCTGTTACGAGCTTTCTC
>CACXVS010000085.1 GCA_902771155.1 uncultured Prevotellaceae bacterium
GTCACATCCGTCCGCAATGAGTATCAATCCTGCTTCAATGGAATGAATGGGGTGCGTAGCCATGTGACCTAGTATGCCTTCCATGGCCATTGAGCGGATGATGGTTCTGCGCATCGTATCCTCGGGAAGATTCTTCTGCAGGACATCTGTTATAATCTGATAGGAGATGATACCAGAGTAAAGTTCGTGGTCTTTCCGGCCGATCGTCATACCGGCATCATGTAGGAATGCGGCAATCATTACGGCAACAACACTGTCAGCAAAGCTGCCAGAGTGTTCCTTTTGTAGGCTCGTCTCCACCCCTGCGTCATGCAATATGCTAAGCATCTTCAGTGCGTTATGACATACGGTACGCATATGAACAGGGCCATGGTCGTTCAATCCTAGGCGAGTGATAGATACCGTGTTCGCATAATCCTGGATTGCCTTTATTTCTTCATTCTCCAACAGTTGCTTCATCATGCGGACAGGTAGATTGTCGTCAATGTCCGAATGCTCCACGATGTCAGCAACCAGTTTCTGAATTTTTTCTTCAAGTATGATTTCCTTTTGTGATTTGTTTTGCATAAGCATATAAAAATGGGTTGCCCGTCTGCGACTTGAAGAAGGTGCTGCTGTAAGACTCTTGATTGGCGTCAATCACACTCTTCTGCACAGCATCGTAGAGATTGTCCTCGTAGCGTTTGTTAGCATCACTACCCGTCACGCCCATGCCGGCAAAGAAGATGTTCTGTAGCTTCAGGTTGCCAGCCTTTGCCACATCCTGTGTGTTACCCTTTTCTGCATCCACAATCAAACCTACAGGATAGCCTACGGCCACGGAGTTGAAGCAGGCCAGCTGGCTGCTGCGGCGAATCTGCATGGCACTCTGGAATTTACCGAGGGCAGAGCCGTTCTGAGGGAACACCTTGCCACCGTTGATATAGTCGGGTGTGTTCTCAAAGCCGCCACGTCCCATAGGGCCAATGAAGGTCACGTTGGAGAATACGGCAGAAGTGAAAGGTTCGGTGAGTGAACCGTCGGCATCGTTATCGCTCTCAAAACCGTTTGACTGTGAGGTGTCGGCAATGCGCGGGTCGCGGATGGAGAGCGCATACTGCACCTTACCGTTGTAACCGTTGTCGGTATCAAACTCATCATCCCAACCATTATAGGCCACCAGGTAACGGCAGTTGACATTGCCACCAAACCATTCGAAGGAGTCGTCGTTGGTGTAGCTTATCTGCACGTGGTCAATCTGTGTGCCAGCACCTACGCTGCCCAATGTCAAACCGTTGATCTCCTTATCCTTCTGGAAAGGATAACCTGCAAATTCTATACGAACGTATGAGAGCACACCGCTGTTGTCATTGGCATCATTGCCACCGTGTTTCGTGCGAGGACCACCCTCAATCTGCTGACCGAGCACACCCTTGTTGTTTGTACCGCGTCCGCAGATGACCAGTCCTCCCCAGTCGCCAGGCTTGCGGTTGCCCTTTGCCTCTGCTGAGGTAAAGACGATAGGAGCAGTCTCTGTACCCTTGGCGTAGAGTTTTCCACCTGGCTCCACGATAAGTGAAGCGGCAGAAGCCTTCTCGCCCTTGATCACAGTACCTGGTTCGATGGTCAGTTCGGCACCATCGGCTACGTACACCCATCCCTTCATCAGATAGACACCCTTCTTCAGCGTCTGCTTTCCTCTAAAGATAAACTCCTTATCACCATTACCGATGACGTTTCCGTTAGCGTCATCCTTGCCGTCTGCGCTGAAAGTGAGGTGGTCGCATGTCTTGATACTACCATCCGTGCCCCATAGATAGGCCGTTTGTTTCTCATCACCATTGTTCACGTCATTGTCTTTGCTGCATGACACCATGGTCATCGCCAGGGTAGTGGTCATCATTGCCACCGAAAGAAAAACTTTTTTCTTCATTGTTTTTATTGTTTGTTATTTCATCTTGCAACCCGGCCTTTCCGAATTGCATTGCAAAGGTATTCACAATATGTTTCTACTCTGTTACGCTGATGCTACGATTTTGTTTCGTAACCAGATTGTAATACTGCCAGATTTCTTTTTAGAACTGGAAACTAGCCGAGAATTGTATATTGCGCCCGGGGCAATAAGAGCGCGTAATCTGTTCGATTTCCCCTTGTGGGGTCTTTTCAAACTGCTTGAGCTGCACCTTTTGTGCCAGGAGGTCACGAACGGAGAGACGAAGATCGAGACGACCGATGCGCTTGGCAATGTTGAAGTCGAGCTGGTGGCGAGGCATTTCGTAACTGTCGGGGACGCGTATCTCGGTGTTACCGGTTCCCACGCTACGTCCTACACCAATCAGGCGCTTGCCAATCACGTTGTAGAGTAAGGAAGCCGTCCATCCCTGCATCTGCTCTGCTTTGCCGGGAATTTGGTTGCTGTTGAAGAAAAGACCCACATTGACCAAGTAGGGCGACTGTCCTTGCATTGGGCGCGATTCCTCCTTGCTTCCATCAGGGAAAGTGACGTTGCTCTTGATCCATGAGGCGTTGAGTGAGAGAGAGAGGAACGGCAGACGCATGAAGTCTAGCTGTTTACGAATGTCGAGTTCGACGCCATAGTTGTTGGCTCCCTCTGCGTTGAGGTAGGAATATACAAGGTCGGTGCCACCAGCCACAGTATACGTCCACTCGATAGGGTTGCGGAAGTGCTTATAGAAGAGTGAGAGGCTTACCACCTCACCCGCATGAGGATACCATTCCCAGCCAAGGTCGAAGTTATCAATATAAGTGGGTAATAGATTGTGATTGCCTTGCACGTTGCTGGCAAGATCGAAGTCGTAATAGACACTGGAAGAGAGTTCGCGAAACTCAGGGCGGTTGGTCGTGCGACCGTATGCCAGACGCACCTGCTGCTTGTCTGTAAGGTGGTAGGCAAGATTGAGCGATGCGAAGAGGTCGTTGTAGTCATAGAACGTAGAAAGAGGCGAAGGCTCCTGACGACGGGTGTTGGAGATGAGTTCTGTACGTACATACTCAAATCTAACACCACCATATATGTCAAATCGTCGGATGGGGAGTTTTGCGCTCACATAGCCGCTGCCCTGTGTGCTTCGGGCAGAATAGTTGTTGCTCCAGTCGATGAGCTCGTGCCAACTGATGCCATTCGTATTGGTCGGCGAACCTGTCGCACCATTGTCCATGGTCAAGATCATTGGCAGACCTGTCTCTGTATCCCAACCATTAAGTGACCTGGGCAACTGGCCACCCTCATACTGCAACGTCCATTGACGCGTCTCATAAGTTCTGCGACGATGCTCGGCATAGGCACCGGCAAAGAGGGAGGGTGTGAACGAACCGAAAGCAAACTCGTGCTTCCAGTTGGCAGCCGCCGAAAAAATGTGCTCATCCAGTTGGGACGTTTCCCGATTAAAGTCGTTCAGGTTGTCTATCATGAAACGGCCTTCTTCTTCCATCATGCTGTATCGCCTACGGTTGGGCAGATGGCGATTGGCGTACGCATAGCCAAGACTCCAATCAAGTTTGTCTGCTTCTGATGGTGTATGTTTGCCGTCCAACTGAACATTATAGGTGAGTCTTCGCTGGCGGTAATACTCTGCCTGACGCACATGGTCGCCCTGCGCATCAAAGCCATCACGATCCGTGTAACGATCCTTACCCAAGTGATTGAGAATCTGTTTCAATTCG
>CACXVS010000086.1 GCA_902771155.1 uncultured Prevotellaceae bacterium
GCTATGTGACGAAAGAGAGCAAAAAAGAGCGCCAAAACGAAAAATCCCCCGAATAAATTTGGCAGATTCAAAAAATCGTTGTACCTTTGCAGCCGATTTTAAACAAATCGCCCGCGATGATGGGCTGCACCTCGGCAAAAAGCCAGCTTTCTGCTCTCGGTTTGCACCATCATTGCAGCCGCTTTCGAAAGATTGCACATTTAAGGTCGATCCGTTAGCTCAGTCGGTAGAGCACAACACTTTTAATGTTGGGGTCTTGGGTTCGAGCCCCAAACGGATCACAGAAAAGAGAGGTCAAATGACCTCTCTTTTTGTTTTTACTCCTTATCTTTCTGCTCCGCATCACCTGAGGGTTCAGGCTCTTGGGGCGTATTCTCCGGAGATGTGAACTCCCAGCGGTTTGCGATCTTGTTGCCTAAAGTGACGGTGAGGGCGAGTTTCTGAGGACCCGGGATGGTGTTGAACGGTACCATGATGGAGCCCAGTTCCACATGTTTCCCCAGAGGGATGCCCTTCTTTGATATCTCACCACCAGCCAACACCTGTTGTTGTTCGTTGGTAATGTAATAGGCGGCTCGGATGGGACTGATATCACCATTCATTGCATTATAGACCTCTACAGGCACACGGAGGGTGTCAGCAGCAGTGAAATCAGCCTTTGGGAAACGGACCAACGGGACGACTGACGAGCAGAACAGGTGCCACTGTTTAACAGGGAGACGGCAGACCTCAGCAAAGTCCTGCAATTCGAATCCTACATTATCGTCAGACAGCAGACTGGTCTCTACCTCCTGCTTATAGTAGTTCAGGCGCAGACTGTCATTATCTACCCCTGAAGAGGGAATTGGCTGAATGGCAGGTCGGATGGAGTCAGGGAAGTACTCGGTTCCCATCAGGAGGAAAGAGGGATGATGGATATAAGCCTCTATCACACGGTTGGTCTCTGCCTCTATCACACGGTTGGTCTCTTCGCCTTGGGCTGCAGGGATATCGGGCTGTAGATAGAAGCCCAGTCTGTCAGCAGCAGTAAAGGCAGCCTTAGGGGGACAATAGCCCTTGAAGCGCATCAAGTTAAGTCCGCGATCCTTACAAAAACGGAAGGTCTCAAGCCACGATTCCACATCCGTCGGCGGACATCCTGTCTTGGGGAACTTGTCGTCTTTCACGACGCCACGAAGGAAGATATCATGTCCGTTGAGGACGGGCTGATGATGACTCATCATTGTCTCATGCATACCAAAGGTCGTCTCGTAGTAGTCATTACCTACTGAGATGCCGATACGATAGAGTCAAGGTGAAGTAACGGCTCACGATAGCGGCAGAGTCCACATCCGCGCGTTGCATCAGCACCTCCACCACATCACTGTTCAGATAGTTGATACGACCTGTCAACTGAAGGTCAATCTGCAAGATTCCCTGAAAGGGATGGGGCGTCAACTTCACCTGTTCGATATAGAGGTCATAGGGCTGCGCACGCAGTTCCATACGTCCTGAGACACCTTGCCAGCCGCCATTCGTAGAAGGTGTAGAAACCTCTATCAGATTACGCTGACCTGGTTGCAGGAATCTGGTGACATCGTATTTGTGGGCCGTGAAACGATTCTGATTGCCACCCACGTCTTTACCATTCACCTTGACGAAGGTCTCCGCACTAGGACGCTCAAGGACGAGAGATACATGTCGTTCTTTCCATGCCGCAGGCACATAGATACTACGCTGGTACCACAGGCGTCCGGTCTGCTCACCCTTGCCATTGGAAAGCATGGTGCCAGGCAGTTGCACAAAGTCGTTATAGACAGCCGAGTCGCCCACGGCAAAGTTCCAGGAACCTGTCAGGTCGATGACTTCCTGGGCACCCAAAGAGGCGCACACGAACAGTTGAAGCAAAAACAAAGAGAGTCGTCTCATACCTTTTTCAGAAGTTGTATATTACTTTTTCAGGAATCGGTTCACTTGGTCAGCAATCTGGCGCATACCCTTCACCGAGGGATGTCCAGAGATCTTATCAATGCCCTCCAGTTCTATCACGGGCACACCGTAACGGGCACAGATGGTCTTCACCGACTCATCGATCTCATCGCGCAGATCATCATTCAAAAGGAAGTAAATCTTGGTGTTCAGATAGTAGTCGGTCATCCACTTCAGCATGTGAGCCAGTGCCGGACGGAAGAAATACATATCTCCCTTCGTGATACCCTCATACTTATACTCGCCGACAGGCGTCCCAGCCCAACTGTCGTTGGTGGCACCGAAGACAAAGATGATATCGGGCGAACCCAGATCGTTCATACGGGTATTAAAGGAACGAGCACTATAATCGTTGCCGTCATAGCCAGTATAACTGATCGTGGCTCCGCTATAGGAGTTGTTCAGACACATACGCCAACCGTTTTCCTTGATCACTTGATGCCACCAGGTCTGACTGACATCCTTCACATCGGTCTTACCCTCGCCGTTTTGGGCATAATACCACAGTTCATTCGTGGCAGGTGTCACAAAATCCTCATAGGTGGAATAGGAATCACCCAATATCGACACAGATGGAATCTGAGCGGTTACCGTACCTGCAAAAAGCGCAGTCAACAGTACAAAAAGCAGTTTCTTCATGCGAATGGTTATTTAGTTGTGTGCAAAAATAATGAAAAATCCCCAAAACAAACCATAATTTTCAATTTTCCACCCGAATTTTGTATTTTTTTGCCTATCTTTGTGCCTTGAAACAGAAATATAACTTAAAAACGATTCATAATGAAACAGATTATTACATCCATATTATTCCTGCTGCTAGCCACCAACGCTGATGCTCAAAGTGCCTTTGTACGTGGTGCAGATGTCAGTTGGTGTACGGAGATGGAGGCAAGCGGCAGGAAATTCTATAATACCGACGGACAGGAAACGGAACTTTTTGCCTTGTTGAAACAGATCGGGATGAATGCTGTCAGACTACGTGTGTGGGTGAATCCTACGGGGTATGGCTATGGAGCCTGGTGCGACAAGGATGATGTACTGAAGAAAGCAGAGCGTGCCCATCAGCAAGGACTCGACGTGATGATCGACTTCCATTATAGCGACTTCTTTGCCGACCCAGGGCGTCAGGAGAAACCTAAGGACTGGAGTGACTATACAACCGCACAGTTGAAGACCGCCATTGCAGACCATACGAAAGAGATACTCACTGCCTTAAAAGAGAAGGGCATCGAACCCAAATGGGTACAGGTGGGCAACGAAACGAACAATGGCATGATTTTCGACAGCGGTAAGATCGAATGGAAGACAAAAACCGGCAGTGCCCGCTATACCAATTACGTCGCTCTGAGCAATACTGCCTATGACGCCGTGAAGGAAGTGCTGCCTGATACCTATGTCATCGTACATATCGCCAACGCCTATCAGGCTGCTGAATATGATGGCTGGTTCTATAAGGAATTCAAGGAGGCTGGTGGTAAGTTCGACATGATCGGTCTCTCCCACTATCCCGACCCCAAAGACTGGAACGACGCCACGAAAAGCGACGTGGCGAGCAACACCAATGCCGCCAACAGCGTGAAGACGCTGGGCGATCTCTTCAACGTACCCGTGATGATCACCGAGACAGGATTCCCACAACAAGACGTTGAAACAGGCTCACTGGTGATGACTGACCTCTTCAATAAGATGAAACCACTTCCGCAATGTGCCGGCATCCTCTATTGGGAACCCGAAGTGGATGGTGTATGGAAACCTGATTATTATGATACAGTAGGTTGGGATGCTTACGCCATGGGTGCCTTTACAACCAACGGTAAGCCCACCGCCATCCTCGCAGCCTTCGGTGACGGATCCACAAGTATCCACACGGTGCCGGCCATTCAGAACGATGCCCCCACACAATGGTATGACCTCAAGGGACGTCAGCACAGTGCGCCCACCAAGGGATTATATATCATGAAGAAAGGTCAGGAAACCCGAAAGGTGCTGCTGCCCTAACGTCTAAAGATGTTTTTGGAAGAATCCGAGCACACGCTCTTGTGCTTTGACAGGACAACTATGTGGTATATCCCAGATTTCCGTTTCTAATTTGTCGTCTGCACCCTGACTCTGCCAGGTGGCATGCATCGTATCGAAGGCTTTCTGCACACCAGCCACAGGGAAGAGTTTATCCTGTGAGCCATTGATGAAAAGCATGGCTTTCGGACAGGCGATACTCGCTACATGAGGATAATCGAGCCAACGACGCAGACCTGGGAAACAGTTGGCGAAACCGCCATTCTCCGTACGATTGTATTTGAATGACATCTGTTCATCAGTAGTCACCATCCAACAGATGGAGGCACTGGCCTTAATACGGTCGGAGAGTGCTGCAAGCATCCAAGCACGATAGGCGCCCATCGACCAACCCGTACAACCGATCCGCGAGGCATCCACCTCTGGCATGGTAGCGAGATATTCCGTACCAGCGATATCATCGTAGGTCATATAAGCCGAGAGATCGATGCCATACATCATCATATTACCAGCAATCATGTCATAGCGGTCACGACGCGGTCCTTCCTTC
>CACXVS010000087.1 GCA_902771155.1 uncultured Prevotellaceae bacterium
CCCTCCCCTACAGCATTTCCCTCTGGGATGATGGTACGCTCCGTCTCTTCGATGGGGCCGCTCATATCTGGTTTCAGTTCCGTACACTTCACCTCGCCATAACCATGAATGGCGTAGATCTTACCATCGTCATCGAAGAGTACAGAGAGATCGTAGATACGGCCTTGCATATTATGGTGTTTCCACGGTCCGCGAATATCCTTCGAGGTATAGCACTGCAAGCCCTTGCCGTTGATGTTGGTAAACACGTAGAACTGTCCGTTAGCGTAACGGATGGCAGGTGCCCACACCCCCTGACCATAGATTTCCTTGTGATTTTTCAGAGAAAAGGCATCATCATCGAAGTCGAAGCGGTCGAAACAATATGAGATATTCTCCCAGTTCACGAGATCCTTCGAGTGCAATATAACCAATCCTGGCACAGTATGCATAGTGGTTCCGGCGAGGTAGTAGTCATCGCCTACACGGAGGATATCTGGGTCGGAAAACTCGTCGTAGAACAGGGGATTAGTAAACGTACCATTGCCGTTGTCGGCAGTCCACGACTGAGCGTGAACTGTCATCAACGAAAAGTGAAAAGCGAAAAGGAAACAAATCGCTATCAAATTTATTTTTAAACTAACTCTGAATCTTTTTTTACTAACTTTACAATTCATAACTTTTCACTTTATCACTTTTCGTTTTATTTATTTAATTCAATTTGGGCCATCCATCAGAAGTCCAGTGGATGGGACGCTGGATCAGGATTGAAGCACCTCCGTGCGCAACGCTGTAACCATGGCAGATAAAGATATCCTCACCATCAAAGGTATATGCTGCACAGTGTCCGGCTGCTTCAAAATTCGTCTTGTCGCCTTCGAGGAAAAGCATGCCGCCACCATCGCGCATGTCCTTGCCTTCTGGGTCGAGATAGGGGCCATCAACAGTCTTGCTACGCCCTACAGCCACTCGATAATTGCTCTTTGAGCCTTGACAGCAGTAATCCCATGAGACGAAAAGATAATAATAATCGTTGTGTTTGAAGATAAATGGAGCTTCGATCGCATTAGGTCCGGCAAAGTCGGACGTAGGATTCTTTGGAGGATTAGGATTGACAGAAAGGGATTTCTTACCGTCAGGACTACTCAGATTATAACGACGGGCGATAGTACGAGGCTTCTCACCTGCCGCAATATGCATGGTTGTGTCTAGACGGGCAAGCTGAATGCCATCCCAGAAAGAACCCCAGACAAGCCAAGGCTGGTCGTTCTCGTCGATGACAAAGTTAGGATCAATGGCATTCCAGTTATCCCGATTCTCGCGCGAGGTAACAATACAGCCTTCATCGTTCCATATCGGGAAACTGAGAGAGCGACTGGAAAGCAGGCCGATAGTCGAGCCATTTCTTCCAAAGGTAGAGCAACTATAAGCCATCCACCAACGACCATGCCACTGAATGATATCGGGAGCCCATACATGATGAGTAAAACCAGGCACAGAGTCATGAGCCCACTTGGGAATGACTGACATGACGGGACTAGGTGATACAGTCCAGATCTTGCGGTCCTTTGAGGTCATCTGCTGGATGCCCATGCCAGTGGCAAAGATATGATACGTGCTGTCCTCGTAAGCCATCACGGGGTCATGCACCATTGGGGTGTCGGTTTGAAATGGTTCGGTCGGAAAGTGGCGACGCTGCTGTCCTGCGGCTGAGACAGACACAAAGAGTGCTAACAGCGACCACATGATTGTCTTCGCTTTCATCGGATTGTTTTTTTAAGAAGGAAAAGATAAAGGGGACGGGCTTCAAACAGTCCGCCCCCTCTGAAAGAATACTAACTAATTAATTAAATTATGTGGAAAAACAGGTCTCTTACTCGAAGATCAAGTGGCTTCCGTCAACGGTGAAGCGGAAGAACAGATCCTGTCCATCAACAGGACTAATACCGATGTAATCCTGCTTATAGGTCTTTCCATCATTGCCCTTCATGATGCATTTTACATCAGCAGAGCTGCCACTGTTGGTAACAGAGACTGTACACATGGCCTCGTCCATAGCTGCAAGCCATGCACCCCAGTCGCTTTGGCCACCACTTGGTGTACATGCAGCATAGCTATCGCCCCAGCCATAATTGTCAGCACGAACTACAGCATATTCCGAATTGTCCTCACGTGTCAATACAACACAGAAGTTGTTCCAGTTGTTGGCTCCGTTAGTGAAGTTCTTAATGCGTGTAGAACAAGTGTAGCCTGCAGGCACATTCCACATATCAGAGTGAGCACCCCAGAACGCTGTCGAGTTATCCTCTGCTCCTATAACATTATCGAACTCGATATGAGAACCGTCAACGGTGAATCGGAAATAGAAGTCGTTAGCATCGATGGTGTTGATACCCTTATACTCCTGAGTATAGATTTTACCGTCTTTGCCAAACATCACAGCCTGAACATCAGCCGTACCGTCGCCATGATTGGTGACTGCCACGTTAACCTTGGCGCCATCCATAGCCTTCAACCATGCACCCCAATCGCTCTGTCCGCCACTGGTTGTGCAGGCAGCATAGCCGTCACCCCAACCATAGTTATCAGCACGAACCACAGCATACTCGGTATTATCCTCACGGCAGAGTACTACTACGAAGTTGTTCCAGTTGTTAGCGCCACTGGTGTAGTTGGTGAAGCTTGTATAGAAGGTTTCCTTCGGACCAACTTTGATATTCTCAGAGTGTTCGCCCCAGAACGGAGTAGAATTATCGGTGCTACCAACGCTGGTGTACAGCTTGTCTACAATATCGAAGGTAGTAGAAGCCATGACGGCCTTATCAATCAGCTCGCCCTTAAATGTCTTGTTATAGGCAACCAAGAGCGTCTTTGTACCTAATGAGTTCATGTCGGGAACAGCCTGGAACGAGAGTTCTGCGGCTGGTATATCCTTAGAAACACCCTGCTCAAACTGTACAGTAGCAGTTACATTAGCAAAAGCTTCTTCAATCTTAGAACCCAAGAGCACTTTCTTAGGAACACTATTAAGTGTCATTGACAGAGGCTGCTTATCCTCTCTAGATGTGTAACCACCGATAGGCTCAATTGTAGAACCGAGGAAGCTGACAAGCGAACCCTCGACACCAACACGGCAAGCCAAGTCTTTTTCAGAGCCTGTAGAGGGGAATGAACTGGTCTGAGTATAGGTCTTAGTCAGCGTACCATTGGTCATCTCAATGAAGAGGCCACCATTAGTACGATCGACTGTCAACGTAATCAAACCATTCATCTGCTGAACA
>CACXVS010000088.1 GCA_902771155.1 uncultured Prevotellaceae bacterium
TTAGTCTTTTTTTCATAAATTCTCTCTTTTGGTTATTAATGTTAAATATATATTGTATATTCGTTCATTTTTCCACCTTATTATATATAAATAGACGATTTCTGACGCAGAGGACAATGCCCCATTGCCATTTTTCAGCCTTTGGGGTGCAAAAATAATGCATAATATTCTAAAAAACGAATAATTTTATAAAAAAATCACATTTCGGCCTAAAATGTGAACATTTTTTAGCGATTTCTTTGATTTATGTCAATTTTTGACCTTTAAAATTCGTTTAAAGTTTCTTTTTGATCAGAAACTTTTTCTGGCCACGGATATAGAAACCCTTCACAGGTGGGGTCAGCAACGGCCTACCGTTGAGATCATAACAACGTTCGCTGTCGATAGTACGGGCGACGACTATCATGCCCGTAGACACCGGTAGCCCCATGTCGATGGTCAGCGACAAGTCATCCGTCTGGTTCTCCCGCCCTTCAACACCATAGGGCGACAGGTCTTTCAGCATACTGTAGAACAGGTCGTGGCAGCCAGGCATGAAACTGTTGAGCATGTCGTTGGAGAACTGCGTGAGAAGTTTGTCGGTATCGACCTTATACTCGTCGCCTTCGGCATGGATGATATAGGCATCGGCCACTTCATTTGCCAAGGTCGTGACCGTCGGTTCAAGAAGGGAGGCTCCCCGACCACCATACTCCTCCCTGAGTTTTGCCATCCCTTTCTCCTTCACAGGACGCATGATAGCCTCGTGAAGACGCACTTTCGCACTGTCGGGCGAGAACTGATCGTTGCCCGACGTGCGGGTGATATGGCCAGTCGTCACCTCCAGCGTTGAGAGGTCGGCACTGAACAGCAATTCACGGTAGTCGCAGGGATACGATGCCAGTGAGCCTGTGGCTATGTCATAGATCGGCTCCGTCAGACTTGCATTGAAATCCTTGGCGATATCGGAAGTATGGAAATGACCTGTCAGGATCACCTTCACCCCAGCCTCAATCAGTCGGTTCCTGATGTCATCGGCATGATTGATGACCGTCGTACTGACAAAACGCTCAGCATTCGTGATATGCAGGTTGAGCGCATGATGCATCATGACGAGGACTTTCTTACCAGCGGCCGTTGCTGCAGAAGCCTGCTCGCATACCCAGTCGAGCGTCTCAGTGGAGACTGTAGCATCCTTCCCTGAGTTGATACCGATGACCACGAGGCCGCTTACAGGTTCGCAGCAGTAGGTCTTCGACACGCCATCGAACACCGATCCCTTTCCGTAGCCGTAGTCGGCATAGAGACTGGCAAATTCATCCAGTGAGGGCGATGCCACTGGGATGGTGTTTTTACCATCGTAGGCCACCGCCGCGCCACCCATGTCAATATCGTGGTTGCCTGGGATGACCAGCGTCATGATACCTGCCGCCTTCAACGCATCGAGTTTCTTCACCACATACTCATGGCTGACCGTCTCGCCGTCTTTCGTCAGGTCGCCCGTGATCAGCACCAACTTCGGCTGAATGGTCTTGATACGCTCCACCGCCTCGTCGAACAACGCCTGACTGAAGTCGAGCAACTTGCGGTCGTTATCAAGCAGATCCTTCCAGGCCTGACCGTTGTTCACCAATAGCGTCGGTGCCGTCAGATGGAGATCCGACAGCACAACGATCCTGGTTTGGGCGACGATGGTCTGCGCCAGCATCAGCCATAGTATCACAACGGCTTTCCTCATATCTTTACTCGTCTGATGAATTGACCACCTTTATTTTTTCCTGGAGGGTGGAAAGCAGATTCCTGGCTTCAGTGCCAAGCGTCTTGATCTGGTCGATGAGAAGCCTGCAGTTGACCTTATCCTGTTCACTCATACGGTCCAAGATCACGATGGGCGCAGACTCCCCAGGGAACTGCAGGGCCACATGAGGCAGATATTCCTCTCTATCTAACATCTCTTTGTAGGTAACGAAACTACCATCAGCCTTGGTGGAATGGCCTTTCAACGAGAAGGTGAAGTCTACATCTTCATTCAATCGCTGTGTATAAGTGTCGACAAGGCTGAAGTCGGGATTCGTGCCATAGAGTCTATGAATGTCAGCAAGTGCGTCCATACAGTCGGAAACATCACTCACCTGGCCATTGATAACGATCTCATTATAAACGACCGCCTCAAATTCATCGATGGAACCACCTCTCACGGTAAGGTTGAACTGCTCATTACCGTCGTAGATGATGTCCATATCAACATCGAGGGTGTGGTTAGTTGAATGGTTGAAATACACGTCATAGTTGTCATGATGACCATCAAAACTGGAGGCCAGTGAAACTGTAGCGTGCCATTCATCATCTCTGAATGAGATATATTGGAAGGCAGACTTCGAACTCAGGCTTAAGGTTCCGTCCAGTTCCTTGCCGTCGGCAGTCTTCATCGTCACCTCAACCTGTTCGGGGAACTGAATACAGATAGGGGTGATGTCTGACACCCGAGTCATAAAGAAGCGCACGCCATCGCCTTCGTTGTTGAACTTCATCGTCAAACTGGTGCTACCTCCATCCTTGTCAATGTTCTCAATCGTAAAGTCGTCGCCCTCTCCCACTACGACTTGACCGTCCTTAAAGGTTACTTTCATATGGCCGAACACCTTATAAGCATCCACCACCATAAAACCTACAAGAATATTGAAGTCTTCCTCGGTCAAGTCGAAACGCTCTACCAGGCATTTATGCACCACCGCCTTCTCTTCCTCACTCAGTTTCTCGAAGAAGACAAGATCTGCTTTGTTTAAGACGGTGTTGATGATCTCATTTCTCAGTTCCTTCAGCGCCTCATCGTTCATATTCGCCACTATCTCGGTCAGATTCTTAAGAACATCTTTGCCCACATCAAAGCGTGTATCCTTTGATGCCTCGTTCAACGACCTCGACAGTGCAGCCTCTAATTCCAGACGTTCCTGACTCTCTACGGGACTAACCTGACTGTCATCTGATTTACACGAGGTAAATACATTCAAGCCACAAATCAGGGCAACAGCGAAGGCCCAAGATATTACCTTATTCATATTATTTTTATGATTAGTTATATTGATGGGGGCAAAGATACAAAAAAGATTTCTAATAACCAAGAAAGAAAGACACGCATTTGGTATTTTTTCCAAATGCGTGCTCCTTTTTAGGGTTCAGATCCGAACCCCAGCGGCGGCACTGCCTATCGCACCTAACAAGGCTGTGAGTACCGCCACGGCGACCTTCGCAATCGTCTTCCAATGTCGCATCACACCCGCTTCCTCTGAGCCAGCCTCTGTACTGGGCTTCGAGGTGTCCACGTCGTTCTTCGGTGCCTCCTGTACGCTACAACCAGAGATAAACGTCTTCTGACGCTGACCCTCTGAGTCGGTCTTCACCTCGGGCATGAACAGCACGTGCAGACCCTTGATGTGCTTACGGGCTTCGAAGTCGGATGCCTTGTCGGCACCAGCACTCGACATACCGATCTTGAACGTGCCGAAGCCGTTGAGTTTCACGCGCTTAGAGTCCTGGAGCTGATCCTGCATGGTCTCGATGAGTTCGGAGATCACGGCCAGGATATCACTCTTCTTCACAGTACAGTTGCGCTGCATGATCGTGGCCAGTGCATCGGTATCCACGGTGTTGGTCATCACGGCGCGGGGGTACCACTTGCCGTAGCCCTTCTGCTTAGGTGACGTCACCTGCGATAATCGGTAGAATACTGCCATATCGTCCTCCTTTCTTGATGTCCCTTCGGCTTCGGGACGGTTCTCTACTACTTCAGAACGGGCTTTTCCCGCCTTGCAGCAATGCCTCATTTGCACTTGCAAAGATACAAAATAAAAAGGCCGATTCCAAGAGAATCAGCCTTATCGAGTTAGCCAAAATGCTATTGACGAATCAACCTTTATGTAAACTCAAAGAAGGTCGTTAAACCTGTGAGGTCA
>CACXVS010000089.1 GCA_902771155.1 uncultured Prevotellaceae bacterium
TGACAGAATCAAGCTCCCTTTCCGCAAGGAGAAGGAGCTTTTTTCTGCCCTTTACGCTATCCTTGGGTTCTATCCCCACAACATCGAGTATTACAAGCAAGCGCTGATGCACAAGAGCATCCGCAAACGCAATGACAAGGGCAAGCCGCTGAACAATGAGCGACTGGAGTTCTTGGGTGATGCCATACTCGATGCCGTGGTAGGCGATGTAGTTTTTCGCCAGTACGATGGTAAGCGCGAGGGGTTCCTGACCAATACGCGTTCCAAACTGGTGTCGCGTGATACACTGGGCAAAGTCGCCAGTGAGATGGGGCTGGGAGGGCTGCTGCTTTCTGCGGGTCACTCCACTTCCCACAACAGTTATGTCGAGGGCAATGCTTTAGAGGCACTCGTAGGCGCCATCTATCTGGATCGTGGCTATGATGCCTGCATGTGGTTCTGGGAACATCGGATACTAGGCAAGTATATCAATATCGACAAGGTGGCCTTCAAGGAAGTCAACTTCAAGTCGAAGTTGTTGGAGTGGTCTCAGAAGAACCGTGTGCGTATGGAGTTCCAGATGCTGAAGCAGAAGAAAGACGACAATGGTAATCCGATCTTCAGTTTCCGGGTATTGCTTGAGGGCGTGGAAGGTGAGCAGGGTACAGGTTACTCTAAGAAAGAGGCACAGCAGCAGGCTGCCAAGGAGACACTACAGCGCCTGAAGCGGGAGCCCCAGTTTGTGGATGCCATCTTTGCTGCCAAGACCAATCGTACGAAGATGGAGGAAGAGCCAGCAATGGCCGTGCCTGATACGGAACAGGAGCAGAACTTCATCATCGAACAGCCTCGGGAACAGGTCGAAGAACAGGTGCCTGTTCGCCAACAGGCGTCTGAGCGCGATGAGGACTTTGATCTCTCCGACATCTCTGCAAAACCCAGGGAGAAGACGCGTGAGGAAATCATCGCCGAAGCCGAAGCTGTAGCCTTCTCGGAGGAATAAATTATAAAAAAAACGTAAATTATTCCGCTGTTACGGGGGAATTGCGTATTTTTGCAGTCAAAATTGCGCAATCAGTAATGAGTCTGACTCAGATTATAGGAAAAGTATTCGTACCTCGTCAGCGTGCTTTGGAGAAGCATCTGAATGGGGGAGAGGCATTGCAGCGGGCCGTGCTTGAACACTTGGTACATTCTGAACACTTGGTACATTCAGCCAAGGACACGGAATACGGGCGTAACCATGCTTTCAACGGTATTAAGGGCTATGATGATTTCATCGCCAATGTTCCTGTGAACACTTATGAGGAACTGAAGGGCGATATCGACCGTATGCGTCAGGGCGAGGCAGATATCCTCTGGCCTGGGCGGGTAAAGTGGTATGCCAAATCTTCGGGCACGACCAACGACAAGTCGAAATTCATCCCCGTCAGCAATGAGGGTCTGCAGAAGATCCACTATGCCGGAGGCCGTGACTCCGTAGCGCTTTACCTGAGAAACAATCCCAAGTCTCGTATGTTTGATGGTAAAGGCCTCATTCTCGGAGGCAGCCATGCGCCCAACTACAACCTGCCGGATTCGCTGGTGGGTGATCTCTCGGCCATCCTCATCGAGAATATCAATCCCTTAGTGAACCTGGTGCGTGTACCGAAGAAGCAGACCGCACTGCTGAGCGATTTTGAGATCAAGCGTGAGAAAATTGCCCGTGAGGCGATGACGAAGAACGTGACGAATATCTCTGGCGTTCCTTCATGGATGCTCTCTGTACTGACCTGTATGATGGAACTGACGGGTAAGACGCATCTGGAGGAAGTATGGCCCAATATCGAGGTGTTCTTCCACGGCGGTGTGGCCTTTACGCCTTACCGTAAACAGTATGAGCAACTTATTACCTCGCCCAACATGCATTATATGGAGACCTATAATGCCAGTGAGGGTTTCTTCGGTATTCAGGATGATCCTGCCGATAAAGCGATGCTGCTAATGCTCGACTACGGAGTGTTCTATGAGTTTATCCCAATGGACGGGGGAGATCCTGTGCCACTCTGGGGTGTGGAGACGGGGAAGAACTATGCGATGGTTATCTCTACCTCATGCGGTCTTTGGCGTTATGAGATCGGTGACACCGTGCAGTTTACTTCCACCAATCCCTATAAGTTCATTATTTCCGGTCGTACGAAACATTTCATCAATGCCTTTGGCGAGGAACTGATTGTGGACAATGCGGAGCAGGGACTGGCCTATGCCTGTGAGCAGACGGGGGCTGAGGTGTCTGAATATACCGCTGCACCTGTATTTATGGATGCCAACGCCAAGTGTCGTCACCAATGGCTCATCGAGTTTGCCAAGCGCCCGCAGGATCTGCAGCAGTTTGCCTACCTGCTCGACAAGCGTCTGCAGGAGATTAACAGCGACTATGAGGCCAAGCGCTATAAGAACATCACACTCCAGCATCTGGAGATTGTGGAAGCCCGTCAGAACCTCTTTAATGACTGGCTGAAACAGCGTGGCAAACTGGGAGGACAGCATAAGGTGCCACGTCTGAGCAATTCGCGTGACATCATTGAACAATTATTAAAACTGAATCAATGAGGAAGTTGCTCTATATCTTTTGTATGGCCTGCGTTGTCATTGGTTGTGCACGTATGGGACACCCTGATGGCGGATGGTATGATGATGACCCACCCGTTGTCATCGGCAGTCGTCCTGCTGACCAGTCAACGAATATCTCAGCCAAAAAGATTACAATCTACTTCAATGAATATATCAAACTGGAGGATGCCACCAATAAGGTGATTGTCTCACCGCCACAGTTGGAGGTGCCGGAGATCAAGGAGGCAGGAAAACGTATTGTGGTGGAACTACAGGACTCCCTCAAGGCAAATACTACTTATACCATTGACTTTAGTGATGCCATCAGTGACAACAACGAGGGTAATCCGTTGGGCAACTATACCTATAGTTTCTCTACAGGTGACCTAATTGACACGATGGAAGTGTCGGGCTATGTGCTCGATGCCAGTAACCTGGAACCAGTGAAAGGCATTCTCGTGGGTCTCTACAGTGATCTGGCTGATTCTGCTTTCAAGACCAAGCCGATGCTCCGTGTGTCACGTACTGATAGCCGAGGCCGTTTTGTCATTAAGGGCGTTGCCCCTGGTACCTACCGCTCCTATGCGCTGAAGGATGCCGATGGTGATTTCCGCCTGAGTCAGAGGAGTGAGATGATCGGCTTTAACCATGAGACTTATACACCGTCGTCGAAGCCCGATGTACGGATAGATACGATCTGGCGTGATTCTCTGCATATTGATGCCCTGAAACAGACACCTTATACGCATTTCCTGCCCGATGACATTACGCTGTTGGCCTTTACCCCTGTCCAGACAGACCGTTATCTGTTGAAGACGGAACGCAAGGAGGCCGAGAAGATCAGTATGTACTTCACCTATGGCCATCCTGATCTGCCTGTCATCAAAGGCTTGAACTTTGATGCTGATAGTGCCTTCGTCATCGAGACCAAGGAACAACAGGACACCATCCATTATTGGTTGCGCGATACAACCCTGATCAATCAGGATACCCTGCGCATGGAGGTGACCTATATGATGACGGATACGCTTGGTAACCTCATCAGTCAGACCGATACTCTCGATGCACTGGCAAAGACACCTTATGCCAAGCGTCAGCGGGAACTGGCCAAGGAGATAGAGAAATGGCAGAAGGCACAGGATCGGAAAAAGAAACGTGAGGAGCCCTATGACTCTGTTTTTCCTCCGAAGCCTTTGAAGCCGACCTTCAAGGTTCCTCAGCAGATGGATCCTGATACGAAGATCGAGATTGAGATGCCCACGCCGTTGCAACATGTGGATACGGCAGCGGTCCATCTCTATTCGATGATCGACTCTGCCTGGTATGAGGCACCTTTCACCTTCCAGCCGATCCCACATAGGCTTCGTTTCTATCGGATTTTGGCAGATTGGCGGCCTGACACGGAATACAGTCTGGAGATCGACTCCGCAGCCTTTACGGATATCTATGGACTGGTCTCCCAACCCTATAAACAAGGTCTCAAGGTCAAGAGTCTTGATGAATACAGTACGCTGACTATTAAGGTGAGTGGAGTGGCAGACTCCCTACCTCTGCGCGTCAGACTGCTTAATAAGAATGACGGTGTCGTGAAAGAAGTGGTTGCTAAGAATGGGGTGGCCCTTTTTGAACACGTTAATCCTGAAAAGTACTATCTCAGTGCCTATGTTGATGTCAATGGCAATGGTATTTGGATATTGAATGTAAGGAGAAATGGGATGTCACCCAGCAGTGGAACCTCACGGCTGTGCCTCGCTATAAGCAGAAGCCACGCGCCATCGTCAAGCAGAAGGCCGACGGTGAGAAGAAGTTGAAGAATCGTAATGCAGACCGAGCCCGTGAACTTGGCATCGAATATTATAAGAACAATACAAATTAGGTTGAATAAGGAATGAGAATGAAGAAGATATTTGCAATCATCTGTCTGTGTTGTGGACTGTCCATGACTGCAGTTGCCCAGTGTGGTATTGAGAATACGGCTTTTAAGTCTGGTGAGATACTTTCTTATGACCTGTATTTTAACTGGAAATTCATCTGGATGAAGGTTGGCTCAGCCGAGATGGATACTCGACTCTCGAAGTTCGATGGTCAGGAAGCCTGGAAGTCTTATCTGATTACGCGTGGCAATCCCAAACTCGACAAATATTTCATGATGCGCGACACATTGCTGTCCTATTGTGATAAGAATCTCGCACCACTCTATTTCCGCAAGGGAGCCCGTGAAGGTAGTCGATACTATGTGGATGAGATATGGTACAGTTATCCGCGTGGTTACAGTAAACTGAAGAAGCATCGTATTGATGCCGACGGTGAACAGCATTGGAAGACCTCAGAGTATAATGCATGTATCTACGATATGATGTCGATTTTCCTCCGTGCCCGTAACTTCGATTGCTCTAAGTTTAAGAAGGGCGACATCATCCCCATGCCCATCAGTGATGCACGTAGTCTGACGAATTCCTGGTTGGAGTTCCGAGGAAAGGAGAACTTCAAGATGAATGGTTCAAAGGAGAAGTTCCGCTGTCTCGTTTTCTCGTTCTATGAGCGTGACGGCAACAAGAGCCACGAACTGATCCGTTTCTATATCACCGACGATCAGAACCATATACCAGTACGCCTCGACATGTTCCTGAGTTTCGGATCAGCCAAGGCGTACCTGAAGGAGTATAAGGGGGTTCGAAGTGCGATGACCTCAAAGATCAATTAGTCTTTGCGTTCTCTGCGTCAAACTTAGCCAGTTTGTCCAGATAATACTGACGCAGGTCCTGCCATTTGTAGTAGGGCCAGTTGTCGGTTTGGGCAGGCATGTAGGTCTCCCGTTCATTTAACAGGGCCTTCACGAGGATGTCGCCCTGACCTTTTTTGGGCTTGTAGAATACCAATTGGATGTTACAGCCCATCGGGAAGATGCGGTAGTTGCGCCAGTATTTGTCCAGTTCATCCAGGTTCTCCACGGCCATTCCGCAGTTGTCAAGTTCCAGCAGACAGGCCAGTGGCATCACGCAAACCTCATGGCCAAAGCGAAGGGTGGCCTGCGTCTGAGTAATGGTGTCGGCGGTCTCAATGATGTTCTTCAACAGGTTTCGCTGACTGAACGGCATCTTCTGACCAGAAACCATGGATGGACCATAGTCCAGATACCATCCGATATTTCGGATGCGCCACTGGTCGTAGATCTCATCATCGGTGAAAAGCGACAACAGCTCGATATCGGTGTCGTGACTTTGCATATTGGCGGCCACATCAAACAGTCGGCGCATGAAGTCACCGGCAGCCACATTATCACGTACCCATGCCTCGTCGTTGAAGAGTACCTTTATCAGTCGCTCCGGGTGAGTATATTTCTGTTTGTAGACCTTCTCCTCCTGGTCGCCTGTGCCTTTGCCCATCTGTTTCACGATACCTTCCCAAGGCTGGTTCAGGTAATACTGAAGACTCTCACTGACATCATTATGGATCTGTGCCGTGGGGTTTGCGGCTGCCAACTCCTCACATTCAGCGATCATCGAGAGGATACAACGGAAGACTGTCGTGCTGCGTGCATCAATCTTCACGTCCTTGTGTTTGAAAATCTCAGGGAAGTTCTGAGCCATGCGTTTGCCGATACCGTGGTGCTGACGTTCACCGACGGTGGTCAGGTCGCCAAGTCGTTTGATGGTGGTGGGGAAGAAAGCCTCCAGCTTCTTCAACGTCTCTTCGCCTACAGGTGTCAATTTACCAGCCATGCGGGCATCTTTCAACGTGTTCATAGGTAGGGTGTATTCGCCTTCCCAAATCAGCCAACGGGAACCATGCCGTCCGTAATGACTCATGTAATAGGGTTCATAACCTTTAGGGGCAGGTGTCAGTGCCTTGGTAGTCAACTGACGATCATAATCCAGATAATTACTTCCTGACAGATAACGGTTTGCAGTGATCTCGTCCTTGGCGGATGTCTCAAACACGGGTGCCTTTTGAGCCTGAAGCGTCATCGAATAGCCGACGACCATGAATAGTAATAAGTTTTTCTTCATATTCCTTGGTTTGGTTTGTTATTTTGGTTTCAGACTGCAAATATAAAGAAAAAAGCGTGTCCTTCCAAGTGAACGGACCATTTTTTATACAAAATATTTGTATAGTTCAAAATACTGCCGTACCTTTGCACCGCCAAAGGTATGCATAGTTGTTAGAAAACAATAATTAAGCTCATGATACAGTCAATGACAGGCTACGGCAAGGCAGTCGTAGCATTTAAGGAAAAGAAGATTAACGTAGAAGTCAAGTCGCTGAACTCAAAGCAACTTGATCTGAATACTCGTATTGCACCTCTCTATCGTGAAAAGGAGATGGAGATCCGTCAGATGGTTGCTGAGGCTGTCATCCGCGGTAAAGTGGATATGAGTGTGTGGATAGAGAAGGATACGGCTGTGGATGCCACACCTATCAATGCCGCATTGGTAGAGAATTATTTCCAGCAGATGAAATCCATCTCTGACAAGACGGGTATCCCTATGCCTGAGGATTGTTTCTACACGCTTCTCCGGATGCCTGATGT
>CACXVS010000090.1 GCA_902771155.1 uncultured Prevotellaceae bacterium
TTTGACGATTGATTTCTGTTTTGTCGCGTGCAAAGGTACAAAGAAAACGGGAAAAATTGCTCAAAAATGAAAGAAATCTGCAAAAGAAATTTGAAGTTTTAAATTTATTGTATAATTTTGCATTATGAACATAATTATTGCTATTGATTCCTTCAAAGGCTGCCTCTCATCCGCCCTTGCCAACCAGTCGGCAGCCGATGGTGTTTTGTCGGTTTCGGCAGATGCCAAAGTGGTTCAGATGCCCGTCAGCGATGGGGGAGAAGGGTGGCTTTCAGCCTATCATGCCGCCATAGGTGGTGAGTTGATCACCAAGACCGTCCGCGATCCCCTGATGCGCTGGATCGAGGCACAGTATCTCGTCAAGGATCAGACCGCTGTCGTGGAGATCGCCCAGGCCAGCGGACTGCCTTTGCTCACAGCAGAGGAACGTAATCCGATGGTCGCCACCAGTTACGGCACGGGACAACTCATTGTCGATGCCGTGCGCCGTGGATGCAAGGAGATCATCGTCGGTCTTGGCGGCAGTGCCACGAGCGATTGTGGTAAGGGCATGTTGCGGGCCATCATCGACGCCTTTGCCCAACAAGGCACCTGGGATGATATCACCGAACTGAAGGATGTGCGTTTCACCATCGCCACCGATGTCACCAATCCCCTTTGCGGACCCGAGGGCGCTGCCCATGTCTTTGCCCCTCAGAAAGGCGCCACCCCCGAGATGGTACAAGAACTCGACGCTATCGCCCAGCGCTTTGCCGAACTCTCTGCCAAGCACTTCGGTTTCAATCGTCAGAACTTGCCAGGTGCAGGAGCCGCTGGCGGTCTTGGCTATGCTTTCTTGCAATATATGAATGCCGACTGTCGTTCCGGCATCGAACTGCTGTTAGAGGCTGTCGGTTTCGAGTCGCTGTTGCAGGATGCCTCACTTGTCATCACAGGCGAGGGTTCTGCCGATCGTCAGACGCTGATGGGCAAGTTGCCTTTCGGCATCCTTCAGAGTGCCAAGCGCCATCAGGTGCCTGTGGCCTTGATTGCAGGTCGTATTGGGGATCGTCAGCAGTTGCTCGATGCAGGCTTTGCCCATGTGGAATGTATCAATCCCCCGGAACTGCCCTTGGAGGAAGCGATGAAACCAGAAGTCGCCCAACAGAACATCAAGAATACCGTTCAGCGCTTGCTTAAATAAAAAATGGTTCGCATGTGCGAACCATTTATTTTTGATCTTTGCAATCCTTGTGATCACAATCCTTTTTAGGATGGTGCCCGTCTTTAGGATGGGGACCGCCTTTGCCGTGATGGCCTCTCATGCCGTGACCGTGCTTGTGACAATCGGCCTTGTACTGCTCGAACTGCTCTGGCGTCATGATTTTCTGGAGATCCGTCTCGTAGTTCTTTCTCATGTCAGCGTACTTCTGATTGAGGTCGAGCAACTTGGCAGCCTGCTTCTCGTCGAGATTGTAGCGCTTCACCGTCATCTCGGTCTGCATCTTCACGAAATCCTTCTTGTCGAACTTCTTGTCGCAGCACTTCTTGTCGCCTTTCTTCTCACAGCACTTGCACTGCTCGCACTTATTTTCGCAGCACTTACCTAGTTCTTTGTTGTCCTGTGCGAACGCTGCCGAACTGATAAAGAGGGCAGCCATCATTGTCATTAATACCTTTTTCATTGTCTTTTTTCTTTTTTATTTGTTAAACTTCTGTTACTTAGTCTCAGTTGCAACTGCTCCTTTGACGTCGGGTCAGAAAGATGGTTTAATCCCATTTCGGAAAAATCACATCTCTTAATGTTAGTAAACAAATAACTCTAAAAAACGTTTCGTAAAACCATGTTGTACCGATTCCGTTGAAGAAAACGCCCGATTTGTTGAACTAATTTTCGCGGGTCATGGTTTCTTAATACCTTTGCACCGTCAAAAACAGAGTTAGTAGTTTTTTCATACGTATATAATTAGGTTTTATAGGTTAGGTTTAAGTTAGTTTTAATTGGTTAGTAAGATTACGGGGCGCAGTGATGCGCCTCGTAATCTTTTTAGTCAGTATCCCATATACGATCCTTGATGACCTTAGCCTGCGACAGACTGGTGTAGAGGTCGGGTTTCAACACATAGCGGTAAACGCCAGGGTCATTCTCGTTGTTTGAAAACTTGAGCAAACCTTTTCCTTGATCCGAGTTTTTGCGGTTTGGCTGAGCGATTTTTTCTGGTAGGCCTACAAAAATTTTCTCTTTGGCTTAGCCGCAAATAGAGTAGCGTTTTAACTACAGTGCAAAAGTGAGAAAATGGATGTATGTTGGTGATTGTTTTAAAAAATGGCTAATTATAAAGCCTTCTAAACCATTATTATTTTCCATTATATGCCCCAAGTATTTTGGCAGATTGGATTATTTCCACTATCTTTGCAGCAAACAAAATAATACGCTATAAGATGAAACTGATCAAAGGAGAATTCAAAGAGAAACTGGAACTGCAGTTCGCACCGTCCATCAAGGCGGGCTTTCCGTCGCCAGCTGAAGATTACCTCAGTGAGAGTCTTGACTTCAATCGCGACCTCATCAAACACCCCGAGGCCACCTTCTATGCTACGGTGGATGGGGATTCGATGACAGGTTTCGGCATCAATCCGGGTGACATTGCCGTGATTGACAAGAGCACAATGGGCAAGATATCAAAAATTCTATGGATGCTCGTCCTGATGATGGTGTTAGGTCTGGCATCGTGTACGAACGAAGACACTCCTGTAAATCCCCAGGAGTATGATGGCGTGCCCTTGGTCATCTTAGACACTGACATCGGTTCCTCCACGGACGACCTCTTCTCCTTGGAGATGCTCTATAACTACCAAGAGCAGGGCAAGTGCAAACTGCTCGGGGTGGTGGTTGACCGCGTGGGCGAAGACTGTGCCGCCTGTGCCGACGTGATGAACACGTATTTCAATAACGGCAATCTGCCCATCGGTCTCGTCCGTAACGGCATCAAGGATCCTAAAGTCTGGATCAACTACAAGGCTCTGCCTACCTATAAGAAGGACGACGACAAACTTATGTTTGCCCGCAGCATCGATGACTACTCGGCGCTGCCCGACGGATGGCAACTCTACCGCCGTCTGCTAGCCGCGCAGCCCGACCACTCAGTGAGCATCTGCTCCATCGGCTTCACTACCTGCCTCGCTCAGTTGCTGGAGTCCGTTGGCGACGCCTATTCCCCGCTGTCGGGTGTGGAATTGGTACGACGCAAGGTGAAGTGCCTCTACATTCAGGGCGGCTCCTTCGGCCTGTCTGCCGAGCCCGACTATAACTTCCTTCAGAGCATCGGCTTTGCCAAGTCATTCTTCCGCCTCTGGCCCTCCGACGTTGATATCATCTTTGACCCCATGGAGACGGGCAACGGCATCGAGTATCTGCCAGAGCAGGTCATCAGCGATGTCTCATGGACTGACTATCACCCCATCAAGCAAGTCTATATGACCTGCAACTGCAACACCGGTCAGATGATGTGGGACCCGTTGACCGTCATCAACGCCGTGGAAGGCGATGATCTTTTCATGCTGAGTGGGCGCGGCACCGTGGCGCTCAATGATGACGGTACGGTCATCTTCACCTTTTCGGTCAAGGGTAACAGTCGTGTTCAAATGCCTGGCGACGATGCCTGGCGCGCTGCCATGCTGGAGAAGATTCGCAACGTGAACAAGACACATTAATCATTAGGTTGATGGAACTCGCCCGAGAGGGTATTTAAACAAACGAGGCACTCGTTTTTGTCGGGTGCCTCGTGTTTGTTTTTCTTAGATCAGCGAGAAGGCGACGTCCATCATGTGGGTGAAGTTGTTCTGGCGCTCTTCGGCGGTGGTGACTTCTCCCGTCAGGATGTGATCGGAGATGGTGCAGATGCCCAGGGCCCGATTGCCTGAACGGGCGGCATTCATATAGAGGGCGGCTATCTCCATCTCTACTGCCAGCACGCCCATGTTGATCCACTTGTCGTTGTGGGCATTCTCATTGTAGAACACATCTGATGAGAACACATTACCCACCTTGTAATGATAGCCCATCTGCTCGCAGGCCTCTACCGCCTTGCGGATCAGACCGAAGTCGGCGATGGGTGCAAAGGTGCCTGGCAGTTCATACTGGTCGGCATAGCGGCTGTTGGTGCAGGCACCCATGGCAATGGCGAGATCACCGATGTGGAGGTCGTGGTTGATGGAACCAGCGGATCCTACTCGGATGATGGTCTTCACACCGTAGAAGTTGTAGAGTTCATAGGTGTAGATGCCGATAGAGGGCATGCCCATTCCGTGGCCCATCACACTGACACGCTTTCCTTTATAGGTGCCGGTATAGCCCAGCATGCCACGTACATTATTAAACTGCACTGGATCGTCGAGAAACTTCTCGGCCATCAGTTTCACACGCAGCGGATCGCCCGCCATGATTACGGTCTCGGCAATGTCGCCAAATTTGGCCCCGATGTGGGGAGTTGGAGTATTACTCATACGCTTGTTGGTTATTAGAAAACTTAAACTTTGTTGCAAAGATACTAAATTCTGTGGATATTTGGTAATTAATTTGTATTTTTGTGGCAGATTTATGTATTTATATAGCATGATGATCGAAAATATGAGGAAAATTGCAAAACTACAGTTGCTATTGGCATCCCTGCTACTGTCGGCATGTTCGGAGATCGTTGAAAGTTCTTATGAAGATCCTGAGTGGGAAGATGATGGCCCGTCGTGTGTGGACAAAGGCCCGTCATATACTGATAAAATGGTGGATGTGAACCGCGACGGAAAGGACTACGGACAGGTGTCGCTGCGTTTCTACAGCGATATGCCCAGTGTGGCTTATATCTCTGCGGTGGACTTCCACTGGATCATGACGGGGGGTGGTGAAAGGATGAAGGTGACACGTGAGGGAGACCTCTATGAACTGACCACTAAGGGCGGTGTGGCTACGGTGGATGTAAAGGCTGACTACCTTAACTCTATGACCTATGCCGGCTTCGTGGATCTGTTGTGGATGACGGCTCCGGATCTGGCCCCCAATGCGATGTACGACGGCAACAAGTTTATCAAGTTCGTCAAGTTGGAAAATGTATCGACGTTCATG
The DNA here is from genome assembly GCA_902771155.1 of uncultured Prevotellaceae bacterium. The sequence continues at coordinate 5,099 of CACXVS010000090.1, forward strand.
CCTGTCAGCGACGTTCATCTGGATTTCAGTAAGTATGACATCGACTTCCTATCACGATGACCTTGTGATTGTGAGCACCAAGTTGGATATCTATTCTATCAATACCATCGATCTAGAATATGCTGCCAAGCCTTATCAGCGGGCTGAAGTGACAGCCGACATGGCTAAGTTCCGCTATAAGGAACTGTGCTTTATGTTCGACAACCTCTTCGGCTACCCGGGTCGTACCATCATGGAGCAGAACGGAATGGCTGAGAAGGGGTTTGACGCTACATTGGACGTGGTGAAGAATGGCCCGATAGTGAAGAAGTTGCTGCAATCGACCGACAATATGGACTTTGCCTGGGGCAGGATGGCGATGCAATACCTGATTCAGGATGGCGGTCACACCAATATCAGTGCAACGGAGGGAGTGCCTGCAAACATCGAGAATGATTACGTGGATCGCGTGTTGGCAGCCGCTGGCAGTTATCCTGAGGCGTCAGCCATGTATGAGGAATGGAAGAAGGTGGCCGCTGAGCGCCTAAAATTTGAGTCAAAACTGGAAGACATGCGCAAACAGGCCTATGGCGACGTGATCTATAAGGCCAACAGCGACAAGACCTTGGGAGTGATCATCATCAACACATTTAATGATCAGGATAATGAAGCCTGGAACAACTATTATGCCAGCCAGAAGACTGATGCCGACTGGCAGGAACTGATGAAGAGTTACAAGAAGGATTGCTTCGTAGGCTTTCTCTATGGACTACAACAGGCAGTGGCTGACGGCGTGAAGAACCTTGTGCTGGACATCTCTCTCAATAGTGGCGGCTCTACCGACAATGTAGGTGCCGAAGTGGCTCTGTTACGCAAGAACCGAACGGTACAGTTCTGGTCGCAGGACGTTCTGGAAGGCTATAACAAGATGGCGACGTACTATGTGGACAGCAATTTCGACGGTGTGTTCGACGAGAAGGATGATACCAATCCCAAATTCGACTGTAGCGGCATGAACATCGGTGTGCTCTCCAGTCCAGTGGCATTCTCGTGTGGTAACCAGTTCCTAACGCTGATGAAGGATTACGGATTCCCCATCATGGGTCAGCGTTCGGGAGGGGGAGCCTGCTGTATTCAGGTGATGCAGACGGCCGACGGGCAGAATTTCGTCATTTCAACCTATCGCGACCGTTCCACCTATAAGGATTTCGTCAATAATGATCCGGGCGTTGAACCTACCTTGGGGTATGCCTTTGATTACCCCCACTTCTACGATCCTGATTTCCTGAAGAAGATTTTGATTTCTAACTAATATTTCATATAAACATGAAGAAAATCGTATTGATAAGTATGGCAATGATGGCCACTTTGATGATGCAGGCCCAGGGGTTCCAGTACCCCAAGGCTGAGAAAGACGGCACCGTGGATGAATACTTCGGTGTGAAAGTGAGCGACCCCTACAGATGGCTGGAGAACGACACCAGTGCGCAGACAACGGCGTGGGTAGAGGCTGAAAACAAAGTGACGAACGCGTATCTGCAGAAGATTCCCTTCAGGGAGAAGTTGCTGAAGCGTCTCACCGAGTTGTCGAGTTACGAGAAGGTCGGTGCCCCCAGAAAGCATCACGGCAAGTGGTATTTCTCTCGTAACAACGGCTTGCAGAACCAGAGCGTGATCTACGTGAAGGATCAACTCGACGGTGAGGCACGCGTGTTTCTGGATCCCAACACACTGAGCAGCGACGGTACGGTGGCGCTGAAGGTGCTGAGTTTCTCGCACAACGGGCGCTGGGCTGCGTATGCCATTTCCAGAAGCGGCTCCGACTGGCAGGAGTTTTTCGTGATCGACCTGCAGACGGGTGAACTGACCAACGACCATATTGAGTGGGCGAAGTTTTCAGGGGCTTCCTGGCTGGGCGACGGTTTTTACTACAGTGCCTACGACAGACCCACGGAGGGTAAGGAGTTCTCGAATGTGAATGCGGGTATGAAGATCTACTATCACAAGATCGGTACGCCCCAGAGCGAGGACGTGTTGTTCTATCAGAACCCCGCAGAACCGATGCGTTTCTACAGCATCGATGTGAATGAGGAAGAGACGCTGATGTATCTCTCTGAGTCAGGTGCCGGTGCGGGCAACAATCTCTATGTGAGAGACCTGCGGAAGAAGGATGCCGTGTTTATCCAGATGACGAACAATATGGACTATCAGTATGCGCCGCTCTATGCCGAGGGCGACTGCCTGTATCTCTACACCAACTTCGATGCACCAAATGGCCGTATCGTGACAGCCGACATCCATAACCCTGGTGTGAACGACTGGCAAGTGCTGGTTCCGGAGCAGCAGAACGTGCTGAGTGGGGTGGATGTGATCGGGCGCCAACTGGTGCTGACGTATTCGCAGGATGCCTGTGATCATGCATTCGTCTATGACCTCGACGGCAAAATGCGCCATGAGGTGAAACTGCCCACGGTGGGTAGTGTCGGCTTTACGGGTGATGAGAAAGAGCCTGAGTGCTTCTACACCTTTACCTCGTTCACACAGCCTGGCACCGTGTATCGCTACGATATGGCTACCAACAAGAGCACGCTCTATACGCAGCCCAGTGTGAAGTTCCGTTTGCAGGACTATGAGAGTCGTCAGTTGTTCTTCGAGAGTAAGGACGGTACGCGTGTCCCGATGTTTATCACGTATAAG
>CACXVS010000091.1 GCA_902771155.1 uncultured Prevotellaceae bacterium
TACTGCCTGGTGAGAAGGTCATCAAGAATAAAGACGGTACGCGTAACTCCCATACCGACCACGCTGAGGTCATGTTCTCACTCGATGGCAAAGGCCAGGAGAACAAGGGCGACGTGATTGGCGCAGCTCTCTGCTATAGCGGCAATTTCCAGTTGAAGATTGATACCGACGATACCGAATACCACTATTTCTTCGCAGGTATCAACCCCGACAACTCTGAATACCATCTGAAGAAGGGCGAAACTTTCGTAACCCCAAAAGTGGCACTGAGTTTCTCAAAGTGCGGACTGTCTGGCATCTCCCGCAACTTCCACAAGTGGGGTCGCAAGTATATGCTGATGCATGGCGACAAGGAGCGTAAGATCCTGTTGAACTCTTGGGAGGGTGTCTATTTCGATATCAACCAAGAGGGGATGGACCAGATGATGGGCGACATTGCCTCGATGGGTGGTGAACTCTTCGTCATGGACGACGGTTGGTTTGGCGACAAATATCCCCGTAAGATTGACAACTCCTCCCTCGGCGACTGGGTGGTCGATAAGAACAAACTGCCTGAGGGCATTGAAGGACTGCTGCGCGATGCAAAGAAACATGGTATCAAGTTCGGCATCTGGATTGAGCCTGAGATGGCGAATACGGTCAGCGAACTCTACGAGGCTCATCCCGACTGGATCGTGAAGGCTCCCAAGCGTGAGCCCGTCTTAGGCCGAGGAGGCACACAGGTGGTGCTCGACATGTCGAATCCCAAAGTGCAGGACTTTGTCTTCTCGATTGTTGATAACCTCATGACAAAATACCCGGAGATCGACTATATTAAATGGGATGCCAACATGCCTATCCTGAATCACGGTTCGCAGTATCTAACGATGAACGACCAGAGTCACCTCAATATCGAGTATCATCGGGGTTTCCAGAAGACCTGTGAGCGCATTCGCGCCAAGTATCCTGACCTCACCATCCAGGCTTGTGCCTCTGGTGGCGGACGTGCCAACTGGGGCGTACTGCCTTACTTTGATGAGTTCTGGGTATCAGACAACACCGATGCCCTGCAACGTATCTATATGCAGTGGGGTACCAGTTACTTCTTCCCTGCCATCGCAATGGCATCACACATTTCTGCTACACCTAACCACACCGTCTATCGTACTACCTCACTGAAATATCGTATCGATGTGGCGATGAGCGGACGACTTGGTATGGAGATTCAGCCCAAGAACATGAGCGACGACGAGAAAGCCCTCTGCCGACAGGCCATCAAGGAGTATAAGGAGATCCGTCCTGTGGTGCAGTTTGGTGATATCTATCGCCTGGTATCTCCTTACGACAAGCAGGGACTCGCCTCTATGATGTATGTGAACGAGCAGAAGACCAAGAGTGTGTTCTTCTGGTGGAAGACGGAATCGTTCCAGAACGAGCATCTGCCCCGTGTCAAGATGGCTGGTTTGGATGCTACTAAAATATATAAGGTACGCGAACTGAACCGCATCGACCTGAAACCAATGGATATCGAGGGTCAAACCTTCAGCGGGGCGTATCTGATGAATCACGGTCTGGAGATTCCTTATAACCTGAATCCGGAATGGTCACAGAAGAGTGACTGGAGCAGTCGTGTGCTTTTGCTTGAGGCAGAATAACTACAGGGCTTGATAATGCGACTCGTCAGCGAAAGCAAGTAGTTCTTTGTCACCTCGGCTGTCGCCATAGGCTGTGAGGTGATAGGTGTTGCGTTCAGGATAAAGGGCAAGAATGCGGTTCACCTTTTCCTGACCGTAACAGTTCTTGGTGAGGAAACGACCTGTGAGACAACCATCCTTGACTTCTATCTGTGTGCCTAACACCTTCACTTGAGGGAAAAATGGCTGCACCCAGTTGTCGATGCTCGCACTCACGATGAGCACATCGGCTCCCTCTTCCTGTGCTTGTGCTATTAGTTGGAATCCTTGGGGACGTATCAGAGAACGGCTATCAGCAGCAAAACGCTGGCAAAGGGAATCAAAGGTTTCCAGATCCATCCCCTTAAAGAAATAGGAGAAGACCTTCTGCTTGGCCTTCCAGTTCGGATAAAGTCTCAGTTTCATCAGGACCAGCAGATGGGCATGACGCAGGAATCCCCTTACGAAGGCTGGTGTACCTTTGGCATAGCGAATAAATGCCAACAGGGTATCACAGGTAGTCAGTGTCCCATCGAAATCGAAAGCATATACCTTTCTCATAGTTTTGGACTGGGCATCTGGTCAATGATCTTCTTCACAAGCCACGACAGGAACAGCGTTGCCACGATATAAAGCAACAGACCTGCATACAGATCGTCCTGAATATACGGACGTACAAACACTTTACGCACCAACGGATGGGTGACGAAGATGGCAGCAGAGATGGTGCCCAACCAGACAAAAAGACTAAGTACACGCTCCGGCATTAGTTTCACCAAGGGGATGGTACCCCAAACAATGAGTGCAGGCACCCATAACCAGTTACCGAAACTTGAACTACTCATAAAACAGAATGCAATAGCTAAAATAAGATTTACTGCCCAGGCTATTATCAGTGATGGACTTTTAGTAATTGTCCAGTCTTTAACCAGTCTAGGCTCGTATCGTGCCAGCACCAATCCCATACCGAATGGCAGCATGCCTCCAATGAAGTTATAACGCAAGCGCTCCAGTGTTACAGGATCGTTCTCAAAAGATAATTGGCCAATCCAACACAGCACAATGGCAGCCAGCATAACACCCCAATGGCGCCAACGATAGAATATCAGCCGATAGAGGATGTAGAG
>CACXVS010000092.1 GCA_902771155.1 uncultured Prevotellaceae bacterium
CTCGGGTTGATGCATCAGCGACTCAGGATCCTGACCTTTCTCGAAGTTCACACGGGCTCGAGCCAGAGTCACGGCTGCCTGGATCTTCTGAGGCATCGTCTTGGCTTGCTGACGATGGCAGGCACTTACAATGGTGGCATTCACTCGCTGCTGGTCTTCACCGAAATTGGGTAATACACTCTGAATCCACTTCGAATCGTCGTTGCAGATGTAGCGCAGATGACAGGCCATCGTGTAGATAAAGGCATTACGAGAGCCGTGAACGGGAATACCACCCAACTGATCCGTCAGTTCCTCAATGATGTACTCATAGGGGATGCCCATGTAGTCGTCGGGGTAGTCACTCGGCTGAGATTTCTGCTCTGTAGATGTCAGGGGATTATTTCCCTCGGCTGATGTGGGTACAATTTTGGATTCACGTCCGTCGATCGTCAGTCCCCTGTCGAGATAAGCCTGACGTCGAGCCTTCACTTCCTCCTCGGGCAACTCGGCATACCAATTCTCGCTGAGATACAGACGCTGTGACTGGTCGGTGATGTAGATCATACGCTCAGGGGTGCAGCAGTCCTCATCGAAGGCCACACCGAGGGCCTCGCAATAAGCCTGCTGTGCTTCACGGATGGTCATGCCCATCGGGATGCGGATGTCGATGTGGAGTTTACCGGATGCCGAATACTCCATGTGGAGCAGCTGGTCTTTCCAAGCACCCTCTTCATTATTAAGAAGGTACGCGCGAGTGATGGCACCTTCCACCTGACTGGCATCGTCGATATCGACACAGGTCTGCCAGGTGAATGCCTCCGGGATGATCGAAGCCTGACTGCGACGATTGTCCTTGAAGCGGAAGTAGTGAGGGCAACGGAAGGGCAGGTTGGCCTTCAGGTTGCGACGCTCATCGTGGTTCTCGGCATGGCGGATGTTGGCCACCAACTTTGCCAGATCTTCTTGTTCAGTCAACTCGAAATACTTCTCGAGTGACTGTTCATAGACACGCCCCTTACTCATGGGCGCATTCATGATTGGGTTCATACTGATTTTGTTTTGGGTTAGAAATAATTTTTTACTTTGCATAATTTTTTGTTTAAAAGGTTGTTTTGCATTATTGCACTGCAAAGATACAACAAAAAATAGCGGTATAATAACCATTCCCTGATTATCATACCGCTTTTCTGATTTCGGAAAATTTCGGAAGGACTTCGGAAAATTCTCGGAAATGAGTTGGAAAATTTTGGACTTTTTCGGAATTCCTTGGAACTTTTTGGAAGAATTAGGAAGAGAGAGACACGACTAATGGCTTTAAGAATCCGTAGATTTCCTTGCAGATTTCTCTTTTGGCTGCTTCCTGCCAATCGTCGTGTGGATTACTGATCCAGTTGCGCCACGAACGGGTGTCGTCGAGGATACTGTAGTCACCGTTTTTTCTCACTGTGTCGATGCCCTTGCCTGGTATCATCGAGCAGATCAGGCGATCAAACTTATTGGGGATCTTCACAATCAGCAGTCCCTCGTCGAGCATCACCTTCATCACCAAAGCCCATTTCCAGTTGGTGTCGTTCTGTATCTTCTCATCTATCTTCCTGACAATCGCCACCAGGAGTTCCGCCTTATCGCCTGTGCGATATTTGGGGGCTACGGAGTTGGGCAGGTTTCGCAGATCCTTCAGCCTCTCAGGTTCTTTACCTGTGTTCAGTCGGCTTGCTATCTCTTCGCCCAGTTCGGCCTGTCCTTGGTCTTTTGCCCACGTGCGAATCAGGGTAGAGTAGGGGCGGCGCTTCACTTCGGTATGCTCCTGTAAACCCTGTTTCACCACGAAGTCGATGGGTATAGCCGCCAGTTGTGTATCTCTGTTATTCATATCGCGCGCGTACATTTTTATAATATATGGTCCTCATCAGGGGCTGGTTTATATTCATTATTGCGCTGATTCAGCAGATCGATGATGTGCTGTTCCCAACCATCTGGTGTCGTGAATTTGATGAGCAGATCGAATCTGTTAAACATCGATTCATAGGTCATATGCTGGTAGTGCAACTCCCTATAAACCTCTTCCACTGTACCGCGAGCATAGAAATAGAATCCTGACGTGGTGTAACTTTGGGCTACCATGTGGCTGTGTGTGCCTTCGAATGTGAGACTGATGGTATAGACGTTCTCATCGATCGGCTCGCCATCTTCGTCCTTGAGCAATTCGCCTTTCTCGTCTCTGGCCTTGTCCCAGATCACCTTGACGCCAAACAGACTCAGACGTTCCCATAGATAAGTAAACTCTACGGGCTCTTCTTGTTCGAAGTCATACTTCACTATTTCCGCCAACCAGCGCAGGTGCACCCGTGGGTCACTCTCATTGCAGATCACGCGGCAGTCGCCCAACTCGGCTTCAACGGCCAGCGCACCAGCAGCCAATTCACCACCTTCATCAATCATCGCATACTGACGGGCGTCATAGATGCCCATGTCATTGTCCTCCCAAACGGTCATCGTTGCGATGTGCCGACCCACGCGACCACCTGCATAAATGATGTTGTAGGGGGCGTCTAGTTTTAATATCTTACTGTTCATTATTGTTATTGTTTAATTTTCGAGTTGCAAAGGTACTCAAAATAATCGGGATAGCCAAACTTCCGCTCTGTCAATTCGTGACATGTCTCGGCCTGAAATAGGTTGACTTCCACAAAGCCTTAAATGTTAAATAATTAAATTCATTTAAGATTATGGGAAAACAAAAATTCAGTCGCGGTTT
>CACXVS010000093.1 GCA_902771155.1 uncultured Prevotellaceae bacterium
GTATGATATGGTTGATGGATGATCATATTGACCGTGCAAAATATCAATCTGACGGTGACGACTGGGTGCTGACCCTCCGTCGTGACATTCCGTCGTTTTTCATTTCCCGTGAGGAGGATTAAGAAACTAAGACTATTGTATTAAAGTATGAGAAATATCCTTCAAGTCCTGCTGTTTGTTTCTATGATGGCTTTCGCCAGTTGTGGTAGAAATAATTCAGCAAGACATATTCCGAATTTGGGTGATACACCTTATCAGGAGGACTCCGTATTGGTGGCTTATGGCTATCATCCGGATCGGGCACTCGTGATGCTTGACTCTGCCTTGTTGCTTGGCAACATCAATGAATACCGTGCCCAGTTTATCCGTGCCAAGATTTATAGCAAGTCGCTCCTCAAGCAGCGGCAGGATTCTGCCATCCCGCTCCTCAAGCAGCGGCAGGATTCTGCCATCCAAATCTGCGAGCAGCTGCTGAAGCATGATTCCGTGATTAATACACTCCATGAGCAGGAGAACATTCTCGACCTGCTGATGATCACCAGTCGTACCAAGACAGACTTTGAAGGCTATGTGAAGTGGGCGACGCAAAAGGTCGAGGTCTGTCGTCTGCTGGGAGAAGATACGGAAGAATGGCGTACGGAGGCAGAGATCGGTATGGTGATGGCTCACCTGGGACAGCCAGAGGAAGGCATGTCGAAAATCGACGAGGCGATCCGTCAGCTGGATGCACCTGGCAGTATCGACCGCATGGATGCCTTCATCATTGCCGTGAAGCGTAAGATTAATGTTTTGAATGATCAGGGACGCTATGGTGAGGTCATACCCTTGGCACAGCGTATCCTTGACCGGCTTGATCATTACGAGCAGCATGCCAAGGACTATGCCGAAGACAGCTATCGCTTGTCGTGGAGTGACAAGCCTGCCGACCGCGACCGCTATATTGACTTCAGCCGTGCCCAGGCAAACGGTTTCCTTGCAGGTGCCCATGCCATGACGGGTGATGCCATCCATGCCCGTGAATGTCTCGCACGCTTCGATCAGAGCGGTTATGGTCATTCATTCGGTGCCCGTAAGATGATTATTCCAACGCAGATGGCGCTAGGTATGTATGATGAGGCGATGGCCACCAGTGATGAGATGGTGTATCGTATGGGCAATGATACCGTTAATGACGACTATGCCGTGATTCTGCGCGACCGTGCCATCGTTGCCCGTGCCAAAGGGCATCTCGTAGAGGCCTACAATCTGATGAACCGTCATGCCAATCTGGCTAAGGTGCTCAGTGACAGTCTGCATGCCAGTGAGGCCCACAACTATGCTGCCCGCTACCACGCGAAGGAGCAGGAACTGAAGATTCAGGAGGCTGAGACGGCCAGTCGCATTAAATCAATCATCATCGGTGTTATCATATTGTTGTTAATCATTGCTGGTGTCGTCTCGTTCTACTATCGTCGTCAGCGCCAGATTATTAGTGAGAAGAACCGTGCTTTGGTTCGCATGATCAACGGCACGCCGCTTGTGGCGCCTGCTGATGAGACGGAAGGAACGGAAGAGCCCGATGAGGTCAGCGAGTCAGAGGAACCAGAGACCAATTCCGCTCTCTTTGACACGATCAATACTGCCATCCACATAGAGCAACTCTATGCCAATGCCTCGCTTCAGCGTCAGGACATCTGTACGCGTTTTTGTATTACCCGTCATACGCTCAACAGCCTTTTGGCTCAGTATGCTGGCAGTTCCTCATTCCCGCAGTACATCAATAATATCCGTATGGAGGAGGCACTTCCTCTGCTACGTGATAACCCCTCGATGACCATCGCTGCCATCGCCGCTGCTGTGGGCTTCACACCAGCCAACTTCCGTGAACAGTTTAAGCGTCAGTACGGAGTCACCCCGCAGGAATACCGCCAGAGTTTGTAGCCCTTCTGTTCGAAAAATCATCTTGTATGCACGTTTTTGGTTACCATCCCAAATGTGTGCATATTGTTTCTTGGGGTTTAGGTTCATTTTGCCTACCTTTGCACCAGTTTTTTACGTTAATTGTTAGTAATGATTGAAAAAGGTAAAGAGATTGTGAGAGCACCTTATCTGAAAGCAGGGGATAGGGTGGCCCTTGTTTCCCCTGCCTACTGGGTACCGGAGGAGGCTATTATTCAAGCTGCGGATGTGTTGAGAAGTTGGGGACTGCAGCCCGTCATCGGCCCTCATACCACAAGTCTAAATGTGGATGCCTATTCGGGAACAGCGGATGAGCGCGCAGCCGACCTTTTATGGGCGTTAGAGGATGATACCATTAAAGCCATATTTTGTTCACGAGGGGGATACGGTTCTATACACTTATTGAACCGGATTCCTTTGGAGATATTCCGGCAACATCCCAAATGGCTGATAGGGCATGGTGATATCACGATGCTGCTTTATGTCGTTGCAACCACAGGGACACTTTGTATTCATGGTCCGCAACCACAGGGACACTTTGTATTCATGGTCCAATGGGATTTCAGATTGCCAGCCAACAAGAACCCACCATCACCATCACACGCAACCTGCTGATGGGTATATTGCCACAGTACGTTATTCCTGGCAATCCCTATAACCGCTGTGGGCATGCGGAAGGCATCCTTGTGGGAGGCAATCTCTCAAGTTATGCTGTGATCTCAGGCTCAAAATTCCATTTGCCAGAAGATCAAGACTATATTCTTTTCATTGAGGAGGTAGAAGAGTCGCTGCATGCTATCGACAGACTATTCTATATGCTATGCTTGCAGAACAGTTTCGAAAGGGTAAAGGGCATTATCTTCGGAGCCTTTAATTCCATTAAATACGATTTGCAGTTTGGTTGTGTCGAACAGATGCTAATAGCCCATCTGCATGATCTGGATATTCCTGTCTGCTGCGGCTTTCCTGTAGGCAGCAACAGTTGTATCCCACTTATTGAGGGTGCGTCGTGTTCGCTTACTGTCACCTCTGAGGATTCAGTATTGACGTTCAATATAGAGGGCGCCCAGCAGACCTTTCAGATAGAGAAGACAGAAACGATGCTGTTGAAATAAGCGGCTGGGGATGTCGCTTTTCTTTTGTGATATCATGTCTTGTATTTAACAGACTTCTCAATAAAAGAGTGGCGCATCTGGTCAACGGATGGGCCGTTTTTTTTAAAAAAACACAGAAATATTTGGCGGTTATTAAAGAATTGCTTACATTTGCAAATCGAAATAACTAAATGATAATGTAATGAACAAGAAAGTTTTGATTCTACTTGCAAACCTGTTCCTTTGCTGTGCAGTCGTTAGCGCACAGGAGGCACAGAAGAGTGAACTCCAGCAAAAGGCCGAGGCTGCCGATAAGGAAGGCACTGTGGCCACAGCCCGTTATATGTATATCCGCGCCTTTGAGGATTATGTCGGCAAGGGGCAGATGCAGCAGGCTGTGGATTGCGGAATCAAGGCCACAGGATTATATTATAAGAGAGACAATTTCTGGAAAGAAGCCTTCGACCTGCTTCGCCGTATCGACGATAATATCAACGCCAACCAGCAGTCGTCGCCTAGTCAGAAGGCTGCCCTGCATTATCAGGTAACCAAGGAACGCCTGCAGATGTATATGAAGATGCGCAAGAGCACCGGTTGCGTGGACCAGCTGAATATCATGGAGGGTCAGGTGAGTGCTTCGGGCGATGATAACCTGAGGAACGACCTGCTCTATAACAAGGCTATCTATTATTATACCTTCGGACTGAACGCACAGGGTGATGCCGTGTTTAAGGAGATGGCTGGCAAACTGACGGCTTCGAAGGAGTATGACAAGGTGGACCAGGCCTACCAGACCTTGATTGCTAATGGCCGCAGGAGCAATAGTGCCAACCTGGTGGCTCAGTCGTACAAGAGCTACGTGGCTTGGAAGGATTCGGTCAATGCCTTGAAGACTGCCGATGAGATTGCAGCCCTGAAACAGCGTATTGCAGACAATGAGGCTTCTATCTCGGATAAGGACAGCTCGCTGACAGCGCGTATGGCCATTATCATCGGTCTTTGTGTGTTGGCAGCGGTCCTGGCTGCAGCACTGGTGGTTGGAGGCATCGTACTGATGCGCTTTATCCTTCTGACTCGCAGACAGAAGAATACTATCAAGATGGCTAACGAGAATAATGCCCTCAAGGCCAAGTTTATCAGTAATATCTCCGCTCAGTTGGATCCTACCCTCCAGAAACTCGACGAACGTCTGCCTGAGGTAAAGGCTCTGCAGGACTTCTCGGCCCATATACAGATGCTGTCGGGGCTGGAGAACGAGGATACCAGTGCCATCGAAATGGAAGACACACAACTCCCACAGTTCTGTGAGGGTCTGATGGACCAGATTCGCAATGCGGTTCAAAGCAATGTGACCCTGACGGTGAATGCGCCGAAGATGAGTGCTAAGATCAATAAGGAATATGTTTCCCACATCCTGCTTCACCTGTTGAAGAACGCCGCTGAATACACACCGGCAGGCGGTACCATCTGGTTGGACTATAAGAAGCGTGGAGCCCATGTTCACCAGTTCCTGGTGTCGAATACGGGCGATGGCATACCAGAGGAGAAGCGTGAGGATGTGTTCAAGCCGTTTGTCGAGATCCGTGATCTTACCACGGGCGATGGTCTTGGCCTTCCTATCTGTAGGCAGATGGCATTGAACATGAATGGCGAACTCAGCATTGATCCTGCCTTCACAAAAGGCACACGTTTTGTGCTGGATCTCCATGCCTGAATAGGTAATAGGGTACTGTTTGGCGGTTTTTTACGGTCAAAATAGACTTTTGATCATAAAAAATCTTAAAAAAGTTTGGCGGATAGTAAAAATATTCGTACCTTTGCACCCGCAAAAGTGCGTATTGCGCTGGCTTGTATGCTAACAATACCCTGATAAAGAGCGACTTAGCCTTCAAAAACGAAGCAGTTGAAGTTCCTTTTTAAGTGGGTTTGTGTGCGTTAAGAAGCGGATGACACTTAAAAAGGAACAAATTTTATATATTAACATTATTAATTTTAAACTGAAATGCCAGGATTAATTGGAAGAAAAATCGGAATGACATCCGTTTTCAGTGCCGACGGTAAGAATGTACCGTGCACTTTATCGAAGCTGGTCCTTGTGTTGTTACTCAGGTTAAGTCTGTAGAGAAGGACGGCTACAAGGCCGTTCAGCTCGCCTTCGGTGAGAAGAAGGAGAAGAACACCACCAAAGCAATGATGGGTATCTTCAAGAAGGCTAACACAACACCAAAGGCCCACTTGGCCGAGTTCAAGTTTGACGAGGAGTACAACCTCGGTGACACCGTCACGGTCGATATCTTTGAGGGATCGGAGTTCGTTGACGTTGTCGGTACATCTAAGGGTAAGGGATTCCAGGGCGTTGTGAAGCGTCATGGTTTCGGTGGCGTAGGCCAGAGCACTCACGGTCAGGATGACCGTCTGCGTAAGCCCGGTTCTATCGGTGCCTGTTCTTATCCCGCCAAGGTGTTCAAAGGAATGCGAATGGGCGGCCAGATGGGAGGCGACAGGGTTACAACCCAGAACCTCAAAGTGTTAAAGGTAATACCGGAGCACAACCTGATCCTTGTGAAGGGTAGCTGCGCTGGTTATAATGGTTCAACTGTAATAATCAACAAGTAAGATGGAAGTTAGCGTATTGAATATCAAAGGTCAGGAGACCGGAAGGAAGGTATCTCTGAACGAGGCTATCTTCGGCATTGAACCTAATGACCATGTCATTTATCTGGACGTAAAGCAGTATCTGGCCAACCAGCGTCAGGGTACAGCTAAGTCAAAGGAGAGAAGCGAGATTTCAGGTTCTACACGTAAGCTCGGTCGTCAGAAGGGTGGCGGCGGTGCTCGTCATGGTGACATCAACTCTCCGCTGCTGCGTGGTGGTGGCCGTGTGTTCGGTCCGACACCCCGTAACTACGGTTTCAAACTGAACAAGAAGGTTAAGGCTCTTGCCCGCAGGTCTGCTCTGTCATACAAGGCACAGGAGAATGCTATCGTGGTTGTTGAGGACTTCGCTATGGATGCTCCCAAGACCAAGGAGTTCGTAAACATCGCCAAGAATCTCAAGGTGGATGGCAAGAAGGCCCTCTTCGTTATGTCAGGAACGAATAATAACGTATATTTGTCGGCTCGCAATCTGCAGGGCACAGAAGTGATGGAAGCATCGACACTCAACACCTACAAGGTTCTGAATGCTGATGTGCTCGTGATTTCCGAGAAGTCTCTGGAGACGATCGACGGTATCTTAAACAAGTAAAGGAGACATAAGATATGGCATTTATCATAAAACCACTGGTCACTGAGAAGATGACCAAGATTACAGACAAGTCTTCTGTGGCAAAGTCTTATGTTGTCAAGAAGGACAAGAAGGACCGCAAGGGTAATGTTCGCGTTGCTGCCGGTACGACCGTTAACCTTCCTGTACAGCAGAAGTATGGCTTCATCGTTAAGCCCGAGGCCAATAAGCTTGAGATTAAGAAAGAGGTTGAGGCTCTGTACAATGTGACAGTGCTCGACGTGAACACGTGCAACTATGCCGGTAAGCGCAGCTCTCGCTACACGAAGGCTGGTCTTATCAAGGGTCAGAAGAACGCGTTCAAGAAGGCAATCGTTACTCTGAAGGAGGGCGATACAATTGATTTTTATAGCAATATTCAATAAGAAATGGCAGTACGTAAATTAAAACCCGTAACTCCGGGTCAAAGACACAAGATTATTGGCACGTTCGAGGATATTACTGCATCCGTGCCAGAGA
>CACXVS010000094.1 GCA_902771155.1 uncultured Prevotellaceae bacterium
CAAACCGCGACTGAATTTTTGTTTTCCCATAATCTTAAATGAATTTAATTATTTAACATTTAAGGCTTTGTGGAAGTCAACCTATTTCAGGCCGAGACAGAAAACTGAATCAAAATACCTCTTCCTACAAAACTGTATTCTGTATTTCTGTATCCAAACATACCACACAAATAAAAAACTGATATCTGATATCTGATACGCCTAAGGGGGTATTTTTATCTAAGTGCTTTTTTGCGTGTTTTATTTGAGATTAAATTTGCAGGGTACTTGAAATTTTAGTATCTTTGCAGTATCAAATGAGAGAGGTACAGACACCGCCTATTAAGGATAAAAATTGCGAGAGTTAAATCTAGAAATTGCGCGCATTAATGGTAGCAATATTTTCCCTTAATACCACTCTTTTGAAGTGTTATCAGACGACGTAAAAAAAACTAAACATTCTCAATTAAACCAAACGTCGCAATGCGCCAAGCAAAAAGCAGCGCAACAGCGTTCTTTGACCTAATGAACCAATATTTTGAAAGATTCCTTGGTTATTTCGAAAACAACCATTACCTTTGCACGGATTTTTAAAAGACAATGAATAAGTACGCCCTATTTTTCGATATTGATGGAACGCTGGTGAGTTTCGAGACACACCAGATTCCTCCCTCTACCATCCTGGCGCTGACGCAGGCAAAGGCCAACGGTCACAAGGTGTTTATCGCCACAGGCCGTCCACCGATCATCATTACGAACCTCGGTGCCATCGAGCATCTGATCGACGGTTACGTGACAACCAACGGTGCCCTCTGTTTCATCGGCAAGCAGACGGTATCTTGCCATGCGATACCCCAAGATGCAGCCCAGTTGATTGTGGATGACTCGCGGGAGAAGGACTACGGTCTGATCGTGGTGGGTGAAAGGGATGTGGCGGTGCTGGATCCGAAGGGTGATGTAGATCGTATCTTCAGGCAGCATCTGGCCGTGAAGAACCTGGACTTGGCAAAGCCCGTGGAAGTGGTGCTGCAGCAAAAGGTGCTCCAGATGACCCCGTTCTTCCCTGAAAGTTACGAGGCGGAGTTGATGGCCCGCATTCCCACCTGTACATCAGGGCGTTGGCACCCGGAGTTCACCGATATCACTGCCAAGCAGGCGGATAAGGGACAGGGACTGCTCGCCATTGCCGAGCAGGAAGGACTCGACCCGAAGTTCACGATGGCATTCGGCGACGGCGGCAACGACACATCGATGATTCGTACAGCGGGTATCGGCGTGGCGATGGGAAATGCCCTGGAGTCGCTAAAGCAGGAAGCCGATTATACGACCACAAGTGTGGACGACAACGGCATCCTGAATGCCCTCAGACATTTTGAGTTGATTTAGGGAATCAGCAGCGAGGAGTCACCGTAACTGAGGAAACGGAAGTCGTGACTCAACGCATAATCGTAGATCTTATGCCAGTCGCCTTTGACAAAGGCACTCACCAGCAGCAGCAACGTGGATTGCGGCTGATGGAAGTTCGTGACGAGCATCTTCACGATGTGATAGTCGTAGCCCGGGGCGATGATGATCTGGGTGCTGCTGTGGAGGACAGTGAGGGAACGGGCGTCCATCCAAACAAGCAGGGCCTTCAAGGCGGTGACGGTATCGCAAGAGGGACTGTCCCCGGTATAAGGTTCCCACTGGGCGACATGCAACTGGTCTTCGTTGAGTGAAGGGTCGCGCATCACTTTCAATCCCATATAGTAGAGACTCTCCAAGGTGCGTACACTCGTGGTACCGACGGCGATAGCACAGCCATCATGGTCGATGAGTTTACGGATGGTGTCGCGGCGCACGCTGACATATTCGGTATGCATCTCGTGGCCTTCGATCTCCTCGCTCTTCACAGGTTTGAAGGTGCCGGCACCGACATGTAGGGTGAGTTCTTCGCGCTGGATGCCATGGGCATCGAGATCGGCTAAGACCTCAGGCGTGAAGTGGAGTCCTGCCGTGGGGGCAGCCACCGACCCCTTGATCTTGGAATAGACGGTCTGATAGGTGGTCTTGTCGCTCTCCTGGGTCTCACGGTTGAGATATGGCGGGATGGGCAGTTCGCCCATGGCGTCGATGATCTCAGCGAAACTGATATCGCCCGTCCACTCGAAATCGATGCGATGGGAAGTGCCGTGAATGGGGCCGCGGGTGGCGGTGACGACAACGGTCTGGCCATGGATCTCGATCTCACGACGCAGGGTGCCTTCCTTCCATTTCTTCAGGTTGCCCACCAGACAGTACCAGGCGCAGTGGTCTGTGGTCTGGAACATCAGTTCATAGTCGGAGGGCTCGGCGGGTTCGAGCAGGAACACCTCGATGAGGGCACCTGTCTCCTTACGGAAGTGCATGCGTGCCTGGATCACCTTCGTGTTGTTGAACACCATCAAAGCGCCCTTGGGCAGATACTGAGGGAGGTTGTAGAACACATCGGAACTCACCTCACCCTTGTTGTAGATGAGGAGTTTGGAATGATCGCGCTGGGCGATGGGGAATTTGGCGATACGCTCGTCGGGCAGCGGATAGTTGTAGTCGCTGATATGGATATGACGGGGATCTATATGACTCATTGATAAGTTGCTATTAAGAGGGCGAAAATGACCGTAAAGTAGAACACCGCGACAGGAATCTCGCAGGTGGGACGCTCAAAGCCGCCA
>CACXVS010000095.1 GCA_902771155.1 uncultured Prevotellaceae bacterium
CTTTAAAAAACCTAAATGTCCAAAGTGAATAAGTGAATAAGTGAATAACTTCACAGCAAGATGCATGCATAAAAGTATCCTCAAATGATGTGCCAATTATATGAGAAAGAGTGATATTTGAAAAATATCAAGCAAATTTTGCGTATTCTCAATATTTTTTATTAACTTTGCACCTAACTAGATATTACTTGTAATTATGGCAAAGAAAGCAAAGGTAGTCAAGGAGAAATCCATAGAAGACCGAATATGGGATAGTGCGAACAAACTTCGTGGTAATCTCACTGCATCTGAGTATCAGAATGTGGTGCTGGGTCTCGTATTCCTAAAATATATCAGCGATTGCTTCGAGAAGCGTTACCAGGAACTCGTAGAGGAAGGCGACGGCTTCGAGGAAGATCGTGACGAATATACAGCAGAACATGTGTTTTGGGTGCCACAGGATGCTCGTTGGAATGTCATAGCCAGCAAGGCCCATAGTCCTGAGATTGGACAGGTGATAGACCATGCCCTTGAAGAGATTGGCCGTGAGAATCCCCGCCTGAAGAAGGTGATGCCCAACAATTACTCCCGTCCAGAGATTGACAAGATTCGCTTGGGTGAGGTGGTTGAAATCTTCGACAACATGGATATGCATGCACAAGGCGAAGGCATCGACCTCTTCGGACGCGTGTATGAATACTGCCTGCAGAACTTTGCGGCTGAAACCCAGTCGTCAGGAGGTGAATTCTACACACCTTCCTGCATTGTCCGCACGATAGTAGAAGTGCTTCAGCCCTTCGAAGGTCGTGTCTATGATCCTGCCTGTGGCTCTGGTGGTATGTTTGTGCAGAGCGCCAAGTTCATCCAGCAGCATCAGGGCAACCTGCGCAATGTCACCATCTATGGACAGGAGTTTAATGCCAACACCTGGAAGATGGCGCACATGAACCTTGCCATCCGTGGTTTGGAGGCTGACCTCGGCGACAGCTGGGGTGACTCTTTCGGCGATGATAAGCACGCCACCAAGAAGTTCGATTTCATCATGGCTAATCCGCCATTCAATATGAGTGAATGGGGCGCAAGCCGTTTGGCAGATGATGTGCGTTGGAAGTATGGTGTGCCACCAGAGGGCAATGCCAACTATGCCTGGATTCAGCACATGGTGCATCACCTCTCGCCAACAGGTCGAATCGGCCTTGTGCTTGCCAATGGCTCATTGACCACAACAACGGGTGGCGAAGGCGAGATTCGCAGACGACTCATTGAGGCCGACCTTGTGGAAGGTGTCATTGCGATGCCAAACCAGTTGTTCTACAACGTGTCTATCCCTGTCTGCGTCTGGTTCTTCAACCGCAAGAAAAAGAATCCGGGTAAGGTGCTCTTTATCGATGCCAGAGAGATGGGCATGATGGTGGATCGCACCCATCGCGAACTCAGCGACGACTTTGTACGCTACGATACCGTCAAGAAGGAAGACAAGCCTTGGGCCAGCCTCCCTGCTGAGGAGTGCGATGTGCAGCGCATTGCAGCCACTTTCCGAGCTTACGAAAACGGCACCCTTGAAGATGTCAAAGGCTTCTGCAAGGTGGCAACTATCGAGGAAATAGGCAAGCAGGACTGGGTGCTCACCCCAGGCCGCTATGTCGGCATTGCTGACGAGGAAGAAGATGCAGAGCCCTTCGAGGAGAAGATGGCCCGTCTTACCTCAGAACTCGGCGACCTCTTTGCTGAGAGTCATCGCCTGGAGGCAGGCATCCGCGAGAAACTCGCTGGGATCGGATTTAACGTGAAGTAACGGTTGATGATTATGTATATACCACCATTTACAGTTAGTGCTGATGCCATCAACCTGATAGCTGAGATCTCAGCTCAGATAGAGCGCTATGCTATCCGTTTGGAACAGGAAGACGGCCT
The DNA here is from genome assembly GCA_902771155.1 of uncultured Prevotellaceae bacterium. The sequence continues at coordinate 1,894 of CACXVS010000095.1, forward strand.
GCGGTTGCGAAAAGCCAATCGTATTAAGACCATCCATTCGTCGCTCGCTATAGAAGGTAACACTTTGAGCGAGGACGAAGTGCGTGACATCATAGATGGAAAGAGCGTAGTAGCTCCCATCCGTCAGATTCAGGAGGTGAAGAATGCCATCCAGACCTACGAGATGTATCCCACACTTGATGCGTTTAAGGAAAAGGATCTTCTGAGAGCACATAGTGTCATGATGCAGGCGCTGGTGGACGATGCTGGTCGATACCGACGTGGAGGCGTTGGCGTGTATGGTGAAAAGGGATTGGTACACTTAGCGCCTCCTGCTGATCGGGTGCCTCTGCTGATGAAGGATCTCTTTGACTGGTTGCAACATTCGAAGGATCATCTGCTGATTCGCAGTTGTGTGTTCCACTACGAGTTTGAGTTCATCCATCCGTTTATTGATGGTAATGGCAGAATAGGCCGCTTGTGGCAGTCGCTGATACTGGGCAATCTGCACCCGCTGTTCGAGCATCTGCCTGTGGAGAATATGGTTTATAGTAATCAGCAGCAATACTACGATGCCATTACTGCCAGTAGTAAAGCTGGGCAGTCAGGACCCTTTATCGACTTTATGCTGGGCGAAATTTATAAGACGCTGAAAGCCCATCAGGGTGCGCCATTGCAGAAACAAGTTCCTAATAAAGTTCCTAATAAAGTTCCTAATAAACTCAAGAAAGAATTTCCG
>CACXVS010000096.1 GCA_902771155.1 uncultured Prevotellaceae bacterium
TCACTGGTTATTCACCCGCACTTAAAGACGGCACGTTGGTACTGGCCGGAACAGGCACTATTGGGAATGTTGTAGATACAGTCCAAGCTGGACGGTTCGCCTTCACTCTACCCGTAGAGGAACTCACCGAAGGTTTTCTCGGTTTAATGGGTGAAGGTTGTCCCAATTTTAATTTAACCCTCTTCCTACGTCCCGGTGTGACTGTGAAATTGACAGGCAATGACTGCTTCTACCCTTTATGGAAAGTGGAAAGCCCTTTGTCAGAACAGCAGACTCAGAGCCGTATAACGGAGTATTGCCGTGACGTGGTAACGGAATTAATGCAGATGGATTTGGATAAAAAGCCTTGGGAAGAGAGAGAAATCGTCGAAATGAAGTGGATGAAGCAACGAATGGACATCCTGCCCTCACTGCCTGTGGACGCAGCTACGATCCGTGCACTATGGGGCATATCCATGACGGCAAAGAACACTCCAAACTTCCCACACATGGAGCAGTTAAAGCAACTGGAAAAGACAATTGTCGCACGGGCTCCTAAAGGATTTGAGGAGCAACTGGCAGAGATTCACAACTATGTCTATCCACCACGACTTTTGCAGGTGGGTGATGAAGCTATTGATGCCGAACTCCTTGATATGCAAGGACAGAAACACCATCTATTTGAAACCTTTTCCAATGACAAATACGTATTGCTCGACTTCTGGGGCATCGGTTGTGGTCCTTGCATGATGTCTGAGCCTGAGATGAGAGAGGTCTACGAGAAAATGAAGGATAAACTGGAAATCGTCGCTATCAATCAGAACAAACTATCTGAGTGGCAGAAGCATGAATTCAGCAAACGCATCGTTGGGAAAAACTGGAACAACGCCATGAAGGACATTAGTAGCCGATACTGTGATGTGGGTGCCATCCCTTATTATGTAATGATTTCGCCTGATAAGCGCATCGTCTGGAAGGCAGTGGGCTATCAGCCTGGATATTTCCTGGGTATGGCTGAAGCCCTCAATGGGCCTAAGCAGGACAACAGTTCCAATCTCCAGTTCGCCATCCGGAAAGTCGAAACCAAAGTTGATGGAACCACTATCAGTTTCCGCTATTATGGCCATAAGGATTACTGGTTCCGTATCGCCAAAGACTCCTATCTTAACGCTAATGGCAAGAAATACAAACTAACAACAGCCGATGGCATCAAACTCGACGAGAACAACTATACTCAGGTGAAAGCCTCCGAATCTACAAACGAGTTTTTAGGCAACACTTACTATATCGACTTCACACTTACCTTCGAACCGTTCGACACCATCCCCGCTACTTTCGACTTCATAGAGGGCGACGGCGATGGTGCTTTCGTCATCCGCGATGTTTCTATAGAATGACAAATTATGAAGAGGCAAACTATCATTACCATCCTCCTCGCTCTCGTCACAGTGGCGGGACTAGCCAAGACAAAGACAGCAGAAGTTAAAGCGGATTCTTTGCTGTTATTTGTACAGGCTGGCGACAGTTGCATGCGGCAGTATAACACCTTTGAGGCGCTGAAGTATTATCAAGAGGCGTATGCCATTGCAAAAAGCCGAAGTCAGCAGCAGGCTGTAGAACAGCATGACCTTCCTCTTGACAAGTTTGATGAACTGCCTGAGGAGAAACAGGATGAGATTATTGAGCATCTGAAGCAATCTGCTGAAAACAGTTCGATAGTGGACTGCATGGTTCAGATGAAACTCGCAAATTGCCATTATAAGCGTGGCAACTATCGCGAGACTGCCAATCTCCTGAAACTGGTACCTGAGGACAGCCTCTCCCACGATGCCTTCCGCCAGCTATGCTTCAGCTATCAGAAACAGGGCGACAACGACTCCTTTATCTACTGGGCCAGTCAGCTGAATTACCGTTATCCTATGGATGGCGAGATAGTTGCTAATCTCATACTCGCACATGTCAAAGCCCAACAACCGCAGAATGGTATTGTCCATGGACTAATATACAGCCAGAGGGATTCCACCAATATCCTCGTGAACAGGGCACTGGCCGATGCATGGTTCATCAATCGTGATTTTACAGCGGCCGCCAAGTTATACGATCGGCTGCTGGAGCAGGGTGACTCTACTTTCAACACCTTGTATTCCGCAGGTATGTGCTATGCTCAGATCGAAGACTTGGAACAAGCCTACCACTATCTACAGTTGGCTTTCCTGATGAGTGGCATGCAGCACTACGGCTGCGCCTACCGTCTTGGAGTGGTCTGCGTCGATACAAAGCGCTATCCCGAGGGGCTTGGCTATCTCGACCTTGCCAAACAACTCATGCGACCTGATACCACTATCATGAAGGCCATTACACTCTCGCAGGGCGAGGGCTACTATCTGACACAGCATTACGACGAGGCCGTCACAGCGTGGAAGGAACATCTCACCTATAACCCAACCTCCATCGCCACCTATTATAATATTGCGAATGCCTACGCCTATCTCCTCAAAGACGGCAAGCAGGCAGAATCATATTATCGCCAGTTCCTTGACCTCGCCCGCAAGGAGGAGAAACCGACGGATAAACTCAAGGAGATGATCAAGAG
>CACXVS010000097.1 GCA_902771155.1 uncultured Prevotellaceae bacterium
AAAAACTTACCCATTATGAACGAGAATTTTGAATTAGAGGATATGCGCCAGCAGATGAACACTCTGAAGAAGAAGTTGGACCAGCAGCAGATAGTGAACGATCATATTATACGTCAGTCGATGAAAAAGACGGCTAACAGTATCAAGACTCGCTATTATGCCATTATGGCACTCTCGCTGCTGATGATTCCCTATACCTATGTGATATTAATCGAGAGACTGGGCATCTCGTTTGCATTCTGGATTGCTACCGCCGTATTTATGCTTGTCTGCTGCGGAGCAACATACTACAACAGCCTGAATGTGAATATCCCCAATGCAATGGGCAGAAACCTGATAGAAGTAAGTAATAGGATGGCCCGTGCCAAGAAGTTCGATGCCAACTGGCTGTTCTTCGGCATACCTGCAGTAATAGTATGGTTGGGATGGCTCACATGGGAGTTTTATCAGAAAGATTTCGAAGCAGCACGCTACATGGTTTATGGCATAGCCTGCGGAGCCGTCTTTGGAGCAATCTGTGGCTTCAAGATGCACTTCAAGACCCAGCGCCAGTATCAGGACATCATCGACCAGATAGAGGAGATCACCACGGAATCGTAAAACGAGGAGACCGTTCTTGCAGCGTCAAAACATTAATAATAATGAAAAGATATAAGTATATCAAGAGTAACGCATTTACGGCTGTGGCCTCACTCGGCAATCCGGCCGCATGCGTCTTTACGGGCCAAGAAACACTGTCGCCAAGGGCGATGTACTGAACTTCCGTATACTCTCACCCTCATACAACCTCCGTTTTGTGGTACAGAAGTGTTGGCTGAAGAACGATGCCCTGTGTCTGCGTGCCAGCAGCAGTGCATGAGCAACAGCAACTGATACTATTCATCACATTTTTATGCATTTTATCCCAGATATTTGGAGCATTCTGCAACTATATGTACCTTTGTAGCGTCAAAAAATAAAAATAGACGATGAAAAAAGGATTAAAGATTGCGCTGTTGAGCGTACTGGGACTGGTGATAGTCGCAGGTGTGTTGGTGTGGATGGAGTTTGGTCCACTGGTTAAGGGAGCGATGTCTGTAGAGAAGCTCGACGACGGAATGTATTATATGGAATACAAAGGCGACGACGGGTTCAAGGAGTTGATGGATCGCGGTGGATGCAATGATGTCAGCGTGCTGGCCAGCTATGTGATGGAATTCTTGTCGAAGGGATACTTCAAGCCCGACAGTCTCGATGTACCCTTGAAGCCTGTAGGATGTTCTACGCTGACGGTCAAAACCCCTGAGGACGGCGTGATGATGGCCCGCAACTTTGACTATCCTTACGGCACGGCTCTAATCATGCATACCATTCCTGACAAGGGTTATGAATCCATTACCACCTTCTCTACCGATTTCTTCGGCTTCGGCGAGAACTACAAACCCGAGGGATTCAGGAACCAGTATATGGCTCTGACAGGACTGTTCATGGCCCTGGACGGACTGAACGAGAAAGGATTAGCAATAGCCGTATTGGATGCAGGCGACAAAGTGGTGACTCGTCAGGACACTAGCAAGCCTGACCTGACCACGACGACTGCCGTACAGTACCTGCTGAAGAATGCGTCCAACATCGACGAGGCCCTGGCGTTGCTGAAAGCCTCTGATATGAATTCCGACCCGGGTTCGGCTTATCATTTGTCGATGGCTGATGCTACGGGCAGATGTGTGGCGGTGGAGTATGTGGATAATCAGATGGTGGTGACAGAGTCGCCCTTCGTGACCAACCACTACCTGTGCGAGGAGAAGTTCCAGGTGGGGCTGCATGAGGGTGACCACCGTCACGAGAAACTGATAGAGCAATACAACGCGGCTGGGGGCATGATGAACGCAAAGCAACTGACTGAAGCTATTGCATCGGTAACTCAATTGCCCGAAAAAGGTGCCATCGTCGGCGGCACACTCTGGACGATGGTGATGGATCTAACGCATCCCTCAGTCACCTACTATTCACTTCGTCATTTCGACAAACCATTCCACTTTGAATTAGGACGATAAAACATGACGGGAGAAAAATGAATAAAAGCAACAGGCTTTTATATCTGGACAATCTGAAGGTGTGCCGCCCAGGCTTACGGAGCCTATATCGTCCATCTATTGCTGATGATAGCTTTGCAGAATGCGATTGACGGCATCTGGATGGGCGCATTCGGCAAGTTCATGTTCATCGGAGTCGTCACCACCATAGCTTCCTTCGGGCTCACCTGGCTGCTGCGGGTGATTCCAGGTGTAAAGAAGGTACTATAACTAAAAGATAAAAAGATGAAATACGAGATTATTACGTTAGAGAATGTGCAGATTATTGGCATGGCCAAGGAAATTGCATTCTGCAAGGGACAGGAAGAGTGTCCTAAGTTCTGGGGCGAGTATGTGGAACGCATTATTAAACCCGTCTTTATGGAACACAAGGCACCTGATGCCTTTCAGCAGGCTGCCATCGACAATGGTGTCGGAGAGTTTGGGCTCTGCACCTGCGACACTCCCAACCATAATTGTGCAACCTGTTGGGAGGCAAACTTTGGTGCTTGCAGC
>CACXVS010000098.1 GCA_902771155.1 uncultured Prevotellaceae bacterium
AAGTGCACTAGTAAGTTTTTCATAGTGAAACCGCGAAAACACGGACTAAGGAAGAGGTTTTAAGGAAGAGGAAAAACATTTACACCCTTAAAATTTTAATTCATTATGGCATTAAAAGTAAAGGCAGTAGAACGTCTGCTGAAGTTTGACAAGAACGATCCTGGTTCTTACCGTTATGTATTGAAACCCGAGCTCTACACCAGTCTGTCGCAGGCTAAGGTCATCAAGGAGGCTGCCCTCCGAAGCAGTGTAAGCCGTGGTGTGATGCAGGCCTGTTGGGATGCAGCCGGAGAAGTGATCAAAGCCTGGGCTACGGAAGGTCACGCAGTGGCCCCCAGTCTTAGGGACTGTCCCCAGTCGTGGGTTAAAGGTCTACTGCTAACGTGATGCCTTGTTCCTTGGCTTCTTTCACCAGGCGGTCGATCTCGTGTATGATGGATGGATTGTTTGCTTCTAGTTGTTCACTGACATTATTTGTCTCATCTATCAGTGCACCCTTCTCCTGAGGATCCATCTTCTCGATTCTGGCATTGATGGAGTCGGAAGCCTCCTTCAGCAGGTCCTTGACATCTGCCATGGTGTCCTCAAACTCCTGGGCGTCGTCGGCATCGTTGATATGAGCAGTCTTCAGATAACCCAAGAGTTCATTGCTGATATCCAGTAACTGACTGGGCTCACCCGTAATCACGTATCCCTCCTGATCGTTACCATTCTGAACTTCAAATGAGAATGAAGACTCTGATGAAGATGAGAACTCACAACTTGTTGCGACTGTCATGCAGACTACTGCTGCAACTATCATTCCTAAAACAAACTTTTTCATATGCTTTACTTTTTAATCGTTATTATTATTTTATGATTTCGGCTGCAAAGGATCAGTTACCTGCGACGAGGCCCTTTTCCATCAGGATGGGGAGGACGTTGGCGGCTGACTGGCGACCATGCTTGTTCTTGACAGCCATGTACTTGCCGAGCAGCGAGGCATCGTCGGAGAGCAGGTTCTCCATAAAGGCATCGTTGATGCGGGTGATAGGGGTCTTACCCTTCGCATTGGCATTGCTGTCAATGAGATAGCAGGTGTAGTCGCTGAGCGCGTTGTTGGCGATACCTGCACCGATGGAACCACCAATGAGTCCGAGTGACACCCAGTTGTTGCTGACGAAGATAGAGGATGCCAGACAACCGATATCTGCAAGTGCCAGCAGCGCGTTGGTCTTATAGGCCATGACACAGAGTTTGTGGTCGCCGTAAGGAACGGCCTGTATATATTTAGAGGTCTCGAGGGGGATGTCGTTGTAGCGCAGGTTGCAGCTGTTGACGTAGAGTTGGTTGCCGTACTTCACGGCGAAAGCCTGTTTCTTCAGGATCTCATCGCACGCCTTGTCGCCTGTCTTGAAATAGACGCAGTGATCATCGCTCTTCAACTGACATACCTGATTGGTACGACCCTCGGTGAGTTCGTCAACGGATTTCCAGTTGTCTGCCACGTAGTCGGCATAACTCATGCAATACTTTGCTACCTCGGCATTTGCCATCATTGATACACAGCAGAGAACCATTATCATGAAAACATTCTTCTTCATATTCCTTAATTTTTTAATCGTTAATACTTTTATGATTTCGACTGCAAAGGTAGGGCGATCTGCGGACATGGGGAAATATTTCGTGGTTTTCTGAAGCGACTAGTTGCGACAAGGGAAGGTTTTTGCGACAAATCTTAGCATTTATGGCGAAAACTGACGGCTTTCTTTCAAAAAACACGTATCTTTGCATCAGAAATAAGCATAACGGATGAGAAAGGAAGAAAGATACGAGCGGATTCTGGCGCACTTCAGGGCACAGATGCCTGAGGTGACTACCGAACTCGAGTTTGGCAGCGTGTTTCAGTTGTTGGTAGCAGTGGTGCTGAGTGCCCAGTGTACTGACAAGCGCATCAATCAGGTGACGCCTGAACTGTTCCGCCACTTTCCTGATGCCAAGTCGATGGCGCAGGCGGAACCTGAAGAGGTGTTGGAATTCATCAGCAGCGTGTCCTACCCTAACGCCAAGGCTGACCATCTGGTGAAGATGGCAAGGGCACTGGTGGAGCAGCATGACGGGGAGGTGCCGTCGGACATGAACGCCCTACTCGACCTGCCTGGTGTGGGACGGAAGACGGCAAATGTGATCCAGAGTGTGGCGTTCGGAAAATCGACCTTGGCTGTAGATACCCATGTGTATCGCGTGGCCCACAGGCTCGGACTCGTCGGCAAGCGCGCCAACACGCCTTATAAGGTGGAACAGGAACTCGTGAAGCATATCCCTGATGAGGACATCCCCAACGCCCACCATTGGCTATTGCTGCACGGACGCTACGTCTGCACCGCCAGAAAGCCCCACTGCGAGAAATGCGAGATCGAGGCCCTCTGCGCCAAACTGATCGAGGGCTCGAAGTTGGATCACTGAGATAAAAAAACATCAGCCTATTTCTTGGGCTGATGCTTATGTTGG
>CACXVS010000099.1 GCA_902771155.1 uncultured Prevotellaceae bacterium
CTGGGCGCTCTGCTACAACTATTACATCAACAAGTATCTGATCTGGCGTGTGCGTGCCTCATGGACCAAGGTGACCAACCGCGCTGATATTGCCAACAATGAGTGTACCATCCTTGAAACACGTTTCCAGGTGAAGTTCTAAACAATAATAAAAGATAAACAAATTTTTAAGCGTATGAAAAAGATTATGATGATCACTGCCATGATGATAATGGCAGTATGTGCTTCAGCACAAAGTGACAAGTCGCCCGTTGACGCGTATTTCACCACCAGCGAGATGCCCGACATGCTGAAATGGTGTCCGGCTCCCCCCGACACCATCGGTCCGGCCTTCGCCTTCGATATCATGCAGTATATGTGGGGCAAACAGATGCGTAACTGTAAGGAGCGTGCTGACATTGCCATCCGCGATGCCGTCTATGGCCTCGACTGCATCATCCGTGAGTTCAGCGAACCGTTCGGTCTGCAAATCTCCAAGGAGGAGACACCTGAGATCTACAAGGTGCTGCGCGAGGGAACAGCTACTTGTGACAGTATCTGCACCATTCCCAAGAGGTACTATATGCGTAAGCGTCCGTTCATGCGCTTCAACGAACCGACTCTCTATCCTGAGGATGAGCCCGCCCTCCGCAAGAACGGTTCATATCCCTCTGGTCACACCCTTCTGGGCTGGAGCTCTGCTTTGTTGCTCTCAGAGATCAACCCCGATCGCGCTGATACGCTCCTGGCACGTGGTTACATGTATGGCGACAGCCGTCTGATTGTTGGTGCCCACTGGCAGAGTGATGTAAATGCAGCTCGCCTTGCAGCCTCAGCTGCCTATGCCCGTCTGCATACCAGTGAGCGTTTCCTCGAGCAGATGCGCCGCGCCCGTCAGGAGTTCCGCGTCAAGATGGGCCTTGCCACCATCGTAGAGATGAAGGCTTATCAGAAAGAGCAGAAGAAGCGCGCTAAAGCCAAATAATCGCGGTTCTATGGCATGAGCTACCAGACTAACAAAATTCGTTCATTTCTATCTTATTTGTTACATTGAACGATTTTTGTTAGTCTTTGAAACAATTTTTATCGATGCCCCTGAAAATAATCTCTATCTTTGCAGCAAAGATTTAAGTTCATGCATTAAGATTAATGGTTATTGTTATTTTTAATTAGTAATTTAGTTAGTAATAAGTATTAAGGTTAGTTAGGTAATGAGTGGAAACGGACGGCTCGGGAGAGTCGCCCGTTTCATTTTGTTGCGAGACAACTGAGAGATAAAAAGCAAAAAAAACATTAATGCTATCATATTTGTTGCAATGAACGATTTTTGTTAGTCTTTGAAACATTTTTTATAGACTATATACCGAGTTTGATATATATTTGCAGCAGTTTTTTTAACCCTCATGGATCAAAGCAATTAAAAATAGATAATATACAATTATGACTAAAACTAGAGAACTCACCCTCATCCCCGTAATGCTCTGCTTCTTTGCGATGGGCTTTGTGGATCTGGTGGGTATCGCTTCTAACTACGTAAAGGCAGACCTACATCTGACCGACTCGGTAGCCAACATCTTCCCTTCACTCGTTTTCTTTTGGTTCCTGATTTTTAGTGTGCCTACGGGAATGTTAATGAACAAATTAGGACGGAAGAACACTGTGATGTTCTCACTGGTGGTAACCGTACTGTCATTGTTGCTTGCCTTCTATGGTAAAAACTTTGCGGTGATGCTGATTGCCTTCTCATTGCTCGGTATCGGTAACACCCTGATGCAGACCTCGTTAAACCCATTAGTAGCTACTATACTAGGTGGAGAAAACCTGGCATCGACACTGACCTTCGGACAGTTCATCAAGGCCATCGCCTCATTTCTCGCACCCTACCTAGCCATGTGGGGCGCCACCCAAGTGATACCAAGTTTCGGTTATGACTGGCGCGTGCTCTTTGCTATCTATTTCATAGTGGGCGTCCTGGCAACCTTGATGTTGGGCATCACCCCCATCACAGAGGATGTGAACCCTCTGATCGGACCACAGAAAACTGTTATAGAACAACTTACCGACTGTTTTAGGCTCTTGGGTAAACCGATTGTGCTGCTCTCGTTTTTCGGCATCATGTGTCATGTAGGTATCGACGTGGGTACGAACACCACAGCCCCGAAGATCCTGATGGAGCGCTTGGGACTAACACTGAATGATGCCGCCTTTGCAACCAGTCTTTATTTCATTTTCCGTACGATCGGTTGTCTGACGGGGTCATTCTTCCTGCGCATACTACCTAACCGCATCTTCTTCATTGCCAGCGTGTTAATGATGGGACTCTCAATGTGCGGTCTCTTCTTCGGCACAGAAGAATGGATACTCTACACAGCAATTGCGCTTGTAGGTTATGGTAACTCAAATATCTTCTCCATCTGCTTTGCCCAAGCACTCACATCGGTGCCAGAGAAACAAAATGAGGTCAGCGGATTGATGATTATGGGTCTTTTCGGC
>CACXVS010000100.1 GCA_902771155.1 uncultured Prevotellaceae bacterium
CCCATCTTCATGAGATAATAGCTGAACTGCCCTTCATCGACGACTTCTTTCACGATATCGGGATTCTTGAAGATGAGTTCCATCAGACGGGTGTTACCCAGACGGGGATCGGTATAGAGCTCGTAGGCTTTCCTGGCCTCAAACGTCATATAACCTTTACGCAATTGCTTGTCCTGATAGTTCATGTAACACTGGGTACGCTTAGAGGACTGCATGGTGACCTGCAACTGGGGGCACACCTGCAACATCTGCATCAGACAGGCACCCATCGACTCGATACAACGGGGCACCGTCGTGCTGATGCCTGTCACCGTGGCACCTGGGCACAGCACCTCAGGAAACCGTTCCGCCATGCGCTGACCAATCTGCTGCAGCTGTTTCTTACCATACCCCGTGAGTTCGCCCCAGCGGTTCTCGGTATTCCGCATCACAAGGTTCATCTCCTGCAGCACTTTCTGCCCTTCTGGTGTCAGCTCGTCGAGGCTGTCGGCCTGCTGCATCATGACATAGGGGATATCATAGCCGCTGCGGCTGCTGATGTAACGCGAGCCGTGACGTCCGTAGTGGGAGATATAGAAGGGTTTCTTACCTTCGGGCGACGGGGTCAGCGCAGAAGTGATGCTGTCAGGATAGATATAATAGTTGCAGGAGGCATACGAGGGGGACTTCCTGATCAGCTCCTTCACCTTCGACTGAGCCCATGCAGAGGGGATCATGCCCAGTGCACAGCAAACAGTTAACAGCGTAACTATCAAATATCGTTGTTTCATGATCTTCATGGTAGCGTGGATTTTGAGTTAAATCTACGACTCTCATAGCGGTACAACTTGCGCAGATAGTATCGCTTCACGTCGTTCCAATGATAATAAGGTGCACAGTCGCTCTTGATGGGCAGGCATGCCTCATGACCGTTGAGGAGCACCTTGACCAGCACATCAGGGTCGCCACGTTCACTGCGGTAGTGGATCATCTCGATGCTGCCACCCAGGGGGGCGATGCGGTAGTTGGCCCATCCGTAAGCCTCGAGCGAGTCGAGATTTTCAGTGTGCAGGCCGTAGCCGTCGAGATCCATCAGACAGGCCAGCGACATCACCACATTGGCATGGGTGTAGCGCAGGTGCATCAGGGGGTTATAGCGTTTCATCACACTGTCGCCCATGTGCATCATGTTCCGCAGCAGACCACGTTGCAGGTAGGCTTGATAGCCGCCGTTCAGGGTACAGCCGCCGTAGTTGATATAGTGCCACGCGTTCTGTCGGCGCCACTGCCGATGGAGTTCCTGTGGCGTGAAGATGTCGTAGAGCGTCACGACACCTGCGATGTCGGTATGCTGTACGTCACCAGCCAGGATATAGAGCTGTCTTCCCAAATCATTGGCATCGATGTTGGTGATCACGTAGTTTTGGTCGTTGAAGAGGGCATTCATCAGTCTGCCGTCATCGGAGTTGAGCATCTTGAACCGTTCAAACCGCGCCTTCGTCAGTGAGTCGAGTCGCTGACCGATCAGTTCCTTGTCCACTGGATCCATGAAGGGTTTCTCTTGATACGACACACGACTTCTGGCGGTGAGGGGCTGTTGCATGGCTGAGAGTTGGAGCAAGCCTTCCTGCATGGTGAGGATACAACGGTTCTCCACGACACTGCGCACACTGTAGTAGCCCTTCGCCGTAAACATATCAGGGAAGCGCTCCACCAGTTGCTTCACATGGGCCCTACTCTGCTGGGCTCCCTTTGCCGTGAGTTCGCCGTAGCGGTCTTTGGCATCTTCGCACAACAGACGGATCCTGCGGAACACATCCTGTCCCAACTTCGTGAGTTTGCCTAGGCTGTCGGCCTTGGCGAAGATGGCGTAGGTCTCCGTATAATACTCAGACTTGTCGAGGTAATAGGCGCCTGGACAACCATAATGATTGATATAGAAAGGCTTCTTGCCTGCGGGCGGTGGGGTGTCTTTCGGCATCTTACCAATGGAACGGGTATAGAACATGCCCGCCGCACGGTTGATGTCGGCTTCCATCTCCTTAGCGATAGTGTTCTGCGCCTGAACAGACACGGACACCAGCAGGGATATAACAACCCAGATAATCTTCTTAACTCTCACTGATAATTGATTCATTTATAGCTGTTAATAGATTCTGTGGGGCAAAGATACAAAAAATCCGCGAAACTCAAAAAATTTCGCGGACTTTTTTTATCTAAACCACTTTTTACCTTATTATTTATAGCATTCGAAAATGGTGTTGACGGTCTGCTGGGGGAGTTTCTTGGTGATGAGACTGACGAGCCAGACCACAGGGAAACCGCCCACCATGGCGATGGCACCACAGTTGATCGGATTGATGGGATTGCCGATAAGCATGTTCACCACCGTGAGTCCCACACCCCAGACGAAGCAGGCCCAGACAGAGGCGGTGGTAACACCA
>CACXVS010000101.1 GCA_902771155.1 uncultured Prevotellaceae bacterium
TGAAGAAGATGCCTGAAGGTGAGTTGGTGAGGGTGGAGTTCTCTCGCCACGGTACAATGGCGCGCGCTGAGTTCGAAGGCTGTGTGGAACAGGACTCCACAGGCTCGTTCGTGCTCAGGGCGATGAAGGAGACATACGGTCCGCTGTTTGAGAAGAGGCTCGATGCCGAGACGATGAACCGCTTCCGCCAGATCATCGAGGAGGAGAAGATGTATAAGTATAAGGAGAGATACACGCCGATGATGCAGGTGCTGGACGGTTGGGGCTGGTCGTTCTCGGCCAAGTTCTCCGATGGCTCGGTCATCTCTTCGCATGGCGAGAATGCCGGGCCTAGGGGTGATGGACTCAAACGGATCCGCAGCTATATGCAGGAACTGGTTTCACATATATAGTTTTATTGCTATGCTTTGCGACTTTTTGGGGGTGAGATACGTCTAAAGGTGAAGAACACGCATCGGAGTGGCGTAGGAGGTATCTCAGAGGAATAGAGCAAATAGCCTCGGTATGAATTCACCGAGGCTATTTGCTTTTTACTATATATAAATTAAGGTGTAGTCGCGGGGGCAGGTATTTGGGTATACCCAGCACTGTCCCTCGCCGACTATTTTGACTTTTTTTCGAGTCAAATGCGACACCTGTGTCAAGTTTCCGGCTCGTTGTTACAATATACCCCGATGTGTCGCAACAAACGTGAACGAAAAACATGAAAAAAGTTGGAATGAGCCGGAAACCGTCGTAACTTTGCATCAGAAATCAGAAATGATATCGATCTTTGACTTACTGATACAAAAGAAATATAAAGGTTTGACAATCAGCACTTTGAGTGCTTGCCACATCAGTCGCCGCCCTGACTGAAATCCAAAAAGGGCAAACAAAAAACAAATAAAAAGAATTAAAAAATAAATAAGTATAAACAATAAAAAAATTACAATTATGACAACAAAAAAGAATTTGGTAAAGTCGATGCTCATGAGTATCGTTACCGCAGGTATTTTCAGTTTTTCATTCAGTCTCGCTTCTTGCAGCGACGATGAGTTAGTAGATAACGGTTTGGGCGTCGAAACGGCGCATGAGCAGGATTACAATGGCCCGCTGCAGGAGCCCTACGGACTATCCTATTATGACTTCCTGGCAGCCGAGGACGTTACGATCCTCAACGCCGACACCACGCAGATCTCTGTCAGCAAGGCTCTGGCCGACAAGATGGGCATCCAGTCGTTCTTAGGTCACCCGATGGGTATCTGGGACCATCCCGAGCACCGTCCTTATCTGCGCCGCGCCACCAAGGAGAAGCTCGAAGGCGACCGCTACATCCTCAATGTTATCCAGTCTTCCATTGCTGAAGTGTTGGCAGGAAATGACAAGGAATATCAGCTGAGCACCGAGGTCTACGTGAACACCGACCCCGTATCGACCCGCACCCGTGCTATTGAGAACAACACGTCGGAGGTTGCAGCACGCTACATCGACGAGAAGAACGTGATCCACCCGATGGCCATCACCTTCAGACGTGCTGAAGGCGACCAGAGAGCCCTGACGCGCAACGCTGCTGCTGAAAATGGCATCTACGGCACCTATCTGCCCGAGCACCTGCTGGGATTGCAGGACGACCCTGCCACACGTAACCTTTGGGACGACATCTTGGATGTGCTCAAGAAAGGCACAGATGTTATTGGTAGTTGGTTTAAAAATGTCGCAGTAGGCACTGTAGATTGGTTCAAGGCCCAAGCCAAGGCCATGGAACAGTGGCTGAAGGAGAACACCAAATATGACATCAATTGGGACAAGCACAACACCCTTATCAACATTGACTCCAAGGTGGATACGAAGATCCCCATCCAGCTGGGCGAAGACAGCAAGGACACCATCAATGTCTATGTGGAGGCTCCCGTGAAGTTCAACCTCAACTATACCCTCTTCCTTCAGGCCGACGGTTCTATGGTAGAGAAACCCAATCTGCGACGCTTCGAGGCCAGTGTTGACGGACGTTTCAACTTCGAGCCAGAGGTCCGCATCGGATTCGACGGCAAGTTGGAACTGCCTGACGACAAGCAGAAAATAGATCTTGTAGAGCTCGACGGCATCACAGTAGTCTTTAACATCGGCTACGTTCCCTTCTGTGTAGATTTCAATCCCTCACTCTATCTGAAGTTCAAGGCTGAGGTGGAAGGCAAGGCCACGATGGGTGTCAAGTACGAGTTCGACTCCTGGTTCAAGGGTGGCATTAAATATGATGGCTACGGCGATCCCAAGGGCATCAGCGAGAGCAAGGTCACCAAGAGCAAGGTTAGCTTCATCAAACCTACTGCCGAGTTTAACGCCAGTGCAGGTGTCGGTCTGATGTTCGGATGCGAGATGATCATCGACAAGTTGGTAGGTCCTGAGCTC
>CACXVS010000102.1 GCA_902771155.1 uncultured Prevotellaceae bacterium
GCTGCGCACAGTGCTACGCAAATTGACTTTAAACTTTTCATAATTCTCTTCATTTTTTGATTGTTAAACGTTCATTTGACTGCAAAGATACAAATTATTTTTTGATTAAAGAACAAAAGAAACAAAAAAATTATATGTACTTATGTCCTTATGTCTAAAAATTTGTGTAATTTTGCACGCAAAATTGATAAATCGATAAAAAAACAATGGCAAAAGAATTAAAAGAACTAACGAAAAGGGCCGATAATTACAGCCAGTGGTTCAACGACTTGGTAGTAAAGGCCGATATGGCAGAACAGTCTGCCGTTCGTGGATGTATGGTGATCAAGCCTTACGGCTATGCCATCTGGGAGAAGATGCAGCAGCAACTGGATAAGATGTTCAAGGAGACGGGTGCTCAGAACGCCTACTTCCCCCTGCTCATCCCGAAGTCCTTCCTCTCCCGTGAGGCCGAGCATGTAGAAGGCTTCGCCAAGGAGTGCGCCGTGGTCACCCACTATCGTCTGCGTGCCAAGGACGACAAGAGCGGCGTCGAGGTCGATCCCTCCGCCAAACTCGAAGAAGAACTGATTGTCCGTCCCACCTCAGAGACCATTATCTGGAACACCTATAAGAACTGGATCCACTCATGGCGCGACCTGCCCCTGATGTGCAACCAGTGGTGTAACGTGATGCGTTGGGAGATGCGCACCCGCCCCTTCCTTCGCACTTCAGAGTTCCTCTGGCAGGAAGGTCACACCGCTCACGCCACCCGTGAGGAGGCCGAGGCCGAAGCACAGAAGATGCTGAAGGTCTATGCCAAGTTCGCTGAAGAGTGGATGGCAGTACCCGTGATCCAGGGTGTGAAGAGTGAGACCGAGCGTTTCGCTGGTGCGCTGGATACCTACACCATCGAGGCGATGATGCAGGATGGTAAGGCTCTGCAGAGCGGTACCTCCCATTTCCTCGGACAGAACTTCGCCAAGGCCTTCGAGGTCACCTATCTGAATAAGGATAATAAGCCCGAGTACGTATGGGCCACCTCTTGGGGTGTCTCTACCCGACTCATCGGCGCCCTCATCATGACCCACTCCGACGACAACGGACTCGTTCTGCCGCCGAAACTCGCGCCGATCCAGGTTGTTATCGTACCTATTTCCAAGGGCGACGACCTGCAGCATATCACCGAGCGCCTCACCCCCGTCATTGAGGAGTTGCGCAAGGCAGGAATCACCGTGAAGT
Organism: uncultured Prevotellaceae bacterium; assembly: GCA_902771155.1. The sequence continues at coordinate 1,222 of CACXVS010000102.1, forward strand.
ACGACGATGCCGACAACAAGCGTCCAGGCTTCAAGTTCGCCGACTATGAGTTGAAGGGTGTTCCCGTGCGTCTGGTGATGGGTGCCCGCGACCTCGAGAACGGTACGATTGAGGTGATGCGCCGCGATACCCTTGAGAAGGAGACCCGCCCCGTCGATGGCATCGTAGAATATGTAGAGCAGTTGCTGGAGGACATCCAGAAGAATATCTTCGAAAAGGCCAAGGCCTATCGCGATGCCCACATCTACGAGTGCGACAACTACGAGGAGTTCAAGGAGAAGGTCAAGGACGGCGGCTTCTTCCTCTGCCACTGGGACGGCACAGCCGAGACCGAGGCACAGATCAAGGAAGAGACACAGGCCACCATCCGTTGCGTGCCCTTCGGCGTCGAACAGACACCTGGTGTCGATATGGTCAGCGGCAAGCCCGCCAAGGCCCGCGTCATCATCGCCCGCAGTTATTAAGCAGACATACAACATCAAGAGAGGCACCCGAAAAATCGAGTGCCTCTTTTTTATTCCTCTTTGAACTCAACGGTGCTCCATCGCCACAGTTTGGAGAGATTGATCCACTCCCCCAGTTCGCCGATAACGTCAGTCGTCTCACCACCGAACCCAGCCGTGACCTTCACCGTGCGCCCTGCGTCGGCCTCGGAGAAATTGGGCAGGTCGCACACCTGATACTGCACTAAGTTACCCAGCACCACATTATACCACAGACCGCCCGCCATGTCGCGATGCACCACGATCACCTGATCCTCGCCGTTGCGGTGTTTAGGTCCTTTGAACACATTCAGTTTCTCCCCGTCCTGTGTCATCATGCCCAGTGCCACCAGCTCACCCTTGAACTCGCCGATCAGCATCAGGTCGCCGATCTCGCCGTCGTAGAAGTTACAGAAGGCCAACAAAGGGTTACCCTTGCCCGTCAGATCCAGCATACAGTAGTGTGTCCAGGCATTGCCCTCGCTGATATGCTGGATAGCCTTCGAGTCAACCGCTGGCCGATACTCGAAATCGGGCATCTCAATATGGTCGAAGTTAAACTGCTTCCTATCCCATTTATACACATGCGTGATGCCAATGGTCACATTCTTCACGGAGGGAACAAACTCCTCCAGCGGTCCCTTGGCAGGCGTCATCTTCTGCGTCTTCGGGTCGTAGTCATACCAGCACAGCAGGTTCTGTGGCATCACGTGCTGTTCGTAGAGACTGATGGCGAAGATCCTGTGACCGTTGTCCTTACGCCACACGCAGGCCGACATCTGGTCGATGTCCGTCTCCGACTCCAGATCCACATAGCCGTTCTTCCTGTCAACGAGGATGCGGAAGTCGTCGTCCTCCTTACCGTCCCAGATCGACGCCGTACCACTCAGGCGCGTCCCCTTGGCAGGATGGTCTGCCTGTTGCAGCACCTCACCTGTCACCCAAGTGGGCATAGCCTCGTGGAAGGCACGTAACAGTTTCACCACGTCAGGCGCCTGTCCGCCATTCTCCACAGGAATGGTCGTCTTAAACCACTGAGCGTTCACATCCGCATTGTCCAGCGTCTGCGCTTTCACACCACTGGCTCCCATGGCCAGCATACTGATCATACAAACGAGAAATCTTTTCATATCACTATCTCTTGAATATGGTTTCGCAGGCAAAGATAATGAAAATAATCCAATCTGCCAAAATACTAGGTTAAAAGTTACCCACTTACCCAGTTACCCTTTTATGACAGGAACGTTTTCCGAAATGGAAAAGGTCAACAAGGTTACTCTTGTTTTGTCATGCCTATCTTCACTAGTCCAGGCATATAAGGATTGGTCAGTAGATATACAATTCCGTATTCCATATTTAGTTTAATATGATTAGCATTTGCAAAGATAATGAAAAACATTCGAAAAGCATCAATTGTGCCTGATATTTTTAATAAATTAAAACTTTTCCGTACTCACGCTACGAATAGTTGGTTTTTATAGGGTTATTACATCGTTGCAAGAGCCAAATTTGCATCAAATGTTTCAGTTGTGTCAGTTTCAGTTTAGTTTTTGAGTACTACATTTAAGAATGGACTAAAATTGAGAAATTTATCAATATAATATTTACTATATATATAATATATATATTATATATATAGTAATTTTCAAATCGGATAATAATAACCGTCCCCTATAAAACTGAAATCTGAAATCTGAAACACTTAAGGGCTGTTTTTTCAACTACGTGCTTTTTTGCGTGCTTTTTTTGAGAATAAATTTGCAGGGTACTTGAAATTTTAGTATCTTTGCAATGTCAAATGAAAGAGGTTGCAGAGGCGGCCATTAAGGATAAAAATTGCGAGCATTAAATCTAGAAATTGCGCGCATTAATAGTAGCAAGATTTTCCTTTAATGGTGGCTTAAAGCGACTCAATCAGGCGACAATGAGAGAACTAACATTTTATTTAACAAAAAACTAAACTAGATTAAATTATGGCTATTAAAGTTATTGCACAACTGCGTGAAGTAAAAATTGGTAAGAACCCGGGTAAGAAGTTCGTGATGCGTCCAGACCTCTACGTGCCCATCGCTGAGAAGAAGGTATTCCAGGAGGCTGCCACCCACTCAGGTATCTCATCTGGTGTGATCAAGGCGGCTTGGGATGCTGCTGGCGAGGTAATCCGCACCTGGGCAACCGAAGGTCACTCTATCCCCCTGCCTGGTCTTGGCACCATGCGCTTCGGCGTCCGTTCAAAGGCAGTCGAGAAACTGGAGGATGTAAAGGCTAACCTGATCAGCGTGCGTCGTATCATCTTCACCCCGAATGTGGATGTGAAGGACGAGTTGAAGAACACCTCTATCCAGATCACCTGCCTCGATGAGGATGGTAACGTGCTGAAGCGTGTGACCAGTGGCGACTCGGGGGATATCGAGGACAACGAGAATGGATCAACTGATTCTGGTAACAACGGTTCTACCGAAAACGGC
>CACXVS010000103.1 GCA_902771155.1 uncultured Prevotellaceae bacterium
GTTCTTCACGGCCCTCGCCCAGCGTATGGACAAGGACATCCACCGTGGCTACCAACTCTTCCCCTGCAACTATATCGCACTCGATGAACTGGAAGGTTCGGCTGCCCATGCGGCTCATTATACGGCTGACGACAAGACCCGTTTCGAGACCTATCTTGCCGGACAACTGGCCAAGATCTCCATTCCGAATAAGGATGAGGCCTTCCTCCGTGAGTGCATGCTCAAGATGTATGCCAATCCATTGAGAAACAAACTCGCTGCCGAATGAAACATCTGCTTCGCCTCTTGGTAATAATTCTTGTGGCTTCCTGTACTCAGGATGCCTATGAGAAAGGCGAGGGAACGTATTCGCTGATGCGGGGAGATTTTGCAGAGGCGAATGTCAACAGCAACCGCGAGGTCACCTCTATCACCACTGACGATGGCGAGACCCTGCCACTGACCACCCTTGCGACGGCACAGTGGATCTCACGTCCCGACACCATCTATCGCTGTATGCTATATTATAATAAGGTGAAGGCTGCCGATGGGAAGCCGGCGGCTGAGGTTATCTCCTTGGGAAGGGTACCTTGTCTGTATGTCAAATCCCTTATCAGTTTTGAGAAGACCTATAAGGATGACCCGGTGAAGTTTGAGAGTATCTGGAATAGCAAGTCGGGCAAATACCTGAACCTGCATCTTCAGTTGAAGACAGGCTATACGGAGGACTCGACGGCTGTACAGAAGTTGGATATCGTCACAGATTCGCTGATTTCCTACCCCAATGGTCGGCGCACCTTGTCGCTTATGCTTTATCACGACCAGGGCAACGTCCCCGAATACTATTCCACCCAGGCCTATGTCAGCATCCCGACAACAGGCCTTGCCGTTGACTCCATCCGTCTCTATCTCAACACCTATTCCGGCCCCGTCATCAAGACCCTGCCAATTCAATAGATAAACTATAAATAAGTGAAATGATGATACTTAGTATTCTTTCTTTTTTACTCTTTAATCTCAGTATTAACAAGGATAGCGGCGTCTATGAGAAAGGTGAGCGCGCGGTTGTTTCGTGTCATACCGACATTGTGCCTACGGATTCGTTGTTCGTGAGTGTATCCTACAATAACAAAGTAGGCCAAGAGTTCCGTATTCTTCCGACATCTACCGACTTCACCGTTTTGGAACAGGCGTTAGATAGTACCTGTGCTGTCTCCATAGAGGTAAAGGAGTGTTCAGGGGCTTCTGCCAGCATCGGTTATGTCGTGGCTCCAGAAGGTTTCCGTGCCGGCTATGAGGAGCCCGCCGACCTGATGGACTATTGGGATAACCTGAAGCAGCAACTCAAAGCATTACCCATGCAGGTGAAGACTACGCCGCTGGCGGTACCACAGCAGTATCAGGACAAATTTACCTGTGAAGACGTGGAAATCAACTGTCTCGGACCAGCCCCCATGCGAGCCTATGTAGCCAAGCCCGTGGGAGCCAAAGAGAAGTCGCTGCCCATCATCATTCTCTGTCGTGCTGCTGGTGTGAAAGGCGACTGGTGTCGCTGTTCGGTGAATGAGTGTGTGGGGAATGCTGCCTTAGGGAACGGTGCACTCAGCCTAGATCTCAACGCCCACGGCATGCTCAATGGGCAGTCTGACGATTACTATCAGATGCTCGAAGATGGTCTGCTAAAGAACTATTTTGAATATAATGCTGCCGACCGTGAGACCTACTATTTCCGTGGTATGTACCTGCGCGTCTTACGAGCCATTGAATATATGACGAGACAGCCGGAATGGGACGGGCGCCGCATCCTCGTTGTCGGTGAGAGTCAGGGCGGTGGACAAGCCGTAGCCGCTGCCAGTCTGGATCCGCGTGTCTCGGCGGTGGTGCTCAATGTGCCAGCCATGCAAGACCTCGGCGGTGCGCGTAAAGGACGGCTCAGCGGATGGCCACAGCCTATTGAAAACCACCAGGCCCTCTCTTCAGCGCAACTCGACAACACGTTGCCCTATTTTGATGGTTCCCAACTCATCCGTTACGCACAGGCCGAGATCTACTGTGAGATAGGGCTTATCGATACCACCTGTCCGCCTTCAGCCGTCTTCTCGTCGCTGAACAAGGCACCGGGCAAGAAAACCATCAACTGCGTGCCATATCGCACCCACGCCTGGCCCTCTGGTGATCTACGTGCCCCTTGGGAAGAGAAGTATCTCCACCCACGCGAGGCATTCATCAATGAGTATCTGAAATAAAGATGACTTGTGAAATTTTGAATGTCAAGTCGTAACAGCACGACATCCAAATATAAATTATCAAAAGTGAGTCGCGAGGCTCTAAATTTATTATTTTCCGGCGTATTTGTTGTTTTGTTGTTACCACGCGGATAACTGACTAGGATTTAATCGGTTACTGGTGGTAACAACAAAGTGTAGGGTGACAATAAATGGCTATTTCTTGGGTTTTACCAAGTATTCTGTGCCATTTTTGGTGCGTTTTCTGACAATTTCGGGCATATTAGACAGGATTCTACCGAAGTGATTGAGCGAACTGAGCCGCAAATCAGCGCCAGCTACCTTCTTGATATGTGTAAAAATTGCACTTGATGTCAGGTACATGCCATCCTTTTCATCTTTGGCTATTTCAAAACAGTCGTTGAAATACTGCTCGGCAGGTGTCTGCTGCTGATAACGACGATTTGACTCAATAATCTCCTGCGTCTGTTCCTCGTTGAAGAAGTGGGGCTCGTGACGATCCAGTGCATCCAGTGCCTGGGCAAACAACTGCTCATGGTTCGGACGGCGTGATACATCGATGGGGCCCGTCAACTCTATACCGAGGAAACGACGTCCGCCTGAGGGATCCGTCAGCACATCCGTTTGGTTGGTGGCTCCAATAAAGGAAGCCAGGCGTGGGAACGGTTCTACATGCTTACCATAGGGGCGCTTTACCTTTACCGATGGCAGGGTGATGACATTCTTCAGAAAACCCTGCTGCAACTTGGGCGAAATCTGATTGAATTCGTCGAGATTAATGAGCAGAAACTGGCTCATGGCCTGT
>CACXVS010000104.1 GCA_902771155.1 uncultured Prevotellaceae bacterium
TCGTAATGGCGCGTTACGAATGAGAAGGAAAGGTAGAAGCAGCACACGAGAATCAGAAGCACTGCGATAAACTTTACAATTCCTTTGTTTTGCATTTTGATTTTTGATGTTATTTATTATTTATATATTCTGTTCGCGTACAATTTTAGCGTGCAAATATAGACATTTTTTTAGACAGGAAAAAATTTATAGCCGATTTTCGTTCTTTTTTTAAGGTTTATGCGCAAATTTTAGCCTACAGATGATCGGATAATGGTCACTGGCGTCCATTTTGTTGTCAATTTCGCAATTGTACGGTTTAAACGCATCAGAGCACATGATGTGGTCGATACGGAAGAAAAAGCCTTTCTGATTATATGACAAACCAAGTCCGCGACCTGTCTCTACGAAACAGTCTGTCAGCCCCTTGGCGATCGTTCGGCGGGCATAGGAAATGGGGTTATCATTGAAGTCGCCACACACGATGATGGGGTAGTGGCGGTGGGCTTCGATATAGGCATGGACGGCATCGGCCTCCTTCGAGCGTTTGGCAGTATATCTGCCTAGTTTCTCAATCAGGAAAGCGGTCTCAGCCCTAGCTGTGTCTTTCTTCATCTTCCCTTTCAGCAACCGTTTATAGTTGTCGCGATCCTCTACGGAAAGATGGGTTCCCTCCAGATGGTTGTTGATCACGATGACGGTGTCGCCCTCGATATCCAGATAATAGGCCACAGACCCGTTGACAGCCGACTCATAGGGGATGCGCTCTTTCTTGAGAATGGGGAAACGGGTGTGGATACCCACGCCGTTCATACCATAGATGCCGTTATGGAAGATGGTGGTGTCGTTGTAGGCAAAGAGTTTCCGATACCTCTGAAACACATACCGCCGCCAACTGTCAACATCCTCCTGCATGCATACGATATCGGGCTGTTGGCGCTTCAGGTAGTTAAAGACGGTGTCGAAGCCTTCTTCGTATTTGTAGTTACCGCCATACTGGCACACATTGTAGGAGATGAGTTTGATGGTACCCTCCGGCACTTCCTGTGTCGCATTGAGGGGTACATACGTACAGATCGGTGAGAAGACCAATACATAGCCCAGGATGGGGATCCACAGTTTCTTCCATTTGAAGGTGAGCCAGAAAAACACGAATAGCAGGTTGGCAAACAGGAAGAACGGGAAGAGCATGCCAAGGTTCGAGAACATCGGATGCTCCGTCGGCTGAATATGGTCGGCATAGCCTGATGCCACCATCAACAGCACAGTGGCTATATTGGCCCCTGCGATGACGTTGATCGTGAAAGACTTGAGTTGTTTGATCATCGTTGGTTGCTGGCATCGAAGAGTTTTTTCTTCTCCTCCTTCGTTAAGCTGTCATAGCCGCTTTTGCGGATCTTGTCGAGAATAGCGTCGATCTCTTCCTGATTCTGCTTCTTGCGGGCATTATAGTTCATGTCGTCTTCCTTCGAACCGCCCCGTTCTGCATGCATATTCGGGTTGTTGGGTCGCCCGCTCTGCTGTTGGCGCTGTTCAAAACTGCGTTTCAGATTCTCAAAGAACTGCTGCCCCCTGCCTTTGTCGAAACTGGCGTCAGGATGACGGTTCCAGTAGCGTATCATCAGGTAGCCAAAGAGCATACCGCCCAGGTGAGCCGTATGGGCCACACCGTCGCCGGAAGAGCCGAGTGCCGAGAAGAACTCGATGGCTACATATCCCAGCACAAACCACTTCGCCTTGATAGGGAAGGGAAAGGGAATGATAAACAATCGCTCGTTGGGGAAAGTCATACCAAAGGCGAGGATCACGGCATAGACGGCACCCGAGGCACCGATTGTGGTCCACGCATTCAGGGCTGAAGCATATTGGGCACCATAGGTCAGGACGGATCCGAATGTGGCACCAGGCACCTGTTCTACGATTGTCATGTAGAAAGAGCCAAGTTGGGCAATTTCCTGAAGTAATCCTGCTCCGATACCGCATGTAATGTAATAAAAAAGGAATTTCTTCGGTCCCCATACATTTTCTATGACACAGCCAAACATCCACAAGCCAAACATATTACTTAGGATATGCATGAAACTGGCATGCAGGAACAGATAGGTCACCAGCTGGTACAATTGGAAGTTGCTGGCCATGAAAAAATGAAGACCTCCTATGTCTGCAAGGTCAATCCCACGCAACTGGAAAACGTAGGTGGCAATGAATGCGATCAAGTTTATGATCAGCAGGTTTTTGGTGACTGTGGGTATGCGGAACATCATCGTTATTTCTCCTTGTTCTGAT
>CACXVS010000105.1 GCA_902771155.1 uncultured Prevotellaceae bacterium
TGGCACTATTGACCAGTGTATTATAGTAGTTGTTGATGTCGTTCCACCACGATTTCTTTTGTGCCTTGATCTCCTCGATACGCTCGATAGAGAGACCGAATTTCTTCGTCAGCCCTTCGACAATCGCCTTATCGCAGTACTTCACACCTAACTTCTCGGCCAGCTTGCGGCCAACGGTACGACCACCCGAACCTGCTTCGCGGTTAATAGTGATCACAAATTTCTCATTCTTATTCATGTTTCTTCATCATTTAATCGTTTTTTCACCTGGAGCCCATTTCTGTCCGAGGATATCTCTGGCGTAACCAGTTGCTCTGAAGATATAGAAGTTAGCACCAGTTCCTACATGCAGGTAGGCCATGTCAGACTGGAAGGGATTACCATAGATCAGGTTCGTACCCCATGCCTCTCTCACACGTTCATAGTTGCAGAAAGGCACCACCTCGTCGCGTGTGGAGTGGAAGAAATGGTAGGCATGCGGATAGGCACCGCTGGGCTTCCAGTCACCGTAAGTCAGACCGTTCTCCTTGAGAGCCTGTTCCAGCGCCTTCAATTTCGCCTCAGGCACATCGCCCGTCATCGTGCCACTCTTGAAGTATTCGATCACACCAGGTTTGAAGCACTGGTCAACCGTGCAATAGTTCATCGCCTTGCCATTAGTCAGTTGCCAGTTCTTGTCGCCCTCTTTGATGTTCTCTGGGATATAGGGTTTGAACTCATTCTGATACATGGCAATCATGGTAAAGCCCGACTCACCGCCATATTTGGCAGAGTGGTTGAGCAGTTTGGCCTGGATATCGTCGGTGGTATAGTCCTTGCCCTGTAGCCAGTCGAAGATGCCGGTGTCGTAGAACTTGTCGGTCACAAAGTCTTTGTAGGTGCAACCCAGCGCTTTCATCTCCTTGTTGGTATCTACCATACCCTTGAGCAGCAGTGCGGAGGCTACTGGCATGTAGAGGCGATCGTCCTTGATATACTGTTTCAGTGTGGCCAGCGGATCGTATGGTCCGTCGCCGCAGACAGCACCAACGAGGTTCAGTCCCGTCAGTTTCTTGGCATTGTAATAGTTCAGTATGCCGGCAGCAACGGCTCCGCCCTGAGAATAGCCCACAGCAACCGTCTTCCAATCAGGTTCCAGCTGAGCGATATTTTTCTCAAACCATACAACAGCAGCCTTGGCGCCATCGATCATCTGCTTTGCCGTTACGTCACGATTGCAATAGGGATGCGGGTCTTTGCTGGTTATACCGTAGCCCTCGTAATCGGGAATCACCACCAGACTTGACTCGCTGCTCCCGATGAGCGTCAACATATTAACATCGGTAGTGAAATCCAGTTTCTTGAAGTTGGTGGGTCGCTCCTTGTCGCTGGTGATGGTGCAGTGACAGCCGATAATCAGATTCTTCAGCTTTCTTTTATTCTCCTTATCGTTTGCATATTTGGAATAGGCAATAAGTTCGGAGAGTTCTTTCTCTGAGCCATCGGCACCCGTGGTCTTGTAACGGATGGAGACATACTTCACACCCAACGTCGTTTCGCCCGATTCACCAATGACGACTGCCTCATTGCGGGTGCCCGCCTTGGACTGATTCTCGAAAGATTCCAGTTGTTCATTTCCCCATTCATAATAGGTGCAATCTTCGTCCGTCTCCTGGTCGTCATGGTCTTTGACGATGTCCTTATAGATATCTAGAGTGCTGATGTATCCTGAGTCGATTAACACAACATTACTGATATCATAATCCAAATCCCTACTTCCGCTAGAAGCATTGTCTACATTGTCGGAGATACAGGAACTGAACCCCGTCGTCATAAGGCTGCAAGAAAGGATGGCAACCAGCATCCATAAATACTTATTCTTCATAACAAATGAATTTTAATGGGGCAAAGATACAATAAATTATTGGGATTTCCTTTGCATTTAACGTTTTTTTTTTGTATCTTTGCAGCCAGAACCGTCAACCGATATCATAAAGACCAGAGATATGAAGCGAATGATCCTATGCATAACCATCCTAATTAGCCAGCTGATTCTGACAGTAGAGGCACAGGCTATCAACTATAAAGAGAAGGACACGACCGCCACCCGCCTTTCCATCGAATTCCGACGACTCTACATCGACGGCGACGAAACCAAACTCTACAACAAGGCCGAAGAACTGTTCGACTACATCAAAAAACAGCCCCAGTTCGACCATCACCTCTATTACTCGACTCTTATCGACGTGGTGTCGTTTGACATGAACAACGGCCACTAC
>CACXVS010000106.1 GCA_902771155.1 uncultured Prevotellaceae bacterium
GTCAATTTTTCGTTTGTTAAGAATGCCATAATTGTATAATTATAATTGTTGAGTATTCAAAAGTGCTGCAAAGATAAGAAAAAAGTGGCATATTTCACCCCTTTTTAATATTAATCTTAGTTAATCCGTTGAAAGTCTGACAAAAACATCGTATCTTTGTAAAGTCGAAATTACAAAATTGGATAAAATATGAATATTAATCAGCGACTGGAAGATCTGCGGGAGGTGATGCAACGCGAACATCTGGCGGCTTTCATTTTCCCGAGTACCGATCCTCATCAAGGGGAGTATGTGCCTGATCATTGGAAGGGGCGCGAGTTTATTTCCGGCTTTAACGGCTCTGCTGGTACGGCAGTGGTGACATTGACGTCGGCTGCCCTGTGGACAGACTCCCGTTATTTCCTGGCGGCGGCAGAACAACTGAAGGGCACGGAGTTCCAGTTGATGAAACTGAAGATGGAAGGTACGCCTACCATTGCCGAGTGGATCGGTAAGGAGTGCGGCGCAGGCGCGGAAGTTGCTGTTGATGGGATGGTGAACTCCACCAGTAGCGTCAGGGAACTGATTGCCGAACTTCGCAAACAGGGCGGTATCACTCTCCGTACCAACTTCGACCCGTTGGCGCAGATCTGGCAGGACCGTCCGCCGATTCCTCAGAATCCTGTGGAGGAGCATCCGCTGGTTTATGCCGGTGAGGCTGCAAACGTGAAAATTGCCCGTATCCGTCAGGCGTTGCGGAAACTCCATGCCGACGGTATGCTGGTGGCTGCCCTTGATGATATCGCGTGGACGCTGAATCTCAGGGGATCGGATGTGCATTGTAATCCCGTCTTCGTGAGTTATCTGCTGATTTCCTCTTCGGCTGTTACCTTATATATAAACAAGGAGAAACTGACGCCCGAGGTATTGACCTATCTGAAGGGGGAGGGTGTAGGCGTGGATGCCTATGAGAATGTGCAGAAAGGCCTGAAGGATTATTTCGAATATAATATCCTGCTCGATCCCGATGAGGTGAATTATACGCTCTTCAATGCAGTGACGCGTGAGGTCATAGAGGCTGAGTCGCCTGTCAAGCAGATGAAGACCATTAAGAATGATACAGAGATAGCGGGTTTTAAGCAGGCGATGCAGAAAGACGGCATCGCAATGGTCAAGTTCCTGCGTTGGTTGGATGAGCAGATGTCTTCCCCCCAGGGGGAGCCTCTGACGGAGATCTCTGTTGCCGACAAACTGACATCACTCCGAGCTGAGCAGACTTTATTCAAGGGCGTGTCCTTCGACACCATCGCCGGCTATGAGGCCCATGGTGCCATCGTTCATTATGAAGCGACGCCGGAGACGGATGTGCCTTTGGAACCAAAGGGTTTCCTGTTGCTGGACAGTGGTGCTCAATATCTTGAAGGTACGACGGACATCACACGTACGATTGCGCTCGGTCCTCTGACAGAAGAGCAGAGGCGGGTCTATACCTTGGTGCTGAAGGGTCATATCCAGATAGAACTTTGTAGGTTTCCCTGTGGCAGTAGTGGTACACAACTTGACATCCTGGCCCGTAAGGATATGTGGCGTGCGGGTATGAACTATCTGCATGGCACGGGTCACGGCGTGGGCTCTTATCTGAATGTGCATGAAGGTCCTCATCAGATCCGTATGGAATGGAAACCGGCTCCGTTAGTGGCAGGTATGACGGTGACTGACGAACCGGGTATCTATCTCGCTGGTAAGTTCGGCGTCAGAATAGAAAACACCTTACTGATCACTTATTACAATGAAACGGAGTTTGGTAAGTTCCTGCAGTTTGAGCCGCTCACCCTTTGTCCCATCGATAAAAAACCGATTATCAAGGAGATGATGCTGCCTGAAGAAATCGAATGGCTTGACCAATATCATCAGCGTGTGCTTGATGCGCTCTCGCCCCGTCTTGATGACGATGAAATAGAGTGGTTACAGGAAGCCTGTGCACCTCTTTGAGACTGAAAACCAGGAAAATGTGGCTTGTTTTAATAAAAATATGGTAAAAACTTGGTGGATTTGCAAAAAAGTAGTAACTTTGCACCCGCTTTTCGTGGCCCTGTGCCCGAAACATGAAGTTTAACATAAAATATTTAAAACAAAAAACAATGATTATTGTACCAGTAAAAGAAGGCGAGAACATTGAGAAGGCTCTCAAGAAGTTCAAGAG
>CACXVS010000107.1 GCA_902771155.1 uncultured Prevotellaceae bacterium
TCTTGACTTCAGCGGTTTTAACATTTCAGAGAGGTTGACTCTCTTGAAACCCCTATAAACAGGAAATTCTGCATGGTGACTTGGGTGACTCAGGAAATGCTATATAACGGTGATGACGATAGTGCTTTTGCCCTTGACTGCATGGAGAGTAATGGTTTTAGGCCAAGGACCGCTTAGAAACAACTCCTTGTAGCCTTTGAGGCTTGCAATACAAATCTCACTGGGATGGTCGGCAGCGTAGGCAGTGATGGCCTCCTCAACATCAGTGATGCTAACATCTTTCCCTGCCACCACTTCCTCCGCCAACACCCCTAGGGCTCTGGCAAGCGGCTTGGCATTAAGCGAATAGTAGCGGGTATAAGAACTTCCGATTCCCTTGGGTGTTATCGTCTTGCGAAGTGTAGGTAGATGATGCTTCAAATGCATCTGAATCATGTTAAAGATGGCACGACGCTTTTTGGCTGCTGGAGTGGTATAGACGTGTGCGGGCATAGTGGGCGTGGATCGCGCAAAGGTTACATCCCCACGAGTTACATACGTGATGCCATCGATTGTTCCTGATGCCATCCGGCCGATGCCGACTTGTTTGATTTTTACCATAACTGTTATATGATTAGTTTCTACAATATTTAATTATTACTAACAAACTTGTTCCTTCACTCTATCCATACACTACTCAAGCAGTACTCTGGTTCTATCCAAGGTAATGCTAGTCTTTTGACCTTGGCTACACCTTGGGTACACCTTGGGTATACCTTGGGTAGAGTATGTAAAATCCGCCACAAAAGTATAAAAAATCCATCAAATAGTTACTATGTTTGCAGGCGAAAATACCAAGCAGCCGATAGGAGATAGTCCATAGGCAGTGAAATATTCCGCACCGTGAGGTGCAGAGAACCTTTTCGCTACGCTTCGAGAACCTCTACATCTCACGGTGCGTGAAAAGGGGCTTTGCGAAGAAAAAGAGGCATAAAAATTTGGTACGATAATAATTGGATTGTATTTTTGTAAGTGCTAAAAACAAGATACTTTCACAATTAAAACCGTACCAAGATGCAAAGAAACAAAATTTCTTTCAAAGGACAAAAGATTTTCGTAGGAATTGATGTCCATGCTAAAAATTGGGAGGTGGCAATAGCCCCCGAAGTAGGAATTGTAAAGAGGCATTCTCAGAAGCCTTCAGCAAAAGAGCTCTTTGACTTTTTGAAGAAGAATTACCCAGATGGCGATTATCAGTCCGTCTATGAGTCTGGCTTCAGTGGATACTCCACTTATTATGCATTGAAGGAAGTCGGTATTGACTGCATGGTTATTCATGCAGCTGATGTTCCGACGACTCAGTATGAAGAGGTGATGAAGACAGACAGGGTGGATGCCGTAAAACTGGTGAGATCTCTGAAGGCAGGTCTGCTCAAGGGCAACTACATCCCAGAGAAGCAGTACATTGATGATCGTTCTGTTGTCCGAATACGCAAGACGATACAGAAGCAGCTCAGCGGATACAAGTCGAGAGTCAAGCACCTGCTGCATTGTCATGGAGTAGAATTCCCTGAACGCTTCTCCAAGAAGCAGACACACTGGTCAAGGGCTTTTATCACCTGGCTGATGAACGATGTGCGGCTAATGTCGGATACACGAGCCTCGCTTGACCTGCTCATCAGACAGGTAGAAGTCCTCAGAGGTACGCTGCTGGAGGCAACACGGCAACTGCGGATGATGAGCCAGACAGAACGATACAAGCACAGGCATGACCTGCTAAGGACAATCCCCGGAATCGGCATCATTGTCACGATGAGCATCTTGACAGAGGTCTGTGACGTGAAACGTTTCCACAACGAGAATGAGTTTGCTGCCTATCTCGGCCTGATTCCAACGAGCCACAGCAGTGGTGAGAAGACCGTGCATGGCGAGAAGACCTTTAGGGGAAACAAGCAGCTTGGCCCCATGATCATCGAGGCTGCATGGATTACCATCAGCAGGGATGCGGGACTTGGAGCACAATATTTCCAGTACAAACAGAGGATGGAACCACAAGAGGCGATAGTGAGAATAGCGCGTAAGCTGTCTAACATCATCTTCTCCGTCCTGAAGAACGAAAAGGAATATGTACCATACCAAACGGGTAATTGACATACGGATTATCAGACAACTTCACAAGACGACTCCGTCCCCTATAAATAGATTGTTGCGTCTTACTATATATTCTGAAGAAGTAAATTGATGGGCGGATACGTCCGTGTCATCTCATAGAAGTTTGTCTGGTAGGTCTGTTGTTGGTAGTCATTCTGTACCCAGCGTAAAGTGTTGGGCTGATAGCTACATCTTCTTCAGATGTCATCGTACTAACGGACTTCACGCTAAGTGATTGATAATAAACAGTTAATAAACAATAAATATTTTCCAATTATTTGGAAAGCAACATAGAAGATTAATATGTATAGTAACAAAGAAAACGTCAATATCTTAACAGCCCTGTTGGTGCGACATGGGGTGCAGTGCGCAGTGGTGTGTCCGGGCAGTAGGAACTCCGCGATCGTACACAACCTCCATGAATGCCCAGATATCCAGTGCTTCCCAGTCACCGACGAGCGCTCGGCAGGCTTCTATGCCTTGGGCATGGCACAAGCCCTGCGGAAACCTGTGGTGGTGTGCGTCACCAGTGGCACCGCCCTTCTGAACCTCGCTCCGGCGGTGGCTGAGGCTTACTATCAGCATATCCCCCTCGTGGCCGTTTCTGCTGACCGTCCACCACAGTGGATCGACCAGCTCGATGGACAGACACTCCCACAGCCTGATGCCTTAGGACGTTTCGTGCGTAAGGCCGTCTCTTTGCCAGAACCTACCGATGCTGATACGCGCTGGTACTGTAACCGGCTAGTCAACGAGGCCCTGATTGCTGCCCGACAGGGTGGGGGAGGTCCTGTACATATCAACGTGCCCATCACCGAACCACTCTTCGAGTATACTGTTGCCGAACTGCCGCAGGAACGCCTGATCGAGTCTGTGGCTGCCGATATGTCTCCAGCCACGTTGAGTCATGTCACACGGATGTTCCTC
>CACXVS010000108.1 GCA_902771155.1 uncultured Prevotellaceae bacterium
TATGGCAGAGAATGTAACACCAGTTGTGCTGAAAGTTAAGGATTTCGCACCCCGTGAGGTATTGTTGGTAAACTACAAGTTTAACCAGGCAACAGACACTGAAGGTCAGGTAGCAGGTATCGTCCGTGGCGGTCAGATCACGATCCGTGTAAAGGCCCTGAATGATGGTAACCCTGAGTTGCTGGCTTGGATGCTCGATCCCGCTGCACCCCATGACCTGGAGGTAGAGTTCCAGAACACGAAGGATGGTTCAACCATGAAGACCCTGAAGGGCACCGCTTGCTACTGCGTACACTACAAGGAGTACTGGGCAGACGGAGAGGAGCACTACGAGGAGATCCTGCTCAGCTGTCAGAAGCTCGAGAACGGTTCCGTAGGTTACGAGAATCCTTGGAAGTAATAATTGCATAGTAATATAGTCAGAACCGCAGTTCTTAAGCAAAGGACTGCGGTTTCTTTTTCAAACATTCGCCTAGAATCTATAACCGAAAGTCGCCTTTAGGAAGTCTGATTTATCTCGTATCATGTCCGTTTTGTTACAAAACAGACATAATGAACATTAAATGCGAATTTAACGACGTTGATTATTGCGTAAAAATATCTAATTTTGCAGCCGAAAATATAATATAACGTATGGCTGATACCAAGTTATTTTTGGGTAACGACAGTGGGATACCTATTCCCGGCGTTGGTTTATTGAAGACAACGGAAGATGATGCACTCTTTCTTGATAACATCCGGGAGATAGCCAATCTCTCGATGATGAGATGTTGCTGATACCAGCAGGTAAGGTGGTACAACCTATCATGGTGAGCACCGATGTGGATGCAGGTGTTCTGCTTGTTTCAGATAAGACATTGAAAACAGTTCTTGCAGGCCAAATCAACATTTGGAACAAGGCGATGTATATGAAGGAGATCTACGTTGTAGAGGAGGCCGGCTGGGTAGAAGGTATCGAGTCCTATGCCCGTAGTCTTTTCAAAGCCACAACCCCTCCTGTGCTCTTCCGCGAGATGATGACCTCTTTTTTACGCACCATGTTGCTGATGATCTGCGAGGGTTTGATTCAACATAAGGAGATGACATCTACAGATGACGCCTCTACTACCCACGATAAGGATCTCTTCAACCGTTTCCTGCAGTTACTGGCCCAGCAGGAGCAGAAACGTCAACAGGTATCTTTCTACGCCGACAAACTGAATATCTCGCCAAAGTACCTTTCTACTGTTTGTAAGAAGGTAAGTGGTAAGAACCCGATGCGTTGGATTACAGAGTATGTGATGCAGGATTGTTATGCCCTGTTGAAGAGTACCGATCTGAGCATTAAGGAGATCTCAAACCGTTTGGGATTCCCCAACTCCTCGTTCTTCGGACAATACTTCCGCGAACAGGCAGGAATGACCCCGATGGAGTATCGCACAGAACACAAGATGGCCGTATGATGAACGAAATAACAATCAAGAAGGTAAGCAGTAAGCAGGAGATGCACGACTTCATCTACGTGGTGAAGAAGATCTATGCAGACTGTCCACAGTATGTGCCAGAGTTTGAAAGTGACATACGTGGCCTTTTCGACATCAAATCTAATCCTGGATTGGAATTTTCCGACATCCAGCCGTTTGTGGCTTATAAAAACGGAACGGTAGTAGGTCGTATTGTGGGTATTGTGAACCGAAAGGCCAATGCCAAATGGAAGACCAGTAATGTACGTTTCTCGATGATTGAGTTCATCGACGACATGAACGTTTCACGTGCCTTACTCGATGCTGTTGAGGCTTGGGGAAAAGGCTTTGGCATGACAAAAATCCACGGGCCATTAGGTGTCACCGACTTCGATAAGGAGGGTATGCTCGTCGAAGATTTCCATCTGAACGGCTCGATGACAGCCATCTATAATCCACCTTATTACCCACGTCACATGGAGGCATTGGGTTTCAAAAAGGAAGTGGATTGGTTACAGGTACGCATCAATATTCCAGAAGAAGTGCCCGCCCGTTACGCCAGAGTTGCCCAGTATGCCAAAGACAACATCGGACTACGTGTGATTAAAGGTACAAAAAAGCAGATTAGGGAAGAATATGGTCGTCAGGCATTCCGTTTGTTCAACCAGGCTTATGAGTCTATTTTCGGATTCTCAGAGTTCTCGTCCAAACAGGTGGATAGTTTCCTCCAGAAATATGTCTATCTGATAAACACAGATCTGATTCCTATCATCGTTAATGATAAGGATGAAATAGTTGGTGCTGCCGTCACGATGGGTAGTCTGGTAAAAGCCATACAGAAGTCGCATGGTCGTCTGTTACCATTCGGCTGGTTCCATCTGTTGCGTGCCTTGATGTGGAAGCACGAGGAATGTGCTGAGATGCTGCTGATCGCCATCCGTCCCGACTATCAGGGGCTGGGAGTGAACGCGATGTTCTTCGACGACCTGATACCTATTTATAATAAGAGCGGTATCAAATGGGCAGAGACAGGTCCGCAGTTAGAAGACAATGTGCGTGAGTTGACACAGTGGAAACCCTTGAAGCCGACCTATGTTAAGCGTCGTCGCTGCTTCACTAAGGAAATAGAAAATAACAATTAATTGAGAATAAAATGGAAAGAAGAGTTGTAATCACAGGACTGGGTATCTGGTCGTGCCTCGGCACAAACCTCGACGAAGTTCGCCAGTCACTGTATTCAGGAAAAAGTGGTATTATCTTTAGTCAGGCCCGTAAGGATGCAGGCTTCCGTTCTGCTCTTTGTGCGAAATATTTGAGCCGCGATCTACGTAAGCTGATGCCTGAGGAGGCACAGTATGGCTATTTGGCCACCATTCAGGCCTTGGAGCATGCTAAAATGGATCAGGACTTCCTCGATCAAAATGAGGTGGGAGTGATCTATGGTAATGACTCTGTAGCCGAGGCCACTATGCAGGCCCTCGACAAGTTCCGCCAGGCAGGCTCTACGGCTGCCTGTGGTAGTGGTGCTATCTTCCAGTCGATGAACTCGACAGTGACGATGAACCTTGCTACTTTGCTCCACTTGAGAGGAATTAAT
>CACXVS010000109.1 GCA_902771155.1 uncultured Prevotellaceae bacterium
TTGGCGGATTGGGGAAAAAGGATTAATTTTGCAGGCGGAAAGGAATATCTGACTGATTCTGTAACAGAATGGACGACAAAGCGTATCTGCAGCGCCTCATCAAGGAGGGAGAACATCAGCAACAGGACTTCAAGTATCGGGTGTCGGATGCCCTGAAGTTGGCCAAGTCGGTATCGGCTTTTGCGAATACTGACGGCGGGCGGCTGTTGATCGGTGTACGCGACGACGGCTACATGTCGGGAGTCCGTTCGGAGGAGGAGATCTACATGATGCACCAGGCGGCTTACCGCTACTGCCGTCCGGAGGCCAGCATCAAGTTCGACACTTATCACGTGGAAGGCCGTACTATCGTGGTGGCTACCGTGCCGCCATCGGGCAGGCGTCCCATCTGCGTTGTCGACAAGGAGGATAAGCCGCGCGCCTACATCCGCATAGCCGACGAGAACATCGTGGCTTCACCCGTACATCTGGCCATCTGGCGCGAGGCCCAGAATCCCCAGGGGGTGATGATGACCTATACGGAGACCGTCAGTAAGCTTCTTGCCGCGATGGAGGGGCAGCGGCTCACGCTCAACCAGATCGTGAAGCGTTCGGGGATTGCGCGCCACAAGGTGATTGCACTCCTGGCCCGGCTTATCCGCTTCAACATCGTGAGATGGGATTATGACGGACAGCAGTTCCTATTCCAGACGGTATAGCCTGTTACTCAAACGTTTTCATGACTTTTTTCGGGGTAAAGTGAACAACGTGACGGAATAATTCGTAACTTTGCACTCGAAAACAAAACAAACTATTTAATTGATATACGACTATGAGTAAGAAATTTGTTATTGGAGACCGTTTGAAGGATGAGTGGATCTCAGTACTCGACACAGAGAAGAAGAAGCTCGAGTTTACCAACCACCTGGCAACTGCCAAGGAATACCTGAAGGAGGAAGAGGCCAATGCTAATCTGAAGAAGATTCAGGAGACTGGCTACTTCAGCGACCTGCAGGTTTACATGAAAGAGGATAACAAGGCTTACAAGCCCGACGAGAGGGATTCGTTCCAGTCTTAAGAAGGTATAGGAAAAACAAGGTAAAAAGTAAAGGGTAAGAAAGAAAAGAGGGTGTGTCAAAATGGCACACCCTCATTCATTGTACTACTCTTTGTCGAGCAGGATCTTCATCATCTCGCAAGCGGCCTTGGCCACAGAGGTACCGGGACCGAAGATGGCAGCGACGCCAGCCTTGTAGAGGAAGTCGTAATCCTGGGCAGGAATCACACCGCCGGCAATTACCATAATGTCCTCACGCCCAAGCTTTTTCAGTTCTTCAATCAACTGAGGGATGAGGGTCTTGTGGCCAGCTGCCAGTGAAGAGGCACCCACCACGTGAACGTCGTTCTCGACAGCCTCGCGGGCAGCCTCGGCAGGTGTCTGGAACAGCGGTCCCATATCCACGTCGAAGCCACAATCGGCATAACCGGTAGCCACAACCTTTGCACCACGGTCGTGACCATCCTGACCCATCTTGGCGATGAAGATACGAGGACGGCGACCTTCCTTCTCTGCGAACTCATCGGTCAGCTTGCATGCCAACTCGAAGTCGCTATCGTTCTTAGATTCTGAACTATACACGCCTGAAATTGTTCTGATTACTGCTTTATAACGGCCTACGATCTCTTCGCAGGCATCTGAAATCTCACCAAGGGTACAACGCAGCTGGGGCAGCCTGGCAGGCAGCCTCGTCGCGCTTGCTGCGAACCTCCTTCAGGCTCTCCTCCTGCTGCTTGCGTACAGCGGTATTGTCGACCTCGAGGATATCGATAGGATCCTCGTGCTCAAGACGATACTTGTTGGTACCCACGATAGTCTGGACGCCTGAGTCGATACGAGCCTGTGTGCGGGCAGCAGCCTCCTCGATACGCATCTTGGGCAGACCGGTCTCGATGGCCTTGGCCATACCGCCCAGCTTCTCAATCTCCTGGATGTGCTCCCAAGCCTTGTGAACCAGCTCGTTGGTCAGGGTCTCAACATAGTAGCTACCAGCCCATGGGTCGATCTGCTTGCAGACCTTAGTCTCGTTCTGGATGTAGATCTGGGTGTTACGGGCGATACGAGCCGAGAAGTCGGTAGGCAGGGCAATAGCCTCATCAAGAGCGTTGGTATGCAGCGACTGAGTGTGACCCAGCACGGCAGCCATAGCCTCGATACAGGTACGACCCACGTTGTTGAAGGGATCCTGCTCGGTGAGCGACCAACCAGAGGTCTGTGAGTGGGTACGCAGGGCGAGCGACTTCGGGTTCTTGGCACCGAAGCTCTTCACGATCTTAGCCCACAGCAGACGGCCTGCACGCATCTTGGCAATCTCCATGAAGTGGTTCATACCGATAGCCCAGAAGAACGACAGACGCGGAGCGAAGGCATCCACATCGATACCGGCATTCACACCAGTACGCAGGTAGTCCATACCGTCGGCAAGGGTGTAAGCCAACTCGATGTCAGCCGTTGCACCAGCCTCCTGCATGTGATAGCCTGAGATGGAGATGCTGTTGAACTTAGGCATCTTCTGCGAAGTGTACTCGAAGATATCAGCGATGATCTTCATTGAGAATGCAGGGGGATAGATATAGGTGTTACGCACCATGAACTCCTTCAGGATATCGTTCTGGATGGTTCCAGCCATCTCCTCGAGCTGAGCACCCTGCTCAAGACCGGCCACGATGTAGAATGCCAGGATAGGCAGCACGGCACCGTTCATGGTCATCGACACAGACATCTTATTCAAGGGGATACCGCTGAAGAGTACCTTCATGTTCTCCTCGTTACAGATACTCACACCAGCCTTACCTACATCGCCCACCACACGGGCGTTGTCGGGGTCGTAACCACGGTGCGTCGGCAGGTCGAAGGCTACAGAAAGGCCCTTCTGACCAGAAGCGAGGTTACGGCGATAGAATGCATTCGACTCCTCGGCAGTAGAGAATCCGGCATACTGACGGATAGTCCACGGGCGGAACGGATACATCATACTGTACGGACCACGCAAATAGGGAGGGATACCGGCTGTGAAGTCGAGGTGCTCCATACCTTCGAGGTCTTCTTTCGTGTAGACAGGACGAACCTCGATGTGCTCGGGGGTCTTCCAGTTTTCTACAATACCATTGTCTTTAATCCACTTGGCACCATCCTGAGCCTTGATGCCTGCATAGATATCAATATCTTTAAACTGTTTACGCATAATTCAAGTCTCCTATTCTTTAAATATATTCCTTCAAAGTCTCGAGTACGTTGCACTTTACGTGAACAAAGTTCTCGATGCCGGCAGCCTTTAGGTCTTCCATGCAGGCAGGCGCACCAGCCACTACGAACATGGCGCGACCATCGAGGTACTTAAAGGCAGGGATAGCATACTCGGCATACTCATCATCGCTCGAGCAGATAACCACGATATCGGCCTTAGCTTCCAAAGCAGCATCAACACCCTCTTCAACGGTCTTGAATCCAAGGTTATCAATCACTTTATAGCCAGCACAAGCCAGGAAGTTGCACGAGAACTGTGCACGAGCCTGACGCATGGCCAGATTACCAATGGTCAGCATAAAGGCTGTAGGCACCTTGGTCTCCTCGGTATGGATACGGAGGTCTTCGAAATCAGCAGCCAGACGAGTAGTCTCAATAGCCTTGAATGGCACACTCTCCTCACCATGATGATGCACACCACCACAACCACAGTTATGCTTATAGGCACGCTTACCCTCACTCTTCTCCGTGAAGTTGGGGAACTGGTTGGTACCCAACAGGAACTCCTTACGCTTGGCAGCATCGCCGTGGCGCTTCACGTTGGTAGCATTGATATCGTCCTGAATAGTTCCAGCCTTGATGGCAGCGAGGAAACCTCCCTCTTCTTCCACCTTCAGGAATATCTTCCAGGCCTCAGTAGCCAAAGCATCAGTCAGATGCTCAATATAATAAGAACCTGCTGATGGGTCGACGATACGGTCAAAATGGCTCTCCTCCTTAATCAGCAACTGCTGGTTGCGGGCAATACGCTCCGAGAAGTCGGTAGCCTCCTCGTAAGGTGCATCGAAAGGTGTTACCACCATCGAGTGAACACTACCCAGGGCAGCACTCATCGCCTCGGTCTGCGAACGCAAAAGGTTTACATAGCTGTCGAACAGCGTCTGGTTATAAGTAGAGGTAGTAGCGTTGATAATCATCTTGCAGGCGCAGTCGCACTTAGGCTCATACTGCTTTACAATCTGAGCCCAGAGCAAACGGGCGGCACGGAACTTGGCAATCTCCATGAAATAGTTCTCGCTAACGCCCATATTGAACTTTATGCTCTTCGCAGCAGTATCAACATCAACACCAGCATCAGTCAACTGCTGCAGATATTCGTTACCCCAAGCCAACGCATAGCCCAACTCCTGTACGATATAAGCACCAGCATTATTAAGGGCATCACTATGAACCACAATACCACGGAAGTTGGGATACTCCTTGAGCGACTCGGCCAGCTTAGGCCCGAATGCCAGGATAGGCGACACATCCTTACCCTTGAGTACCATTTTCTTCATGGGGTCCCATTCGATAGAGCCCACAATCTTATCCTTGTCGTATCCTTTCTTCTGCCAATAGGTTTTGAGGATTTCTGCCAGTTCGAGCGAATGACGCTGACAGGTAGAGAAGTTCACCTCAACATACTCACAATAGATACCCTCGAGCAAAGTCTCGACTGTATCCATAGATACCATATTACCAGGAATCTTGAAACCTAACGAGTCGATACCCTTATTCAGGATGTCGAGTGCCTTAGCGTTTGCAGCCTTTGGATCGCTGGCATCAATATTCTGACGGACATACCACTCATTTGAGTCCTTCTTGTTTCCACGTACAAACGGAAACTCTCCAGGGAGAGCATCTGGTGTCTTCAGGTTCGCCAAATCTTCACGGCGGTAGAAAGGTTGCACATTAAAACCTTCGTTGGTTCTCCATACCAAGCGTTTCTGGAAGTCGGCACCTTTCAGGTCAACCTCAATCTTGTCGAGCCATTCCTGTTTGGTCGGCGCAGCGAACTCGGTAAAGAGCTTCTCCTTTTTGTTTGACATAATTTCTTAGAGTATTATTAATATAAGTTTTAAGTTCTAGATTGCAAAGATAAGCAGAATATCTGAAACCAACAAACGAAAAGAGGGAAAAAATCATATTTATTTTTTTATTATTCACAATTATTTCTTACTTTTGCACCATTATGACAAACAAGCAACAAGAATACGACGAG
>CACXVS010000110.1 GCA_902771155.1 uncultured Prevotellaceae bacterium
TATCCGACTGCATCACCAGTTATGATCAGAAGAAACTCCCAGAGATGCTCGCTTATTATGAAAACAAGGGTTGTGAGGTGAAGAAACTAATAGAGTACAGATGAAAATAGCATTAGCAACAGATTAATTATGAGATTAGACGTAGCAACACAAAACGACTTTGACGCCATCATCGCTTTCTACGATGATGTGACGGAGCGCACGCCAGAGATGGCGACATACGCCCGATGGAGCAAAGGGAAGCATCCGACGGTTGAAGGCATCCGTGCCTATATCAACGAGGGGAGCATGTATCTGTATAGAGAAAACGATACCATCATCGGCGCGATGGCTGTCACAATGTATCAGGGGGAGGACTATCACGCCATCAACTGGACTGAGCAAGTGGCTGACGACCAGGTGGCTGTAATTCATATTCTCGCCGTCAGTCCCGACGCGCAGGGCTGTGGCATCGGCTCGGAGATGATACGCGAGGCCATCCGTCTCGCCAGCAGCAAAGGCATGCAGGCCATCCGCCTCGATGCCCTTGCCTCGAACACGCCTGCCCACAGACTTTACGAGCGTCTCGACTTTGAGTATCGCGGCAAGCAGCACCTCTACGCTGAGAACACCGGCTGGACGGACTTCTATTTCTTTGAGTACAAGAAAAGAATAAGATGAAACAGGAAATCGATCCCAAGAACACCAGTCGGGCGCAGGCATTTGAACTATGGATGAAGTCGCCCATGCCGATGGTGACTCTAGTCAAGACGCTTGATGTGACTCGATTGAGGAAGTATGCGAAACGTTATTCAATGCCGTTCAATATGGCGCTTTGCTGGTGCATCGGTAAGTTCGGCCAAGACTATATGGCTCTGACCCAATCGGCCAGCACATCGTGCCAAAGTTCCTACGTAGATGATGCGATGGTGGTTGGCACTTCAGCCATGATAGCCACCGAACTCGACTGCATCGTCAACCAATACACCGACCAGTTCTGTAATCCGATGGTGATGTGGGGCCGCTACCGCAAGGGCTGGTTGAGGACAACCTTGCCCATCTCCTTTCAATTCCACCATGTCCAGATGGACGGCGGACAGGCTGCCCGCTTCCTCGATGAACTTCAAAAGACAATAAACACTATATGAATAGTATGCGCTATAGAGAAGAAGCAATCGAATGTGCAAAAGATATTGAATTAAATACATCCCTCGTACCAATTTGTGGAAGTAATTCGTCACAAATCGATACAGAATATCCCAGAAGTTTGGAGGAATAGCAATAATTTCATATCTTTGCACTGTCAACATTAATAAATGTGTAAGATATGAAACAAGAAGTGATTGCAGCAATCGTAATGTGTGTCATGGGTGCAGGTTTGTTGTTCGTACCAGCATACAAAATATGGTCTGTCACGGAAAAGTGGAAGACTATAGATGGCAAGGGACCTTCTAAGAGTTACGTCATCATACTGTCACGGAAAAGTGGAAGACTATAGATGGCAAGGGACCTTCTAAGAGTTACGTCATCATAATGCGAATAATAGGAATTATTTTTATGTTGCTTGCGGCCACAATGGTTGGTGCGCAGGACCTGACACATTATAAACGAGTGATTAAGGAACTGAGCAGCGCCAAGTATCAGGGTCGCGGCTACGCCAAGGATGGTGCCAATAAGGCAGGAATGTATCTTCAGCGAGAGTTCGAGAAGGCTGGCGTAGACGAAGTGACGCTCCAGCCCTTCAAGTTGGATATCAATACGTTCTGCGGGAAGATGGAGATATGGGCTGATGGTAAGAAACTGCGCGCTGGCGTGGATTTCTCTATGCGAGAGTATTCGCCTAGCGTGAAGGGCGAGTTCCTCGTCTATCATGTCGATACGCTGAACTACGATGCCAACCGCATGTTTGCTGATCTCGCCAAACCAGAATACGCCAACTGTCTCGTGGCTTGCGAATTCTGGTTTACCTACAAGCATCGCAAGGACTTCTCAAAATTACAAAAAGCGGGCGAATGCCCGAATGCCGGACTCATCTACACATGGGAGGCGCCAATCAAGGCTGCGAGTAAGCAAGAGCAGAGCGATGCTCGCATCTGCTCTGCCGAGCGGGAGCAGGCTCGACCTTTGGTCAAATTCTTTAAGGCCTACGGCGAGAAGGTGGTGGACAAGCCCATCATATGGGTGACACCTGAGGCCATCGAAGGCGTGCAGCGTGTGAAAGTGAATGTCGACAATAAGTTCCTGAAGGATTACGAGTGTTTCAACGTCATTGCCAAGGTGGCTGGCGAGCGCCACGACAGTTGCTACGTCTTCACCGCCCATTACGACCATCTGGGCAATCTGGGCAAAAAAGTATTCTATGCAGGAGCCAACGACAATGCCTCTGGCACTGCCGCCATCGTTACCCTTGCCGCCTACTATGCCAAACATCGTCCACCTTACGATATGTACTTCATCGCCTTTTCGGGTGAAGATGCCAACCTGCGTGGCTCCAATTACTACGTAGAGCATCCCATCGTACCACTAAGTCAGATCAAATACCTCTTAAATATAGATATGATTGGCGACAACAGCCCCGTGCAATATTGCGAGGTCAGCGACGAAGGCATGCGCGGCTACAATCTCTTTGAAAAGATCAATGCAGAGAAGCATCACTTCAAGGCCCTGCATCGAGGCGATCTGGCTGCCAATAGCGACCACTATCCCTTCGCCACGCGCCACGTGCCCTGCATCTTCTTGGAGAATGAGAAGGGTGATGCCTTCCAGTACTACCACACCATTTTCGACACCTACAAGACGGTCCGTTTCGATAGTTATGAGCCCGTGTTCCGTTTGGTGCGCGACTTTGTAGAACAGTATTAATTACAATAAAAATAGAAAAAAATTAGATATTCGTGTAGTTTTTCGTAACCGTACTGCGTCTAATGGGTGTAAAGATTCAAAAAACAGATGAGACAATGACAACATTAGAAAGACAGTTTGCGCAAATCGTAGCGGAACAAAAGAGCACCATCTACACCGTGTGCTACATGTTTTCGCAGGATGCCGACGAAGTGAACGACCTGTTCCAGGAGGTACTAGTCAATCTTTGGAAAGGCTTCGAGAATTTCGAGCATCGCAGTGACATCAAGACGTGGATTTATCGCGTCGCCCTGAACACCTGTATATCGATTGACAGGAAGAAGCGCCGCCAAGCCACAGCCCGACTAACCATGGACATCAACCTGTTTGAAGACCGCGACGAGGACACGCGCCAGGTGGACATGCTCCACAAGCGCATCTCCAAGCTGCAACCCTTCGATCGTGCGATAGTCCTGCTCTGGCTCGAGAACCTTTCGTATGAGGAGATCGGACAGATTGTCGGCATCAGCACTAAGAACGTCAGCGTCCGCCTGTTTAGAATCCGTGAACAGTTAAAACAAATGTCAAACGATTAAAAAACTTACCCATTATGAACGAGAATTTTGAATTAGAGGATATGCGCCAGCAGATGAACACTCTGAAGAAGAAGTTGGACCAGCAGCAGATAGTGAAC
>CACXVS010000111.1 GCA_902771155.1 uncultured Prevotellaceae bacterium
GTACCTTTGCACCCGCAAAATCGGGATGTAGCGCAGTTGGTAGCGCACTACGTTCGGGACGTAGGGGTCGGGCGTTCGAGTCGCCTCATCCCGACTTTTGAAAACCTTACAGCGTGAATGAGTGGTTGCTTCGGCGCCACTTTTTCCTTTTTATAGCCTCTTGGTTTCCTCATTTTTTGATTCAGATGCAAAGATAATGAAATCATTCCATATAACCTTCTTTTCCTTCAAAAGAATTATTTGACATGCATCAATAAATAGACTGTGTACGTACACAATTCTCCGAAAACGTTTGCGTAATTCAAAATATCTTCGTACCTTTGCACCGTCAAAAGAACAAAAGACAGGATAACATTATTAAAGTAGGAGCGAAAATAGACAATGCTCCGAGTAAAGAAAAGAAAGGGTAAAAAGATGAAAAAGATGATTTTGACATTAGTTGCAATGCTGAGTATGACAACTGCATTCGCAGAAGGTGAGATGGCAATGGGTACAAGCAATATGGAGGCTTACGAGCTGAATATAAACATGGATAAGCTCTCCGAGGCACTTAATCTGGCCGACGACCAGAAAGAGGCTGTAGCAGATATCCACCACACATTCGCTTCTGAGCTGATGTTCGCTGCCCAGTATGGTGCTAACGACCGTAAGAAACTGGTTGCACGTGCACTGGATAACGACGTGAAGTGGATGCGCTACGTGCTGAACGAGAAACAGTTCCGTACCTATCTCACATTGCTGAATTCTACGATTAACAATCGTGGTCTGAACAAGTAAGAAAAATCAATTCATTAAATAAACGAGGGTGTGTCGATTGACACGCCCTCGTTCATTTTCTGTCATCTCGGGCTGGCAGGGATTTGAAATGACATCGTCTTAACAATTATTAATAATTAAATTAGTCCAAATTCAGATATTTCGTCTTATATTTGCAGCATCTATTAATTGAAAAATTAGAGTTTGTGATTATAAACGGATTATGTGCTGACTATGGCAGCCGTTTCTGCCCATGTATATTGGCAGTGACGGGTGGTTGTGCAGTTTGCAGTCAGGTCAATGGCAAGGCCTTTTGCGACTGTAAGGCCAGTGGTGGTATCTGCATCAAGCAGGAACTGCTCAGAAATGGTGGGAAGGCGAAACCCAGTCGGTTGACGTATGAATGCGAGGTGATGTCGGTAATTCATTACGACGGCTTGGTGTTTTTTAGGGTTAAGGTACCTTTATCATTAGAGAGGGAGGTAAAACGTCCGGGCGGCTTTGTGTTTGTACGCCGTAAAGATGCGGTTTCCTGGTACGATGTCCCCATCTCCGTACAATTTGAGGAGATGATGGTGGGCAGCATAGGAATGACGCTACTTTTTCGTGGTGTTAAGACGAACCAGTTCAAGGACTTGGCCGAGGGTGACACGCTGCTGCTACGCGGCCCGTTCAACAACGGCCTGTTAGGATTGCAGCATCTGGAAGCGCAACAATCGAGTCGCTGCCTGATACTGACCAAGGGCATTGGTTTATTGCCATCGGTATCCGCAGTGATGTATCTACAATCAAGACATAACGAAACAGAATTGTATGTTGACGAAGGAAACTTCTCACCTTCCATCCTGAAGTTCCAGCTCGATCTGTTTGAACTTCCATACAGACCTTTGACTCTGCTTGATGACGATAGTGAGCTCAGCACATCTGCCAAGCACCTCATCAGGCGATTCGTGACTGATGGCGGCAGTCTGATTCATGTCGGCGCTTCGGAATATGTGATACACCAGGTGGCCGCCTATCTGCAATATATCGGCAGCAGTCATGTAAAGCTCTCGGCTTGCAACAATGCCAAAATGTGTTGCGGCGAAGGTGTGTGCGGCGCATGCACGGAAATAACTGCCGACAGACGGGTCATTCATCATTGTAAAGAACAAGTAAAAATAAAATAAACGTTATATGAGAGTTATTATCATAGGAGGCGGATGGGCTGGTACAGCCGCTGCGATAGCTGCAAGAAAAGCTGGCGCCGAGGTTTGTCTGATAGAGAAAACAGATATGTTGCTGAGGCGGCGAACTGTTCCAGTTGATTGACCGCATTGCGCTGCACCGCAACGTGGAGTTCCCTGGTCATCATCACACCACACTCTATCCGGTCAACACCATCGAGGCACATGTTCGTAGGCTGGTTTTGGAAATGGGCATTGATGTACGCTGCTCTACACACATCTGCGATGTAGCGTGTGATAACAATCGGTTGGAAGGTGTCTATTCCGACTCTGGCGACCTTTTCGAAGGTGATGTCTTCATTGAGACTACAGGCAGTGCCGGTCCAATGGGTAACTGCTTGAAATACGGCAATGGCTGCTGCATGTGCGTGCTGCGCTGCCCAGCCTTTGGTCCGCGCATCAGCATCACTGAGCGTTGTGGAGGTCAGGATTATCAGGGCGAACGCCAGCCCGACATGTTCGGTGTGTTCTCTGGATCGTGCAAGGTGTCGAAAGAGAGTCTGTCGGCAGCGTTGCAGGAAGAATTGAACAGCAAAGGTGTAGCCTTGATACCACTTCCTAAGGAGGAGATCAACTACGACAAACTGAAGATTAAGGCCTGTAAGCAATATGCCATCAAGGATTTCTCTGAGAATATGATCCTACTCGATACTGGCGACGCCAAGCTCATGACCAGCTACTATCCCGTCGAGAAGTTGAGGCGGCTGCCCGGCATGGAAAATGCCCGTTACGTGGATCCATGTGCTGGCAGCAAGGGCAACTCCATACGTTACCTCTCAGTAGCCTACCGCTCAAATGCCATGACTGTGGATGGTATCAGCAACCTGCTTTGCGCCGGCGAGAAAAGTGGTCTGTTTATAGGTCACACAGAGGCCATTACCACGGGAACCTTGGCTGGTCACAATGCTGCACGACTGACTGCCGCCAAGCCCTTGCTGACACTGCCGCAGACTCTTGCCGTAGGCGACCTCATTGCAGCGGCTAACAGTGCTATCAAGGAAAGGCACGACACCATGGAGCGCTTTACCTTCTCAGGAGGAAACTACTTCAACCGCATGAAGGAAAAGCAGCTATATACCACCGACATTGAAGCCATCAGGCAGCGGGTGGAACAGGCTGGACTACTGGGAGTGTATAATGAACATGTGTAGCTATTAAAATGCGTTCCTATAAGGTTGACATAGAAGTCTTTGAGCGAATGCCTGTTGCAAGGGCTGTACTAGCCCAAAGCATCCCAGCCATTGTGGCTCAACTGATAGTTCTTCTCTACAACTGGGCCGACACTTTTTTCCTGGCACGACTGAACAAGCCGGAACTGGTGGCGGCGGCTACCATTGTACTGCCCCTCTATCTGATGCTGACCGCCATCGGCAACCTGCCTGGAGTTGGCGGCGGAAGCCAGTTTGCAAATCATCTGGGCAAGCACGATTATACAGGGGCGCAACGCGTGGCATCAATCACCTTCTGGATGGGTATGATACTGGCATTGGTATGCTGTTTGTCCTTTCCGTTGTATAGCGACATACTACTGAGCCTCATCGGTGCCAACGAACGAACTCTTGCCCCCGCCCAGGAGTATGCGTTCTGGGTGATTACCATCGGCGGCATACCGGTCATCATGAATCTCGTGCTTGCCAATCTGGTCAGAGCAGAGGGC
>CACXVS010000112.1 GCA_902771155.1 uncultured Prevotellaceae bacterium
GAAAACTGGTATCAGATTCCAGAGATTACCAAGGACGTGGACACATTCTACATCTATGCAACGGAGTACATTCTGAAAAGTTTCGATGAAGGCGCACCAGACTTTGCAGACCTCGACAATGAAGAGATGTTGGTAGGTGCTGCAGGTGAGTACTTGCTGCACGCAGCTACTTATGCAGATTCCACAAACGTCTTCATGCCTTATTACCGTCAGGTAGGCTTACGCTATGTGGGTGACGTCTTTAAAAGAGATGGGATCATCGACGCCGCCATCACTGGCATGCCCTACGACGACATTCTGGCAGCAATCGACTACTACTTCGAGCACTACAACAATGGACGTCCCTTTATCATTGCCGGCCACAGCCAAGGTTCGGTCATCATCAAGTACTTGTTGGAAAAATACTTCACTAAGCACCCCGACTACTTACAGCGAATGGTGGCAGCCTACGCCATAGGCTATTCCTTCACCAAGGACTATTTCGATGCAAACCCACACCTGAAGTTCGCTACCGGTGAGACCGACACAGGTGTCATCATCGCCTGGAATACCGAGGGTCCCAAGAATATAGAGGTAAACGCAACCAACGCCGTGGTGTTGCCTGGTGCCATAAGCATCAACCCGCTGAACTGGAAGCTTGACGACACCTATGCCCCAGCCAGCATGAACCTAGGTTCTATTATACTGAACGAGACAACAGGTGAGTTGGAAATTGTCGATTTAGGCGCCGATGCGCAGGTGTGTCCCTCCCGTGGTGTAGTCGTAACACACGCCCAAGGCGAGGCGATGCCTGAGGAAGCCGCCAAGATCAATGAAGCATTCTTCGGACCCGAAGGACGCCATGGTGACGACTACTCGTTCTTCTATAACAACATCAAGGTCAACGTGGCGAAGCGTGTCGCTGCTTACATGGCGAATGCAAAGACCAGTGCCGACCTTGTGGTCTATGGTAAGATCTTCACTGCCGAGAACAATCAGATTGTCGAAGCCTATGCGGTAAAAGATGGTAAGTATGTCTATGTAGGCGACAAGAAAGGTGCCGAAGCATGGATTGAAGCCGGTAAGACCGAGGTGGTAGATTATACCGGCAAGGGACTTGTGATGCCCAGCTGCGGCAACGGCCATGCCCATTACTCCATTGGTGTTGCCCTGCCGATCGTTGGAACGGTGGCCATTGGGGCTACGCCCGACAAGTTCCTGAACGAGCTCGTTCCCGATGCCGTCAAGAAAGCTCGGGAAGCAAAGGCGACGGGTATCTTCGGTTTCGGTTGGAGCTACTTCACCTTTCAGGATCAGATTCCTACCCGCCAGCAGCTGGATGCCATCTGCAGTGATATCCCCATGTACTTTGCGGATGATGAGGGACACAAGGGTGTGGCGAATACCCTTATGTTGGTCAATGCAGGCATTATGAAGGCCGACGGTACGGTGCTCAAGAAGGATAAGGACATCCGTGGCGGCGAGATCGTGATGGGTGCCGACGGTACTCCTACTGGTTTCCTGAAAGAACAGGCCGGCACTTACACCCGTTCCTTCCTTGACAATGACAGTCTCTATCCCGTTGACGTGGCAAAGATCGTCATCCCAAAGATTCAGGAGCATCTGTTGGCAGAGGGCTACACCATGTATGTCGATGGCTGGGGTAACTATTTCTTTAACGACAATTTCTTCAAGGCTGCCCAGCAGCTGGATCAAGCCGGCGAGTTGAACTTCGTGATCGGCTTGACCTACGAGGTTGAGAGCTGGATGAATGTGGAAGAGGCCTTGAAAAAAGCCGCTGACGTTCAGCAGTATGCCACCACCCGTGTCAAAACGAATTGGCTCAAACTCTTCATGGACGGCACGGTGGAAGGTGGCACCGGCTATGTGGAGCCGTTGTATCCTGACGGTCATCAGGGCCTTGCCAACTGGACGGAAGAGGAACTGACGGACATTACGCGCAAGACGAATGCGAAAGGTATCTCCATGCATATTCACACGATGGGTAACAAGTCAGCGCATACGCTAATGGCGGTAAGGATGAATTGCGCAACACGCTGGTTCACGTTCGAAACGTCAATGCGGAGGATTATCAACGTATGGCAGACCATAACATGTATGCAGTCTCTGGTATGCTCTGGCACCATGGCCCATCATGGTTAGCCGATTATATTCGTGAGCATGGTATGGCACCCGTAGGTCAGGAGACCAAGTCTTATCCGATGAAATCTTATTTCGACAATGGCATCCACATGACCTCTCACTCCGACTTCCCTGCAACGAGCGGCAGTCCCGACGATCCGTTCGGAATCATGGAGATTGCTGTGACTGGTGTAATGGCTGGAGAGAATGGTACCCGCTGGTGGCCCGAGGAACTCATTACCCGTGAGCAGGCTATCGAGGCACTGACCATCAACATCGCCAAACAGATGCTCATTGATAAGGAAAGAGGCAGCATCAGCACAGGCAAGTATGCCGACTTCCTACTGGTTGACAAAGACGTGTTGACTTGCCCGGTGACGGAGATTCATGCCGCCAAGCCCGAAGCCACCTATTTCGAGGGAAAGAAAGTTTTCTCGATGTAAGAAATAATGAGGAATCTGAACCCGCAACGAGGGAAACTATTGTCCCCCGTTGCGGGCAGTCGGCCAGAATAGGAAGCAACTCAAAAAGATGAAAAACAAAACAATTACTAGGGATTTATTGTCCCGAGAGCAGGAAATCGATGTTCTCATTCGCCGGTATTTCCGCAATTTTGAGTACGCAACTTTCAATTTTTGACGACCATCCCACTTCTGACCAGTTGGAGTTGTTTGAAAAAGCGATGAAGGCGGATATGGCTATGGAGAAAGAGTTTAAGTTCAGACATCCGAAGGATAGCGGGGAGGAATACTTTCGTCATTACGTCGGCAACTCGTTGAATGGCAATGCGTTTCTGATGGTGGGTCAATTTAAGAAGGGTATGGATTTCGCTTTCGTGCGAATCATGTTTCATTCAGTGATTTATCATGAACCTTATATAGTTGTTGAAAAGTGCTCCCAATCTCTTCGTAACCCTGACACCTTGGCAAGAATGGTGGAGGGTGCCATCAACTGGGTGCTGAAAGGCCAGGGCTTGCAGATAAAGTTGGAACCTTGGAAGCAGACAGAAACTGTGATGTGGCTGCTGGACTACGAAATATCGTATCTGGAAGAGATGGAGAAGGCCGATCCCGCCGACCTGATCATGATCGGTTACGAGGAAGCGCTGATGATGCGTAGGATTCTAAATGCCATGAAGGAAGAGAGCAAACAGCCCCGGATCAGTAAGAAGTCGGATGATATCCTGGCGTATATCCTGACGGAAGATAAAGAGGGCATCATTCGGTTTCTGCATCGGGCCGTGAAGGGGGTGAAGACTGCCAAGGAGATTGCTCGTCCCTTTAGATTACTCTTTGACCTGATGCTGACCGATCGCATCCCCCATAAGGCTGTGATAAAGGAATTCCCAGAGTTGAAAGGGCTGATCAAGGAGCGTAGATACAACCACTGGACCAACCCCAACAGTTCCAGTTATGATGACGATCCTTATTATAAAAAGATGAAAGAACGATTCAATTTGTTTCAATAAAATACTCGTCTCATAGGCAACAGCCGAAATGAGCCGAAAAGAGCCATTATAAGGTATTATCAGCCCTCATTGATAATACCTTTTATTTTTGTCGTTCATTAAAAAAATTCACCTTACCTTCGCACCGCATTCTGAGAATGCAAACTTAAAATAT
>CACXVS010000113.1 GCA_902771155.1 uncultured Prevotellaceae bacterium
ACGTTGATGGTATTCGAGATGCGCCACCTGCAAGGCATGAAGTATCAGGAGATAGCTGACCAGCTGGGCATCAGCAAGGTGATGGTTTACAAACATCTGGCGAAAGCGATGACAATAATCAGAGAGTATCAACAGAAAATAATATAAGGACTATGGAAAAGAACGAAAAGATCCAGTTGCTGCTTGACATGCAGGAACATCCCGAAAACTACTCAGAGCAGGCATTGGAAACGATGCTCGAAGACCCCGAAGTGCGCGAACTCATGGAGGCTACTGAGCTGTTGAAACAGGCTATGATCTGGGAGAATTCGAGAAAGAGCACTGTGAATGTGGATGCCGAGTGGCAGCGGTTTGCCGGAGAGCATATCGCCGACAGCAAGCCCCATCGCGGATGGCTGAAGGTCGCCGCCGTATTCCTCGGTGTTTTGTTTGTGTCGGGTATCACCTTTGCGGCTATCCACATAGTTCGGATGGTCAATAGTCAAAAGTCTCAGACCGTTCAGACCGAACAGCCCATGACGGCCAAGGCATCTACGACGATACCTGCCGATACCGTCAAAACCGACACCATTGCACCAAAGATTATCCGTTACGACGAAGCCACGCTCCAGAAGATTCTCACCGACATGGGCGAATACTACCGCTTGCGCGTGGAGTTGAGAAACGAGGATGCTAAGACACTGCGCCTGTTCTTCCAGTGGAATCAGCGACAGGAAGCGTCTAAAGTGTTGGAACAGCTGAATACGTTTGAACGCATTCACTTGGTGTTGAACGACAGTACGATTATTGCCGAATGACCATGAAAAGACTGATTACACTTTCTGGACGATTGGTACTCACCATTGTCTTCAGCCTCGTTACCATGCTTGGCAATGCACAGAATATCACCCGACAATATGATAATGTGTCGCTGTCGAAGGCTTTGATGGAACTCAACGACCTGCAACAGACGTACACCATCAACTTCATTTACGACGAACTGGAAGACTTCCGCGTGACTACCAGCATCAAGCACAAGACCGTCACAGAGGCTATCATGCAGATTGTCGGCTTCTATCCCGTCCGGGTCGTGAAGCGTGGCGAGAGCGAAATCTATGTGGAGTGTACCCATAAGACTGAACGCCACTTGACTGGCACCATCATCGACGAGAACCGCCAGCCTGTGCCCTACGCCAATGTTTACCTGCTTCATCCATCAGACTCAACCGTCATCGGTGGAGGCGTGAGCAACGAGGCTGGTGTTTTTGTCATCCCCTACGAGCAGCCTACCGTCCTCGCCCGTATCTCATACGTGGGCTACAAGACCGTCTACAAACTTTGCGACCATTCTGAAGTGGGAACAATAAAGATGCAGCCTGATAACTACACGCTGAATGGTGTGGTTGTGCAAGGTGAACGTCCGAAGGTAGTCCTGCAAGGCAATTCGCTGATGATGAATGTGGAGGGCACGGTGATGGAACGGTTAGGTACTGCTGAAGAC
Organism: uncultured Prevotellaceae bacterium; assembly: GCA_902771155.1. The sequence goes on from CACXVS010000113.1 coordinate 1,481, forward strand.
GTACTTACACGTGTCCCGATGATTACCAAACGGGGTGAGGGCTTTGAAATTTTAGGTAAAGGCGCACCGCTCATCTATGTAAACGGTCGAAAACTCCGCGACCTGCAAGAACTGAAAAACATTCAGTCTGACAATATCCGCAATGTAGAAGTCATTCAAAACCCTGGTGCCCGCTATGACGCATCGGTGAATGCAGTCATCATCATCCGCACCAAACGGGCGGCAGGCGAAGGATTAGGTGTGGAATTATCATCGTGGTCACGCAGTGGACGTGGTTATGCCAATAACGAGCGCATCAACCTGACCTATCGCACAGGTGGTTTGGAACTCTTCGCCAACCTTTTTGGGGCATATAACAGAAGAAAGAGTCAGGGCGAGTTCGAACAGACCATCTTCCTCGAAGGACGATTCGGTTTCAACTACCAAATCAATGATAATCACTCTTTCGGTGGATTCTATCAGAATACGTATGACTACGTAAAGACCCGCAGTGAGTACGATGATGACCTGCTGGCCGACGGAGTGGCATACGACCATTTGCAAAACAGCAGCGTCAGACGCGACAAGAATACCCCCATCCATCAGGCTAATCTTTATTACACAGGCAAAGTGGGGCAACTCTGCATCGACTTCAATGCCGACTACACTTCACGCAGACAGCAGAGTCGTAACCAGCAGCAAGAACTAAGTACTGAGTACGAAGACCGCGATGTGAATACAGAGAGTCAGACCCGCAGTAAACTGTTTGCAGAGAAACTATTCGTTACCCATCCGCTGTGGAAAGGACAGATAGAGATAGGTGAGGAATATACCAATACGCGATGGAAAAGC
>CACXVS010000114.1 GCA_902771155.1 uncultured Prevotellaceae bacterium
CACCCACAGCGGAATCTCTGCTGGCGTGATCAAGGCGGCTTGGGATGCTGCTGGCGAGGTGATCCGCACCTGGGCAACCGAAGGTCACTCTATCCCACTGCCTGGTCTTGGCACCATGCGCTTCGGTGTGCGTTCGAAGGCGGTGGAGAAACTGGAGGATGTGAAGGCTAACCTGATTAGCGTGCGCCGCATCATCTTCACCCCGAACGTCGGTGTGAAGGATGAACTGAAGAACACCTCTATCCAGATCACCTGTCTCGATGAGGATGGTAACGTGCTGAAGCGTGTGACCAGTGGTGACTCGGGCGACATCGAAGACAACGAGAACACCGAAAACGGCTCAGGCATCGAGAACGGTTCTTCGCAGAGCGAAGCGACCAATGGGTCGAGCGCAGGTACCGAGAATGGCGGTGGAAGTTCAAGCGGTGGCAGCGGCATAGTCCCTGGTCCATCTGGAAATGACCAGCCATCGGGCAACTAGAAATTTGGGGGCAGTGCCATCGGGCAACTAGAAATTTGGGGGCAGTCTTCTGTCTTAGGGACTGTCCCCAGTATTAAAAAAGAAAGGAGGAAATTATGACCAAGAAAGAAACGACTAAGTTTATTGTGCAGTTGATTGCATCAATCGCATCGGCGATACTGACGGCACTGGGAGCCACGTCGTGTATGGGCTTCTGAAGAGAGAGAGGCATCCGATTAAGGGTGCCTCTTCAATATTTGTACGCCCAGCATAGCGTATTTCATTTCGGGGGCTGGCCCCCGGGGGTTCTGGATCAGATCAATGACCTGTCCCCGTGATCTAAATGAAGTTCTGTGCGTTGATTAGCTTTCATACTTTTTTCTTTTACGGTTGCCACCACCACCGCCGCCGCCGTTTACAGACTCCAACTCTTCCTCGTTCAGAGCGCGTGGACTCTCTTTTTCATTCTTCTTTACCATAATCTTATAAATTTTAATTGTTAAACTTACTGTTTTATTCTCTTGTCGCTCAAATGTTGTTTGTTCTGATTGAGCTTTGCTCTTAACCTCTTTCGCTCGAAATAGCTCGAATTGCATTCGGCTCTTTACTCGCTTAATCGAGGTTTTGACGATGTAAAGTTACGGAGATTTATTTTAATTTCCAAGATATTTCCCGATTTTTTCTCTCACTTGTTGCGACAATCGCCCCCAGAGGCGACAAATCAGGCCAATACCTTCAAAATCTGTCGCAAAACACCAAGCCTGTCGCAACAACTCCTACAATAATCTGGCTTATTTCTTGGAATCAGCTGTTTTTCATCGTACCTTTCATCCATTTACTGTAAGCGAGAACTCCAGATGACAAAATGAGAAAGGCATCCTTATCAGATGCCTTTCTTTTGATTGTTTCAAAGATAAGCATTATCTTTGCAGCATTGAATCAATTATTAATCACCTTAGAATCTGCGGCCACCGCCACCGAAGCCACCGGGACGACCACCGCCTGGGCGTCCGCCTCCAGGACGGCCTCCAGGACCTCCAGGGCCGCCTCCGCCGAAGCCGAAGGGATTCTTACCGCCGCCAAAGAGGTTCAGACGGTAGATGACGTGCACCATGCCGTAACTCGTGATGGAGTTGTATTCGGTATCCGTGCGACCCATCGCAGAGATGGCACGGCTGAAGGTGGACTGCTGATGCAGGATGTCGTAGAGTTGCAGGGAGATGGTGAGGGGCTTGCCCTTGAGGAAACTCTGTGAGAGTTGCGCATTCCAGATGAGTTCGTTGGTGTTCATCGACGCATCACTGTATCCGCGACGACTCTGCATATTGAGATTCGTGGTGAGGGCTGTGCCCCAAGGTGCTGTGATGCCAACCATACCGCCATAAGAGAACTGCCATGTATCGAGGTCGGCACTCGTCTGCAGGTCGTTGCGTGAGTGGTTATAGCCTACGCCTCCGCTCAGTTCTACCTCGAGCCACTCGTTACGATAACTGAGGGCCAGACGCTGGTTGAGATTAACAGACTTCGTGACGCTCTTCTGTGACTCCGTCAGACTGTTGACGCTGGCATAGCCCACATAGTGGTTGTAACCAGTATTGGTGAAGGAGTTGATGTTGA
>CACXVS010000115.1 GCA_902771155.1 uncultured Prevotellaceae bacterium
TGGCAAACAGTTGCTGCGCCTCGCTATCGATTATGCACACCAGGAACTGGGTGCGCAGAAAATTACCCTTGGCGTGTTTTGCGACAACCACTCCGCCGTAGAATGCTACAAGTCCGTCGGCTTCCGCATCACAGGCGAAGATGCCTATTCGATTGACGGAGAAGAATGGAAAGAATTTGAAATGGAAATGAAAAAGAAATAAACGACCAACCATTCGTCACAAAAATAACGCTCGGCGTGCAGCGCGACTTCAACCTCCGCCGTCTGGGACAGTTGACCCTCGATGTGCGTTGTGTTGACCTCTTCAACACCAACAAAACCGATGCCACTATCTACGGCATCCGCGAACTGACGGTTCACAACCCCGCCCGTCGCACGTTCCTGATCAATCTCACCTGGAAGTTCAACGAGGCTCGCTCGAAGTATCGCGGAAGTGGTGCTGGCGAGAAGCAGAAGGCAAGAATGTAAACGGTAAATTTGGAATACTGAAAACCAAATGATAAGTATGAAACGGCTTATTTATCTGGACAATCTGAAGGTGTGCCTGACGGTGCTGGTGATATTCCACCACGCCGGTCAGGCATACGGCGATGGTGGCGACTGGGCTTACCATCCCAGCAATCCTGCCGAGTTTATGCCTTGGATATGGCACTTCTTCTCAGTCAATGCAGCCTTCTTTATGGGACTGTTTTTCCTGATTTCAGGTTATTTCGTGCCCATGAGTTTCGATAAGCAGGGGGCTAAGGTGTTTGTCAAGAAGAAACTAATCCGCTTGGGTATTCCGCTTTTGCTGATGGGTGGACTGATCTCTGTTTTATCAGGCAAACCAGAGATTGGACACATGTGGTATATCGAGAGTCTGCTGGTGTTCTGTCTGATTTACGCCTTGGTTCGACAGTTTTGCAAGCCCATCGATGGCGAGTGTTCATCGAGACCCACCATCATCGGCTTGTTAATATTTGGCGGCATCATGGGCATAGGTAGTTATCTGATCCGTCAGGTCAGCCCACAGGATCATTGGATCTGGCCCTTTGGCATCATCCCGTTGCCAATGGAACCCGCCCACTATCTGCAATACGTCATGATGTTCGTTATCGGCATTCTAGCACGAAGATTTGCCTGGCTCGAAAAGATGGGTAATACCACAGGAGCCATTTCGCTTGCGATAGGATGTGCTTTGGCATTGGGCATCTATCTTCGCGATGGTGGGGCTTGGAATGACTTCGTTGCTGAGTGGTTTGGCATCTACGAATCGATTCTGTGCGTGTTTATCTGTTTCGGACTGCTTTGGTTGTTCCGCGAATGTGGAAACTGGGATAGTCAGTTTTGGAAGTGGTGTGCCGCCCAGTCGTATGGTGCCTACATCTTCCATTTGCTGCTGATGATAGTTCTGCAACATGCCACCGACAACATCTGGATGGGAGCCTTTGGTAAGTTTATGTTCATCGGCATCATTACCACCATTTGTTCGTTTGTGCTCACTTGGTTGGTAAGGCTGATTCCTGGAGCAAAGAAAGTATTATGATTTTATGTAAGATATCAAAGATATGAAACAAGAAATCAATCCCAAGGACACTAATAGAGCCATCGCATTCGAACTATGGACGAAGTCGCCCATGCCGATGGTGACATTCACAAAGACCTTCGACGTAACGAGACTCTGTAAGGTAAGCCGTCGGCGCGGTATGAAATTCAACATGCTGCTCTGTTGGTGCATCGGCAAGGCGGCATCAGGGATAGAGGAGTTTTATATGTTACCTCAGAACGGGAAACTCTACAAATATGACCGCATGGCCCTCAACGTGATAGCAGAAAACACCAAAGGCGGACTCAGTTTCTGCGACGTTGCCGTCAGCGATGACCTGGAGCAGTTTAATGCCAATTACCTGCAACTGACAGAGACCATCAGCCGGACCTGTCAAGACATCTTAGACAAAGAAGCAGTCATTGTTGGCACATCGGCAGTCACAGGCACAGAACTCGACAGCATCATCAACCAGTACAGCGGCATCTTCACCAATCCTTTTGTCGCCTGGGGGCGCTACCGCAAAGGCTGGCTA
>CACXVS010000116.1 GCA_902771155.1 uncultured Prevotellaceae bacterium
TGCTGATGAAGACTGCCATGAAACGTTACAGTACGCTCTTCATCACGCGGAAAGTGTTTTTCTACGGTCTCCTCACCATGATACCTTATTATATATGGCACCCTGAGTTCCCATCCCTCGATGTGCTCCTCAGCGCCCCCGTCTTCTGGAACCTGATGTTTCTCAGCATTGTCGCCTCCATGATCTGCTACCTCGCCTGGAACTTTGTCATCAAGCATCTTGGCATTGTCGTCGCCACCAACTGGGTTTATTTCAACCCCATCACCACCATTCTCTTTGCCTGGTGGCTACTCAGCGAAGAGATCACCGTCTGGTTCCTCATGGGTTCGGCCCTCATCCTCATCGGTATGTACATGAGCGACCATTACGCCATTAAAAAACCTGAAGGTTAGCGAACCTCCAGGTTATCGTGTTTTGCCATCCAAGCACTGAACACTGATCCTGCTACGAGCAATGCGCCCATTTCCATCAAAGTAATCATAATCTAAATCTCCTTTTTCTTTAATACGTTCTTAATTCCTTTATTTGACGCTGCAAAATTACTGTATTTTTATGTACCACACAAACAATTTTGCCAAATTGTGTGCGATAACAGCCCTATTTTGACTCAGGTCAATGACACAAGAAAGTACCTTGATCAGCATTTCCCCTTTTACTTCTACATCGGGGAACCAATAACGAGAGCCAAAACAATCTGCTTAAGGGCAACAGGGCTACAAAGCATAGCAATAAGATCAGTTGTTTCATTTTTTAGCGAAGCGCTCGGCTTGCTGGCGGATGAGCTCGGCATCGTTGAAGTAGTCGATGCGCATGGCCTTGCGGACCTCATCCATCGTCTGGGCTCCAACCTCACGGGCCTGTTCCGTACCCTTCTTCAAGATATTGTAAATCTCGGGGATATCCTTCTCGAACTCAGCACGACGGAGGCGCATGGGCTCCAGGAACTTGTTGAGTACTTGATTGAGGAACTTCTTGCACTTCATATCGCCCAGACCACCACGACGGTAGTGATCCTTCAACTCGTCGAGATTCTGATACTCAGGCCAGAACTCCTTGAAGTCCTCATCGCAAGAGAAAGCATCGAGATAGGTGAACACCGCATTGCCTTCCACATGACCAGGATCGTTGAGGTTCACGTGCTCAGGATCGGTGTACATCGAACGTACCTTCTGCCATACATCTTCGGCTGAGTCGGAGAGGTAGATGCAATTGCCCAGCGACTTCGACATCTTCTCCTTACCGTCGGTACCTGGAAGGCGACGGGCCGTGAGGTTCTCAGGCAACAGGATGTTGGGCTCCACGAGTACGGGGGCATATACCTGATTGAAACGGCGTGCGAGTTCACGGGTAACTTCCAGCATTGGCTCCTGATCTTCTCCTGCGGGAACAGTGGTAGCCTTAAACAGTGTGATGTCAGCAGCCTGCGACACAGGATAGCAGAAGAAACCGAGGGGGATGCTCTCGCCCTCGAAGCCACGCATCTTGACTTCGGTCTTCACCGTGGGATTACGCTGTACACGGCTCACGGAGACAAGGTTCATCACTGCCAGATAGTCGAGGGCTACCTCGATGATGTTCTGACGAATCTTCTCTGGATTGTCGGCATTATCGGTGAGGGCCTGTACATCGGCCATGAACACGAACATACGGTCGAAATCGCCCTTATTCTGCAACTCGACACGACGGCGCAGTGAGCCTACATAATGTCCGAGATGGAGTTTACCGGTGGGGCGGTCACCAGTCAAAATTACTTTTCCCATTGTATTTTTTATGTCTATGATTTCAATTTGGCTGCAAAGATAATAAAAAAAAGTAAAAAAGTAAAAAGGTAAAAGGTAAATCTTCATTTGCCCCGTATTTTTTTACTTTTTTACCTTTGTACCCTCGTACAGAACTGTTCTCCGAGGGCGAAGCCTTCTTCATAGAGAGCTTCGAGCTTCGAGACATCCCGGCAGATACGATCGACCTCCATCGGACGCTCTGGACGGATGCAGACGACTTCACCCCAGTCCTCCATACGTTCAATGAGGTCAAGCTGTTCGTTGTAGGCTTTCACATGATGGCTGAGAACAACACGCAGACGGGGATACTGTTTATAGAACAGACGGGGCACCTTGAAGTCTGGCTCTGCTGAACGGAAACCACGATTGCGCGTCATGATCACCACATTGGGAGAATAGCCCTTATCGATGGCACGCACCACTGGGATGGAATCGACAATACCGCCATC
>CACXVS010000117.1 GCA_902771155.1 uncultured Prevotellaceae bacterium
TAAACAGATGCGTAACTGTAAGGAGCGCGCTGACATTGCCATCCGCGATGCCGTCTATGGTATCGACTGCATTATCCGCGAGTTCAGCGAGCCTTTCGGTCTGCAGATCTCTAAGGAGGAGACCCCTGAGATCTATAAGGTGCTGCGCGAAGGAACGGCTACCTGCGACAGTATCTGCACCATTCCTAAGAAGTATTACATGCGTAAGCGTCCGTTCATGCGCTTCAACGAGCCGACCCTCTATCCTGAGGATGAGCCTCATCTCCGCAAGAATGGTTCCTATCCCTCTGGTCACACCTTGTTGGGTTGGAGTTCTGCTCTGTTGCTCTCAGAGATCAATCCCGATCGTGCCGACACTCTGCTCGCCCGTGGTTACATGTATGGTGACAGTCGTCTGATCGTCGGTGCCCACTGGCAGAGCGATGTCAACGCTGCCCGTCTGGCCGCCTCAGCCGCTTATGCTCGTCTGCACACCAGTGAGCGTTTCCTCGAGCAGATGAGAAGGGACTCGCCACCATCATCGAGATGAAGGCTTACCAGAAAGAACAGAAGAAGCGCGCCAAAGCCAAATAGTCCGATACTTCATACTGGGGTCAGTCCCTAATATCAAAAATCGTTCATTTCTAACTCATATGTTACAATGAACGATTTTTGTTAGTCTTTGAAACAATTTTTATCGATTCCATCGAATATTATGCCTATCTTTGCAGCACAGATTAAGTTCATGCATTAAGATTAATGGTTATTGTTATTTTTAGTTATTTTTAATTTAGTTAGTAATAAACACTAAGGTTAGTTAGGTAATGAGTGGAAAATAGCGGCTCGGGAGAGGCGCTATTCCTTTGTAAAAAAGAAAATAAAAAAAACGATATATATGACATGGTTGCTAAAACAAGAGATCTAACGCTCATCCCCGTGATGCTCTGCTTCTTTGCAATGGGCTTCGTGGATCTGGTGGGTATTGCTTCTAACTACGTAAAAGAAGACCTGCAGTTGACCGATTCTGTAGCCAACATCTTTCCCTCCCTCGTTTTTTTCTGGTTTCTGATCTTCAGCGTACCGACGGGTATGCTGATGAACAAACTCGGACGGAAGAACACGGTGATGCTCTCCCTCATCGTGACCATTCTGTCTTTGCTGATTCCACTCTTCGGTGAGAGTTTCACCACGATGCTGATAGCCTTCTCGCTACTCGGCATCGGCAACGCCTTGATGCAGACCTCGCTCAACCCGTTGGTAGCCACAGTGATGGACAGTGGACGTTCACAAGACAATCATCTGGCTTCCACCCTGACTTTCGGACAGTTTATCAAGGCCATCGCCTCGTTTCTCGCCCCTTATTTGGCCATGTGGGGTGCCACCCATGTGATTCCAACTTTCGGTTTCGACTGGCGCATCCTCTTCGGCATCTATTTCTTGGTAGGTATCATGGCAGCCGTAATGTTGGGTGTAACCCCTATCCTGGAGGACATAAACCCGCTTACCGGTCCACAAAAGTCTGTCGCAGAGCAGTTTACAGACTGTTTCAAACTCTTAGGCACCCCCATCGTACTACTCACATTCTTCGGTATCATCTGTCATGTAGGTATCGATGTGGGTACGAACACCACGGCCCCGAAGATCCTGATGGAGCGCCTCGACATGAGTCTGAACGATGCCGCCTTTGCCACGAGTCTCTATTTCATCTTCCGCACCATCGGCTGTCTGTCGGGTTCGTTCTTCCTACGCATCCTGCCCAGCCGTACATTCTTCATTATCAGCGTGTTGATGATGGCGCTCTCGATGTGCGGTCTGTTCTTCGGCACGGAGGCGTGGATGCTCTACACGGCTATTGCCCTGGTGGGGTTCGGCAACTCCAATATCTTCTCCATCTGCTTTGCCCAGGCACTCACTTCAGTACCTGAGAAACAAAACGAGGTTAGTGGTCTGATGATCATGGGCCTCTTCGGCGGTACGATCTTCCCGCTGCTCATGGGCTTTGCCAGCGATGCCGTCGGTCAGGCTGGTGCCGTGATTGTCATGGCCATCGGCGTGGTTTATCTCTTTACCTATACCAAGCAAGTGAATTGATATGTCGGAGTGGCAAAAGTGCTACTCCGACAACTAATTTTATATACTTTAACGCTAAAAGATTCTTCTTTGTGCAAAAAACTCTTAACTCTGCACGATTAACTCTTAACTTTTTTGTATCTTTGCAGCGGTTTTTCAAAAACCAACTGATAA
>CACXVS010000118.1 GCA_902771155.1 uncultured Prevotellaceae bacterium
CTCTACCTCAACAACCTGAGAGATCTTACGCAGGCCGAGAGCCTGGAGCGTACGCTTCTGGTCTACCGGATAACCGATCTTACTCTTAATCTGCTTTACCTTAATTGTTGCCATTGTCTATTCTCCTTTATCCTCTAAATACTTTTTCCATACTGATACCACGTGTACCTGCTACGGTGTAGGCATCGCGCATCTGGCTCAGAGCCACGATAGTTGCCTTTACCAGGTTGTGGGGGTTAGATGAACCCTTTGACTTAGCAAGCACGTCCTTGATACCTACGCTCTCGAGAACGGCACGCATAGCACCACCGGCCACCAGACCAGTACCGGCTGCAGCCGGCTTCAGGAACACCTGTGCGCCACCGAAACGGGCTTCCATCTCATGGGGGATGGTACCCTTGAGTACAGGAACCTTTACAAGATTCTTCTTGGCAGCCTCAACACCCTTGGCGATGGCTGCGGTTACTTCGCCAGCCTTGCCAAGACCCCAGCCGATGATACCGTTGCCGTCGCCGACAACCACAATGGCTGCGAATGTAAAGGTGCGACCTCCCTTAGTTACCTTGGTAACACGGTTGATGGCAACCAGTCTGTCTTTCAACTCTACGTCACTATTTACTTTAACATTTTTCATTGCCATAATCGTTTAGAATTTAAGTCCACCTTTACGTGATACAGATAACCGTTACGGTCGAAGACAACGGCAGTAACGCCAGCCTCCTGAGCCTTCTGGGCTACGAGCTCACCGACCTTCTCAGCCTGCTGGATCTTCGGCATAGCCTCCAAACCCAGAGAAGATGCAGATGCGAGTGTTTTACCTTCCAAATCATTAATCACCTGAGCATAGATCTGCTTGTTGCTGCGGAACACGCTCAGACGAGGACGCTCGGCTGTGCCGAACACGTTCTTGCGAATTCTATATTTGATCTTAATTCGTCTTTCTACTTTCTTTGTTGTCATAATCTTGAATTCTTAATTCTTAATTCTTAATTCTTAATTACTTAGCTGATGCCGACTTACCCGACTTGCGACGGATAACCTCACCCTTGAACAAAATACCCTTTCCTTTGTAAGGCTCAGGCATACGGAAAGAACGAATTTTAGCACAAATCAGACCGAGCAGTGCCTTGTCGCATGACTCTCTTGTAACCTTCGCTCACGCCTACAACCATATTATTGACAAGTGCACGATAAAGACCGTGGAAAGCCTGCTTCTGCTTGATATTCACAGGGCTGTTCTCGTCGATCTCGAATGTGATGTGGCCATCCTCGATTTTCATCTTGATAGAGGGGTCTACCTTCTGAGAAAGCTCTCCCTTGGGACCCTTGACAGTTACTACACCGTTATTGTCCTGAGCAACAGTAACGCCAGCAGGGATACTAATTGGCAATTTTCCTATTCTTGACATATTCTATCCTCCAATTAATATACATAGCAAAGAACCTCGCCACCGATCTTGAGGTCGGCAGCCTCTTTGTCTGTCATTACACCTTTAGACGTGGAAAGGATTGCAATTCCAAGTCCGTTAATTACTCTCGGCATCTCTTTGTAGCCAGTGTACTTGCGGAGACCCGGAGTGGATACTCTCTTCAGGCACTTGATGGCGTTTTCACGAGTTGCAGGGTCGTACTTCAGAGCTACCTTGATAGTACCCTGAGGACCATCCTCGATGAACTTGTAGTTCAGGATGTAACCCTTCTCGAAGAGGATCTTTGTGATTTCCTTCTTCAAGTTTGACGCAGGAACCTCAACGACACGGTGATGTGCCATGATTGCGTTTCTGAGTCGTGTCAGATAATCTGCTATTGGATCTGTCATAAAATAAATGTTTTAATTAATCGGGACTACCCCGACAATATTAAATAAATAAATGTCTCTTTCGCATGAGTGAGAGGATTACCAGCTGGCCTTCTTTACTCCCGGAATCAGACCGCTTGATGCCATCTCGCGGAACTGGATACGAGAGAGACCGAACTGGCGCATATATCCCTTGGGACGACCCGTGATCTTGCAACGATTGTGCAGACGGATGGGGTTAGCGTTCTTGGGAATGCTCTGCAGCTTGCGAGCTGCCTCATAAGCCTCGGCAGGATCCTCTGTAGTTGCGATAACCTTCTTCAGAGCTGCACGCTTCTCAGCATAGCGGGCTACGAGCTTGGCGCGCTTCACCTCGCGGGCTTTCATTGATTCTTTTGCCATATCTCTTAATCGTTTTTAGCGTCCCTCCTCGTCGGTCTGTGCAGACGTAACGAAAGTGATGTTCATACCCTGGATGCGGTCTACTGAATCGATATTAATCTCCGGGAAGATAATCTGCTCCTGGATACCCAGTGTGTAGTTACCACGACCGTCAAACTTGCTCTCGATACCCTTGAAGTCACGGATACGTGGCAGGGCGATGCGGACGAGCTTCTCGAGGAACTCATACATGCGCTCACGGCGGAGTGTCACCATCACGCCGATAGGCATCTTCTTACGAAGCTTGAAGTTGGCGATATCCTTCTTTGAATAGGTAGCAACTGCCTTCTGACCGCAGATGGCCGAAATCTCATTGATAGCAACATCGATGATCTTCTTGTCCTGTGTAGCGTCACCCAGACCCTGGTTGACAACGATCTTCTTCAGGACGGGGATCTGCATTGCTGAAGTGTAGTTGAACTGCTTCTGCAGAGCTGGAGCAATCTTCTCCTTATACTCTTTCTTTAACTGTGCTGTATTTGCCATTACTTAATCTCCTCTCCTGACTTTTTAGCGATACGAACGACCTTCTTTCCCTCACGCTTGATAGCGACGCGGGTAGCCTTGCCACTCTTCGGATCAATCAAACTAATATTTGAGATGTGAATAGGAGCTTCCATCTTCACAAAGCCTCCCTGAGGATTCTTGGCACTGGGCTTGGCACTCTTATTGACCATATTCACGCCCTCTACGAGTGCACGCTCCTTGTCGGCCATTACCTTCAGCACCTTACCAGTCTTGCCCTTGTCCTCACCGGCCAGAACGATGACTGTATCGTTTTTCTTAATATTGAACTTTGCCATTTCTTCTTTACTTTTTTACTTTTTTACTTTTTCCACTTTTAAAGTACCTCAGGTGCCAAAGAAACGACCTTCATATTCACAGCACGGAGCTCACGGGCTACTGGGCCGAAGATACGGCTACCACGAAGCTCGCCTGCATTGTTCAGCAATACACAGGCATTGTCGTCGAAACGGATGTAAGAACCATCGGCACGACGGATTTCCTTCTTAGTGCGAACAACCAAAGCCTTTGATACTGCACCCTTCTTCACATCACTTGTAGGGATCGCGTTCTTGATAGAGACCACGATGATATCACCTACGCTGGCATAACGGCGCTTGGTACCGCCCAATACACGGATGCAGAGAGCTTCGCGTGCACCGCTGTTGTCAGCTACTGTAAGTCTTGATTCTGTCTGTATCATAATTACTTAGCTTTTTCTACGATTTGAACTAATCTCCATCTCTTTG
>CACXVS010000119.1 GCA_902771155.1 uncultured Prevotellaceae bacterium
ACGGATAACCTCACCCTTGAACAAGATACCCTTTCCTTTGTAAGGCTCAGGCATGCGGAAAGAACGAATTTTAGCGCAGATCAGACCGAGCAGTGCCTTGTCGCATGACTCAAGGATGATCTGGGGGTTCTGGTTACGCTCCATCTTGGTCTCAACCTTCACTTCCTTCGGAAGCTGGATGAAGATGGGGTGCGTATAACCGAGTGCGAACTCGATGATGTTACCCTGGTTAGACACACGGTAACCGACACCGACGAGTTCCATCTCCTTCTTGTAACCCTCGCTCACGCCGACAACCATATTGTTGACGAGTGCACGATACAGACCGTGGAAAGCCTGCTTCTGCTTGATGTTCACAGGACTGTTCTCATCAATCTCAAATGTGATGTGGCCATCCTCAATCTTCACCTTGATAGAGGCGTCTACCTTCTGTGAGAGCTCGCCCTTGGGACCCTTCACGGTCACGATGCCGTCCTTGTCCTGAGCAACGGTAACGCCTGCGGGAATACTAATTGGCAATTTTCCTATTCTTGACATATGCTATCCTCCAATTAATATACGTAGCAAAGAACCTCACCACCGATCTTCAGGTCGGCGGCCTCTTTGTCTGTCATTACACCTTTGGACGTGGAAAGAATGGCGATACCAAGTCCGTTAATTACTCTCGGCATGTCTTTGTAACCAGTGTACTGGCGAAGACCTGGGGTTGAAACTCGCTTCAGGCACTTGATGGCGTTTTCACGAGTGGCGGGGTCGTACTTCAGGGCCACCTTGATAGTACCCTGAGGACCATCCTCGATGAACTTGTAGTTCAGGATGTAACCCTTCTCGAAGAGGATCTTCGTAATCTCCTTCTTCAAGTTAGACGCAGGAACCTCCACGACACGGTGATGTGCCATGATGGCGTTTCTGAGTCTGGTCAGATAATCTGCTATTGGATCTGTCATAAAATAAATGTTTTAATTGATCGGGACTGCCCCGACAATATTAATAATAAAAAAACTTCTGTTCGCTCTTGGTTTACCAGCTTGCCTTCTTCACACCAGGTATCAGACCGCTTGATGCCATCTCACGGAACTGGATACGGGAGAGGCCGAACTGGCGCATGTAACCCTTCGGACGACCCGTGATCTTGCAACGGTTGTGCAGACGGATGGGGTTGGCGTTCTTGGGGATGCTCTGCAGCTTGCGGGCGGCCTCATAGGCAGCCATAGCGCCCTCCTCAGTGTTCACATCGGCAGTGGCGATGATCTTCTTCAGGGCTGCACGCTTCTCAGCATAGCGGGCTACGAGCTTGGCGCGCTTCACCTCGCGGGCTTTCATTGATTCCTTTGCCATATCTTGGAAGACCGAAGGCCTTGAGCAGAGCGAAACCTTCCTCGTCGGTCTGAGCCGTGGTCACGAAGGTGATGTTCATACCCTGGATGCGGTCTACTGAATCGATATTGATCTCCGGGAAGATGATCTGCTCCTGGATACCCAGTGTGTAGTTGCCACGGCCGTCGAACTTGCACTCGATACCCTTGAAGTCACGGATACGGGGCAGTGCGATGCGGACGAGCTTCTCCAGGAACTCATACATGCGCTCGCGGCGCAGGGTCACCATCACGCCGATTGGCATCTTCTTACGAAGCTTGAAGTTGGCGATATCCTTCTTGGAATAGGTTGCCACTGCCTTCTGGCCGCAGATGGCGGAGATCTCGTTGATAGCCACGTCGATGATCTTCTTGTCCTGTGTGGCGTCACCCAGACCCTGGTTGACGACAATCTTCTTCAGGACGGGGATCTGCATCTCCGATGTGTAGTTGAACTGCTTCTTCAGAGCGGGAGCGATCTTCTCCTTATACTCTGTCTTTAACTGTGCTGTATTTGCCATTACTTAATCTCCTCCCCTGACTTTTTAGCGATACGGGTGACCTTCTTGCCCTCGCGCTTGATGGCGACACGGGTAGCCTTGCCACTCTTCGGATCAATCAAACTAATATTTGAGATGTGAATAGGAGCCTCCATCTTCACAAAGCCTCCCTGAGGGTTCTTGGCACTCGGCTTAGCACTCTTGTTGACCATGTTCACACCTTCAACAAGTGCGCGCTGCTTGTCGGTCAGGACCTTCAGCACCTTACCCGTCTTGCCCTTGTCCTCACCGGCCAGGACGATGACGGTATCATTCTTCTTAATATTGAACTTTGCCATTTCTTCTTTACTTTTTTACTTTTTACTCTTTAACTCTTAAAGTACTTCAGGTGCCAAAGAAACGACCTTCATGTTCACGGCGCGCAGCTCACGGGCCACAGGGCCGAAGATACGGCTGCCACGGAGCTCACCTGC